>JBJDYN010000094.1:0-2179 GCA_051867395.1 Faecousia sp. | reverse complement strand
TACTGCTATTGCTACATCCGGCAATGGCTGGACCGGCACATGCGGCAGGCGGAAAGAGGTATCCGTTTCATCACCCCGGACTATAAGGAAGTGTTTCGGATTCCGGACGGCGACAGA
Organism: Faecousia sp.; assembly: GCA_051867395.1. Classification (GTDB taxonomy): domain Bacteria; phylum Bacillota; class Clostridia; order Oscillospirales; family Oscillospiraceae; genus Faecousia. Next base: position 2,062 of record JBJDYN010000094.1, on the reverse strand, counting down.
ATCCGCATGACGCTTCCCTCCGGCGAAAAATTGAAGCAGACCTGCCGCTATATCGATGAAACGCATCTGGAGGTCGGGAACAATCTCTATCATATCTGCGAATTTGCGGAGCGAATGCAGCACAATAGCGTAAAAACGATTCCCCTGCGTTCGTCCTTGCCTGACAAATGCTTCAGTGCTCTGGAATCCACAGGGGAAATGATCGTCATTACCAAGGGTGAAAAGGGATATACCCCCACGGGGATTTTCCCGCAGGATGCTTCCCCAAGGGAGGGGGCAACCGCCGCCAATGCTGCCAATGGCGTGACCAAAGCACAGGAGGCAGCTATGGTAGCCGGTTCCATGTTCGGCTGGGAAACCCCTGCCGCCGATCCCAAGAACTATGACGAGCAGGGCATTCCTATTCGTCCAAAAGCCAAAGACCGTGACGAACGCTGATAGCCGGGAGGTGTGCCGATGGCATCAAAATATGAACGGATTACGGATTTGTATTTGCAGACGGTTGGAGAGGTAGCTGCGCCGGAGGTCTGGCCCAAATTTCTGACTACTGCCTGCTATAACTTCCGTCTTTCCTTTGATAAACAAATCCTTCTGTACGCCCAACGCCCGGATGCCACCGCAGTCCTGCCCATTGAAGGGCGGCAGGGCTGGAACCAGCGGTTCGGACGGTGGGTCAATCGCGGCTCCAAGGGTATCGCTATGCTGGACAGCGACAGCAATGGGCAGGCGCGAATCAAATACTACTTCGACATTGCAGATACCCATGAAGGGCGGCATCCCCGCCCGGTTCCTATCTGGACGGTGCGCCCAGAGCAGGAACAGGCGATTGTGGAAACGCTGGAAAACAGCTTCGGCGCACTGGGGAACAAGGAGAGTCTTGGGGACGCCTTGCTTTCGGCAGCTACCAATGTCATGGAGGATAACTTTCAGGATTACTTGGCGCAGCTCATTTATTATAAGGAAGGCAGCTTTTTAGAGCCGCTGGACGAGGAATCCCTGGAAGCCATATTCAAGCCAATGCTCCAAAACAGCATCGGCTATATGCTGCTGGTGCGCTGCGGCATTGATCCTTCTAAGCATTTTACCCCGGAGGATTTCAGCTACATCAGCGGCTTCAATACCTTGCAGACCATCAACGCCCTGGGTACGGCCACCAGCGACATTTCCCAGATGTGCCTGTCCGAAATTGCCCGCACGGTGCTGTCCTTGCAGCGGCAGCAAAATCGCACATTTGAAGATGCAGCCCAAAAGGAGTATGCTGTAGTTGAAAACCAACCGGAAAGGAGCATGAACCATGACACAGATCACCTACACGAAGCAGGGGGATTATTGGTTACCCAACCTTCTCCCACCCCAGGAACCCCAGATTCCCCTTGGGAAGTACGCATTGATGCGCCGCAGATTCCTGCAGCAGAGCCGGAAAGTGACCTACACGAATCTTCTGACCACGGGGCAGCTCCACAGTCACCTGATGGAGATCGAGCAGACAGCCCGGAACCGGATGGAGAGAATCGTCACACAGATGGCGCAGGCCGAGGGCGTGACGGAGGAGATGAAAGCCAGCGACCAGATGAAATGGGTGGGGCTGATGAACAACTTCCGCTCAGCAGCGGAGGAGCAGATTCTGCAGGAACTGATTTACGCATAGATGGAATTATACCGCCGCCCAGTTTTGAGGAACAAATCTCCTTTTTGGGCGGCGGTTATCTTGCGCCGGAGCAGGAGGGCGAACAGCAAACCTTCTTCTCCCAGCCGCAGCTTCCCCAGCAGGTCATTGATGAAGCCCTGTGTATCGGTTTCAATGACCAAAACAGCCGCCTGATTATCTGCGCCTATTTCATGAAGGACAAGCCGCTGGAAGACAATGCCGCTTTCCTGCAAAAGAGTTACGGCACCAACGGCGCGGGACTTTTCATCCATGACCGGGAATACGCCATCTGGTATGACGCGGATGGTATTCGTATTGCCACCGGGCGCACTGTCCAAAAGCGATATACCACCCTGGTTACATGGGAGCAGGCGGCAAAGCGTATCCGGGAGCTGCTGGACTTGGGGCGGTATA
>JBJDYN010000093.1:0-59843 GCA_051867395.1 Faecousia sp. | reverse complement strand
AAAAGGGGGATAAGTATAGTTGTTTACAATTTATTTACTCATGCAATTGTCGTGGCAATCCTTGTTTCTTTTTCGAAAAGATACCCCGAAAGCCACGCTTCCGGGGTATAATACGAAATCACTGCACTTCAACGACCCGGATATCCTCCAGAGAGTAGTCCGACTGGGTCATGACAATATCCGCGATCACGGCCACATCCTCCTGCTGCAGTCCTCCCTCCGGAGCAGCCACAGCCACGGAAATCCCCTCCCCGGACATGTAGGCCACACAGTCGGCGTAGCCCTTGGCGATGATGAGGCTCTCAATCTGGGCTTCGCTGAGGGCAGTCTGGACGATCTCCTCCAGCTCCATGGCAGATTCCACTTCCTTACCACCATCCTCTCCGCTGTAGGCCATAGCCTCCTGCAGCAGGTTCACGGCGCTGTCCCTGGCCTGCTGCCGGGAGAGACGGACTGCCGCGAAGTAATCCGTGGCTGTGGTATTCACGTCCTCCCCTGCCGCAATGGCAGCCATATCCTCGCTGAGCACCAGAGTATCGTCAGACATCACTTTTTCCGCGTCCAGCGTGTCGGTCAGATCGGCAGCCGTGTTTTTCTCCGTATAGACCCAATTCACATAAATTCCGGCGCAGACCGTAACCAATACTGCGGCAGCCACCATGTTCTTCTTCCAAACTTTCATAATAATGCCTCCCATTCATTTCATTTTCAATACGCTGATTTTGTCGGTGGAAAGTCCGGTGGCATTGGACACCGCTTCCACAATGGACAGTCGGACACTTGCACTGTCAGCTCCCTGGCATAGAACGATGGCCCCCTGGTAAGTAGGTGGATTGACCTGCTTGACCAGACCGGCTTCCTCCCGGCTGGCATTGGTAACCAACACGGTTTGCCGCCGGATGTCGCTGCCCGCATAATTCTCATCGGTTTGGTAGATGGTCTGCTCCCCTGCCGCTTCGGTCAGAAGGACCTTTACCTTCCCAGCTCCGGCAATCTGACTCAGAATGTCGGTAAGGGATTCCTGCAAACACGGCTGAGATGCTTCCACGGGTTTTTCCGGTTTCTCCTGTTCTTCCTTACTCTCCGGCAGTGCCATGAGCAAAATCCCTGCCAGAACCACCAGCAGGACATACCGGTACTTCTTTACGGCCTCCATACCGCTGCTTTTGAGTTTTACCCAGTCCATAGCTGATTCTCCTTTGCGATCCCCAGATCTGTCTGTATCAGGCTTTCCAGCTGCTGTCTGGCGTAAGGGGAAACGCTGCCGCCGAGTTTCGCAACCAGCGGAACAGGAGTGCCGTCTTCGCTGACGGTAACCTCTACCGTTAAGGAAGCATTCAGCGCGGCAGCTTTGTCCAAGATATATGCTTCCGCTTCCGCCTTTATGCTATCCACCAATGCCTGCCGGGCCATTTCTTCTCCCATAGCCGATGCGCTTTCCGCCTCAAGGGTCAGCGGCAGGGACAGTTCCGTCAGCGCATCCAGGTCAAGATGGGCAATGGGCCGGATAGCAGTGAACGCCAGGATCAGGCCGCAAAGCAGACGGATCCATTCCTTTGCCCCACAGTTCTGCACCAAGGCAACCACAATTCCGCACACAATGGCGGCGGCGGTCACAGAAAGAACATATTGCCGCAGTGCTTCCATTATCCCACCCCTTTCAGGAAGCAGACCGTGCTGATAAGAAGCAGCAGACATACCGAGCCGGTCATTGCCAGCAGCAGCCCCATAGCCGTAGAAAAGTCCTCGATCAGCGCAGTCATTTCCTTGGCGCCAAAGATCCCACAGATGGCGGAAGTGGCTTTCAGCATCAGATATTGGATGCCAATTTTGAAGAAAGGCTCCAGGAACACAGAGAGAATTGCCAGAATCCCATAGATTCCCGCAGCATTTTTCAGCAATCCCGCGCTGACCAGTACGGCTTCTGAGGCATCTGACAGAATTCCGCCTACGACAGGAACCACAGAGGAAATGGTCACCTTCGTCGCCTTCAGCTTGGCCGCGTCTGTAGTGCCGCTGACCACGCCGGTAATACTCATATAGGTGGTATAGACAGTGAGAATGGTTTTCAGGCACCAGCTGACAGCGGCTTTGATCAGGTCCCGCATCTTTTTTAAGACATCTTCCCCAACCGCGCAGTTTGCAGCGGCCAGGGCCAGGAACAGGTAGACCATAGGCACCAGTACGTTGGAAATCAGGCTGCCCAGCACCATGTCAAAAGCAGCTGTTCCCGCGTAAAGGGATGCCGAGGCAGTTATTCCGCCCTGGGCTGCCATGGCGGCAGTCATGATCGGAAGCAGCAATTTGCCGTACTCGCTCAGCTCCGTTACCGTGTCCGCGCCCAGACGGATCATGGCATTGGCATTCAACAACAGAATGGCCGCCAGCGCCACTGTACCCGCCAGCTGGGCCGCTGTTTTCACACTTCCGGAAAAGGTTCGGAGAATGGAAATCATCATAACCGCCGCAGTAACAGACAGGCTCACCCTGGCAGCCTCTTTCAGTTCCGGACGAAGACGGGTCAGTACATTCCGCAGAAGCTCCAATAACCCCTCCCCGAAGGACTCGGTATTTTCCGGCATCTGTTCCGCGCCGGATTTGGGAACCTCAGGCGCTGTGATCTCCAGGGCAGCAGCCGGGACAGCCAGGGAAAATACCAAAAACAGAATAAACATTGGTGTCAACAGTTTCATAATTGCCCGAGAATCTCCCGTATCAGTGTGAGAAATGCCTGAAAAATTGGTATGGACAGATAGACAATCACCGCGCTGCCAAGCATTTGCAGGGTCTTCCCCAGGGAATTGTTTCCGGCATCACTACAGATCATTGCTGAAATCTCCGCTGTCAACGCGATTCCCACGGCTTTCAGAAGGATTCCCAGCATGCCACTTTGCAGCTGACCTAACGACTCCAGCTCCCTCAGAAGATCCAGCACCGGCTCCAGATAGGATACCGCAAAGATCCCCAGGATGCAGCATCCTGTCAGGGTCAGCACTGTAGCAATATCCTTCTCCTGCTTGCCAAGTGCCAGACCGAGAATGACGGTAATCAGCACAATGGCTGCCGCTTTCCAAAATGTCTCCATCAGAATTCAAACAGGGTTTTGACCAGATCAAACAGGTCCGCGATTTTTTGTGCCAGCATCATCAGCACCACCACCAGTCCAGCCAGGCTGGTCATGGTGGCCTGCTCCTCCCGCCCGGAGCGGGACAGCACTTGATTTAGAATCGACACGATAATGCCAATCGCGGCGATTTTAAAAACAAGATCGATCTCCATGCTCAAGCAAACAGGATCGCCAGAGCCACACCCGCACAAAGCCCAAGCGTCTGATAGCTCCGCAGGCGCACATCCCTGTTTTTGTTCAAAGCAGCCAGTTCCCCCTGGCAGGCAGACTGGACCGCTTCCAGACCAAGCAACTGCCCCTGAAGGTCAAATCGACCCAGGCAGCGTCCCAATTGCAGAAAAATCCTCCGAATATTCCTGGGCAGTTCCCGGTTCCGCTTTAAAGCAGCGCTCATGCAGCTGGAAACATCGGGAGATGCCTGCCAGTCCAGTTCCCGGGCGAGCCCCAGAAAAATATCCCGGACAACGCCGCTTGCCGCCTTTCCTGTCTGGCGGCATAGCTCCGGCAGAGGCGTCAGGCGGTATTGCAGCTCCCAGCGCATGTATTGCAGGGATTGGATCAGCTGGCGCAGAAGCCGCTCCTCCCGCCTGCAGCCGGCTGCAATGGAAAAGCCAAAACCGCCGCATCCTGCAATAATCAAAGCCGCGCCAATCCATTTGTAATTCATAGCGTCATCCTTTCCACATGGTAGGACTTGTCCCTATGCAAAAGGACCAGTCCGTCAAAGATACGGTTTTCCACCAGGACTCTATAAACATTCCGGCTTCTGAAATCCCGCACCGAGGCAGCGTGGGCCGTAGCCACCAGACGAACGCCGCAATTCGCCGCCTGGACCAGGGCTTGGCAGTCCCCTTCTGCAGTGATCTCATCCAGGGCAATACAGCTTGGCCCCATGGTACGCAGGGTCATGTCGATCCCGGCCGATTTTGGGCAGCCTGTCAGCACGTCCATCCGTTTGCCTCTGATGACCCCCTCCGGGAACAGCTCTCCCCGTTCGTCAACCACGCTGACAGTCTCCTCCTGGGCCAGCTGTCGGACCAGATCCCGCAGCAGCGTGGTTTTCCCCCAGCCAGGAGCCCCCAAGATCAGGATGGACCCTTTCAGCGCCGCCGCATCTTTTCCGATACCCTGGAAATCTCTGGCAATCCGAATGCAGAGGGATCGGACCTGCCGGATTCCTTCGTAGCACCCGTTCCGGCATATGGCTTCTCCGCAAAGGCCAATCCGATGCCCACCAGGAGCCGTCAGATAGCCCTGGGCCATGGTTGCCGCTGCCCAGGGTGAATACCGGCTGGCGGTATTAATGATGAAATTCAGATCCTCTTCTGTCACGTTTTCACGCAGCCATATCTCCTTTCCTCCCAGCACCAGCTCGGGAGGCGCGTTGATCCGCAGCCGAAGCTCCTGGGCCGATTCCTTTCCCAGGCTGTCCACTTCCCGCCGCAGCCTGGGCGGAAGAATGGAAAGCAGTTCCTTCCATGCACACATCATTTGCATCACTCCTGGGAAAGACTATGCACGCCAATGCGCAGAAAGTACCGGAACGCAAAAAATCACCCTGAGCGAGGCAAACGCTCAGGGTGATCCGCAGATTGGGTTACCGTTTGTTTTTCTTATAGAGAATGTTCAGGCCCTTCAGCAGCAGATTCTTATCCAGAATAATCTCCCGCTTGCACAGGGGAATGATGAACTGCGCCATACCGCCGGTGGCGATCAGGGTAGCCTTGTGCCCCAATTCGGCTTCCATCCGCTCCACGAGGCCGTCAATCATGGCAGCGGTGCCGTACATTGTGCCGCTGCGCATACAATCCACCGTATTCTTGCCAATGACATGCTTGGGCTTATCCAGGCTGATGCCGGGCAGCTGAGCCGCATGACTGGTCAGCGCGTCCAGCGAGACCTTGACACCGGGGAAGATCACACCTCCCAGGTACTGATTTTCCGGCTCCACCACTTCGATGGTGGTAGCGGTGCCCATATCCATCAAAATCAGGGGCGCTTTGTACTCGGCCAGGGCGGCAACGGCAATGACGATACGGTCACTGCCCACCTGAGAGGGCACATCCACATGGATGTTCAGTCCGGTTTTCAGTCCGGGGCCCACCACCATAGGCTGCTTTCCAATGACTTTTATGACGCCGGTCCGAACGGAGTTGAAAACCGGCGGCACCACAGAAGAAATGATGCAGTCCTCAATATCCGAGACCTGGACTCCGTAGGCCTCCATCATGTTCTTGATCTCCACGCCGTACTGGTCAGAGGTACGGGTTCGGTCTGTGGCAATCCGGGCTTTGAAAAACAGATCGTCATTTTGGAAACAGCCAATCACAATATTGGTGTTGCCGATATCAATGGCAAGAAGCATAGCGTTTTCTCCTTAACGTTTATTCATGCGTGATTGCAGATGCAGCAGTGCCTTTCCAATCACTGTCACCAGAATCGCGGCGATGATGGCTTCCGGAATACCAGAGGCGGTGACAGTACCCATCACCAGGCCGAACACGGCGGTAATGGCCACATTTTTCGCTTCCGCATACTGCTGTGCCAGCAGAAAATAGATGCTGCCCATAACCAAAATGGTATGGCAAAGGGTGGAAACTGCCGCAGTGACCGGCAGCGCAGCGTAGTCCTGCTTGAGAATTTTCTTCAGCAGCTTCCACAGCCACCCGGCGATAATGCCAAAGAGAATCCGACATCCCAGGGCAATCCACAGGCTTTTCACTACCCCCGGCAGTCCTTCCGTGGTCATAAAGGGAGAAAAGGCGAAGGACAGCAGTCCCGGGCTGGTGGTGTTAACCCAGATCGAGCACAGACCAAACACACCGCCAAGGACACCGCCTGCGCTGGGACCAAGCAAAACAGCTCCCAGAATCACCGGAATGTGCATGGTAGTGGCTTTGATCACCGGAAACGGAATAAATCCGATCCCTGTGATGCCCATGACCAGTAGGACACCGCAGAGCATGGCAAGGGTTGCCATATACCGGGTATCCAGCTTCTTTTGTTTCATATGTAATTACCTCCTGCTGCCGTTCCTGATCCAGGATACAGCGCAAATTGGGACCCTCTCAGGTCCAGCGCATATTATAGCAGGATCTGATAAAAAATACAAGTAAAAATCATGCTTTACAGTCAGTCAAAAACGGACTATAATAATGCGTACGAAACAACGCAAAAGCAGCTGATTCAGCAGGCATTCTTATAACAAAAAGTCAGGAGGAACCTCTATGCTGAAAGGAAAAACCGTCCTGCTGGGCGTTACCGGCGGTATTGCCGCTTATAAAGCCGCCGCGCTGGCTTCCGCACTGGTGAAACAGCACGCGGCGGTGGAGGTCATCATGACCGAAAACGCAACACAATTCATCACGCCCCTGACCTTCGAGCAGCTTACCGGACGCCGGACCATGGTAGACACTTTTGACCGCAATTTCTCCCATCAGGTGGAGCATATCTCTCTGGCGGAGCGGACGGATCTGGTCATCATCGCCCCGGCCACCGCCAACGTCTGTGCCAAGCTGGCTCATGGTCTTGCGGATGATATGCTGACTACCACAGTTCTGGCCTGCCGATGCCCCAAGCTGATTGCCCCGGCTATGAATACCAATATGTACGATAATCCCGTAACCCAGGACAATCTGGCGCTGCTCCGGCACTACGGCTGGGAGGTCATCGAGCCTGCCAGCGGACGGCTGGCCTGCGGGGCGGTGGGTAAAGGAAAGCTCCCGGAGCCGGAAGAATTGCTGCAGTACATTCTGCGACATCTGGCATTGCCCCACGATCTGGCTGGCAAAAAAGTTCTGGTCACCGCCGGACCCACGCAAGAAGCGCTGGATCCTGTCCGGTATCTGACCAACCATTCCACAGGCAAAATGGGCTACGCCCTGGCGAAAATGGCCATGCTCCGGGGGGCGCAGGTCACGCTGGTCTCCGGGCCTACCGCCATCGCGCCGCCGCCTTTCGTGCGGGTGGTCAATGTCACATCGGCCCAGGACATGTTTGAAGCTGTGGCTGCCAACGCACCGGAAGCGGATTTCATCTTCAAGGCAGCGGCGGTGGCGGACTATACCCCTGCGGATTATCAGGACGATAAAATCAAAAAGCAGGACGGCAGCATGTCCATTCCGCTGAAGCGCACCCAGGATATTCTGAAATATCTGGGAGAACACCGGCAGCCGGGGCAAATCCTCTGCGGTTTCTCCATGGAGACCCGGGACATGGTGGAGAACAGCCGGGAAAAGCTGCAAAAGAAGGGCCTAGACATGATCTGCGCCAACAATCTGAAAGTAGCAGGGGCTGGATTCGGTGTGGACACCAACATCATCACCGTCATCACCGAGGGTTCTACCGTAGAGCTGCCGTTGCAGTCCAAGGAAAACGCGGCAAACGCCATTTTGAATATCGCAGTCTCCCTGAAATAAGAAAGGATACCGGCAAGAGGAAACTCCTGCCGGTATTTTTCAGGTTTTCAACAGCGCTTCCATCCTGCTTTCCAGGACAGGATCCAGGGAAAACAGACGGACATAGGAGACAAACTCCCGGTTCAGCTCTGCGGGAGACTTATGGTACACGTCTTCCATCGCCAAAGCCATGTCCTGCTGACTGTAGAACCTCAGATAGGAATCGATCCCATAGGAGGCAATCAGGTAATCCGTAAAGGCGCCCATAATGGGATAGGTCAGAGCGCAGTCTGCGGCAAAGAAAGTCTCCTTGTCCAGCATGGCTTCCACCGGCAGGTACTGTTGACGCTTTATATAGTATTGGGTCCAGTCCATATTCTGGATGCCCCACCATTTCCGGTCGAAATACATAGCCAGACCTTCCCGGATGGCGGGACAATCCGGACGGTTCACCGTATAACTGAGAATGTGGGCGTCCTCATGAAAGCCGATACACCGGATCTTCTCATTGTATACCGCATAGATCCGATTGGGCATAACGGCAAACCCATTGCAGGGTTCGTCATCTCCGTAGAGTCTCCCCACTTCCTGAGGTGACTGGCAAAGGAAATATTCAATTTTGAACGATGGCGATACCTTCAGCACAGAGCAGATGTATTGGAAGCACGCCTCCTGACAGGATGCGATTGCCCCAATGTCCGCTTCCGCTTTCGAGCTTTCGTGAAAATGGAAAATGTAGTGTTTGCTTTCGAACTGCCTCATCCGCTTCCCTCCCTGTCAGAGACGTTTTTCCATTTCGTACTGCATTGCCGCAGAACCATCCGGCCAGCCCCGCTCCTCAACAGTATCCACGATTACAAACCCACATTTTTGGTAACAACGCTGCGCCCGGGGATTGTCGCAGTCAACAAACAATCCAACCGACGAATACCCTTCCGCTTTCAAATCCATCAGTAACTGGGAAAGGAAAGAACTGCCGATCCCTTTCCCCTGGTAATCCGGCAAAAGAACCGCGATTTTCAGGTATGCCTTTTTTTCCGTTGACTGCAATCCATTTACCCCAAACCACCCAATTGGCAGATTACTGTCGCAGAGAATAAAGCCCTGTTCGTCCTTATCCTGGGCCCATAGCCGGATCGCTTCTGCCCAGTCCTCACAGGTCGTTGCTGTCTGGTGCAGCCGATGCATCAAAGCTGGATGATTCATCAGCTCACACAAAAATGCGCTGTCAGTTTTTTCTACTTTCCGAATTGTTATGCTGCACATTTGCATTTCTCCATTCCGCAAAATTCGCTTTCGATCCTTTTCTGCGCCATTTCTGAAAGCAAAAAATGGCGCAAGCCGAAGCTCGCGCCATCGTTGCAGCAATCCCTAATGTTACCAGTGCTGTACCAAAGGAGCAAGTCTTCCGCTGTTAATACGGTTCTGTTTCAGCATGAGACTCACTCCTTTCTTTTGTATCGTTTTCCTGATTTTAGCACGTTTCATCTGGAAAGTCAAGAAATCAATCCATTTCCTCCGGAACGCCGTAATCATCCATTTCGTCCATGGACATCTGCTCGCCCTGGCCGTTTTTCATAGCCTCCCACTGTTCTTTTGTGATCAGGATGGCCCTGGGCTTGGAGCCCTGGAAGGGGCCGACGATGCCCTTTTCCTCCATCTCGTCCACGATCCGGGCCGCACGGGCATAGCCAAGCTTCAATCGCCGCTGGAGCATGGAGACGGAAGCCTGCCCGGTTTCCAGAATCACATCCACAGCAGCGGGAAGCATCTCGTCCCCTTCCAGTTCTTCGTCACTGGGGTCCGGATCGGAGACGCTGGCAGGCTTTTTCCCGGCCTGCTGGGCTTTCTTCTCAATCTCGTCCAGGACCTGCTGGTTATAGTCGGAAACATAGTTTTCCTTCACATACTCGGCCACGGCTTCCACCTCGCCGTCGGTGACGAAGCAGCCCTGGACCCGGAGGGGCTTGCCGCTGCCGATAGGGGCATAGAGCATATCGCCCTTGCCCACCAGCTTTTCCGCACCCATGGTGTCCAGGATTATCCGGGATTCCATGGCGGAGGCTACCGAGAAGGCAATCCGGGAGGGAATGTTGGCCTTCATCAGACCGGTGATGACGTTGGCGGAGGGCCGCTGGGTGGCAATAATCAGGTGCATGCCGGCGGCACGGCCCATCTGAGCAATACGGCAGATGGAGTCCTCCACTTCCTTGGCGGCCACCATCATCAGGTCTGCCAGCTCATCGATGATGATCACCACCTGAGGCAGCTTCTGGCCGTCCTCCTCGGCGGTAACGATGCTGTTGTAGGATTCCAGATCCCGAACGCCCAGATCGGACATCATCTTGTACCGGCGGAGCATTTCCGTAACCGCCCACTGCAGGGAGCCTGCTGCCTTTTTGGGGTCTGTGACCACGGGGATCAGCAGATGGGGAATGCCGTTGTAAATCCCCAGCTCCACCATTTTGGGATCCACCATGATGAGCTTCACATCCTCCGGCCCTGCTTTGTACAGCAGGCTGATAATGATGGAGTTCATGCACACGGATTTACCGGAGCCGGTAGTGCCCGCAATCAGCAGGTGGGGCATTTTGGCAATGTTGCCCACAACGCAGTTCCCGTCAATGCTCTTGCCCAGAGCAATGGAGGTCTTGGATTTTGCTTTGGCGAACTCAGAAGAGTCGATGACCTCCCGAAGGGACACGGTGGTAACGGAACGGTTCGGCACCTCGATGCCCACTACGGAGATTTTTCCGGGGACAGCCGCAATGCGGACGCCGGAAGCGCCCAGGCTCAGGGCAATGTCATCGGCGCAGCTGGTGAGCTTGTTCAGCCGGACACCCTTGTCCAGCTCCACCTCATACCGGGTAACGCTGGGTCCCCGGGTGACGTTGATGATATGGGCATCGATATTGAAGCTGGCCAGGGTTTCGTTGAGACGCCTGGAATTTTCCCGCATTTCCTCCGTACCGTCCGTGCCGCCCCGGGTTGGCCGGTTCAGCAGATCAATGGGCGGGAAGGCGTATTCCGGTTTCTGGACCGTCTGTGCCTGGGCAATCTCCTCTGCTACCTGCTGGGCAGAGGCTGCCGCATCCCGGGCACTGACCTTGCCGGGTTTTGGTTCCGCAGGTGCTTTCGGAGCAAGCTTTGGCTGGGATTCCAGCTTCGGCGCAGGCGGGATGGGTTTATCCAATTCCAGATCCGGCATTCTTGCAGGGATCTGCGCTTCCAGTGGCTCCTCTTCTACCCGGACAGGCGTTGGTTTGGAAACCGGTTCCTCGAAAACGGGCGGCACCTCTTCCCGGACATATTCCGAGGTTCCGGCCAAGGGAGCGCCGATCTCCACGTCAATCCGGTTCATAAAGGCTGCGCCTTTTCCAGGAACCTGTTTGACCGGATCCGGCTGGGACGGCTGCACCGGTTTTGACACAGGCTGCGGCATCGTTTGGGACTCTGGCTTTTTTGCTTGCCGGGTGACAACAGGCTCCGGAAGGGGTTCCGGCTCCTCGAATGCTTGATATTTCACTTGCTGCGCCGCCTGTTCCCGGCGCTGACGCTTGTGCGCAATCTGCTTGTTGGCAATATGATTGACCACAATGGCCGCAGGCTCTATATAGTCGTCCTCTTCCTCCGGATCTTCCTCCCAATCGTCCCGGGGACGGTTGGCAATGGCGCGGATAATACTGGGAATGGTAATCTGCATGGCCCCAAGGAGGGTCAGCACAGCGCCAATGCCAGTGAGCAAAAAGGACAGGGGCTTCCCGCAGGCCCAGCGGAGCAGGTAAGCAAATCCGCCGCAAAGGACACCTCCGGTCGTGCCCGCAATGCCGCCGCTGTACAGTTCCGCGATCAACCCAAACCCCTGGGACAGGGGCTGGTTCTGCACAATGAGATGGTAAATCGCGCCGCAGAGAAACCCAAAGCTCAACACGCAGATACTGCGCATCGTCACCGGCGTTTTCCGACAGAAGGTGTGGATGATGAACAGATAGAGCAGCGCCGGAATGGAAAAATAGAACCCCGCCTGACCGATCAGGCCAAGCACGACGGATTTCACCACCTTCAGCAGTGCCCCATCGGGGTTGACGCTGATAATCACAAACAGAACAAACAGCGCCAGACTGAGAAAGGCTACCACAAAGCTGGCAGAAATGGGATTGTCATACTCCGTCTTTGCCTTGGCGTTTTTCTGGGCAGCAGCGGTGGTTTTCTTTACGGCTTTCTGGGTGGATTTTTTCGTGCTGGATTTGGCGGAAGATTTGGCAGAGGGCTTTTTTTCTTTTGCCTCTGTGACCTTTTTCTCGGCCTTACTGGCAGGTTTCTTTTCAGCCATGATACCCCTCCTTATGCCATGAGATTCAGAATAAAGGTAAACAGCGACAGCCCGAAGCAATACAGAGCAAACAGGGCGAAGCTGTGGTTTTGGGCAATACGGCGCATGAGCCTCACGCCCAGCATTGTACCGCCGAAGGCGGTCAGCGCAGTCACTATGTACCGGAAAAGGATGCCAAAGGACAGTGTCCCCAGCCCGCTGGCGGCAATGCCCACCCCATCCCAGACAAGATAGCCCATCGTCAGCATCAGCTGCATCATAAGCGCCATGCTCAGACCGTAGCCCCGCTCCACGCCGCAGACGGAGCCGATGGCTGTGGACACACCGATGGTGGAGAACCCAGGCACCACGCCCACCGCGCCGCCCAGGCCCATGAGCAGGCCCTCCACCCGGGACAGGGTCCGGCAGTCCCGGTTGCCTGTGGGCAGGAACTGGGGGATATAGAGGATTACGCCGTTCAGCAGCAGGAACAGCGCCACCAGCATCAGGTTGCTCCCCAGCTTGGAGGCCCGCTGATAAAAAAACAGTCCAATAATCACCGGAACCAGCATGGTTTTCATCATGCGAAAATCCATCAGGCTGCGCACATCCAGAGGACGCCTGCGCTTGCGCTTTGGGACTCTGGCCAAGGCCCTGGCCCGGGAAATGCGCACCAGCTGACTGCGGCAGCTGAGATACAGCGCCGCGAAAATCCCCAGATGGATCGTTAGATCCATGGCTTCCATACTGCCGGAAATGCCGTAGAATTTCAGCAGCAGCACCTGATGGGCCTGGGCGGAGACAGGCAGGATATCGGTCAGTCCCGCCAGAAAGCCGTATAAAATACTTTGGAGCCAGTTGAGATTCAAGGGCAGTCCCTCCTTTACAAAGCAGTACATCATATGATACCATATTCTATAGGAAATTTCCAGTCCTATTTTTCGTTACCGGGGGCAACGCTTGTTTCCATGAATCTTTCCCTAAAAAACAAAATCAATTTGCAAAGAAGGTGTCAATATGCAGAAGATACTCCTGTTGGAAGATGATTTCGCTTTGGGCAGCGGCATTCAGCTGGCATTACAAAGCCCGGATTTGGAAATCACCCTTTGCCGTACTTTGGCGCAAGCGCAGATTGCAGGTGCCCAGACGTGCTTTGACCTGCTGATCCTGGATGTCAATTTGCCGGACGGCAGCGGTCTGGAGCTGCTGCGCCAGGTCCGGGAAACCAGTACGGTACCGATCATTCTGTTAACCGTCAACGACATGGAAATGGATATCGTCACCGGATTGGAATCCGGTGCGGATGACTACATCACAAAACCCTTCTCTCTTGCGGTTCTGCGCGCCAGGGTGAACGCCCAGCTTCGGCGGGGAACGTGCGAAAAATCCGCCTGCGTCAGGATGGATCATTTTCTGTTTGACTTTGACCGGATGGTGTTTCGTAAGAACGGCCAGCAGGTGGAGCTGAGCAAAACGGAGCAAAAGCTGCTTCGGATCCTTGTGGATAACCCCGGCCAGACCCTTCCCCGGGCCACACTGGTTGACCGCGTATGGACAGACGGCGCGGAGTATGTGGACGAAAACGCTCTGTCCGTCACTGTCAAGCGTCTCCGGGACAAGTTGGAAGACAACCCGTCCAGTCCCCGATATTTGAAAACCGTTTACGGCATCGGCTATACATGGGCGGTGAAATAAGATGACAATTTCCGGATATTGGATTCTGGCTGCTGTTATCCTGACAGCGGCAGGTGTTGTTCTGTGGTATCAGCGCCAAACCCGTCGAATCCTGGAGAGCCTGGACCGGATGCTGGAAGTTGCGATACAGGGTGACTTCACGGAGAAAGATTACGACGAGAGCATGCTCTCTGCCCTGGAGGTCAAGCTGGCGCGGTATCTCGCCTCCTCCACAGTCTCCGCGAAAAATCTTCAATCGGAAAAGGACAGCATCAAAACGCTGATCGCGGACATTTCCCATCAGACCAAAACCCCCATCGCCAACATTCTTCTCTACACCCAACTGCTGGAGGAACAGGCTCTGCCGGAAGAAAGCCGCATCTGCGCCGTGTCCCTGGAGCATCAAGCCGAGAAAATGAAAAGTCTCATCGACGCGCTGGTGAAAACCTCCCGGCTGGAAACCGGCATCCTTGCCCTCCATCCGGAAGCCGGACAGCTGGAGAGCGTGATTCTCTCCGCAGTTGCGCAGCTGTCACCCAAGGCAGAACGGAAAGGAATCCGGATCCTGATCGAATCTGCGGATGGGGACGCTGTGTTTGACCCCAAGTGGACGGAAGAGGCCTTCTTCAACCTTCTGGACAATGCGGTGAAGTATACGCCAACCGGCGGCGAGGTACGCATCCGCACAGTTTCCTATCCGCTTTTCTCTGCCGTCCAAGTCAGCGACACAGGACCGGGGATCCCCGAGGAGGAACAGCCAAAGGTGTTTCAACGATTTTACCGAGGCTTGGAACACCAGCAGGAGGACGGGGTCGGTATCGGACTGTACCTGGTTCGTCAGATTGCCCAGGGCCAGGGTGGGTATGTGAAGGTAGTATCTCAAAAAGGCGCGGGCAGTACCTTCTCACTGTATCTGCCCAGAAATTGAAATCTTTCAGAACTTTAAGATTTGAGAAAGAACGTGGAAAGATTTTCCCTGTAAAGTCTGTAGTGTCAAATGACAGTACAGACTTTTTCCCTATGGAGGCATTGTTATGAGTATCTTGGAAACAAAAGACTTACGCAAGATTTACGGCTCCGGTGACACGGAGGTCCGGGCACTGGACGGTGTGAATCTGCGTGTGGAAAATGGAGAATTTGTGGCGATTGTAGGCACCTCCGGCTCCGGCAAGTCCACATTACTGCACATGCTGGGTGGGCTTGACCGTCCCACAAGCGGCAGCGTATCTGTAGATGGCAAGGATATCTTTTCCCTGAAGGATGAAGCCCTGACCATTTTCCGCCGCAGGAAGATCGGCTTTGTGTTTCAGAGCTACAACCTTGTCCCGGTGCTGAATGTGTACGAGAACATTGTCCTGCCCATCCAGTTGGACGGAAGGAAAGTGGATGAAGGATTTATCGGAAAGATCGTAAAGACACTGGGTCTGGACGGCCGGCTGGAGGCCCTTCCCAGTCAGCTTTCCGGCGGTCAGCAGCAGCGGGTGGCCATTGCCAGAGCCTTGGCGGCCAAACCTGCCATTATCCTGGCGGACGAACCCACCGGCAATCTGGACTCCAAAACCTCTCAGGATGTGCTGGGGCTTTTGAAGGTCACCAGCCAGAAATTCGCCCAGACCATCGTCATGATTACCCACAACGAGGAAATTGCCCAGATGGCAGACCGCATCATCCGGATCGAAGACGGCAGAATCGTCACCCGCAGATAAGGAAGGTGACTGGAATGAATGTCAGAAATCAGAAGTGTATTCGCCGTTTGAGCTTCCGCACCCTGCAAGCTTCCCGAAAACGAAATCTAATTGCCATTATCGCCATTGCGCTGACAACGCTGCTGTTTACCTCATTATTCACCATAGCAATGTCCATCAATTCCAGCTATGAAATGTACACCTTCCGCCAGGTCGGTGGCTACAGTCATGGTACTTTCAAGGAGGTATCCGAAGAACAGGCCAAGGCCATTGCCGCCCATCCGAAGGTAAAAGCCGTGGGTCTGCGCACAAATATCGGCAGCATGGACAGCGGGGTGTTTGCGAAGGTTCCCGCCGAAATCAGCTTCATGGATGAAAACTGTACCGCATGGAGCTTTGCGCAGCCTGAAACCGGGCATATGCCCCAAAGCGGCAAAGAGATCACCATGGACACGGGTGCGTTAAGACTGCTGGGGATAGAACCGAAATTGGGCGCCCAAATCCCGCTCACCTTTACCGTAGGGGATAAAAATCAAAGCTCTTACGAAAAAACAGATACCTTTACCCTGACCGGGTGGTGGGAATATGACGATATCAGCCCTGTTCACTACATCAATGTATCTCAGGAATACGCCCGGGCGGTGGAAGCGGAGGGTATCGCCGCCGGGATGAACCCTTTCCGCACAGACTTAAATGCTATGATGGCATCCGCCATGGATATCCGGGGACAGATGGAGCAGGTGGATACGGATCTGGGGTATACCTGGGAGCGGGACGGAAGTGACAATGTGGTTCGGATCGGTGTCAACTGGGGCTATACCACTGCTCAGGTTGGAGAAAGCATCGATGCCACCACGGTCCTCGCCATCATCGCGTTTCTTGCGCTGGTGATTTTTACCGGATATCTGATTATTTATAACATCTTCCAGATTTGCGTCACCGGAGATATCCGCTATTACGGTCTGCTGAAAACCATCGGTGTCACGCCTCGTCAGCTGCGCCGGATCATCCGCCAGCAGGCATTGCTGCTGTGCGCAGTGGGGATTCCCATGGGACTGCTGCTGGGCTATGGTGTGGGCGCGCTTCTGACCCCGGTGGTCATGGCGAGAACCACCTTCGGTGCCGGCATTACAACCATCAGCACCTCCCCTCTGATTTTCCTCTCTTCCGCATTGTTTGCACTGGCCACGGTACTGCTGTCCTGCGCCCGTCCCGGACGGATTGCAGCGAAGGTTTCTCCTGTGGAAGCGACGAAGTACACGGAAGCGGTGCAAACCCGAAAAAAGCGCCGCACCACCCGTGGTGCCAAAGTCCATCAGATGGCTTTCGCCAATCTGGGACGGAACAAGAGCAAGACCATTCTTGTGGTGATCTCCCTTGCACTGTCCGTGGTGCTTCTGAATGTGCTGGTGATCTTCACGAATGGATTTGACATGGAAAAATATCTGGCAAAACAGACCTGCGCAGACTTTATCGTCAGCAGCACCGACTATTTCCGTTGCAACTATTCCAGCAGTTATATTTCGCAGGAACAAATTGAGCAAATCGAAGAGAATACATCTCCGTCCCTGTCCGGTTGTGGCTATACGCTGACTGGTTATTATCCATATGGCTGGATGAGCGAAGATCACTGGATGCAGGACATGATACACTACACTTCCGAAGAAAATGCGAAAGCCATGTTGAAACAGCAAAATCGACGTGGTGATCTTGTGGAACAGAGAGCCTTGATGGAAGGCTTGGATGATTCCTTGTTTGATAAATTGACTGTGGTAGAGGGCGACATATCTCCTATGTTCCAAAAAGATGCAAATGCTATCGCTGTTGTAGTTCATACAGATGATTACGGAAATGTGAGCAATCTTGATTTTTACCCTCCTGTAGGTTCAACCCAGACCATTACCTATATTGACGAAGGGCATTACATCGACAGCCGCACTGGAAATCTTTGTGATGAAAATACGCCTGCGGAATATGTGCAGCTTCAGCTTTCTTCCAGCCATGATGTAGATTATACAGTTTGTGCTTATGTCATAGTGCCATACTCCATGAGCTCCCGTCATTATTCAACAG
This sequence comes from Faecousia sp., assembly GCA_051867395.1. Classification (GTDB taxonomy): domain Bacteria; phylum Bacillota; class Clostridia; order Oscillospirales; family Oscillospiraceae; genus Faecousia. The sequence goes on along the minus strand of JBJDYN010000093.1, from coordinate 42,575 downwards.
GCTATAGTTTTGTGCTTCCCATCGAGAAACTCAATCATGACAGCCAGCATGAAAGTATTCCGATGTTTTATCTGTTTGATTTGCCCGATGCTATAAGCGAAGCATCTGCGGAGAATTACCTTGCTGATTTGACTGCTGACAATTTGTCCGGATTGATGTATGAAAGCAAAACAACACTCCGGGCGGAATTTGAGAGCTTTCAGAATATGTTCCTGCTGCTGGGCGGCCTGCTGTGCGCCATCATCGGCATTGTGGGCATCCTGAATTTCTTCAACGCCATGATGACCTCTATCCTGTCCCGGCGGCGGGAATTCGCCGTTCTGCAAGCCGTAGGGCAGACCCGGCGGCAGCTGAAAGCCATGCTGGTATGGGAGGGACTGCTGTATACGCTGGGGTCCGGGCTGGTTTCCGGGCTACTGTCTGCCGCCGTCAATCCTCTGGTCGGTAGGTTTCTGGAAAACGCCTATTGGTTCTACAGCTACCGATATACCATCGCCCCCGTGCTGCTGCTCGTCCCCATGTTCGCCCTGCTGGGCTACGCCATTCCTTCCGTTATGTACCGGCAGACCACCAAGCAAAGCATCGTGGAGCGTCTGCGGGAAGCCCAGACATAAACCAATACCCCCAGCTTTTCCACAGAGCTGGGGGTATCATATCTATTTCTTTTGTTTTTCGATCATACGGTGCAGTGTGGACAGGGCGTCATTCAGTCCCCCCAGCTTATCGATGAGGCCGGAGGACACCGCTTCCTTGCCATAAAGAATCGTGCCCACATCGGTGGCCATCTCCCCTGTGGCCATCATATAATGCTCGAAGTCCTCCCGGCTGATCCGGGAGTTGGCGGTGACAAAGTCCGCGATCTGCTCCTGGATCCGCTGGAAATAGCGGAAGGTCTGGGGAGCGCCCACCACCAAGCCGGTCATGCGGACAGGATGCACCGTCATGCTGGCTGTGGGGGTGATGAAGGATTTCTTGGTACACACCGCCAGGGGAATGCCGATGGAATGGCCGCCCCCCAATACCAATGACACCGTGGGCTTCTTCATCCCGGCAATCATCTCCGCAATGGCAAGCCCCGCTTCAATGTCTCCCCCTACAGTGTTCAGGAGCAGCAGAAGGCCGTCAATGTCGTCGCTCTCCTCGATTCCCGCCAGAAGCGGCAGCACATGCTCATATTTGGTGGTCTTTACGGTTTCCGGCGCCACCTGATGGCCCTCTACCTGACCAATAATGGTCAAAGTGTAAATATTGCCCTTACTGCTTTTGGTGATGTCAGAGCCAAGCTCAATGATCTGCTCCCGCTCTTGTTTTTTCATGTCCGCGTTTTCGTTCATGTGTCTGCCTCCTGTAGTTTTTGCTTAGGATAACCAATTTATTTCGCAAAATTCACTCTTGAAAGCAAACGCAGATTATCGTATAATAAGCACCGGTGATACTATGGCAACGAAAACCAACGCAGTCCGCCTGGTACAGCAGGCGGGAATCCCGGTGCGGGAAAGCTTCTATGAATTCGATGAAAAAGACCTAAGCGGCGTCCATGCGGCGCAAGCCATCGGAATGCCCCAGGAGCAGGTGTTCAAGACCCTGGTGGCTCGGGGAGAGAAGACCGGCATTAATGTATTCTGTATTCCCGTATGCTGTGAGCTGGATCTGAAAAAAGCAGCCAAGGCTGCCGGGGATAAAAATATTGAGCTGGTGGCCGTCAAGGAGCTGCTGGGGCTCACCGGATATATTCGCGGCGGCTGCAGCCCGGTGGGGATGAAGAAGAAATACCCCACCTTCTTTGACGAGACCTGCATCCTCTGGGACGAAATCGCCGTCTCCGCAGGGGCCAGAGGACACCAGATGATTCTCCCGCCGGAAGCCCTGGCTCAGCTGGTGGGGGCGAAACTTGCGGATATAATTCTATAAAGAAAGGACTTTTATTATGTATCAGTACAAAACCAAGGGCACCTGCTCTCAGATGATCTATTTCGATCTGGAGGACAACAAGGTGAAAAACGTCCAGTTCCTGGGTGGCTGCAACGGCAACCTCAAGGGCATCGGCAAGCTTGTGGAAGGCATGGATGTAGACGATGTCATTGCCCGAATCGAGGGCATCAAGTGCGGCATGAAGGCCACTTCCTGCCCCGATCAGCTGGCCCAGGCACTGAAGGCCGCCAAAGCAGGCAATTGATTTATGACACAGGAAAAGCCACGGATGGGTACTTCCCTGTCCGTGGCTTTGTTTTGCCTTATACAAGTTGAATGTATCGCTAAGTTTACTCGTGGCTGGTTTGGCCCAATACCGTGTCAAAATGCGTCCCACGGAGCCTGTTTCCCAAGGCGTGCCGGTCCCCTTCGATAAGGGTAACGCCGCCGCACTGGGGCCGGGTGTTGCGGTTCAAAACGAACACCTGATACTTGTCGGCAAAATACTCTGCCGTGTAACGGCTGACAAAGGTGGTTCCTCCGGTGATGAGCATGTTTCTCATATGGCAGCCTCCCCTGATTTTTCGGGTTCCTTTATCCCGGAACGGCATTTTCTTTTGCTTTCGTTTCTGCTTGGACACAAACCGCAGGTTTTGCAAAACCCTTGACTTCTTTCTTCATAAATGGTATAGTTTACAACACATGGAGAGATGTCCGAGCGGTTTAAGGAGCCAGTCTTGAAAACTGGTGATGGGGCAACCCACCGTGGGTTCGAATCCCACTCTCTCCGCCAGAACTGGACACCGATTTTGATACGATAGGTATCATGATCGGTGTCCAGTCTTTTGGGGAAAGCCCCTCTTCGTTTTTACAATCTTGAAAGATAAAAAAGCTGCAGCAACAGACAGTTGCTTGGCTTTCCGGCGCAGCGATGGTATACTGTCCGTGAGGTGATGCATAAAATGGAAACAAAGGATGTTATTTTTGAACTCCGGACCAAAAACGGATTATCGCAAGATGCGCTGGCAGAAAAGCTCTACGTTACCCGGCAGGCTGTATCCCGTTGGGAAACCGGCGAGACCGTTCCAAATACAGAAACGCTGAAATTATTGTCGAAGCTGTTTGATGTTTCGATCAATACGCTTTTGGGGGCTCCCAGGAAACTGATCTGTCAGTGCTGCGGTATGCCGCTTGAGGATGCTTTTGTCAGCAAAGAGCCGGACGGAACCTTCAACGAAGAATACTGTAAGTGGTGCTATACTGACGGAAAATTCGCATACACCAGCCTTGCGGAATTAACGGATTTTCTTGTCGGACATATGGCAAATGAAAACTGGCCGCCGGAGCAAGCGCGTGCTTATTTTGAGGCGCAGCTGCCGAAGCTGAATTACTGGCAGCGCCATGGATAGACCCTGCATCCAAACCCGCCCGGGAGTTTTTTCCTGAGCGGGTTTTCCTATGGAAGGATAGAGAACACACGTTATTTTCCCTGTTCTCCGATATCTTTTTTGACCATCGCCAGCACCTGACCCATTTTTTCACAGATAGCCCCGTAATTCTCCCGGCGGTGGGGGCGCAGGCAATGGGAGCAGTCCTTGATACCGCTTTCGGTATAGCGGTAGCTGCCGCCGCATTGCTCGCCCAGGCAGTACAGAGGGCAGTAGCAGAACAGACAGCTGAAGTTCTCGGGATCCTCACTCTGGTGGCAGGGAAAAAACTCGCATTCCTTGTTCTGAAAAAAGTCGTAGTGCGTCATAGCTACCTCCCGGACAGGTCGATCCAATAGCGCTGCTGGATCATTCCATCCTCTTCGATCTCGTTTTCCAGGATACCGCCGTTGTTCCGGATGCTCTTCGCGGAACCAATGTTGTCCTTGTCGCAGACCATCAAAATACGATCTATGCCCAGCTTTCTGCATTCCTCCAGAGCCAAAGCGATCATTTTCGTGGCAATACCCTTGCGGCGCTCCGAGGGCCGCACGCCGTCGCCGATATGCCCGCCGCTGAAAAGCAGCCTGTCATTTAAGTAGTGGCGGATATTCACAGCGCCCACAAAGATGTCCCGCTCCCGATCCAGGCAGAAGAAGGTGGAGTCCGGAACCAGATTTGGCGTCGGTTCCAGCACGTCCAGATTTTCAAGATACCGGTCAAAATCCCGGTAATCAGCCTTTCGGATGGAATAAGGGATGATCTTCTCCCCGGAGGCATACCACTCCTCCATCATTTCCGTCAGCTGCCGCCGGTACTTTGGCGCCAGCTTTACAAGACATAAATCCATATTCTTTCCTCCAAATCCACTTTTCAAGCGGATGAAAACATGCTATAATCCATTTTAGCATTCCGTCCAGGGATAGGTTTCCGGCGGCTGCCTGGAAAACGCCATCCATTTCCCGGTGCCGGGATGGGTAAAGCCGATCCTATGGGACCACAGGGCGATCTCGCAGGGATCCTCCAGAATGGCATACTTCCGCTCCCCCACCAGCGGCAATCCACGGCTGGCAAACTGGACCCGAATCTGATGGGTCCTGCCGGTGCGAAGATGAACCTCTACTTTGGTCAGTTCCCCGGTGCGGTTCAAAACTTTGTAATCCAGGATTGCCTCCTGGATGCCCTTTCCCGGCTCTCTGGCTACCATGGTCATGCGCCGTGCCTTGTCCCGGTACAGCAGGTCCGTCAGTGTTCCTTCCGCCTTCTCCGGACAGCCGTGAAGAACGGCCAGATATTCCTTTGTAAACGCATCCTCCCGAATCTGGCGTGATAGCTCCGAAGCCGCCTGGGCGTTCCTCGCCAATACCATCACGCCGCTGACCACCCGGTCCAGCCGGTGTACCGTCCGCACATCCGCCTTCGGGTCTCCGAGTGCCTGACGTACCAGCTCCGGCAGTCCGCCCGGTTCATCGGTGGACAGCACCCGGGCAGGCTTGATGCATACCACAATATCCTGATCGGAAAATAACAGTTCCATAGCTCCCCCGCAAAATCCTTTTTCCTAATCCTAACAGAAAAACATCCGCTTTGCAAGCGGAAGGAGGAATTCTCATGAAAATTGTAATTCTGGACGGCAGGGCCCTGAATCCCGGCGACTTATCCTACGACTGTATCAAGCAGTTTGGCGAAGTGACCCTCTATGAGCGCACGGACACCAAGGAGGACACCATCGCCCGCATTGGCGACAGTGAGATCGTGCTGGTAAACAAGGTGCCCATTACCCAGGATGTTTTGGACGCCTGTCCCAATATCAAACTGATCTGCGTCCAGGCCACGGGCTACAACATCGTGGACTGCGACGCCTGTGCCCGGAAGGGAATCCCAGTGACCAATGTTCCCTCCTACGGCACCGCCGCCGTGGCCCAGTTCACCATAGCCCTGATCCTGGAGCTGTGCCACCAGGTTGGCATCCACAACGAATCCGTCCACAACGGAGACTGGGTGAAAAGCACGAACTTCTGCTATTGGTTAACTCCCCAGATGGAGCTGGGCGGGAAGACTTTGGGCATCCTGGGCTTTGGCAGGATCGGCCGGGAGGTAGGTAAACTGGCAAAGGCTTTTGGCATGAAGGTCATTGCATACAACCGCAGCCAGTGCGACGAGGGCCGGGAGATTGGAGAATATGTGGACCTGGGCACCCTGTTCGCACAGTCCGACATTCTCACCCTCCACTGTCCCCTGTTCCCGGAAACGGAAAAGATCATCAACGCGGAGAACATTGCCAAGATGAAGGATGGCGCCATGCTGATCAACACCTCCCGGGGCGGACTGCTGGACGAGGAAGCGGTGGCCCAGGCACTGAACACCGGAAAGCTCCGGGGCGCTGCTGTGGATGTGGTCTCCCAGGAGCCCATGGCTTCCGGCAATCCCCTTCTGAACAGCAGGTGCATCATCACGCCCCACATCGCCTGGGCTCCGGTGGAGAGCCGCCAGCGGCTGCTGGACTGCATCGTGGAGAACATCCGGTGCTTCCTCAACGGAACACCGCAGAATGTGGTTAATCTCTGAAATATCGAAAAAAGACAGGAGCTTTCCGGAAACGAAAGGCTTCTGTTTTTTTGTTCGGCACATTATCCGCAGCAAAGCCTTTGACCTACGGATTCATTCTCTCTGCAAAACCGGGAACACTCTTTGTCACGGAAATCACATATGGTAGTTTGTAACTTTTCAGTCGAGGCTTGCGCGGTAAATGATCGTTTAGCGGGCAAGGCCCGCGGCATATGCGTTACGCACTTTGGGCGGTAGACGAACATCCTTTGGGCCCCTCGACCGCAGGTGCAGTGGAAGATCGTTTACTGTTCGTAGGGGGCGGCATCCTTGACGCCCCTTGTGACGGTACTGCATGCAAAAGGGGCGTCAAGGATGCCGCCCCCTACGATAAGTGCGCAAGCCTTTGATGCGAATCGCATTTCGGCAGATTGCCGCGATAAACGATCATTTATACGAGAAACTTGGAGTACAACTGAACAGTTTTGAAAATTTTAAGAATCTGTAACGCTTTTCTCCTTAGCGTTGACAAATGCCTTTCAAACGATTATACTTGCTAATAAAGTTAGTAAACATGGATTGCAGCAGTCATTCTATGTAGCAATTGCGCCAAATAGCTAATGAAGTTAGCAAAATGCAAGGGGGAAATCATTACATGCAAGAGAAAACAGAAGTTTCCAGGCTCGCCTATGAGCTGACCTATCACACACATTTGTTGAACCGGGACAAGACCCAGAGCCTGTTTTCGGAGCTGGGCATTCCGGAATACATCCTTCTGCACAGCATCTCTCAGGTCGCGTCAGACCCCTCCGGCGCACCGGGCAGAGCGTATCTGAAGGACCTGTCCCAGCAGCTGGAAATGCCCATGCCCCGACTGTCCAATATGGCAGGCAGATTGAAGGATGAGGGCCTGGTCCAGTGGTCCCACGATGGCAAAGGCACGGAAGGTACGTTTCTGGTAATCACGGATTCCGGCCGTAAAGCGATGCAGTGTCAGGAAGCGCTCCTGACAGACTACTACAGCCGTGTCATAGCAAAATTCGGCAAGGAAAACCTTGCGCAGCTGGTACAGCAGATGAAAGCGCTGGAGCAAGTCATGGACGAAGAATTTTTCACTGAAGGAGAATATGCCAATGGATCTGAACCGACTGAATGAATATGCGGAAAGAAAGGCAGATATTTGCCAGGAAAACGACTGGATCGCGCCCAGGCTGTATGAGGAATACGGCGTAAAAAAGGGCCTTCGGGATGAAAACGGAAACGGCGTGCTGGCAGGCTTGACCAACATCTCCAAAATCACCTCTTCTCAAATCGTGGACGGCAAGAAAGTCCCAACCGACGGCAAGCTGTGGTATCGGGGGTATCCGGTGGAGGAGCTGATCAACGGACTGGGAGAAAACGAACTGGGCTTCGAAAAAGTCGCATATCTGCTGCTGATGGGTCAAATGCCGGATGCCGCCGCAGCCGCGGAATTCCGCAGTCTGATCGGCAGCTGCCGGAAGCTCCCCGCCAATTTTACCCGGGACGTGATTATGAAAGCGCCCACAAAAGATATCATGAATTCCATGACCCGCAGTATCCTCACGTTGGCCTCCTACGATGAGCGTGTCACGGACAACACGGTCAGCAATTCCCTGCGGCAGTGCATCCAGTTGATCGGAGAATTTCCTCTGCTGGCAGTCTACGGCTACCATGCCTACAACTATTCGGAAAACCTGGACAGCATGATTATCCACCGGCCGGATCCTTCCCTGTCCACTGCCGAGAATCTGCTGATGATGCTGCGGCCAGACAAGCAATACACCGCTACCGAAGCCAAGGTGCTGGACACTGCCCTGATCCTGCACATGGAACACGGCGGCGGCAACAACTCCACCTTCACCACCAGAGTGATCACCTCCTCCGGTTCCGATACCTACTCCACCATCGCCGCGGCCATGTCCTCTTTGAAGGGCCCTAAGCACGGCGGCGCCAATATTAAGGTTATGGAAATGATGTCAGATATCCGTTCCCACGTCTCTGATCCGGCGGATAAGGATGCTCTGACCGATTATCTGGCAAAAATCATCAACAAGGATGCCTTCGACCGCAAGGGCCTGATTTACGGCATGGGCCACGCCATCTACTCCTTGTCCGATCCCCGGGAACGGGTGCTCCGGGGATATGTGGAAAAGCTGGCAGCGGAAAAGGGTCGGGAAAAGGATCTGGAGCTGTATGAAAATGTGGAGGAACTGGCTCCGCAGCTCATTGCCCAAAACCGGCGGATCTACAAAGGCGTCAGCCCCAACGTAGACTTTTACAGCGGCTTTGTCTATGACATGCTGGGGATTCCCCAGGAGCTGTACACCGCCATGTTTGCCGTGGCAAGAATCGTAGGCTGGAGCGCTCATCGCATCGAGGAGCTGATTTGCATGGATAAGATCATTCGCCCGGCGTATATGAGCGTTATGGAAGAACAGTGAGGAATTGGCAGTCATATGAACTACGATTCTATTTGTTCCACCCTCAGGCAGCTGCGGGAAAACGCAGGGTACACTCCAGAAGCCCTGGCCCGGTTCTTCGGAATGGACGGCTCCCTGATTAGAAACTGGGAATCCGGCGTATCGGAACCCACGATCACCGAATGCCTGGTGCTAAGCAAGCTGTACGGCATCTCCCTGGATAACATGTTTGCAGACTTTTCCGTCCAATCTCTTATCCCAGAGGACTGCGCAGAGCTTTTTGAACGCAAATTACTGGGAAAATGAGAAAGAAAATTACTGATTTTTCCATTTTCGACAGGCCAAAAACCGTTGACAAAGCGTTTTTTCCGGCATATAATTTCGATTGACGGAAACGAAAGAAGGCACGTCTTATGGATTATACGGCCCTGGCAGCCCAGCTTCTCAGCGTTCAGGCCAATCTGCTTCAGGTTCCGGCCAATCAGCAGCTGTCCAGAATGGTAAAGGGAGAACTGTTTGTCCTGAATTATCTGCTTACCCACGAAAAAATCATTCATCCAAAGGAACTGAGCGAAAAAATGTCCGTCAGCACCGCGCGAATTGCAAGTCTGCTGAATCACATGGAGGAAAAAGATCTGGTCATGCGCTCCGCCGATCCCGACGACAACCGTCAGGTGGTTGTGGTGCTGACAGAGGAAGGCAGAGACCAGATTCACCAGATCCGCGCCGGCGTGATCAGCAGGGTTGCCGCCATGCTGGAAAGCCTTGGCCCGGAGGACGCGAAGGAATATATCCGGATCCAGGAAAAGATATGGAGCAGCAACCAAAAACACCCGTAATCCAAATGATTTTCCATGCCAAAACGGCTGCACCCGCAACAGGATGCAGCCGTTTTTCTGATATGTTCCTTTATGCTTCCTCATAAAGCATGGTATAGGCATTGGAATTCACAGAACCGTCAAGCCAAACCGTATGCTCCATGAATCTGCAAAATCCACACTGTTCATGTGTCTTCAGCGACGGCGTATTCCGCTTGCTGACATGGGAATACACCTTGAACCCTCCCTGCTTCCGGAGCCAATCCTGCACCGCTCGGATCAGTGTCACAGCATAGCCCTTTTTCCGTTCCTCTGGTCGGGTCTCCAACGCCTCCAAAAGGAGCCCATCCCAGTATAGTTCCAGCCGCAGAGCGCTGACATAGTTACCATCCACTTCCCAGACAGCGTAAACCGCACCGGGCTTTGTAAAAATTGCTCCATCAGATAGCGGTGGAATTCTCGTTTGGCTAGAATCATCCCATCTTCCTCCGGCTTTTCCGGCCATAGCCTCTCACCGTTTTCCCGATTGCCCTCCACATAGATATCCATCAGGGCGTCGAAGTCCAGCTGCGTCAGAGATTCTGCGATAATCAGCATAGTTTATACCTATCTAAAATCAAAACAAATGAACAGCTTACAAATATTCACTGTGTTATTCACAGTTTCCACAGTTTTTTCCACAGGATGGCTGTGAATTTCTCCGGGCGGAAATGGGGCAGAATCAAGAAAAAGTTACATTTTCGTTATTATTTCGTTCTTTTCTATGGCAGAAAAAGGATTGGCAGGTCAATCTCCATTCATCCCGGATTGCATAGGGCAATCCATTTCTTACAGCGTTTCTCCGAGGATGGATTTGGTTGCATACGCATTCAGACCCATGTCCGCGATATTCCCCGCCTGATATTCATAGAAAGCCTGGGCGCCGATCATGGCTCCATTGTCCCCGCACAGGCTTAACGGCGGCATGTAGACCTCAGCCCCCAGTTCCTTCGCGGCCGCCAGAATATCGGCACGAATGCGGGAATTGGCGGCAACCCCACCGGCAACGGCGATTTTCCGATAACCGGTCTGCTGCAGAGCCAGCACCACTCTGGGAACCAGGGTATCGGACACCGCGGCGGAAAAGGCAGCGCAGAGACTGGGAATATCCAATTCCTCCCCTACCTGCTCCGCGTGGTGAATCAGGTTCAGGGCGGCAGTTTTCAGGCCGGAAAAGCTCATGTTGTAAGGGTTCTCCCCCGGTTTGGACCGGGGCAGGGTGTATTTTGTCTCGTCCCCCAGCTTTGCTGCCTTGTCCAGGGCCGCGCCGCCGGGATAAGGCATACCCAGGACCCGGGCCACCTTGTCAAAGCTCTCCCCTGCCGCGTCATCCAGGGTGGTACCCAGGATGTTCATATCGGTATAGTCCTTCACTTCCACAATCATGGTGTGTCCACCGGAGACCACCAGACATAAGAAGGGCGGTTCCAGCTCCGGATAGGCCAGATAGTTGGCGGCAATGTGCCCCCGGATGTGGTGGACAGGGATCAAAGGCTTCTGCATGGCCAATGCGGCAGCTTTTGCAAAGTTGACTCCCACAAGAACAGCGCCGATCAGGCCGGGAGCATAGGTCACAGCCACGGCGTCAATGTCGCTTCTGGTCAGCTTCGCCTGCTGCAATGCCTGATCCGCCAGGCCATAAATCGCTTCAATGTGCTTGCGGGACGCAATCTCCGGGACGACTCCGCCGTAGATCCGGTGCAGGTCCACCTGAGACGCAATGCAGTCGCACAGAACCTCCCTGCCGTCCCGGACGATGGCCACGGCGGTCTCATCACAGGAGGATTCAATGGCTAAAATATTCAAATTTCCCACTCCTTTCGAAGGATCAGGGCGTCTTCTCTGGGATTGAAGTAATAGTTCGGACGTTTTCCAATCTGGATAAAGCCAAGTTTTTGGTACAGCTGTTTTGCCGGATCATTGGATGAGCGAACCTCCAGGGTCAGGCAGCGGCTCCCCTGCTCATGCAACTCGGTTATCAGAGCATCTACCATAGCTTCCGCAATCCCCTGTCTGCGGAAATCCGGGTGGACGGCAATGTTCATCATGTCTGACTCGCCCAGAACCGTCTGGGAACCCACATAGCCCGCTACGGTCTCACCCTCCAGTGCTACCAGCCAGAATGCCAGATCATTGACTAGTTCTGACGCAATGCTTTTTTCACTCCAGGGATCCGAGAAGCACTGCTTTTCCAGCGCAGCAACCTGGGGAACGTGCTGGATTTGCATTTTCTCAATGGTCATTTTGCTTCGTACCAGCTCTTTCCGAATTTGGCTTCCGCCGTCAGAGGGACAGAAAGCTGTGCAACATTCTGCATTTCCCGGCTGACAAGCTGGGCTACCTGCTCCGCGATTGGCTCCGGGCACTCCACAATCAGCTCGTCGTGTACCTGCAGCAGCAGCTCTGCCTCCGGGTAATGCTCCTGGAGGGCATGTTCCACCCGGATCATGGCCAGCTTGATGATATCGGCGGCGGTGCCCTGGATGGGTGTATTCAGCGCGATTCGCTCCGCGCCGCTGCGGACGTTGAAATTGCTGCTTTTCAGCTCCGGGATATAGCGGCGGCGGCCATAGAGGGTTTCGGTGTAACCGATGCTCCTGGCGTCCTCCACTACCTTTTTCATATAAGTCCGAACGCCCTTATAATTGTTCAGATAGTTGTCAATATAGGCTTTCGCCTCGTATCGGCTGACACCGATGTCCTCCGCAAGGGAGAACTCCGAAATGCCGTAGACAATGCCGAAGTTCACCGCCTTGGCATGGCGGCGCTGCAAGGGCGTGACGTTCTCCATGGGAACGCCGAAGACTTGCGAAGCGGTGGCGGTGTGGATATCCGTGCCGCTGCGGAAGGCTTCCTGCATGGTCTCATCCCCGGCAATGTGGGCCAGCACCCGCAGCTCAATCTGGCTATAGTCGGCGTCCACCAAAACACAGCCGGGCTTGGGCACAAACATCTTCCGAATCTCCGCGCCCAGATCTGTCCGGACGGGAATATTCTGCAAGTTAGGTTCCGTGGAAGACAGACGTCCGGTGGCAGTGACCAGATTCTGGAAGGTGGTGCGGATGCGTCCATCCTCCTGGATTTCCTTAATCAGTCCGTCAGCATAGGTGGATTTCAGCTTGGTCAGCATCCGGTAGTCCATAATGGCGGGAATAATGGGATGCTTGTCCTTCAGCTTTTCCAGCACATCCGCATTGGTGGAGTAACCGGTTTTGGTCTTCTTCACTGGCGGCAGACCCAGCTTTTCGAACAGAAGCTCTCCCAGCTGCTTGGTAGAATTGATATTGAATTTCTCATCAGAATAGGAGAAAATGATCTCCTCACAGGCAGCAATCCGCTGGGAAAGCATGTCCCCAAACTGCTCCAGCTGGGTTCGGTCAATGGATATTCCCCGCTTTTCCATGCGGTACAGAACCGTACACAGAGGCAGTTCGATATCTTTGTAGAGCGATATCATGCCGTCCTTCTTCAGTTCTTCCGTCAGGATATCCCGCAGATTCCAAACCGCTTCCGCACAGGCTGCGGCGTCCTGATCCTCCACACTTGTTCCCAGGAAATTGGTAGCCAGCTTGGCCACGGGATAGTCGGACTGGGAAGGGTTCAAATCGTAGGCCGCCAAAGCAGTGTCAAAGATACAATCTCCAACATGGATTCCCAGCTCATCCAGGCGGTGCATGGCCGTTTTACTGTCGTGGAGGATCAGTTCCTTCCCAGACAGGTCGATCGGCTGCATCTGCACCTCCATAGGCGTTAGAGCGCAGACCCCGTCTTCCCAGGCAAAGCCGATGCTGCCATCTTCTGCCAGATACACGGCGCAGCAATTCACATTCTGGGGCATGGCATCCGCCTTGGGCAGAGAGGCTGCTTTTTTGATTTCTTTCTTCGGCGCTTCCGCTGCGGCACCCCGAAGACCATATTTGTCAATCAGACGGACAAACTCCAATTTTTGAAACAGGTTGTATAGCTCCGGCCGGTTATAGGGCTGAATGATGGCATCCCGAGGTACAAAATCGATGGGTGCTTCCGGGCGGATCGTGGCAAGATCATAGGATAAATACGCCATGTCCTTGTCCTGTACCAGCTTTTCACGCAGCTTGGGACGGATGGAGCTGTCGTCAATGTTCTCATAGACGCCATCCAGGCTGCCAAATTTGTACAACAGCTCCTTGGCGGTCTTGGGGCCTACGCCAGCCACACCGGGGATATTATCCGAAGAATCTCCCATAAGGGCCTTCAGGTCAATGAGCGTCTTTGGTTCAAAACCGTATTCCTCCCGGAATTTTTCCACGGTATACAGCTCTGCCGTGGTCTGGCCGGGTTTGGAGATTACTAGCTTGACATGGACATTCTGATCGATCAGCTGCAGGCTGTCCCGGTCACCGGTGACGATGACGCACTCCCAGTCGTTTTCCGAGCAAATTCTGCCCACAGTTCCGATAACATCATCTGCCTCCCAGCCGGGACATTCGTAGATGGGAATATTCATGGCCCGCAGAATTTCTTTCATAATGGGCATCTGCTGGGCAAGCTCCTCGGGCATGCCGTGGCGGGTGGCCTTGTAGCCGTCGTACTTCAGATGGCGGAAGGTTGGGCCATGAAGGTCGAAGGCAACACAGATGGCTTCCGGCTGCTCCTCCTTCTCCATCCGCTCCAGAATATTCAGAAAGCCATAAATGGCATGGGTGTAAAGCCCCTCCCGGGTGGTGAGGGGCTTTACGCCGAAATAGGCGCGGTTGATGACACTGTTTCCGTCTAAGATCAGCAGCTTCATACTTTTCTCCACTTGGCGCCCTGGGGCGTGTCAATGATCTCAATGCCCCGGGCCTTCAATTCATCCCGAATCCGGTCGGCTTCCGCGAAGTTTTTGGCCTTCTTTGCCTCCGTCCTGGCGGCAACCAGGGCGTCAATATCGGGATCCGCGTTGGCGGCTTCCTCCTGGGCCTGCTTTTTGCGCAGAGCTTCCGCAGCGGGCAACAGGTTCAGGGACAGCACCTGATCAAAGTCCGCGATCAGGGCCAGTTTGGTAGCGTCATTGCACTTGGCCTTCAGTACATCGTAGAGACAGGTGACGGCAACAGAGGTGTTCAGATCCCCATTCAGGGCCCCGACAAAGTGCTGCTTCAGCTGATCGAAGGCGGCCTGGTCAATTTCCCCTTCGTTTTTCAGCGTAGCAATTTTGGCTACCAGCTTGTCGTAGGCAGCCACAGCGTTGTCCAGATTCTCCCAGGAGAACACCAGGTTCCGGCGGTAGTGGCTCTGCAGGCAGAACAGGCGGTAGGCCATGGGATCATAGCCCTTCTGCTCCAGCAGGGACACCGTTAGGAATTCCCCCTTGGACTTGGACATCTTGCCGCTGTCGGTATTCAGATGGTGGACATGGAACCAGTAATTGCACCACTTATGGCCCAAGTAGCTCTCGGACTGGGCAATCTCGTTGGTGTGGTGGGGGAAGGCATTGTCGATGCCGCCGGCATGAATGTCCAGGTCTTCGCCCAGATGCTTGATGGAGATGCAGGAGCACTCAATGTGCCAGCCGGGATAGCCCACGCCCCAGGGAGAGTCCCATTTCAGAGCCTGATCCTCGAACTTGGACTTGGTGAACCAGAGGACGAAGTCATTCTTGTTCCGCTTGTTGGTGTCCTCCTCCACGCCTTCCCGGACGCCCACGGCCAGATCTTCTTCATCGTGGTCATTGAAGACATAGTATTTTTCCAGCGTGGAGGTATCAAAGTAAACATTGCCGCCGGCCAGATACGCCTTGCCTTTGTCCAGCAGAGTCTGAACCATGTGGATATATTCGTCAATGCAGTTGGTGGCAGGCTCCACCACGTCGGGGCGCTTGATGTTCAGCTTGTCGCAGTCGGAGAAGAATGCATCGGTGTAATACTGGGCAATCTCCATGACGGTTTTGTGTTCCCGCCGGGCACCCTTGAGCATCTTGTCCTCGCCGGTGTCCGCGTCAGAGGACAGGTGTCCTACATCGGTAATATTCATGACCCGCTTGACATTGTAGCCCATATAGCGCAGGCTCTTTTCCAGCACATCCTCCATGATGTAGGTACGCAGGTTGCCGATGTGGGCATAGTGGTACACCGTGGGGCCGCAGGTATACATCTTCACCAGGTCGGGATCCTTGGGAACAAACAGTTCCTTCTTGTGGGACAGGGAATTGTAAAGATACATGATTGATTCCTCCTGAATATAGTCTTGCCGGAAACCAAGCAAAAAAACGCCTCTCATACCATTGGTACAAGAGGCGGTTGTCTGCCGCGGTTCCACTCTCATTTCTCACTTTTGGATGCATTCGCTCCCGGACGCACGTTCCCGCATACGCTCCTATCCGGACTTCCAGCCAGTGGTCCAGACTCTCTGAAGGGCGAAAATACAGTACTCTTTCCGTTCATCGCGATATTCAGCTGTCATGTATTTTACCACTGTATGGCCTATTTTGTCAAGCAAAACGCTGGAAATTCCTACTATCTTCCTTGGAAATTTCTTAAGAAATTCTTACACTATTGACAAGTGACCCCTTTTCCCGTTATAATAAGCGTGAGAAATGAGACGAAAGTGAGGTTACGCCATGAATTTCTCTTACATGAAAAAGGTCAGCAAACTGCTGAGCCTGATCCTGGTACTGGTTCTGATGAGCACCCTGTTCGCAGGCTGCTGGAAAAAGGATACGACTCCCGAAGACACCAGCGGACCCGGTCTGAATCTGAATCTGTCCGATACCACCCCTTCTTCCGATACACAGACGCAGCCAACGGAGACGGAGCCCGTTACTAACGAGAATATGGCAACCGTCCTCAGTCAGATAAACGTCCGCACTTCCCCCAGCATGGACGCATCCATCAGCGGCACCCTGTACGCCGGTGACCGGGTAGAAATCACCATGCGGGAAACTGTCGTGGGCCATGAGTGGGGCCGAATCACCTCTCCTGTGACAGGATGGATTGTTATGGAGTATGTGGAGATGGACAACCCCACCAGCAGCGCCGGCAGCAATACGGACGCGCCCGAGGAAACCACCGCTCCCACTACGCCTGCCAGCACGGAACCTAACAGTGATAACGTGAGCATCAAGGGTGTTATTACCGCCAATGGCCTGAACATCCGCAGCGAAGCCAGCTCTGACGGCAAGATTCAGGGAGCCTACAACAAGGGCGACGTTGTCACGATTCTGGAAACCAAGAATGGTTGGGGCCGTACCAGCAAGGGCTGGATCAAGATGGACTATGTCGATACCACCGGATCCACCACGACAAACACTGGCAACAATACCAACAACAACACCACAACCGGCAGCACCACCAGCGGTGTCACCGGCAACGGCAGCACAACTGTTCAGCTGCGGGGCATTGTCATCGCCAAGGAGCTGAATATCCGCGCTTCTGCTACCCAGGACAGCGACCGTTTGGGCAGCTATACCTATGGCAACCGCGTAGAGATTTACGAGAAGAGCGGCAGTTGGGGCCGTACCAACAAGGGCTGGATCAGCCTGAACTACGTCTATCAGGACGGAACTACCGGCACCAACACCGCAAAAGGCACCGTTACTGCTGCTGGCGGTCTGAACATCCGCAGCGGCCCCGGCACCGGCTATGCTTCCGTCGGTTCCTACGCCGAGGGCGATACCGTCAACATTCTTGAGCAGTTTACCTATGACGGTGTAACCTGGGGCTGCACCAGCAAGGGCTGGATCAGTATGAAGTATGTAGATGTGGGCGGTTCCGGTTCCACCAACAACTCCGGCAGCACGGATACCAGCAGCAACGACAACGAAGTCACCGGCACCATCACTGCCAACGGCGGTCTGCGGATCCGCAGCGGCCCCGGTTCTGACTACGGCGTTGTTGGCTCTCTGAAATACGGCGACAAGGTAACCATCCAGCGCCGGGAAACTGTGGACGGCACCACCTGGGGCAGAATCGACCAAGGCTGGATCTCCATGGCCTACGTTGACGTGGATTAATTAAGTTTCAAAAAGCAGGACTTCCGTGATTGGAAGTCCTGCTTTTTTATCTTTATATCAGCCGATGTATTCCCGCTGGGTATCGCTGCTGAAGATGGATTTCACCACATTTGCGCAGCAGCGGCGGAGGTCTTCCTCCTGGATCAGACCGGACTGGATGCCCTGAAGAATATCTTTCTTGAACTCCTTGCCCCCGGGCATGATCAGATCGTTGCCTGCCTTCATGGCCATGGCACTGCTTGCCTGGCCTTCCTTGGTAGAGAACCAGTCGGTCATGACCACACCGTCAAATCCCCATTCATTGCGCAGAGCTTTGGTACACAGATCATAGCTGTTAGGCGAATAAATGCCGTTTACCTTGTTATAAGACGTCATGACGCTCTTGGCGCCGCCTTTCCGTACACAGACTTCGAAGCCGCGGAGGTAGATTTCCCGCAGCGCCCGCTCAGACACGTTGCTGCACACGCCGGTACGGTTATCCTCCTGGTTGTTGCAGGCGAAGTGCTTGACAGTGACGTAGAATCCCTCCTCCTGCTGGATGCCCCGGGTGATGGCCGCTGCCATGTCGCCGGTGAGACGGGGATCCTCGGAGAAATACTCAAAGTTCCGGCCGCAAAGAGGATTGCGATGGATGTTGACGGCGGGGGCCAGCCAGTAGGTGCAGCCGTACTCCTTCATCTCCTGGTAAATGGAATTGCCGATCTCGTACATCAGCTCCCTATTCCAGGTCTGGGCCAGAGCGTTGGCAACAGGGAAAGCGGTGGTGTACTGGTAGAGAACGGTGTCCTTATTGGGATCACCCAGCATCAGTTTTTTCACCAGATCCGGCATATACTCCATGACGGACAGCGCCATGTCGATGGGCTTGATACTCCCCTTCTTGGTCAGGGCAGAGCGTTTCTGGATCCGCAGTCCCGCAGGGCCATCGCATAGCGCCACATTGGCCAGGCCCCGATCCCAGAACTTCGAGGTGGTGTTGCCCACGGAGCCGGGCAGATTGAATCGGGTCTCACCGCCAAACATGCCGATGCCCACCACGATTTCCGCCATTTCCTTCAGCGTCAGCGTATCCAGGAACTTCTGGACCCGCTCGTCGTCACAGACGGCAGGGGTCTTGTAGGTGTAGGTCACTGTCTGAATGGAATTGGGATCAATCTCGATCCGGGGCAGCCCACCCGGGATGGTCTCCGGGGAAGGTGCGGGAGACTCTAGTTCTGCAAAGGGTTTCAGCACGGGACAGATATGGTCATGACGTGACACAATCCGTTCCTCAGCCAGTGTGATCACACCAACAGGGACGGTATTGCGGGAGGAATTGCCCAGGCGGAGAATATATTCCCCGGGTTCCAGCACATAGCAGCCGTCAGACTCCCGGTAGCTGGCAATGCTCTTCAGATCGAAGGTCAGCGACAGAGTCTGCTTACTGCCGGGGGCCAGAACGCTGGTCTTCCCGAATGCTGCCAGGGACTGATATTCCTTATGGAGTTGTCCTCTGGGAGCGGAGACGTAGAGCTGGGCTACTTCCTTACCGCTGTAGGCATCGCCGCTGTTGGTAACCACAGTCTTAACGGTGACGGTGCTTCCCTGCGCCGTCACACCGGCAGAATGGATGGTGAAGGTGGTATAGCTCATGCCGAAGCCGAAGGGATAGGCGGGCTCAATGCCGAAGGAATCAAAATACCGGTAGCCGACGTAGATTCCTTCCTTATAGAATTCGTCAGCCAGGTTGCCGTTTAAGTAGCTGTATTCCTCAGAGAACGGCAGGTCGCTGTACTGTTTGGCCCAAGTATCGGAAAGCTTGCCGGAGGGCGTAATCGTTCCACTGACCACATCCGCAAAGGCATGGCCGCCCTCGGTGCCCAGCTGGCACAGGAACAATATGGCGTTGATGCCAGGAATCTCCTGGGCAAAGGCCATGTCGATGGCGGAGCCGCAGTTGATGACCAGCAGGAAATGGGCATATTTCTCGGCGCACAGGCGAATGGACGCAGCCTCTTCATCGGTCAGGAACATGTCGCCCTTCTCGGCTTTCCGGTCACCGCCCTCGCCCGCCTGACGGCTGAGAACGAAAATACAGGTGTCGGTATCACTGGCTGCGATATCCTCCTCGGTAATGGACCGGCCCTCGGGAGCTTGGAAGTTGTCGAACAGCATGTCCATGATGGCGTTGGGCTTCAGCAGGTTGATCCGCTTTTTCTTCTCTTCCTTATAAGCCTGCTCTGCATCAGTATACTCTTTTTCAAAATCATCGATCCAACCCTGGGTTGTGATTTCGAAGCCACGGTCCTTCAGGCCCTCCAGAATGGTGACGGAATGTCGCTCGTTGACCTCACCGGAACCGGTGCCGCCCTTGATGGTCATGGATGCGCCAGGACCATACAGCGCGATTTTTTTGGTCTGCAATGGCAGGGTACCGTCATTTTTCAGCAGCACCATTGCCTCACAGGCTGCGCGGTAGGCGACCTCCAGGTTATCCTTCTCACGCTGAGTGACCTCGTCAGAATAGCTTGCTTTGGTTAATGGTTTCATGGGAATCCCTCCAATTGTCGTTTTCTGTCATTATATCGTAAATCCAGGTATTTGGCTACCCCTATATTCTCCAATTTTTGATCACGAAATCTGGTGTACTTATCATTCTTTCATACGCAAAGGGATAAAAAAAACAGGCCTCGGTTTTCTTCCGAAGCCTGTTTTGTGGAATCAATCCTTCTTGGCCTTTTCCGCTTTCCTGGCAGCCTTTGCCTTTGCCTTAGCCTCCTGGGCCTTCTTGGCTTCCGCCTTGGCCGCTTCCGCAGCAGTCTCGTTGGAGGAAATGGCCCACTTCTCCAGCTCCATACGCACCTGGTCGGCGCTGGTCTCAATGACGATCCGGTTCTCCTTAACATTCACCACAGTACCGACAATGCCGCCGATGGTGATGATCTTGTCGCCGGTCTTCACGGCGGAACGCATTTGCTCTGCTTCCTTCTTCCGCTTGTTCTCAGGACGGATCAGCATGAAGTAGAAAATGGCGAACATCATCACCAGCATGATCACGGTGCTTCCCAGGCCGCCGGCGGCAGTGGTAGTGGTCAGAAAATTAGGCATAGAGAAAAACTCCTTCGTGTGTAATATCTTGTATATTATAGCATTGTTTGCTCAAATTGCAAGGGGGAAGTTACAGTCGTCTGGCCAATTTTGCAGAATATTCCCGCCGAAATTCTTCAAAACGGCCTTCCTCCAAAGCCTGACGGATCCGTTCCATCAATTTATTGTAAAAATACAGGTTGTGCATAACTGCCAGGCGCATAGCCAGCATCTCCTCCGCTACAAAAAGGTGGCGCAGATACGCCCGGGAATAGCGACGGCAGACAGGACAGTCGCACTGCGGATCAATGGGACTTTCATCCAGCTGGTACTTGGCATTTTTCAGATTGATGGCCCCCTCCCAGGTGAACAGCCGGGCATGGCGGGCATTCCGGGCAGGCATGACGCAGTCGAAGAAGTCAACGCCCCGGGCCACGGCTTCAATGATATTGGTCGGTGTTCCCACCCCCATAAGGTAGCGGGTCTTATCTGCGGGCATAAATGGCTCCACTGCTTCGATGATGTCGTACATCTCCTGAGCCGTCTCCCCCACCGCCAAACCGCCGATGGCATAACCGGGAAGGTCCAGGTCCGCAATGCGCTTCATGTGATCCACCCGGATGTCAGCATAGGTGCCGCCCTGGTTGATGCCCCAGAGCATCTGGTTCGGATTCACCGTTTCCGGCAGGGCGTTGAGACGGGCATTCTCGGCCTTGCAGCGCACCAGCCAGCGGTAGGTTCTGTCCACGCTCTGCTGCACATAGTCCCTGGGGGAAGGGTTTTCGATACACTCGTCAAAGGCCATGCAGATATCGCTGCCCAGGTTGGACTGGATCTGCATACTCTCCTCTGGGCCCATGAAAATCTTCCGTCCGTCAATGTGGGAGGCGAAGTAGACGCCCTCCTCCTTGATCTTCCGCAAGGAGGACAGGCTGAACACCTGAAAGCCGCCGGAATCCGTCAGAATGGGGCCGTCCCAGGTCATGAATTTGTGCAAGCCGCCCAGCTGCCGCACAACTTTGTCTGTGGGACGCAGATGCAGGTGGTAGGTATTGGAAAGCTCCACCTGGCAGCCAATGTCCTTCAGGTCTTTGGCACTGAGGGCCCCTTTGATAGCGCCCTGGGTGCCGACGTTCATAAACACAGGTGTCTGGACCGTGCCGTGGGCGCAGGTGAATTCCCCCCGCCGGGCCTTCCCCTCGGTTTTTTTCAGTTCAAACATGGGTGCTTCTCCTTGTTATAGATGATGTAGGTACGAATCTGTTCCTTCACGCCTGTGGGCAGGGTATGCTCCGCCTCAAACAGAAATTCAAAACCGCATTTTTCAATGACCCTGGAAGAACGGCTGTTACGCAGGAAATGTCCGCAGGTCACAAAGTCATAACGAAGCGTGTCCAGGCAATAGGCGGTGACGGCTCTCAGGGCTTCCGGCATCAGTCCCCTGCCCCAGTAATCCTTGTTCAAGTCAAAGCCAAATTCCCGGCCCCGGAATGTGCGTTCAATGGGATATTCCTCCCAATATCTTGGCTGAACGGAAAAGGTGCCCACCATTTTTCCACTCTCTTTCAGAACTACCGCAAGGGTTTCGTTGTCCCGAAGATGGCGGTTCAGAAACTTTTGGGTTTCCTCCATGGTGTCGCAGGGTACATATCCGTTCATATTGGCAATCTCCGGCACAGAGACGATTTCGTGAAGATCCTGCAGGTCGCTTTCTCCAATGGGCCGCAGCAGCAGGCGGTCTGTTTCAATCTGTACAGCACTGGCATCAAAGGGAGCCGTCATGTTCCGGGGGTTAAAGAGAATATACAGCTTTGTGGGCTCCTTTGTACCAAACCGGGTCTCATGGACAATATCCTTGGCAAAGGTAAAGCCGCACTTCTCGATCACCCGGCGGGACTGGCTGTTGTTGACGAAATGTCCGCAAGTCAGGTAGTCAAATTTCAGTTCCCGGAAGCAGTGGTCAATGACCGCCTTCACGGCTTCCGGCATCAGTCCCCTGCCCCAATAGTCTTTGCTGAGTACATAGCCGATCTCCCGGCCCTGCATGTTCTCCGGGATTGCAAGCTTATCGTCTCTTGTTTCCAGACCAAGGGATCCGATGACCTTGCCGTTTTCCTTCAGCTCCAGGGCGAAGGTTTTCTTTTCGTCAATGAAAAGGCGCAAAATCTGCCGGGATTTTTCCATGGATGCATGGGGCAGCCAGCCCGCCATCTGGCCCACGCCGTCCACCTTGGCATATTCATAGAAATCCTCCAGATCGTCGTCCCGCCAGGCCCGCAGGATCAGGCGGTCCGTTTCGATCCGGGTATTGGTCACATCAACAGGCGCGTTCATATTTTTCTCCTACCTTATCCCAATTCTATAGAATACACATTGCGTCGCCAAAGGAGAAGAAACGATACCGCTCCTTTACCGCCTCTGCATAAGCGTTCAGCACATGCTCCCTTCCTGCAAAAGCGGACACCAACATCACCAGGGTGCTTTCCGGCAGATGGAAGTTGGTAATCAGGCCGTCCATGGCTTTGAAGCTATAGCCAGGATAGATGAAAATCTCCGTCCATTTGGACTTGGCTTCAAAGGTGCCGTCGTCGTTGACAAGGGACTCCAGAGTCCGGCAGGAAGTGGTGCCTACACAGATAATCCGGCCACCGGTATGCTTCGTTTCATTCAAAATAGCGGCAGTCTCGGCGTTCATCATGCAGAGTTCCGAGTGCATATGATGGTCCGTGATCTCCTCCGCCTTGACTGGACGAAAAGTGCCAAGGCCCACATGCAGCGTCACAAAGGCCGTCTTTACCCCTTTGGCCCGAATCTGATCCAGCAGCTCGTTGGTAAAGTGTAGTCCCGCGGTAGGCGCGGCGGCAGAGCCAACCTCCCGGGAGTAGACAGTCTGGTAGCGCTCCTGGTCTTCCAGCTCCGCTTTGATATAGGGCGGCAGCGGCATTTTCCCCAGGCGTTCCAGAACTTCCAGGAAAATACCCTCATAGTGGAATTCCACCACCCGGTTGCCGTCCTCCCGGACTTCCTTCACAGTGGCAGTCAGTTCTCCGTTACCGAAACTCACTACATTTCCGGGCTGCATTTTTCGTCCCGGCTTGCACAGGCACTCCCAGCATTTTTCTCCCAGATCCCGCAGCAACAGCACCTCCACCGCGCCCCCGGTGGGCCGGTGGCCCAGCAGACGGGCGGGCAGCACCCGGGAATCGTTCATCACCAGGCAGTCCCCGGGCTTCAGATAGTCAAGGATATCATAAAAATGCCGGTGGGTCACAGCGCCGGTCTCCCTGTCCAGAACCATCAGCCGGGAGGCGTCCCGCTTCTCCAGTGGGGTCTGGGCAATCAGCTCCTCCGGCAGGTCATACCAAAAATCATGGGTCTTCAATACAGATTCCTCTCTTTTATTCTTCCCGGAGCAGCGCCTGAACAGGCTTCTGTCTGGGGTATTTTCGATTATTATAGCCCAATTCCTGTTATATTGCAACAGACAAAACAGGTTCCCTCCGCATAGACTGGCATGGAGGTATCAGCTTATGAATAAACCATTGTTCACAGGAGCCTGCACGGCTCTCGTCACGCCGTTTCTAAACGGCAAGGTCAATTACCCCATGCTGGAACAGCTGCTCAAGCGGCAGATGGAGGCGGGAATCCGGGCCGTAGTAATCTGCGGCACCACCGGAGAATCCCCTACCCTGTGCGACGCGGAGAAGCTGGAAATGTTCCGCAGGGCAAAGCGGTATGTGGGAGACGACTGCCTGATCATCGCGGGCACCGGCTCCAACTGCACGGAGCACGCCGCAGCACTGAGCAAAGCTGCAGAGGATATGGGAGCGGACGCCCTGCTGGTGGTCAGTCCCTATTACAACAAGGCAACTGAGGAAGGACTGGTGGCCCACTACAGCGCCATTGCCGGGGCAGTACATATCCCGGTAATCGCCTACAATGTCCCCTCCCGCACCGGCGTGGATATCCCGGTCAGTGTGTACCAATGCCTGTCCCTGATCCCCAACATGGCGGGCGTAAAGGAAGCGTCCACAAGCATTTCGAAAATCGCAAAAATCCTGGCAGGCTGTCCCAAGGATTTTGTGGTTTGGAGCGGCAACGACGACCAGGCTGCTGCGGTGATGGCTCTGGGCGGTCAGGGTGTGATCTCGGTGCTGTCCAATGTCATGCCGGTGGAGACACAGGCCATGGCCCAAGCGGCGCTGGACGGAGACTTTGACACCGCAGCCGACCTGCAGCTGCGGATGCTCCCTCTGATCGAACTGCTGTTCAGCGAGGTCAATCCCATTCCCGTCAAGGCCGCCATGAAGCTCATTGGCTACGACTGCGGAGAGTGCCGTCTGCCCCTGACCCCCATGTCCCGGGAAAACCACGAGAAGCTCAAGAAACTGTTGTCCTTCAGTTAAAACTATGCTATACTGAAAGAAAGCAGAGAAAGAGGAGGAAGTACCTATGAAATTCGTTCTCATTGGCGCCGGTTCCCGGGGCATGACCTACGGGCCCTGGGCAAAGCAGCACGGCATGGAAATCGCCGCCATTGCGGAAAAGCGGCCTGACCGGCTGAAAAGCGCAGCAGATCAGCTGGGTGTTCCGGAAGATATGCGGTTTTCGGACCCCGGTCCCTTGTTCGCCCTGGGGAAGATCGCAGACGCTGCCATCATCGCCACTATGGACCGGGATCACTACGGCCATGTGATGCAGGCCCTGGACTGCGGCTACGACATTCTCCTGGAGAAGCCCATCTCTCCCGATCCCAGGGAGTGCATCGCCATTGAGAAAAAGGCAAATACCCTGGGCCGGAAGATCACCGTCTGCCATGTGCTGCGGTACACCAACTTCTTCATGCAGATCAAGGAGATTCTGGACTCCGGGGAGCTGGGCAAGGTGGTGGCCATCAAGCACTCCGAAAACATTGGCAATTTCCACATGGCCCACTCCTTTGTCCGGGGCAACTGGCGCAACGATCAGCTGTCCAGCCCCATTATCCTGCAAAAAAGCTGCCATGATCTGGATATCCTGCTGTGGCTCACCGGCGCCCATTGCACCAAGGTGGCAGCTTTCGGCTCCCTTTCCTATTTCAAGGAATCCAACGCCCCTGCCGGCTCCTCTGACCGGTGCCTGAGCTGTGCGGTAGCAGACCGCTGCCGGTTTGACGCCAGAAAGGCCTACTTACCCGTGCTGGGTCAGTGGCCCGCGGATGTGGTGTGCCTGGATCAGACGGAGGAAGCGTTGATGGAAGCCCTGAAAACCGGTCCCTATGGCCGCTGCGTCTACCGCTGCGACAACAACGTCTGCGACCACATGAGCGTCCTGATGGAGTTTGACAACGGTGTCACGGCGACCTTCTCTCTCACCGCCCAGACCAGCGCCTGCCACCGCAATATCCACATCATGTGCGAGGACGGTGAAATACTGGCCGACGATGGAAAGCGGCAAATCGTTGTGACCCACCATGTATCCAGCCAGGGCGACCCCTACACGGAGCGGGTCATCAACATCCGCACCAACGGCAGCGGCCACGGCGGCGGCGACGCGGGAATCATGGAGGACTTTACCGAAGTTCTTTCAGGCAAAGAAGAATCCCGCAGTTCCATTTCCCGCAGTGTGGAAAGCCACCTCATGGCCTTTGCCATCGAGCAGGCCCGGCTGACGGAAAAAGTTGTGGATATGGCTGAGTACAGGAAATCCTTATCATAAAAAAATGCATGAAATGTCTCCTGTATGACTGACAATTCTCCCTGGTTTGGGACACAGGAAGAAACGCCTGAACAAGATTTGATCTCGTTTCAGGCGTTTCCCCTTGTTATACCTTTCTCTGCATCTCAATGCTGCGGATGGCGAAGCCGCATTTCTGATAGAACGCTACAGCGCCGTCATTCTGGGGATAGACCCCAAGCTGTAAATCCGAACAGCCGAAAGCCTTTGCCAGGGCATGGACATCCTCCATCATGGCTTTTCCGATGCCCTGGCCCCGGTAGGCTTCCTCCACGCAGATCTCATCCACCAGCATGACCTTTCGACGGACCATGCCGGGCCAGTCGTAATGGCGGATCTTTAGCAGAACATAGCCCACGGTCAAACCGCCAAGCTTGGCAACGTAAAGCTGCCGTTCCTGAATGGCTTCCAGAAAGCGCTCCCGGGGGTACAATTCCTCCACCATCTCGTAGATATCCGGACGCCAGGCAACATGCATGGCGTGTACCTGCAGTGCCATGGCGTTGACCGCTTCCCGGTCGGCCTCTACCGCGGACTGGAGCATCAGGCCAGCACCGCCTTGTGGAAGACCTTCTTACCCTTGCGGATCTTCACGCCATCCTTCAGCATGGCCTCGGTGACGGCAAAGGAGGCGGCGGGAACCTTTTCATCGTTGACGAAAACGCCGCCCTGCTCCACCAGCCGACGGGCTTCCTTGTTGGAAGATGCCAAACCGCAGGCCACCATCAGGTTCAGAATGCCGATCTGGCCGTCGTTCAGCTTGTCAGCGGGGATTTCGGTGGTGGGCATGTCCGCGTCTCCGCCGCCTACAAACAATGCCTTGGCAGCGGCTTGGGCCTTGGCGGCTTCTTCCTCGCCATGGACCAGCTTTGTCAGCTCGAAGGCCAGAATCTCCTTAGCCTCGTTGATCTTGGCATCCTTCCAGGTGTCCATTTCGTTGATCTGCTCCAGGGGCAGGAAGGTGAGCATCCGGATGCACTTCATGACATCGGCATCGGCTACGTTGCGCCAGTACTGGTAGAATTCGAAAGGAGAGGTCTTGTTGGGGTCCAGCCATACCGCGTTGCCGGCGGTCTTGCCCATCTTGTTGCCCTGGGAGTCCGTCAGCAGGGTGATGGTCATGCAGTGGGCATCCTGGCCCAGCTTCTTGCGGATCAGCTCGGTGCCGCCCAGCATGTTGCTCCACTGGTCGTTGCCGCCGAACTGCATGTTGCAGCCGTAGTGCTGGAACAGGTAGTAGAAGTCGTAGGACTGCATAATCATGTAGTTAAATTCCAGGAAGGAAAGGCCCTTCTCCATGCGCTGCTTGTAGCACTCGGCCCGGAGCATGTTGTTGACGGAGAAGCAGGCGCCTACCTCTCGCAGCAGCTCCACGTAGTTCAGATTCAGCAGCCAATCGGCGTTGTTGACCATCTGGGCCTTGCCCTCGCCGAACTCGATGAACCGCTCCATCTGCTTGCGGAAGCACTCGGCGTTGTGGTCGATGTCCTCCTTGGTCAGCATCTTGCGCATGTCGGAGCGGCCGGAGGGGTCGCCGATCATGGTCGTGCCGCCGCCGATCAGGGCGATGGGCTTGTTGCCCGCCATCTGCAGCCGCTTCATCAGGGTCAGAGCCATAAAGTGTCCAGCGGTCAGGCTGTCGGCAGTGCAGTCAAAGCCGATATAGAAAGTGGCCTTGCCGTTGTCGATCATTTCCCGGATCTCGTCTTCGTTGGTCACCTGGGCAATCAGGCCCCGGGCAACCAGTTCGTCATAGAGTTTCATTTTTTTCCATTCTTCCTTTCAAATTTCTGTTGGAACTGCGCCGCAGGTAATAAACGTGGTCAATGCCGCGCGCAGAAGATTGACATTGGTTTCTTCCAGGACAGTGTCCCGCTTTGTATGGATTCGGCTTAGATACAGACCCGCCCTGCCCTTTCGCAGAGCGCAGATCCCCACGCCGTAGGGGAAGTTCGTCTGGTCGGAGGGATAAACGCTGAATCCCTTTTCATGGACCAAAATGTTCTTTGGGCCAAAGTACCCGCAGGAACAGTACAGGGAAGTCAGCTGCTTCCGGTCCTTTTTCAGCTTCTTTGTTGGGAACATCCGGATAAAATCTCCGTCCCCCACGCAGTCCAGATTCAACACCAGCTGCTGATCCGTAGCTTTCTTGTGGGCTTTGCGGTAGGAGGCGGAGCCAATGAGCCCTGCTTCCTCCAGGTCAAAGAGGGCAAAGCAAACCTTGTGCCGCTGGCTCTCCGGGAGGGTCCGGGCGATTTCCAGCAGGGTGATGACCCCGGAGGTATTGTCATTGGCGTTGCTGGGATTGGCGGGACCAATGAGCATCAAAGCGATCAGCACCCAGATACACAGATACCCAACAGCACTTCCAAGCGCCCAATTGCCCGTGAGCCATCCAGCGGCAAAGCCCAGGCCAAAGGAAGCGATCAGCAGCAATGCCGTCACCAGCAACTGATATCCCAAGAAGGCCCAAAAATTGCAGGGGGTAATCAGGTTAGGAAACGGGAGCCGAGCGCAGGTATCATAGTGGGCTGTCACCAGGCAGGAAGCTCCTTCCGGATTTCCTATGACAAGATTCTGACAGCCAAGGCTTCCCTTTTCCGCTTTGCATTCATATCCCAAGGAGGCCAAATAGGATTGCACGGCATCCCGGAACGCCTGCTTCTGCTGCTTGGTCTTGCGCACCGGAAAGGCGGTCAAAACATCCATAGGGGTTGCCAGCATTCTCTTCCCTCCTTTGATGGCAGCAAAAAACGCCCTCTATCCTGATTGGACAGAGGGCGTAAAGTTACGCGGTACCACCTCTAATTCGGCACTGCCTCACGGCAAATGCCCTCACGGCGTCCAGCAACGCCTTTCGCTGTACCGGGCGAACCCGTCCTCTCCTACTGTAAGTTTCAAAGAGGCCACTCCGGGAGGTATTTCGGCGGATTTCCCCACTGCCTTGCACCCACCGGCAGCTCTCTGGCGGGAAATGGAACGCTTACTTCTTCCCTTCACTGTGTTGCTTGCACTATCCTAGCAAAAAGGTTTTCATTTGTCAAGGGTAAACCCGCAGAAATTCTTCGCAGACCACCTTCATTTGTGGGGTAAAGGTCAATCCGGCCTCCTGCATACATGCGATGAAGAATTCCTCATGAACCTGCCGCCAATAATCAAGGCTCCGGTCTCCCTCGCCTTCCTTATAGGCATGGGTCTCGCTGACTTCCGCAAAGGGAACCACATAAACCTTCGAGGTTTGGATGACGCAGACAGCATTCTCCCCGGAATCCAGAATGACGCTATACTCCCCTTCTTTTGGGAGTTCTTCTCCCTCTCGTTCATAGAGGGGATATGCGGAGGCTGTGGCTGTTTTGATACCATCCAAGGTCAGCTGAGCCAGCTTGTCCGGCGCGCCTCCAAAGGCCCAAGCTTCATAGCCGGAGGTGATGGTTTCCTTTTTCGCGAAAAGATTCCACATTTCCTGCGCGTTCATTATACACTCCTCTATTCTGTGCGCAGCATCTCCTCCGCGCTTTTCAGGGTGGTCTCGGTAATATTGGTGCCGCCGATGATTCTGGCCAGCTCCCGCTTCCGGCCCTCCCGGTCCAGAGGGGACACGGAGGTATAGGTGCGGCCGTTTCGCTCGGACTTGGCGATCAGCAGATGGGTGTCCGCCAGGGCCGCCAGCTGGGGCAGATGGGTGACGCACAGCACCTGCTTGTGGACAGCCACGCTTCTGAGCTTTTCGGCGACTTTTTGCGCTGCTCTTCCGGAAACACCGGTGTCCACCTCGTCAAAGATCAGGGTGCCCACCTGGTCCTTTTCCGCCAGAACGTTCTTCATGGCCAGCATAATCCGGGCCAGCTCACCGCCGGAGGCCACCTTGCTCATAGGCTTTAAGGCTTCGCCCGCGTTGGCGGACATGTAAAAGGCGGCTGCATCCGCGCCGTTGGGGGTCAGCTCCAACTCCCGGAATTCGCAGGAAAACTGCACCCTGGGCATATCCAGTTGGGCCAATTCTGTCAGAATCCGCTGGGAGAGAGACTGTGCTGCCGCTTGCCGGTTCTCCCGGAGGGCAAAGGCAGCATCCCATGCAGCCTTCTCCGCTTTTTTCAGCTTGCCTTTCAGCCGTTCCAGGTGGTCGTCGGCAAACTCAATCTCATCCAGTTCCTTCTTGGCATTGTCCAGGTAGGCCAGAATGTCCTCGCAGGTCACGCCGTACTTACGGCGGAGCTTGTGGATCACATCCAGCCTCGATTCGATCTGCTCCAGCTCGTCGGCGGAATAGCTCAGGTCATCCCGGGCGTCCCGAACCTCCTCGGCAACATCCTGCACCTGGTACATCAGGTCAGACACCCGGTCATGCATGGCGCTGAAGCTGTCGCTGAACCGAGCCAGCCGGGCCAATGCATACTCCGCCTGGGCCAGAAGTCCCGCGGCGCCGTCGGTGTCGTCGCTGCCGTAAAGGCATTCCACTGCCTCGTCCATGCCGTTGCTGAGCTTCTCGGCATTCTGCAGGAGTTTTCGCCGCTCCTCCAGGGTCTCGTCCTCCCCCGGCTCCAGATTGGCCTTCTCGATCTCGGCGATCTGGTATTTCAGGGTTTCCATGCGTCGAAGCTTTTCTCCTTCGTCCATGGTCAGGGCATCGATTTCCCGGCGAAGTTTAGAAACCGCGGCATATTTCTCCCCATAGTCCTGGCGAAGGGATTCATTGTCCGCAAAGGCGTCCAAAAAAGCCAAGTGGTTATCCTCGTCGAACAGGGACGCGGAATCGTGCTGCCCGTGAATGTTAATCAGCTGAATGCCAAGCTTATGCAGAATGGACACGGAAACCAGGCTTCCATTGACACGGCAGACATTTTTCCCGTCCAGAAATATCTCCCGCTGAATTATCGTTTCCGGGTCATACTCCACGCCGTTATCCGCAAACCAGCTCAGCTCCGGTACATCCGCAAAGACCGCCCGAACGGAGGCTTTGGCAGTGCCTGTGCGGATCATATCCCGGTATGCCCGCTCGCCCAGAATTGCAGAGATGGCATCAATGACAATGGATTTACCGGCGCCGGTCTCGCCTGTCAGGACGTTAAAGCCCCGGTCGAAGGCAATATCCGCGCTCTCAATGACCGCGATATTCTCGATATGCAGAAGACTCAGCACGGCGCATCCCTCCTAAATCAGTTCAGAAGTCCCTTGATCTCACCGCAGAAGGCCGCGGCGGCGTTGGTGTCCCGCATGACAATAAACACCGTATCGTCACCGGCCAGGGTTCCCAGCACCACGCTCATGTTCATAGCGTCCACAGCGGAAGCCGCCGCGTTGGCAAGGCCCGGCAGCGTGTGGATCACGATGATGTTTTGTGCGTAGTCAAAATTGGTGACGCATTCCCGGAAAATGGTGTTCAGCCGGGTGGAGAAGGTATTGGGAACCTCCTTTGCCGCTGTGGTATAGCGGTAGGTACCAAAGCTGGTCAGTTCCTTGACGATACGCAGCTCCTTGATGTCCCGGGAAATGGTTGCCTGAGTACTGGTGAAGCCGGCTTCCTGGAGCTCCTGTAAGAGCTGTTCCTGGGTTTCCACATTGGTGGTGGAGATAATCTCCATAATTTTTGCCTGTCTTTTTGATTTCAAAGCCGTTCACCTCTTAATATTTTCGAAACTTTGAATTGACCACATCATAGAAGCTGCGGTCCTTCAAACGAACCAGCCTGGTTTCCAGCTGGGATTTTTTGATCGTTGCCACATCCCCCATGTTCAGCCGAAATGCCTTGCCGCCGTCCACACTGAGGAAGGCATTTCGCCGGGCGTTGCTGGACATTTCCACGGTGACCACACGCTTGTCCGACGCAACAATGCAGCGGCTGCCCACATCGTGAGCGCAGATTGGCGTTATGAGGATATTTTTTGCCTCCGGCTCCACAATGGGTCCACCGGCGGATAAGCTGTAGGCTGTGGAACCGGTGGGTGTGGACACAATCACACCGTCGCCGTCGCACTCCATAGCCTGCACGCCGTCGCATTTCACTGCCAAATGGACAATCCGCGCCACGGCCCCTTTGGTGATCACGACATCGTTCAGGCAGATGTCATGGAACAGGATGTCCCGGTCCCGGTGAACAGTAATGTCCAGCATCATCCGGTTGTCAAAGCTATAGTCGCCCACAGCAATTTTACTCAGCTTGTCCAGCTCTGTGCTTTCCAGCTCTGCCATAAAGCCCATGGTGCCGATGTTCACGCCCAGAATGGGAACCCCTTTTCGGGTAGCCGCCTTGGCCATGTGCAGGATCGTGCCATCCCCGCCAAAGCAAATCACCATTTCGGCGTTGGGCAGCTCCCGGTCCAGCCGGGAAAAACGCAAATCCCGGGGCAACTCATAGGAGCGGTCAACGTCAAAAGGCAGACAAAGCTTGGGCTGAATGCCGGCATCCTTCAGCACCAGAATTGCGTCCCGGGCTGTTTGGAAATTCTTGTCCCGGTAAGGATTTGGCGCCAAAACCACGTTTTTCATTGGCACGCCTCCTTATCCAGCGAGGCATGGGCCTGCTCTACCACCAGGGCTGTATCCGGGCAGATTCCTTCTGACGCATCCAGGCTCAGATGCGCCAAAAACTCAATATTGCCCTCCGGCCCCTTCACGGGAGAGTAGGTCAAGCCCAGTATCCGAAAATCCAGTTCCTCCGCCAGAGAAACGAAGCTGTCCAGCACCTCTTTATGGGTGGACTTTTCCCGGACAACACCCTTCTTCCCTACCTTTTCCTTCCCTGCTTCAAACTGGGGCTTGATCAAGCACAGTACCTGTCCGGTGGGCTTTAGAAGGGTCTTGATAACGGGAAGCACGATTTTTAAGGAAATAAAGCTGACATCCACAACAGACAGATCCAGCGGCTCTCCCAGCTGATCCGGGGTCACATAGCGAATATTGGTGCGCTCCATCACCACCACCTTAGGATCGGAGCGGATCTTCCAGTCCAGCTGCCCGTAGCCCACATCGATGGCGAATACCTTCTTCGCTCCCTGCTGCAACAGGCAGTCCGTAAAGCCACCGGTGGATGCGCCGGAATCGCTGCACACATAACCCTCCGGCTTCACCCCGAAATCCCGGAGCGCTTTTTCCAGCTTCAGTCCTCCCCGGCTGACATAGGGGCATGCCGCGCCTCGAACCTCCAGAGAAACCGTTTCCTCATAAGATACGCCGGACTTGTCTGCCTTCTGTCCGTCAACGTACACCAGGCCGCTCATAATGATTGCCTGGGCCTTGGAACGGCTGTCCGCATAACCCTGCTCCGTCAGCAGAACATCCAGTCTCTTCTTTACTTTCAAACGGACAGCACCTCCATGGTATATGCGGCAATGGACTGTGCATCCAGGCCGCAGTGTTTATATAGCTCCTTCTGGGAACCGTGCGGGACGAAATCCCGTCCCAGGTCAATACCATACACCCGGTAGTCAGGACAGCGCTTGTCCAGCTCCCAGGTCAGGGCTTCCCGAATGCCGGAACCGGAACAGACTTCCTCCACCACGATTACCCGGTGATTGTCGGAAAGTAACTCCTGAACCTGCTGCGAAGGCAAGTCGGAAACAGACAAAAGCCGCAGCACAGTCGCCTCTACACCCTGGTTGGAGAGGAGCTCCGCTGCCTCCAGAACGTTATCCAGCAGTCTGCCGTAGGTCACAAAGGTTACATCCTCGCCACGGCGGTGGCATTTGACCTGTGGGCCGTCGGGGCCCTGCCAATCGGACGCCGTATAGCTGCCCTCCCCACCCCGGGGATATCGGATCGCTACGGGGCCATGACAGTCTTCCACCGCCCAGCGGAGCATATCCCGCTGTTCTTTCAGGCTCACAGGGGTTAGAATCTGCATACCCGGTACCTGCCGCAGAAAGCCCACATCAAAGACTCCGTGATGGGTTGGACCGTCGTCACCTACCAGCCCCGCCCGGTCAATGGCCAGCACCACATGCAGCTGCAGCAGAGCGATATCCTGCATGATCTGGTCGTAGCTTCGCTGCAGGAAGGTGGAGTAAATCGCCACAACAGGGATCATCCCCTGCTTTGCAAGACCACCTGCCATGGAAACGGCATGTTCCTCCGCAATGCCCACATCAAAGGTGCGGTTGGGGTATTTCTGCTGGAACGCCAGCAGGCCTGTACCGCCGGGCATTGCGGCAGTGATGGCGCAGACTTTATCATTCTTTTCCGCCAACTCCAGCATGGTATCTCCAAAGGAATCCGAAAACGTCCGGATTTTGGGAGAAAGCTTCTTGCCGGTTTCCGGGTCAAAGCTTCCGATGCCGTGGAACTTGGCGGGGTCCTCCTCGGCAAATGGATATCCGCAGCCCTTCTTGGTGACGACATGCACCAAGACAGGCTCATTCAGCTCTTTTGCTGTTGTCAGCAGGGAGATCAGACCCGGCAGGTCATGACCGTCCGCAGGCCCCAGGTAGGTAAAGCCCATATTTTCAAAGATGGTAGTATGCAGCAGGAATCGCTTCAGTCTGTTTTTCAGCTGGCTGCTCAAATGGTACAGGACATCGCCGCCAGGAAGCTTCTTCATGATCTGGCGGTACAGCCGCTTGGCGTCCAGGTAGTCCTCGCTGGAGCGCAGCCGGGACAAGTGCCGGGACATGCCGCCCACATTTTTGCCAATGGACATCTCGTTGTCATTGAGAATAATGACCATGGGCTCCCCGCTGACTGCGGCGTTGTTCAAGCCCTCATAAGCCATACCGCCGGTACAGGCGCCGTCGCCAATGAGGACCACCACATGGTAATCCTGATTCTGAAGGGTCCTGGCCCGGGCCATACCCAGACCAATGGAAACCGAACTGGAAGCATGGCCTGCCACAAAGGCATCGGTATCGCTCTCCTCCGGCTTGGGAAAGCCGGACAGACCGCCATACTGCCGCAGATGCGCAAAACCCGCCCGGCGGCCGGTCAGCAGCTTATGCACATAAGACTGATGACCGACATCAAAAACCAGGCGGTCTTCCTTTGTATTAAAAACGGTTTCGATGGCTACGCTCAGCTCCACGGCTCCCAGATTTCCGGCCAGATGACCGCCGGTTTTGGAAACGCTGGAAATCAAAAATTGTCGGATCTCTCCGCATAGCTGGGCGCGCTCCTCGTCCGTGAGGGCAACCAAGTCTTCATGACCGCCCACTCTCTGTAAAATATCCAAGATCGCCACAACCTAACGTTATTTTTTCTTTTTGGTGAACAGGTGGTTCAGGGTGTAGATTACCCGGCCGGCCAGATGTACGATCTGCGTGCAGGAATTGACAGCAATGGTTTTGCCGATGGCTTTGCCGCCGACGGTCAGCCCGGCCACCAATGCAGACATCAGCAGACCGACACCCCTGGGCCACCCCACATCCACATGGTTCAGCACCAGCAACGCAATGGTTGCGGAGGCGGAACCGGACACAACGCCGCAGATATCCCCCACCACATCGTTGCAGATGGAGCTGACCCGCTCCGCGCTGCGCAACAGACGGATGGCTTCCTGAGCGCCGGGCACCTTTTTCGCTGCCATGGAATGGAAGGGCTTTTCGTCCGCCGCTGTGACTGCCACGCCGATAATATCAAAAATAATGCCAAGGAAAATAATGACCAGCAGGATCAGAAACGCAACGCCGATACTGCTGTTTTCCATCACTTCGTCCGACACCAAAGAGATGAGACCGGACACAAGAATGGTCACAAAGAAAATGGTGACGACCCATTGGATCGTCTTGTTCCGCTCCCGTTTGGAAGCATCCGGGTCGGTTTTCGCCACAAAATTCACCTTTTAAAAATCATAGTTAATGGGTGACGGTGACAGGCAGGATAAATCTTACGGCTTAGGTCGGGTTGTCTTTCACCGGACAGAACCTGCCGTTGCCGCACAGGCTGTTTCCATTTGATCCATCCGCCCAAGTGTTGCCAGAATGGGTACCCGATTGCCACTTAGACCGTACCGCAATCCCCTGCCTGTCCTGTTAAGACAGCCTAGGTGTTTTCCACGGCAGAATGTTCCATAGTCTTAGCCTCTTTTGCAAGCATGGTTTCCAGAAGCAATAACGGCAGCGGCTATGGCCATAACCGCCAGCCGCCTGTCATCTTTCCCCACATACTCACTCAAGGCAGGCTACGCTGCACGCAGCACACGATTCTGTGCACCGCCTTGCAGGTTCATACCTGATTCGTACGCGATCGGACCCCTCCCGGGGTTTTCGCCGTCGTCGCACAAGGTTCAAGTCTCCACGGAAGCCGGGTCGTATGCTCCATGCCATTGGAGCGCGCCCGGGATCCTTAACCCCCAGCACCCACCCTAAACTGGGCGTAAAAAGCAGGCACCAGGGACTTCATCGATGTGCCCTTCAAAGGATTTTTAGGCCCTTCTTTGAAAATGGTCACTCTGACTAGGATACTGCACCGTCAACGTGTATTTTAGCATACTTTCGATGAATATACAAGTATTTTTTCAAAATTTGTATATTTGTTGCTATTTCTATGCACCGCTGCTTTCCTTCATTCTCCGGCGCGGGTCCTTCCACCGTTCAGGAACCAGTCCTCCACGATGTCCGAGTGGGTAATGGCAATCTCGATATCCCGGATCTCCTCCCTGGAGAAGAAACGAAGCTCCTTGGATTCTTTGCTGATCCGCATTTGGGGCTCTTCGGGAAAATCCAGACCGTAGACCACTATGACCATCCGCCAGATGCTGCCGTCCCGGTAGGCGGCAATACGGCCGGGATCATCGTAGACATCCAGTTTTTGGAACCTGTCCTTGGGAATCCGCAGACCCAGTTCCTCATAGACCTCCCGGGCGATGGCGTCCCGGCCCGTCTCCGTCTTCTTGCAGCCGCCGCCAACCAGGCCCCAGATATCGGAATCCCGGCGCTTCTCCAGCAGCAGCTTTCCCTTACAGGTCAGAATGGCGTTTGCCCCCAGATGGGCAGGCATGGTGGTTTTAGGTGCGTTTTTCGGGTCGCCCCGGTAGAAGGTTACGATGGCCATAGCAGTCCCTCCACAATAATTGAAATCGAAAGTTGAAAATTAGGGTGCGGTTTTTCGGTGTCATTATACGATAGGATTCTAAATATTTCTACCCTAAAGATTGCTTCTTCTCAGCTTACCCTTCCAAGCAGGGACCAGGTATGGGTGCGGATGGTATATTTTAATTCAAACAGCCATTTCTTCTCCCACACGGTGGCACGGCACAGAAAAATCGTGGCTTCCACGCCAACACAGGGTACCTCCTTTACGCTGACAACTTCCTCAATGTTGATCCGGAGCAACTGGTGTTCCTCATCCTCCAGCTGAAGCCGCAGAGGCCGGAACTCTCCTGACGCGCTGCATACCGAGATCACATCCACAGGACATATCTTCTGCTTCATCTTCATGCCCCTCCCGTTTGTTTTTTATATTTTAGTACATTTGTTCGTATTTCGCAAGAGGAATTTCATGGTTGCGCATTGGTCCCGAATTTGCTATAATAACCACAGCTATTCAAGCTGAAATGGAACGCAAGGAGCGGTGCACGCTTATGAACATTCTGCGTCTGTTCGGGATCGGTTCTGATAAAATCCTGGCAATGGGCTGCTGCGTCAAGGGCAAGGTCACCAAGAGTTCCCGCTGCTGGTGGCTGACCGTGAACACCAAGCCTGTACGGCGCTTTTCCGGGGATGGCGCTCTTCATCCGTCGATCATCACCTTTGAATATCAGGCGGGAACCATTTCCTGTACCGGAAAGCTTTACATCCCCATTCGACACCGCGTCCCCCAGGTCGGGGAGTCCATCGACGTATATTACGACCCGGAGAAGCCCCAAAAATACGCCTGCCATTTCTTTGTGCCCGGAATCATTGCATAAATACGGAGAAAACATATGCTGAAATATCCCTGTCTCGTGCTGGATCACGATGACACCGTGGTCCAGAGTGAGGCCACCGTCAATTACCCCTACTTCTGCTATATTCTGGACCAGTTTCGTCCGGGAACCAGGATCACCCTGCGCCAATACACCGAAGGCTGCTTTCATCTTGGCTTTGCGGATATGTGCCGGCAGTGGTACGGCTTTACGGAGCAAGAGCTGGTGGACGAATACCTGGGCTGGAAGGGCTACATCGAACATCACATCCCCGCCCCCTACCCCGGTATGGATCGAATTATCCAGCGGCAAAAAGAAAACGGCGGTCTGATCTGCGTGGTGTCCCATTCCTGCATCCAGAACATCACCCGGGACTACACTGCCCACTTTGGTCTGCTGCCGGACGATATCTACGGCTGGGATCTGCCCGAAGAGCTGCGAAAGCCCAGCACCTATCCCCTGGAGCAGATCATGGCAAAGTACAGCCTGTCTCCCCGTCAGTTGCTGGTGGTGGACGACATGAAACCCGCATGGGAAATGGCCAGCAAGGCAAACGTCCCCATTGCCTTCGCCGGTTGGGGCAGAAAGGATTCCCCGGAGATTACCGAAGAAATGACCAGGCTGTGCGATTACGCCTTTGATTCTACCCAGGCGCTGGAGCATTTTCTATTTGACGCGGTGTAACATGATGCCGGCAAGCGTTAACAATTGATACTTTTCACGATTTCGCGGTTTTATCCTCTTGACAGTTATGGTATAATAGCATTTAGAACGCACACAGGAGGTGAGTCATCTGGAAAAGCAAGGAATTAAAGTCATGGCCCGGAACCGGGAAGCCTATCACGAATACTTTGTGGAAGAAGAATTCGAGGCCGGAATCGAGCTGTGCGGCACGGAGGTCAAGTCCATTCGGGCGGGCACCCTGAATCTGAAGGACGCCTGGTGCGGCATTAAGGACGGAGAGCTGATCCTGAACCAGATGCACATCTCCCCCTATGACCACGGCAACCGGTTCAACCCTGACCCCCGCCGTCCCCGCCGACTTCTCATGCACAAGCGAGAGATCATGCGGCTCTTCGGCAAGGTTAAGCAGGACGGCTATTCGCTGATCCCCCTGTCCGTGTACTTCAAGGGCAGCCGGGTGAAGGTCAACGTGGGCCTGTGCAAGGGCAAAAAGCTTTACGACAAACGACAAGCCGCGGCCGAACGGGACGCCAAGCGCCAGATCGACCGGGCTATGAAGGAGAGATTAAGACAATGAACCCCACTTTTAAAATCACAATGGAAAACGGCAGCGTCATCGAAGGCGAGCTGTACCCCGACAAGGCGCCCCAGAGCGTCCGCAATTTCATCGACCTGTGCAATCACAATTTTTATGACGGCCTGATCTTCCACCGGGTGATCCCCGGCTTCATAATCCAGGGCGGCTGCCCCCAGGGCACCGGCATGGGCGGTCCCGGCTACTGCATCAAGGGCGAGTTCTTCTTCAACGGCGTCAAGAACGACCTGAAGCACAAGCGCGGCGTTCTGAGCATGGCCCGTTCCCAGTCCCCCAACTCTGCGGGGAGCCAGTTCTTCATCATGCACGCCGATGCCAAGCATCTGGACGGCCAGTACGCCGCATTCGGCAAGGTTACCTCCGGCATGGACGTGGTGGACGCCATCGCCAAGGTTCAGACTGACCGCAATGACCGTCCCCTGACCGAGCAGAAGATCGCCTCCATCACCGTAGACACTTACGGCGAGACCTACCCGGAGCCCAACAAGCTCCCCGATCCCTACGGCAGATTCTAATTTTTCTATCTTGGGAGTGCTTAACACTCCCAAGATACCACACTTTTTCACTTTTCACTCTTACTTTTTACCTCAAACACGGGGCCGTACTGGTTTCGACGGGGGTAGTGAGGCTGGAATAGCGGGCCGTGGCGCCTGGCCACGATAAAACGGGCATTTTTTAAAAATTAACTGACAACAATACTGTTGCTCTGGCTGCCTAATTAGGCGCCCATCCGCCCCGGAAGGTCTACGAGCCGGGCTCGGGTGTGATTTGAGTAGAGAACGTGCGTATGGTAAGCTTTGCCCATACCATGCATCATGAAGCTACTGATTCCCGTAGGGTGTTTGTTCCCGCCGGGTTGAGGGAATGTAAATAACAAACTGCGCCCGGAGAAGTTCTTTCCAAGTTGCTTTCGGACAGGGGTTCGATTCCCCTCGGCTCCACCAATAATTTTTGTCACATCGGATTTTTTGAGGATCGTTGTGGCAAACAAAATGCCTCCCGGTTGATGGGGGCATTAATTAAAGCCCCGCCCCTGGAGTAACACTCTGGGGCGGGGCGCTTATTATTTTGTGTAAATCCTATTTTGTCACAAGTTTTAAATCCACATATTCTTCCGGGAACAGATCCCACTCAAGCCGTTGCCCGCAGTTGATGCAGTACGTCACAAATGCTCTGTCCATAAGGCCACCACATCTCGGGCATACCGGATTGCAGCCATACTCGCCTAATAATTGCGCTTCTACGACTTGCATTGGGATTCTGTAGGACAAAGCCTCTTCCAAAACCTTTTTATTTTGCTTCATTTTTTCTGGGGGATGCATCATCTAAGTACCTCCATATCAAATAATATAGTTACACTTTATCATGTAGCAGACTGGCCATTTGGTGACGAAAATGATAAAAAATGAAAAAATAATTGAAATATGCAAAAATATCTGCTACTCTGATAGTAACGATTAAGTAACCTCTATTTGATCGTATGGAGATGGGGTAAATTTATGAACACGGAGCAAAGTGAAATAATTGAACAACTATACCTTGAAATGCACGATATGCTGATCTGTTATGCCCGTAGCGCGCTGAAGGAAGACGGTCTGGCAGAGGAAGCGGTACATGAAACTTTCTATATTGCCTGCCAAAAAACGGAACAACTATGTGGCAGCCCGAACCCAAAGGGATGGCTGGTGCAGACCCTTAAATTTACCATCAAAAATATGAAACGCAGCCGGGATTCCGCCAACCATATCCTGTCAAATTATCTGGCAATGCAGATCCGGGAGGCATCGTTTTCGGATGACCGAATCAACCTGGCGGTGCTGTACAACAATGTTTCTGGCTCAGAAGAATTCAAACTAATAAAGGAGCTTGCTGTGGACGGCAGATCTCACCTGGAGATGGCCGAGGCCAGAGGCATATCCGTAAGCGCATGTAAAAAGCGCGTCCAGCGGGCAAAAGAATTTCTCCAGAAGAAAATTGAAAAATAGTGTCACTTTATGTCGGTCTGAATACATAAGTAAGTGAAAGGAGGAAATAGAATGTCCGAGGAACAATGCCGTGGGGCCAGGGATTTTACCCGATATGACTCCATGGCAACGGAGGAACTCGAAAAAATTCTGCGGCTTGATGCCGAAGCTCCAATGGAGCATGAATCGGACACAGAACTTATCCTATATGTAATGGAGGTGCTTGCGAAAAGGAAAAACAAATCAAACACCGGAAAAACAGCACAGGAATCCTGGGAATCTTTTCAGAAGCACTACCTTCCACAAGATGCAGGACACCGTGGACATACCACGAAGGCAGCAACAAATGGCAAAACTCCCCAGCCATGGCTGCGTCGGTTAATTGCATGTGCGGCGGCAATTATATTGGTGCTCTGCATTCCACTAACGACAAACGCGTTTGGGTGGGAAGATGTTTTGAATTTGATTGCCAGGTGGGGCAAGGAAACATTTGCTTTTTACAGCAGTGAGGACACAGATAACAGCGAGCCAAGCCCTAACTACGATGGCGAATACACATCCTTACAAAACCTGCTAAAACGAAACAAAATCAATTCCGATATTGTTCCTGCCTGGATACCGGACGGATTTGTTTTAACAAAGTGCGAGAAAGATGTAACGCCAACTCAACAAGTCTACATAGCATATTATACCAATGATGATAAAAATTTAATGATTCAAGTTCAGTCATATATATCATCAGATCCATATAACGTTGAAATTGAAGATGGCGTTATTGAAATATATGAAGTTTCTGGTGTGAAATACTATATTTTTTCAAATATTTCTCAGCTTTGCTTTGTATGGACAGTGGATTCCTACGAATGTAATGTTTCCGGTGACATATCCATTGACGATGCAAAAAAGATGATAGATTCTATTGGGAAAGGATAGGTGCATTATGTATAGCAAACAAAAATCTTTACTGGTTCGCCTTGTGTCTATAACGATGGTTTTCGCATTGCTTATTCCGATTTATGCAAATGCGGCTGGAAACGAAACGGCACAGCCATATGCAAGCCTATACTTGAATTCGTATCAGGCCTATGTCTATCCGGCAGGAGGCGGCCTGGTCCAGGTCTATTTTCATGTGCAGGGAACCGGTACAATGGATGAGCTCGGTGCGCTAAGCATTGAAATTTATGAATGCGCAACGAACAGCAGCAACGATAGCGATTGGACATGGAAAGATACTTTTACCCACATTACAAATCCTGAGATACTCAGTTACAATGATAATTATCACAGCGGCCATGTTGATTATTACGGGACTCCAGGTAAGTACTACAAAGCCTATGTTTGTATATGGGGTGGGAAAGGCGGAAAGGGCGACACCCGCTATTTCTGGACGAGCGCAAAGAAAGCAACCTAATAGTATAGAGTGATATAATTCTCCCCGTCCCTGGATTTACTCCAAGGACGGGGATACTTTTTTGTTGCCGTATTATCAAGCGTTGCGGTCTAACTGCCCAAGCAGCTCCTGCATCATCAGGCGGACATAGGCCGGGCATTCTCTTTGGCCGCCGC
>JBJDYN010000092.1:0-15125 GCA_051867395.1 Faecousia sp. | reverse complement strand
CCGGGCCACCTTCCCCAGAGGGGAAGGCTTTGGTGCGGTAAACGATCATTTACAGCGAGATATTTAGGTTCGACTGAATAGATACTCTATTTTGAATCAAACCTCAGCAAACCGATCCAGACGGAAAAAGTATAAGTACTGTGCCTTGATGGGCATTTCATAGATGCGGCTCAGGG
The DNA here is from genome assembly GCA_051867395.1 of Faecousia sp. Classification (GTDB taxonomy): domain Bacteria; phylum Bacillota; class Clostridia; order Oscillospirales; family Oscillospiraceae; genus Faecousia. The sequence continues at coordinate 14,949 of JBJDYN010000092.1, read as the reverse complement.
CCTCGCCGTAGGTCTGTACCTGGGGCCGGTAGCGGTCCACCGTTTGCGGCAGGGTCTGCTCCGTTATGTTGTCCGTCTTGAAGTCTATCACTGTGATGCCGTCTTCTTCCAGCAAGGCGCAGTCCACAACGCCCTGCAGCAGCACCTGCTCCCCTTCCAAGCCCTCCCCGTAATGGCTGCCGTCGTCCAGAATGGAGAATTTGAACTCCCGCAGGCAGGGCGTCCCCCTGTGAAGCTTGGTTCCAATCCCGGTTGTGAAGAACCGGGCGATTTTTTCGCAGTTTACCATATCCGCCTGTTCCTGGGTCAGGAATCCGTTTTCCACCAGCCGAAGCAGCTCCGTTTTCACTTCTTCGGTGCTGCCGCAGTTTTCATAGCGCAGGTATTGCAGCGCCAAGTGGGTGGCTGTGCCGTAGGCTTGACCCGAATCCCCGCCGGAGAGGAAAGTCGGACGCCGCCAGGTACGGCTGGGACGCTTGGGCTCCCGGGTGTCCTGTGCCGCTTCCTCGTCCTTGACTCGGCCCTTGCGTCCGGTGGCGGTCTGCTTGGAGGGCGCTTGGGTGGCAGGAATGTGGGCATAGCGGAAGGACAGGGACGCTTTCAGCTGCTCCGCCGCTCCCTCCGGCAGGGACGTCTGCTGCTGAGATTGGGCGGCGCTTTCCTGGGAAACCGCCGGGGCTTGGGTGACCCAAATCTTCCAGGGGTAGGCGCTGGTTTCCGTCTCGGCAGGTTTTCCCCCCAGATTGTGAAGCTGCCCCGCCTCCGTCCGCCGGGAGGCGGCCAGCAGAATCCAGTCTCCGGGGCAGGCAGCGTCCCGGCACAGCAATTCCCCACCGTCGGCGTCCTGGCGTCGGGCAATTTCTTGCAGGTCCTTTTCCAGGCTTTGGGAGGCATAGGTCATGATAAGTCGATCCCGGGCACGGGTCATGGCCACATAGAGAACCCGCATTTCCTCCGACACGCTTTCCGCCGTCATTTTTTCAGCAATGGCCCGCTTGGCAATGGAAGGATAGCGAACCCGGTTCTCGGCATCCGCCACGGACAGTCCCAGCCCCAGTTCCTTGTCGCAAAGGATCTGGGCCCGAAGGCTCTCCTGGTTGAACCGTCGGGACAGATTGCTTAAGAACACCACGGGAAATTCCAGGCCCTTGGACTTGTGGATGCTCATAATGGTGACGCATCCCCCGCCGCTGTTTCCCGCGCCGGGAACGCCCCGCTCCTCCAGGGCTTCCAGATGGTCCATAAATTGCGACAGATCCCGCGCTCTGTCCTTCTCAAAGTCCGCAGCCAGCTGGTAAAAGGTCTGCAAGTTGGCGCTTTTCGCTTCGCCCCCCGGCATGGCGGCGTAGACGCTGTCCAGCCGGGTCAAAGCGAAGCACTGCTCCAGCAGGGCTGTCAGGGTGCTGCGCCTGGCTTCCCTGCGCAATTGATCCAGAATCTCCAGGAAGCGCTTCCCCTTGGGGCTTTCACTATGCAGCAGGGCATCGTACACACTGCCCTTCTTTTGCTTGCTCCGGAAGGCCGCCAGGTCATCCGCCGTAAAGCCGAAGATGGGGCTTGCCAGGGTGCTGATTAAGGGAATGTCCTGCCGGGGATTCTGGATGGTCTGCAAAAAGCAGCGCAATGTTCCAATTTCTTCCGACTGCAGCAAATCCATACCGCCGCCGGAGGCGCAGCGGATGCCCATTCCTTCCAGCGCCCGCTGGAAGACGGCCCCCGCACTGCCGGGAGAGCGGAGCAAAATCACAATGTCCTCCGGCTCCACAGGGCGCAGCTGCCCATCCTTGCGGACAAGGGTGCCTTCCCGGAGCATGGCGGCAATTTTCTCCGCAACGAAGGCCGCTTCCTCCCCGTAGGTATCCTCCCGGACTTCCAATGCGTACAGCTCCACACCAGGCTCCGGCAGAGGAGCATGGGGAATGCCCTCCCGCAGGGCCTCCGCTTCGCCATACTGCAGGCCCCCCACCTTGGGACGCATACAGGCCCGAAAGACCTGGTTCACGCCGTCGATGACCTCGGGGCCGGAGCGGAAGTTGTGGCTCAGCAGCACCTTCCTGCCCTGCCCCGGCTCCGCTTCCGCCGCAGGCGCGTAGGCGTGATATTTTTCCAGAAAGATTCCCGGATCCGCCAGACGGAATTGGTAGATGGACTGCTTCACGTCGCCCACCAGGAAGCAATTCTGTTTCTCCCTGGTCAGGGCGGTGAAAATCGCGTCCTGGACGCCATTGGAATCCTGGTATTCATCCACCAGGATCTCCCGATAGCGGCGTCCGATCTCCGCTGCCGCGGCAGTGGGGCCGCTGCGGGACTTGCCCAGCAGCAGGTCCAGGGTTCTGTGCTCTAAGTCGCTGAAATCCAGGCACCGGCGGCTGCGCTTGGCAGCGTCATAGTCCTTTCCGAACTGCTTCACCAGCGCCACCAGGCCCCTGGCTCCGGCGGCGGACTGGGCCAGGTCCTGAAGCACTTGCCGGGAGTCGTCCGCGAAGCAGCGCAGCTTCTTCTCCAGTCCCTTTTTGCAGGCCAGGCGAACCGCCTTGATCTGCTCCGTCAGCTCGGGATCCGGATTCTTCTTGGGAAATACCAGGCGGCCATAGTCGATGTTCCTGCCCGTCACAATCTCGTCCCAGGTTTGCGCTGCCCGGAGGGCTTCCAGCTGGTACAGGGTGTTCCGGAGGTTGGCTGCCGCCTTTTCCATATCCGGGCACTCCCCTGCTTTCTTCGCGCAGTCAGTCATGGCCCGAATCTGGCAGTCCAGGTAGTCGTGGAGGTCATCGATCAGATAGCGGCCCCAGAGCGTCTCCGACACATCCGATACGTCCTCCGTTTCCGCAGCGGCCAGACAGCTCTCCAGCCAGCCCTCCGGGTCCAGATGGCACCGGGCGCTGTCATAGACGGTTTCGATGATTTCCGGCACCAGGCGGTCATCCCGGCCCAACCCCTGGCTGTCCACGAAGGCCCGGAAATCCGCGTTTTCTCCCGCTGTTTCATAGGCCCGGTCCAGCAGGTCCGACAGCACTCCGTCCCGCAGCTCCCGGCATTCGTTTTCATCCGCCACCCGGAAGTCGGCGGCAATGTCCAGCCGGTAGGCATATTCCCGCAGCAGGTCTCCACAGAACCCGTGGACTGTGGAAATCTCGGTCAGGAACAGCCGCTGCATCTGCTTCTGCAAATGCCGGTTTTCCGGCTCCTCCGCGATCCGCTCCGTCAGCTTGGCGGCGATCTTGCCCCGCAGCTCCGAGGCTGCCGCTTTGGTATAGGTGATAATCAGGAATTCATCCAGGTTCGCCGGATCCTTTGGGTCCGTCAGGTAGTTCATCAGCCGGTCCACCAGGACCTTGGTTTTGCCGGAGCCCGCCGCGGCGGAAACCAGCAGCTTGCCGCCCCGGTTACGGACCGCCTGCTCCTGTTGGGGGGTCAGTTTATCCGCCATGGCGTTTCATCTCCTTTTCGATCTCCTCCCAGAAGCGCTGGGCGGTCATGGTCTTGTAATTGCGCCGTCCGGCCACCGTGTCCTTGTGGCAGATGGCACCGTAGGGACAGTAGGCGCAGACGTCATGGCTGCTGCCCCGGGTGTAGGGATTTGGTTCCACATTTCCGGAGGCGATGTCCTCCACCGTTCCGGCGAGGATGTGGAATACATACTGCTGCAGCAGCTTCAGCTGGTCCCGGTCTGCCAGGTCGCCGGACAGGCTGCCGTCTTTCTTCACACTGTAGCCCATTCTCTGGGGATTCTCCCCCGGCTCCATGGCCTGCAATACCGCTTCGTCCGAAAGCAGCAGTCCCTTCCGCTTCCATTGGGACAGGCGCTTTTCCTCCGCTTCCTCCGGGGTCAGCCGTCCCTCCGCAGGCAGATAGGGCGCTCTGGCCGGGAAATACTGAACCCCCGCCGGAATAGGCCGGTCCCCCAGGGCTTCCTCCCCGCTGTCGGGCAGGGCGAACAGATACAGCAGCATCTGCAGGCCCACACCGTTGAACACGTCGCAGTAGTCAAAATCCTTTTTCCCGGTTTTGTAGTCCACCACCCGGTAGTAACGGTCCCAGGTGTCCACCCGGTCCACAAAGCCCCGCAGGATGGCATTCATGCCCTTGTTGGGAATGGCAATGGGCGGCAGGCCGTCCTGGCCGCCAAAATTGACCTCAAAGCCCGCTGGTTCAAAGAGGGCGGCTTGCAGCTCCGTCCACAGCTCCCGGACCACCATATCCAGCTCCCGGACATTCCGGCGGAACAGGTACGTCACCCGCTCCGACTCGATCTGGCGGAATCGGGCTTCGGCATATTCCTGGCTGAAGCGGTGGGCAATCTCCAGGGTCTCCTCCAGGGAAACCTTGTGGAAGCCTCCCATATCCCGAATGCACCGGGCGGTATTTTCCAGCACCGCATGGACATAGGTGCCGAACTCCGCCGGGTCCACGGCGGCTTCCTTGCGCTCCTGGGCCCGCAGGCCGTATTTCAGGAAATAGGACAGACGGCATTCCGCCTGACGGTCAATCTGGGAAGCGGACAGGTTCAGGGTGCTGCCATAAAGCCCACGGATGTTCTCCCGCTGCACCGTTCCCAGGGCAAAGTCTCTGCGGCGGCAGGCATCCAGGTAAGCCTCCTCCACCTCCAGGGTGCGGGCCTGGCTGGCTGCGTTCCAGCGGGCCAGATACGCTCCCGCTTCCTGCGCATCCGCCGGGGCAAAGCCGAGGCCTTCGGCCACCGTTTCCTCCCCGCCGGCCAAGTCCGCCAGACGGCGGAACACAAAGGAGGGCTGCTCCCCGGAGCAATAAACCCGGATGGACTCCGTGGCGCCGCAGAAGACCCCGTAGATCTCCGCGAATTCCGCCTGAATGCCCTCCATGGCGCCGCCGGTCAGGGGAACGCCCATCTCCCGCAAGGTCACCCGCTCCTGGTCTGTCAGCACACCCGTGGAGCCGGAGTAGCTGGGCAGGTTCCCTTCCTCCGCTCCCAGCAGGATCAAATGCCTGGGCTGGTTGCAGCGCATGGCTGTCACCGGGCCCATCTGCACCGCGTCCAGCACCGGCGGGATGGTGCCCACATCGTACTGGCTCAGCAGCAGCTTCAGCAGCCGGGAAAAATGCTCCGACTCCCAGCAGGTTTCCCCCAGGACATCATACATCTGTTCCAGGGCGGACATCAGGATTTCCCACAGCTGGTTCAAAATCTGAGCCTCCCGGTTATCCCCGGCTTCGTCCAGCTCCCCGGCCATCCGGGCCAGCCGCCGCTCCAGGCCGATGTCCTCCAAAAAGGCATACAGCGCCAGAACCTGGCAGCGCAGATCCTTGGCCTCCCGGAAGCCCTGCTGCAAGCGCTGCAAGGGGGGAATGGCCAGGGCCCGGGCTTCATTCAATTCCCCAAGGCGCTGCCGGGAAGCGTCCTCCCACTCCCCGCTGAGACCGTCGGGATGGTTCTCCCAGGGCGCACACCATTTCTGTCCCCGGATGCCCCAGACAATGGCGTAATTCTCCACCCGGTCACAGGTGTCCGGATCCAATGGCGACAGGGCCGAGCGCAGATACCGCAGGGTATTTCGCTGGTCAAAGCCGGTGAGGGCCGCGTCCAGGGCGGTCAAGACGGTTGCAATGACGCTTTTCTCCAGAATCTGCTCCGTTCCGGACCGGTATACCGGTATGTGAAACCGGTGGAAAATCAGATCCACCAGGGGCTGGTACACCCCCATGTCGGTACACACCAGGGCGATGTCCCGGTAGCGGCAGCCCTGGGCTGTCAGCGCCTGGACCTGCCGGGCCGCGTCCATGCAGGCCTGGTAAGGGGAGGCGGCGCGGCAGGCATGGAGCACCTCCCTGGCAGAACCTGCCGTAATTCCGCCCTGGAACAGCTTCTCCCGTACCACGCGGAGCGGTTCTTCCCGCTCCGGGATGGTTTCAATCTCCCATTTTACCCCGGCGCGGCTGGCGCACTGCAGCAGCTGCTTGGCAGTGGAACCGGCTTTTTCAAAGGCCAGCAAGTTAGAATCCACCGTGTCGCAGTTCAGGCTGATGGTAACGCTGGGGCTGACCCGGATCAGATGCTCCAAAACCGCCAGATTCTGGCGGGTAAAGTCCGGGAACCCGTCTATGTAAAACACATGCTCTTCGCCGTAGCTGCCCAGCTCCAGCTGCTCCAGCAGCCAGGTCATCTGGTCTCTGGGGTCCCGCTTGCCCCGGCTGCAAAGGCTGTCATACCCTTCCATCAGCAGCGACAGCTCCTCCAGCTTCTGGGCCAGGCTTCCCTCCGTTTGCCTGGACGCGTCTGCCAGGTCCTGGGGGGTGATGCAGCAGCGCTTGAATTCATCCACAGCGTCCACCAGCCCGGTGAGAAATTCCGGCCTGGTTTCCACGGATGCGTAGGCCTTCAGACGGCTGCTGAGCTGCCTGGCCGCGGCAGCCATGGCCACCACCCGTCCGCCGCTGTCCAGACACGCCTGGGCGGCGCTGCCCATGGAATCCGCCACCCGGCGGGCCAGCCGGGTAAAGGACAGCACCTCGGCATAGCGGCTGGCCGTATCTCCTGCCGCCGCACACAGGCGGCGCTCCGTATCGTGGCTGATCAGCTCGGGAACCATCAAGATTCGGTTTCCCTTTCGGTTTTGGACATCCCGGGCAATGCGCCCCAGGATTTCCTCCCGGTTGGCCGTCCAGTCCCGGCCCAACAGCAGGTGCAGCATAACGCGGCCTCCTTCTTCTCTTTTTTCGTACCATGCTATTTCGTCGTGCCAAAAAATGCGCTGCAAAGCATCGTTTATGCTTGCACACACTGTAGGGGAGGGTCATTGACCCTCCCGAAGGCTTCCGCATTTTGCGCTGTCGGATCCATCTTTTTTGGGGAAACAATCCCTGGGAGCATCCAATTTCACGCTCTGTTTCGTTACGCAGCGGGAGGGTCAATGACCCTCCCCTACAGTGGGTGTTGCTGTAAACGATCAATACGGACTTCCGAAAAGCTGATCCATTCATTTTCAACATTATAGCATACTTTCTTTCTAAAAGACAGAGGAAATCTATCCCCGGAAGAATTGGGTTTCCAGCTTCCCCAGGGCGTCCAGCAGACAGAACCGGATCTCGTACGCCCCTTCTCCCGTCAGTGCGCCGGTTAAGGAATCGGAAAAACCGGCCCCTGCTGCGGTGTCCGCAAATCCTTCTGTCGTAGCGCTCAGGCACAGCGATGGGAAGACCACACACCACCAGTTATGTCCGTTGCCTTCCCCAATGGTGACGCGCAGGGACTCATAGATCCCGGCAGGCAGGGTAAAGGTGTCATAGTACCGGGTGTCGAAGGCCTCCCGGCATAGGGTCACCACCGCTTCCCCGTCAAATCCGGCTTTCTCCAGGACATCGTTTGCAATCTGCTGGATTTTTGCCAGGTTTTCCCGCAGATAGGCTTTCGCTTCCTCCACATCCGCCACCTTGGCCAGATCACTTTGCAGGCTGCTGACCACCGCGTCCCGGACCCGGAGCTTGATTTCCTGATCCTCCGGACTGTCGGAATTGGCAACCACATGGAGCCGGATCAGATCCTCATTCAATTTCTGCCGGTCAGACAGCAATGTACCGCACCATACCAGTGCCGCAAGGATCAGGCAGATCCCGACCCGTTTCATAATTTTCCTCATAAAAAACACCGTCCATACGGAAATACCTCCAGTATAGACGGCGTTAGGAAAAATTATACAGGTTTGGCAATAAAAATCTGGGGATAGTTCTCTTTCAGCATATTGCAGACCACCGCGGCGTACTCGAAATTCGGCACAATGGCGAAGATCGCAGAGCCGGAGCCGGTCATCTGCTGGGCCATCGCGCCATAGGTGTTGCAGATGGACTTGATATAATTCAGCTCCAGATGGTCTGCGGTGACCACCGGGTCAAACACATTGTACACATTCTCCGCCACCTTCCCCAGGTCCCCTGCCAACAGGGCGCTCTCCATGGCCCGGTTGTCGGGATGGTGGGCAATGGCTACGGTGTCCAGCTTCCGGTACAGCTCCGGAGTGGAAACAGAGAAATCCGGTTTGCAGACCACGAAAATACAGTCCGGCATATCCGGGAGCTTCCGCAGCTGCTCCCCCCGGCCCTCCACCATGGCCGTGCCGCAGAGGGTGCAGAAGGGAACGTCGCTGCCCACCTGGGCCCCCAGCTCCGCCAGGGCCAGGATGGAAAGGGGTTCCCCATAGTGGCGGTTCAGAGCACGGAGGACTGCCGCCGCGTCCGCGCTGCCGCCGCCCATACCGGCGCCGGAGGGGATCCGCTTCAAAATGCGAATCTCCAGGCCATCGGGGTCCACCTGCATGGTATCGCAGTATACCTTTGCCGCCTTCCAGGCAAGGTTACTCTCGTCCGTGGGAATGCCCTCCTGGGAGCACAGCAGCCTCCAGGGCTTTCCGGTCCCCACATCGATCTCCACATCGTCCCGGATGGAGATGGTCTGCATCACGCTCTGCAGGTCGTGGTAGCCGTCCTCCCGCTTCCCCAGCACGTCCAGGGTCAGATTCAATTTCGCAAATGCGCCTTCATACAGTGTTGTCATGCTTGAGCACTTCCTTTTCTGTCGATTGGGTTCATTATAGCGGACAAAAGGACATTTTGCAATCCAAATCCTGATAATTTATAAAATCATGTACATCCTATCCATATCCGGAACTTGAAATGGAGGTAATCATAATGGATACCATTGCGCTGATCCTGTCCATCATCGGCTGTATCAACTGGGGGCTTGTGGGCATTTTTCAGTTTGACCTGGTGGCCTGGCTGTTTGGCGGCGCCAATGCCCTGCTCAGCCGCCTGGTCTATACCATCATCGCGCTGGCGGGACTGTGGTGCATTTCCCTGCTGTTTCGCAAAAAGCCCATGATCGAAGGAGAATAACAGAAAAGACGGCAGCTCTCCCGAAAAAGAGCTGCCGTAAATTCTGCTTGTCAGCTGCAGCGGACGATGCAGGACACTTCCTGGTCGCCATATTTCGCGGTAATGGAAGTTGTTCCGTACTTGATTGCCTTAACCACGCCGTTTTCATCCACCGTGGCAATATGGGGATGCTCAGAGCTCCACTCCACCTCATTCTGCTCCAGATCGCAGTCCAGAAGCAGCTGGTATTCATAGTAGACACCCAGCTTGATGTCGGTCTTTTTCAGCTTCAGCACAACGTCCTTCTGCTCACCCGAATTGGATTCTTCCGAATTCTCTTCCGCTGTGGTTTCCGCATCAGCATCCGGCTCCGTTTCCGCCACGGTGGGCGCCACGGTCTCCGGGGGCTGGGTTTCTTCCACAAATTTACACACCACCGGGCAGGGGTACTGGAAGCTGCCGCAGGTAATATAAATCACCGTTTCGCCTTCCCCAACAGCGGTGATTCTGCCATCCTCGGTAACGGTGGCGACACTCTCGTCCGCAGAGGCAAAGGTAAGCTGATCCGTAGTATTCTCCGGCGTGACGATCACATGGAGCAGGAAGTACTGGCCTTCCCTGCTCAGCTCCGGGGTGCCGCTGGTCAGGGTCAGGCCCTGGCAGGGAATGGTGGGTTCCAGGGTTTCTCCGGTAGTCTCGGGAATTACCGGCGCGCTGGTGCTGAGCTGGGCATTTTTATCGGACCCGATGTCCATATTCGGAAGATAGAAGCGGACAAACAGGAACCCGGCAGCGATCAGCAGCACGGCAATCAGAACCGTCAGCAGGACGACAGCAACTGTATTGTGCCGCGGGCCTTCCTCGTATTCCTCTTCCTCCTCGTAGGGATTCCCCTCCTCGGGAACCGGCTCATCTTCTGGAGGAGAATTGGCCTCATCATAATCGAAGATCTCTTTTTTCTTCTTATTGGAAGAAAAACGGCCGCCCTTGGCTCTGGGTTCCTCCATGACTTCTTCCATCAGCAGGTCATCCCCCAGCAGCGACGCAGCCGCATCCCGGGAACAGCCGCAAATCGGGCAGCAATCGGCAGTATCCGGGTAAGTTGTACCGCAAATATCACAAATGATTTTACTCATTGTATATCCCTCCTGTCCAAACACCTATGCAGTACCGGTATTTTGACATTATACCACGGGTTTCCAAAGAATACAACTATAAAAGTGTTGCATTTTTTGCCTTTTTATTTTATGATATATGGGTTGAAGGAGGCGATCTATTTTGTCAGACCCCATACGCATCTCTCCTTTGCTGGATGGGTTCACCATGGGGAATCCCATGAGTGAACATGACGGCGTCCGCTGTTGTCCCGCAATCAAGGAAAATTCAGATAAGAAATACATAGTCAAGATCCTTTCCATCCCCGCCACACAGAAGCAGATGGACGCGCTCCTCCTGGCTGGCGCCTATAAAGACCCAGGCGATGCCATGGACTACTTCCGGACCGTGGGCGAAGAGGTTATGAAAGAAGCGCAGCTGCTGAAAGAGCTGTCCAAGCAGGAAGGCTTCCTTCCCTACGAAGGCTGGCAGATGGAGCCCATCACCGCCCGCCGCTTAGGGTATGAGATCTATCTCATCGGCAGCTATAAGCGCTCTCTGGACAAATATGTCCGCCGCAATCCGGTGACCCACCTGGAAGCGATCAACCTGGGCCTGGATCTGTGCGCTGCCCTGACTGTCTGCCGGGAGGCCGGCGCGCTGTATGTGGACCTGAAGCCCACCAATGTCTTCATCTCGGAGAAAAAGGAATACAGCATCGGCGATCTGGGCTTCATCCCGCTGGATGCCCTGCGCTACACCGCTCTGCCGGATAAATACCGCAGCTGCTACACCCCGCCGGAGCTTCACGATCCCATGGCCACGGTGAATCTGACCGCGGATACCTACGCCGTAGGCATGATCCTGTATCAGCTGTATAACGACGGACAGCTTCCCTTCCGGGAAAAAGCGCCGGAGGAGGAGCTTCCCTCTCCCATCAACGCCGACTACGAGCTGGCGGAAATCCTCATGAAGGCCATCCACCCGGATCCGCAGCAGCGCTGGGCCGATCCCAAGGACATGCGCCATGCGTTGGTGGACTACATGCAGCGCAATGCGGTCAACGATGTTCCCATCACGCCCCATACGCCCCTGGAGGTGGACCCGGAGGATGTGGTCTTCTTCCAGAAACGGGCGGAAGCCGGAGAAGACCCGCAGCCGGAAGCCAAGCCCGACGAGGACAGCGAGGCATCTGTCCCTGCAGATGCTGTCCATGCTCCCACCGAGGATGCCGCCCCTGCGGAAGATGCATCGTCTCCGGAAGAAACCGTTTCCGAACCTCCGGAGCAGATGGTTTTCAACCCGCCGCCGGAGGAGGATGAAACCGTTCCCGGCGAGGCGGACGCGGATGACCTGCAGCCCCATGAGATGTCGGACGAGCTTTCCCGGATCATTGCCAAGGCTGACGATCTGATCTCCCACGAGACGCCGGAGGGTGTGGTTCTGCCGGATATCCCCGATTCCCCGGATCCCTTCGCCTTTGTCACGGAGGATTCTGATGAAGTGGATGATGCCGACGTACCGGTGGATCCCGTCATGGAAGATACCGACGAAGACTCCCAGAAGAAAAAGAAGAAAGGCGGCAGGAAGTTTGCATCCACAGAGGGAAAGCGCAAGGCAAAGAAGGTTCTCTCCCGGCTGCTGCTTCTGCTGATTCTGGCCGGGATCGGCTGCGGCGGCTTCTGGGCTTACCAAAATCTGTACCTGCAGACCATCGATGGACTCACCATAACCGGGGACCGAAGTCAGTTGTCCGTCACCGTGGACACCAAGGTTGACAATGCGCTTCTGCATGTTACCTGCTCCGATAACTACGGCAACGTCCTGACCAAAGACCTGGAAAACGGTAAAGTGGTCTTTACCGACCTGCTGTCCAACACAATGTACAAGGTCCAGCTGGAGATCGACGGTTTCCATAAGCTGGTGGGTCAGACCTCCGACTACTTCACCACCGATACCACCACCAATATCGTCACCTTTACCGCTGTCACCGGTCCCGAGGATGGTTCCGTCATACTGAACTTCACCTTGGACGGCGACGAGCCGGAGGAATGGAATGTGGTCTATCAGGCCGACGGGGAGGAAGCACAGAAGCAGACCTTCACCGGTCACTCGGTTTCCATCAGCGGTCTGTCTATCGGCAAGGTCTACACCTTTACCCTGGATGCCGGAAAAGACCTGTCTCTCAGCGGAAAGGATTCCCTGGAATTCATGGCATCCCGGCTGATCCTGGCCGAGGATCTGACCGTTTCCTCCAGCGGCGGCAGTGACATGACCATCCGCTGGAATGCCCCCGGCGATATTGTGGTGGAGAGCTGGGACGTCCGCTGTTACAGCGAAAGCGGTTACGAGGAGCAGCGCACCGTCAGCGATACGGAAGTCTATCTGACCGGCATCGATCCCACCGTCAGCTATACCGTGGAGGTCACCGCCGCCGGAATGACCCAGCCCAAGCGCGCCAGCATCACCGCCAATCCCATCAACATCACCGCCCTGAACGTGGAGGATTCGGATTACGGCAAGCTGACTGTCCGCTGGGACTACACCGGAAGTGATCCCGTAGGCGGCTGGCTGCTGATGTACACCATCGACGGCAGCGACAGCAAAAACGTGGTCAAATGCGATACCGCCTCCGCTGTGATCACCCCCCAGATCCCCGGCGCCAAATATCAGTTTACCATCCACGCCGCGGACGCCACCTCCATTTTCAGCAACATCCACACCTACACCTGCCCCGAAGCAGAGAGCTTTGAGGAAAACGGTTTGGCCGCAGCGGATATCACCGCCCAGCTGCTGAAAACGCCGGAGGACGCGAACTGGCACTTCGAGAATGTGGGCAGCGACGCATTCACAGATCAGTTTGCCTCCGGGGACCCGATCTCCATTGTGCTTCACGGCGCCACAGACTTCTATCTCCCGGGTTACGAGACGGACATCCTGTATGTCATCCGTGACGCCCACGGCAACGTGCTGCCCGACCTGGTTTCCCAGGACAAAGCGTACTGGAAGGACATCTGGTATGCCGGCGATTACCACTACGGCGAACTGGACGTACCCACGACCATCACCGCTGCCGGAAGCTACAGCATGAGCCTCTATCTGAACGGCTGTCTGGTCACCACTCTGGATTTCACCGTTACCGAATAATCTTTCCGCAGCCCCGGTTCAACCGGGGCTGCATTGTTATTTCCTGCGTATCTATTCCGTCGTAGTGAAATCTCGTACGGTAAATGGTCGTTTCGTGCAGCAAAGCCTTCCCCTCTGGGGAAGGTGCCCCAGTGCGCACACTGGGGCGGATGAGGTTGGGACGCACCCAAGCGTTGTAGCAACCCCGCGCAAAAAGGGAACGGCCTTGTGCTGCTGGACTTTTTACGTTATTACTCTTTAAGTGCATACAATTTTTTCGTGCATACCTGCCTCATCCGTCCCGGCTTACGCCGGGCCACCTTCCCCAGAGGGGAAGGCTTTGCTCCGCTAAACGATCATTTATATGAGAAACTTGGGGTACGGATGAATTGTTACTTTCCCACAAAGAAGCCCTGCCCCGGTGGCGGAAAACTTATGCTTATCTCTGATTTCTTCTGTTGTTCACACATTCTGTTCCGAAATGTGCTATAATCAGGCCATTCCACACAGAAAGGGGCAATCCTATGCGGGGAGAAAGCCACCGCCGTCTCGGAAAGTACCTGGTTCAGCACTATATGGACAATGTGCCGCAGCGCTACACAAAGGCGTTTCTGATTGGCTGCATTGAGCCGGACCGGAATCCCGCTACATATCTGAAAGGCTCCCTGCGGTGTCAGTGGCTCCGGGGCCACAACTACCGCAACGCCCGCCGGTTTATGCGCCGAATCTCCCTGCGGCTGGAGGAAAAGGACAATCTGGGCCTTTTTGATTACTATACCCTGGGCAAGCTGATCCACTATACCACCGATGCCTTCACCTATGCCCATAACGATACCTTCCCCACCAATCTGACCGATCACCGGGAGTACGAAGCGGCGCTGCAGGAGCATTTCCTCGCCTATTTGGAGGAAGATCCTCAGGTGAATCCCAAGGCCGCCAGAACCATCATGGACGCCATCTACCGCTGCCACCGGGAGTACGAAGCCGAAACGTCGGATATCTACACCGATTCCCGGTTCGCTCTGACTGCCTGCTGCTGTGTGCTGGCAGTGCTGTTTGTCAAACCAATTCTATAATCCTTTGGAGGGACAAATGTCTCGCGTCATCGCCATGTGTCTGGAGGCCGGGATCGCGTCGATCCTTCTGATCCCCGCCTTTGCGGTGCTGAACAAGCGCTGCTTTCATGACCGGAACCGAACAATCCTCTATCTGGTATTTGCCCTGTACCTGGCCGCCATAGATGCGGTGGTGGGGCTGCCCAACATCCAATTCATCCGCTTTGAACCGAATATCAACCTGAAGCCCTTTCAGTACATGTTCTCCGACTACGAGAACAGTTTTCTGAATGTGCTTCTTTTTATGCCCCTTGGGTTTTTCCTGCCGGTGCTATGGCAGAGGTTCCGGAAACTCCGCTGGACGGTACTGTTTGGCTTTTGCACTTCGCTGCTGATCGAAACTTTGCAGCTGTTCACCTTCCGGGCCACGGATGTGAATGACCTGATGACCAACACCCTGGGAACCATCCTGGGCTGGGCCGTCGCCAGGATTCTGCTGCGGCTGGCACCTTCGATCCGTCCCTGGGAGGATTCTTCCGATCTATATTGGGTCTGCGGTGTCACCTTTGCCATTGGCTTTTTCCTGCAGCCCTTCCTGGCAAATATTCTCTGGGCACTTTTTCTGAAATGACACATCGGCATCCAAATTGGATGCCGATGTGTTTTCTGTGAAAGCAGCGGTTTTTCCAATGTAAAAACCCGGCGTTGGGGGCGGCATCCCTACGCACAGGAAATCATCATTGGCCGCAGACTTATTTTCATTCATCCCCGGTAACGATTCAGTCGTGGCCAGAAAACGTCAGATAAATGATCGTTTACCGCACCAAAGCCT
>JBJDYN010000091.1:0-2255 GCA_051867395.1 Faecousia sp. | reverse complement strand
TGGGCAATCCTCCCGAGGCCTACGAGCACGACATGAAGCTGTGGTGGCCCCACAATGAGGCCCTGATCGCCTCCATGATGATCTACCGGGACACCAAGGACGAAAAGTATCTGGAAATTTTCAACCAGCTGCTTGACTACTGCCAGACCTACTTTGCCGACGAGTACGGCGAGTGGTACGGCTACCTGCGCCGTGACGGCAAGCCCACCCAGCCCGCCTGCAAGGGCAGCACCTTCAAAGGCCCCTTCCATGTGCCCCGCTGCCTGATCATGCTGGATCAGATGATGACTCAGATCCTGGGCGAGTAACATCCATAAGGCAGGGCGGGAGCAAGCCCCCGCCCTGCAGAGGAATTCCCAAAATAAAGGAGACACGACTATGAACGAGCAGAGCATGGACATCCTGGAGCGCATTCGTGCCTCCTATTACCAGCTCACCGCCGCTGAGCGCAAGGTGGCAGACTACGTGCTGACCCAGCATTCTCAGGTTCAGTTCATGTCCATCACCCAGCTTGCGGACGAATGCGGCACCGCAGAGACCACCGTCACCCGGTTTTGTTGCAGCCTGAAGCTAAAGGGTTTCAATGCCTTCAAGATCGAGCTGGCCCGACATTCCGTGCTGGGGGCCAGCAGCCGCCGCGAGCCTGTGTCCACGGACACCCTTGCCGGGCGTGTACAGGAATCCGGACGGCTTGCCATCGATGCTGTCCACCAGACCACGGAGTTGATGGACCTGAACCAGATTGGCCGGGCTGTGGAGCTGATCGAGCAGGCACCGACCGTGTTGTGCCTCGGTTCCGGCGGCTCCATGATCATGGCCTGCGAGTGCGCTCATCTGTTCTCTACCGTGACCGGGAAATTTACCACGATCTCAGATGCCCATATGCAGATCTCTGCCGTTGCCACCATGGATCCCAAGGGTGTGATCATCCTGTTTTCC
Source organism: Faecousia sp. (assembly GCA_051867395.1). GTDB lineage: Bacteria > Bacillota > Clostridia > Oscillospirales > Oscillospiraceae > Faecousia. The sequence goes on along the minus strand of JBJDYN010000091.1, from coordinate 1,316 downwards.
TATTCCGGCGCCACCACCGGCGGGATACAGATATTGGAGTTGGCCCGTCAGCGGGGCATCCGGACGATCCTCGTGACCCGGTTCCAGAAGTCCCCGGCGGCGAAGCTGTCGGAGGTGGTACTGTGCTGCGGCTCCAACGAAAGCCCCTTCCAGTTCGGCTCAGTTCCAGCGAAGGTGGCCCAGTTGGTGGTTATAGATGTTTTCTTTCAGGAATATTGCCTGCGCAATCAGGAGAGCTGTAACGAGCGTGTCCAGTACATTGCTTCTGCATTGTCTGCCTTGCACATCTGATGTTATTTTCTAACATCATATCGTTATGTTATCTTTCAGAATATAGGACAGTTTTTCTCCTCTGGTATAATATCTCTATGCATCAAACGAAATCACCGTTTCCTTCGGCAGCTTCTCCCTCTGACAATTCAAAAGATAGGAAATTGCATACTTGGCAAAGGGCTGTGAGATCATCAAATCCCAATCCGCAAGCTGAATGATCTGCGCTGTCTTTTCCTCAAAGTCAAACTGAATTTCGCCCCATTCGCCGTCGCAGTCTGCCTGATACAGGTAGGTTGCGGCGGCGATTTTTTGTTCCCACATTGTTCCGGATTGGTGTGCACATTGGCCGAAGGCCCATAAGGGAGCTTTGATTTTGATTGGGCTACTGAGTTCCATTCTGAAAAGCAAGGCTGCCGTGAAATACGCCACACTTTTACAACGCTAACCGTCGAATCTCCATCGGTTTCTCCGATGGAAGAGCGGCGGTTTTGCTTTATCCCGGGAGGCTTTTTGAGTTGTCCCGGGATTGAAGTGGTTTTCCCGTTTTCTGACATAACGATAGTAGAGGGAAAAAGCAGCACAAATTACTTCCGCTTTTTTCGATTCCCTTTCCCATGTACCTGATACGGCACAGCTTTCCCACGCAGATTATTGGAGCTTTTTAGGTGTTCGGATTTTTTTCAGAATGTTGATCTGTGTGACAAATTCCTCCGGGGTCAGTTTGTCGTAATCAATGCCGAGAGTAGCCAGGAACAGCCGGGCTTTCTTTTCTTCGTCAGTTCCCTCGTAGTGCAAAGCGGTTTCCATCTGCTTTTGAATTTCGGCAACGGGAGATGCGGTGTCGGCGGTGGTGGTGTCTTTTCTGTGAGCTTCCCGAATGTCCTGCATAATACCGTCAATATCCTTGTGAACCACATGGGCAAAATAATCTTCTTCCCTGACCTGCGCCAGCTCCAGAGTGCGCACATATAGATCATTTTCGCCCGGATTGTGCTTTTCCATGATTTGCTTTCGGTTGGCTTCCAGAATGGCGTTCATATCAT
>JBJDYN010000090.1:0-15441 GCA_051867395.1 Faecousia sp. | reverse complement strand
TGAACGATCCGAAGCAGCCCATCGGCTTCCGCCTTGCGGATCATTTCGTAAACCGGGGCCGAAACATAGAGCCGAACCCGGTGGTGTTCTTTTTCCACCAGATCATCAAAGATGACCATGTGACGAACATCGCTGCGGTAGCGATGGAGGGAATAGAGGGGGTGACCGTCAGTAACGCCGAAATCACGGCTCATGGGAAATGTCTCCTTTCAAATGGAATGCGGCGGTGCCGTACTTTACAATCAGCTGGGCGTTTATAATCAATCGGAACGCTTCCTCATCGATTGTCATAGGATCGGCAAGCTCAGATTCTGTAACGCCTCCGGCATCGCGCAGCCCCTTGGCGGCACAGAACAGGGCGTAGTTGTGCGGAGAAATGCCGCGAAGAACGGCATAGGAAAAGTCAATGCCGCCGTGGTAAAAGCAGTTGGCAGTCCGCCGGTATAGGGCATCGTTGGAGGTCAGAAGGTACAGGGCTGCGTAATAGCTGGGGGTGTTTCTGCTTTTGATGTAGCCCAGACGGTTATTAAAGACCTCCATCCTGGTTTTGTGCTTCCTATCTGCCCAGAGAGAGCCGGGAAAGCCGTGAATCAATCCGGGCAGACGGTTTCGGATACTGCTTGTGGATGGAATCAGCGAAAGAACTGCTTCTGCGTAGGAAATGACACCGGCTTCAATCCGCTCCGCATAATAGGGGCAGACTTCCTGACGGCATCCCTTTCGTCCGACAACTTCTGTGCAGAACTTGCAATCCACATCCTCGGCAGAATAGGTGTAGTTTCTGATATACAATGCAGGGTGTTGTCTCCTTTGCTTGGAAATGAAAAAAGCCTGACAAGGTGGCTTGTCAGGCTGAGAGATATGTAATTGTCATCTGCTGTTATCACGCTGACGCTTGCGCATCCACGCATCCAACAGCTTGAAGATGGTTTCTTCGATTCTTTGTGGGGAGTAGGAGCGTGGGAAATACTTGCGAAGCTTCTCGCCGGACAGGGTAATGTCATTCCTTTCCGGCTTTTTCTGCTCCATCATAATCTGGAGCATAGAATCTTCGTTGAGTTTCCCGTTTTGGGCGAGCTTGCGAATACGCTGCGCCTGGGATAGAGAGGGAGTTGCCTGCTCACTTTCGATGGTGTCGTAGAGCAGATTCTGACTTTCCTGGGGGAGTGCGGCGATCTGATAGGCAGGGCTGAGTGCGATTTTCTTTTCATCCACCATCTCCATCAGTTCAGGAATCAGGTTTGTCAGGGAGATATAATTGCGGATTGTATCACCGCTGACGCCAGCCAATTCTCCGATGGAATCATCGCTGCGGAAATTCGCCGAAATTTTCGGCGAATTTCTATCTTCCTCCTTTTGGGGCCTTCCGGCCTTCTTTTTGACGGCTTCCATGCGGAGTTTATAGGCTTTTGCCCTTTCTGAGGGAAGAATGTTTTCACGCTGGATGTTGCTGTCAACAAGCTGGATGATGGTGTCGTTGTCATCGAGGTTCATCACGATCACCGGCATGGAATCCAAACCGGCAAGCTGACTGGCTCTCTGACGGCGGTGACCGGCAACCAGCTCATAGCCGCCATCCGGCTTCGGTCTGGCGATAGCTGGAACCAGTACGCCGTGTTTCTTCATGCTTTCAATGAGTTCCAGCATGGAAGGGTCGTCCCAGATACCGAAGGGATTGTCCGGGTGTGGATGGAGTTGGTCGATGGGAATGCTGTAGATGCTGCCTATCGATTCAGGGGGTTGACGAGGGATAATGCGCGGCTCCTTTCTAAAGAGTGTATATGAAAAAGCACCCACCCGGGTGCTTCAATCATTATGGGAATGGGGAGAATAGCGGTATAATTGCTGGATGGATATACAGGGAATTAAGGGGGAGAGAGGCTTGAAAAAGGGCGGAGTTAGCCCCAAAGTTAGCCCATTGGTTAGCCCATTTGGGCGCAAAAACCCTGAGTTAGCCCATAGTTAGCCCATAAAAATCGCGTTAAATTAGGTCAAATTGCGTCAAACTATATCAAACAGAAAAACCCCGAAATCCGGAGATTTCGGGGTTTTCGTATCTTTTCTGAAGTAAAAAGTTGAGATTTAGCGCTTGGAGAACTGAGGTGCGCGACGTGCGGCCTTCAGACCGTACTTCTTTCTCTCCTTCATTCTGGGGTCGCGGGTCATGAAGCCGGCGGCCTTCAGGGAAGCGCGGTACTCGGGGTTCAGGGTGACCAGAGCCCGGGAGATGCCGTGACGGATGGCACCGGCCTGGCCGGAAACGCCGCCGCCGGCAACGGTGACAACGATGTCAACCTTGCCCATCAGATCGGTGGTGACCAGGGGCTGACGGACGATCAGCTTCAGAGTCTCCAGACCGAAGTAGTCGTCGATGTCGCGGCCATTGATGATGATGGAGCCGGTGCCGTTCTCGTAAACGCGAACACGGGCAACGGAGGACTTACGACGGCCAGTGCCGTAAAAATACTTCTTCTTGCTCTCGTACATTCTAAGTTACCTCCAAATTAGTCCTGGGTCCAGGCTTCAGGCTTCTGGGCAGCGTGGGGATGCTCAGCGCCCTTGTACAGGTGCAGACGGGTCAGCGCGCTCTTGCCCAGGGTGTTCTTGGGCAGCATACCCTTGACGGCCAGTTCCATGGCGTAGTCGCTGCGCTGGGCCATCATATCCCGGGCCTTGGTCTCCTTCAGACCGCCGATCCAGCCGGACACGCGGTAGTAGGTCTTCTGCTCGGGCTTCTTGCCGGTCAGAATGGCCTTGTCGGTGTTGATGATGATGACGTTGTCGCCGCAGTCAACATTGGGAGTGAAGTCAGACTTGTGCTTGCCGCGCAGCAGGTTAGCGGCAGCCACAGCGGTACGGCCCAGGGGCTTGCCGGCGGCGTCGATAACATACCACTTGCGCTCCAGGGTCTCCTTCTTCAGCAGAGTAGTGGACATTATGATTTCCTCCAATTGGATTAAAATATTATTTTGACAAATTTGTACGCTTGCGCTACAATGTCTTCAAAACGCTTGATCTTTATACCATAGAAAAAAGCAAATGTCAACCGCATATTTGAGAATTTTTATGAAATCCGGAATAAACTCTGAAATGCTCTTAAATTCTCTTGAATACTCTCGTTTTCTCACATGCCAATTTTACTGTTTTTCGGAGGAAATGAAACCTATGCAAAAGCTTATGGGGCTGGTTCGCCGCTGTGTGGACGACTATAATATGATCGAAGCCGGGGACAGGATTGCCGTGGGGGTCTCCGGCGGCAAGGACTCCCTGGCCCTGCTGGTGCTGCTTTCCGGACTGCGGGAATACTTCAACAAGCCGTACCAGCTGGAGGCCGTCACAATCGACATGGGCCTGGGAATGGACTACAGCGGCGTGGCGGAATTGTGCGAAGAATGGAAGGTGCCCTATACCGTTGTGAAGACCGAGATCGCACCCATCATCTTTGACTACCGCAAGGAGAAGAATCCCTGCTCCATGTGCGCCAAAATGCGCCGGGGAGCGCTGAACCAGGCCATCCTGGACAAGGGCTTCAACAAGCTGGCCCTTGGGCACCACTATGACGACGCGGTGGAGACCTTCCTCATGTCCCTGCTGTTCGAGGGGCGGATCAGCTGCTTCCAGCCGGTGACCAACCTGGACCGCACCGGCATCGTCCAGATCCGGCCCATGCTCTACATCCATGAGAAGACCGTGGACAACTTTGCCGCCCGGATGGCGCTGCCGGTGATCGCCAACCGCTGCCCTGTGGACAAGGCCACCAAGCGGGAGGAGGTCAAGCAGCTGATTTTCGACCTGAGCAAGACCTATCCCGACCTGAAGGAACGGATTTTCGGCGCCATGCAGCGCTACCCCCTGCCGGAATGGGAGCCGAAGGGGCGGTATAAGCGGCCGAAGCAGCAGGAATAGAATTGTGACAAAACAGTGCTCTTTTTCCAGACAAGTCCTTGTTTTTTTAGATTGTCTATGTTATCATATGAATTGATTTTAGGCTGAAATGGCAGCCTAAAATGCAGATACCCGGTAAGCGTGTTTAGAAAACTGAAAAGAGAGAGGTTTTTCTTATGATTGGCAGTGGATTGAAAAAACTGGCAAAAGAAAACGGCATGAAAATATCCCACGGTGTTGCCTACGGCAGCCTCCGGGGGTATGCGGCTACCCTTTCGGAGGGAAGCGGCTATAAGCGGATCGCGTTTGCGACCAGATTCCCGGACCCAGCGCAGAGAAGCGCGCTGAATGCACAGGCCGAGCAGGTGGACCTGCGGCGGCAGTACAGAGTCCAAAGCCTGGATGTATCTCCCAGGATGATTCAGGTTGTGTTCCTGGACAATCCCGGTACGATGAAGAAGATCCGGAGTTTCCTGGACTGGTTCCTTCCGCTGCTTGAGCAGTATTCGGCCTCTACGGTCAATGTCTGCACGGAATGCGGATGCGAGGTCACTGCCGGACGCTGGGTCCTGGTTGACGGCACCGCCTATCATCTCCACGACGGCTGTGCAAGCAGAATAGTGCAGGAGATCGAGGCGGAGGAAGCCCAAAGAGCCCAGGACAGTACCGGCTCCTATATCACGGGCCTTCTGGGAGCGCTGGGCGGTTCCGTGCTGGGCGCGGTCCTGTGGGCGGTTGTACTGAATCTTGGGTATGTGGCGTCCCTGGTGGGCCTGGTCATCGGCTGGCTGGCAGAGAAAGGCTACAACCTGTTCCACGGCAAGCAGGGCAAGGCAAAGGTGGCAATCCTGATTCTTGCCGTCGTCTTTGGCGTGCTGGTGGGAACCTTTGGCGCAGAGGTCTTTACGGTCATCGGCATGATCAACGGCGGTGAGCTGTATGGCTTTACATATGGAGATGTTCTTCCCCTGATCGCGTTCCTGCTTTCAGAGAATGCCGAGTACCGGGGTGCGGTGTGCACCAACATTCTTATGGGATTGCTGTTTGCATTCCTGGGAGTTTTTGCGCTGCTGCGGAAAGCCGGAAAGGATGTATCCGGTACCAAGCTGATTGATCTGGAATAACGGATAAGGGGGCAGAGAACCTGCCCTCTTATTTTTTTGTTTTTCGCTGCTGCAACACTTTGCCCCCTTTCTTCGTTATCCAGACAGAAAGGGGGCAATGCCTTATGAAGAAACGGAACAGTAACAAGCAAGACCCCATTCGGGCGGCCTGGTATCGGGACACCTGGGAGTACGACTACTGGCTGAAACGGTTCTGGTGAAAAAGGTGAGGACGTAATTTTCAATTTGAAAAGGGGGGAGTCTATGTGGGAGGAACTCTACGAAAAGCACTACCCGGAGCTGCTGCGCTATGCCGCTGCTGCCTGTAAGAATCTGGCGGAGGCCGAGGATGTTGCCCAGGAGGTGTTCCTGAAGGCACTGCAGAATCCGGACACCTTTCAGGATTTGGGCCCCAGCCAGAAGCGGGCCTGGCTGTTCCGGAGCCTGAAAAACCTGATGTGCGACCGCTACCGCCGGGGGCAGCTGGAAAACGCGTATCTGGAAGCCCGGCAGGAGCAGGCGGAGTATTGGGACCCCGGCATCCAGGAGACGGAAAACCGGCTGCTGCTGGCCCAGCTTACGCCGGAGGACCGGACGCTGTTTCACCTGCGGTATGAGGAAGGGTACAGCGCTTCGGAGCTTTCCGAGATGTTCCACATCCCCGCCGGAACCATCCGGGCCAGGCTCTCCCGTATGCGCAAATTGTTAAAAAATATGCTGGAATAATGGAGGAAGTCAATATGGCAAAGAAATTGATCATCAACTGCGGCGACTGTGACGCCCGCAATGTGTCCGAGGAAACCCTGGCTGCCTATGAGAGCATTATCATCAACGCCGGGGACGTGCTTGTCACGCCGGAAAGCAAAATCCTGCTGAACCGCTATGGGGTGACCATGAACTGCGGCGATGTGCTGGAGCTGGAGAAGGATGTGCAGCTCAGCCGCATCAACGGTTCCGCCCAGATCAAAAGCACCGACATTGTTCCCGCCAGGACCTGTCTGGTTGTGAACGGTACTCTGGACATCGGACCCAATACGCAGAAGGTGCTGCAGCAGTATGTGGGTATCTCCGTCAACGGTACCGTGACCTATCCGGAGAGCATGAGCAGCTTTCTGAGGGGAATGTCCGTCAATGGTTCCACGGTCTGCTACCCGGATGACGCCATTGTGCTCAAGCGCAACGCTGTGATCGATAAAGTGTTTGCCCTGCGGGCAAGAAATAAGCGGTATTGGTCTGCCAAACGGATGATTATGGTGGACCCGGAGCTGGACGCGGCAGCCCTGGCGGCCAAGGGAGCCACATTCTCCACCAAGGAGGTCATTCTCGCCCAGGCCAAGGTGGAGGAGCTGATCGGCCTGATCGACGAGACGGCGGAGATCGTCATCGTTCCCGACGGCACCAGCGTGATCCGGGACGATGTGGCGCTGGAGGATGCCCTGATCCGGAAATACGGTACGAAGCTTTACATCCTGGGAGACCTGCGAATTCCCAAGGAGGCAGGGGAGGCCCTGGCCCAGCTGGAATACCTGAATGTCCAGGGGGATGTCAGTGTGACGGAAGCCTGGAAGGGTCTGCTTCTGGAAAAGGCGGCGCAGATCAGCGGCGATATCCGGGTCATTCGGGGCCGTACCATCACCGACAAGATGTCCGCGCGAATCTCCAAGTGGATGCTGGAGCAGGAGCCGGAGGGCATCAGCGTTGTGGACTGCATGAAGGTCAGGCTGGACGAGGATATTCCCAATGAATGGATTCTGGAGCGGCTGTCCATCCGGGACTGCATGAATGTAGAATGCACCCCGGAGCAGGAGAGCGCTCTGGCGGCGGTCTGCGAAGACGTGATGAATATCGGCCAGGGCGGCGGCGATACCAATCTGGGCGTCGGCGACATCCTCAAAGGCGTTCTGGGCGGCGCAAAGGAGCTGCTGGACACCAAGGTCATCAACGCCGGGGACTATGTGCTGTAATACAAACAAGCGGGAGCCTGCGCTCCCGCTTGTTGTATAATTCTGCTCCGATTGGGAAAACTTTCCCTGTAAGGAGGCGGTAATTTATGGTAAAGGGGATTTCCCGGCAGGTCATTGTGGTGCATTCTCCGGACCCGAAGCTTTTTGAACAGGCAATTTTTATCCTGAAGGACGACGCGGTGACGGAGGGCGTCACCGACGAGGAACTGATGAAGGAGGCCCAGTCGGCCATCCGCGGGGTGGATTCCCGGGGGAAGAAACGGCATTTCTACCTCTACGGTGCGGTGTGGGCTTCCGGCGGCGCGCTGCTGACGAGCCTGGTGTGGCTGCTGACGGTGCTGTTTTGACTTGCGAAGGCAACGAGGATATGGTATAATCTGCTGTAGGCAATGCGCTGAATGATCGTTTATCGCAGTATGCTCGAAGGATATACGAAAAAGAATTGTTCGCTTATCGTAGGGGGCGGCATCCCTGACGCCCCATTTGCATGCAGTACCGTCACAAGGGGCGTCAAGGATGCCGCTTTATTACGTACTGTAAACGATCATTTATGTTATGAATCCGTGAGGGCCGATTTGGGTGTCGGTCTTGGGAATTGCGGCGCGGATGTTTCATAGAAAGAGAGAAAACCATGCACATTGGAAATATCGAAGTAAACAATCCCCTGTTCCTGGCCCCGATGGCGGGGGTTACGGACTGGGCCTTCCGCACGGTCTGCGCCCAGCTGGGGGCCGGGGTCACGGTGACGGAGATGGTGTCTTCCCGGGCACTGGTGTATCAGGATAAGAAAAGCGCCAAGCTGCTGCGGAAAAACGAGGGCAGCATCTGCGGGGCCCAGATTTTCGGCAATGACCCGGAAATTATGGCCCAGGCCGCCCGGCTGGCATTGGAAATCTCCGGCTGTGATTTTATCGATATCAATATGGGCTGCCCCATGCCGAAGGTGGCCAATTCCGGAGACGGCTGCGGCCTGATGCGGAAGCCCGAGCTGGCGGGAGCCATCGTGGCGGCGGTGACCAAGGCCGTTCCCGTGCCTGTCACCGTCAAGTGCCGCCTGGGCTGGGACAAGGGCAGCATCAATGTGCTGGATTTCGCGGAGCGTATGCAGGACAGCGGCGCGTCCATGATCGCGGTTCATGGACGCACCCGAGCCATGCTCTACAGCGGCGTTGCCGACTGGGACACCATCCGGAAGGTCAAGGAGCGGCTTTCCATCCCCGTCATTGCCAACGGCGATATCACCGGCGGCGAGGCGGCGGTGCGCTGCCAAAAGCGCACCGGGGCTGACGGACTGATGATCGGCAGAAGCACCTTCGGGGACCCCTGGATCTTCCAGGAGGTTCGGGCCGCTCTGGACGGGGAGGAATTCCAAGGCCGTCCCTGCCTGGCGGACCGGGTGGAGGTGGCTGTGCAGCAGTTCCGGCTGGCGGAGGAGGACCATGGGGAGCACATCGCCTGCCTGGAAGCGAGAAAGCACTTCGCCTGGTATCTCCGGGGGGTTCCCCACAGCGGCTACTATAAAAATCAGATCACATCCTTAAACACCATGGAGGACATCTACCGGGTGGCCAAGGACGTTGTGCGGGACTTGAAATAATTGCCATTGATAAAAATAACTCCGCTTCATATCCTAATACTAACCTGCGATAAAAAGTAGAGACTTTTTATCGCAGGTACATCGCGAGGCCGCGATGTCGTTTCCATGATTTTCGGGATGGAAAATCATGGAAACCCGTCTCATAATGATCTCCATATGAAAAGCAGCCATTTGAAAAATGTCTACTTTTCATTGGATATCAGTATAATCCAAGAGGTGAGGATATGAAGCGGTTTTTGGCTTTGCTGTCCATATTGCTGATCCCGGTGCTGGCCCTGCCCGTCCGGGCGGAGACCATCAAGTGGGTGGATTTCGATGTGTCCTACGAATCTATGAAATATGCCCTGGATCAGGATATTGCCACCTTTGACCAGGAGAAGCACATCCCCTGGATCGACACCCTGGCCCTGGCTGCCTGCCGCACTGGGGGCAAGTGCGGCTTATCGTCGGTAAAAAAGGCGGTATCGGACCTGAAAAAGGATCAATCCCCGGAAGAGCTGCTGGGGGATCAGTACAAATATTATGCCTACTACCATGCGGCCTATACCGCCGCTCTGGGAGGCCTGGTGGGCAGCTACGCCATTGAGAAGGACGGGCAGTGGGTGCCGGCCTACGGACTGAAAGCCTTTTCCCCCATTGCCGCGGGCTACGGCTACAGCCACTGTGACGACTTCGGGGTAGCCCGGTCCTTCGGCTTTAGGCGCAAGCACCTGGGCAACGACCTGATGGGTTCCCTGGGCACGCCGGTGGTGGCGGTGGAGGGCGGCGTGGTGGAGGCCATGGGCTGGAACCGCTACGGCGGCTGGCGCATCGGCATCCGCTCCTTCGACAACAAGCGCTACTACTATTATGCCCACTTAAAGAAGGACACGCCCTTCGCGCCGGGCTTGGAAGTAGGCGACATGGTTCAGGCGGGAGACCTCATCGGCTTCATGGGCCGGACCGGCTATTCCGACAGGGAGAACGTCAACAACATCGAGACGGTGCACCTGCACTTCGGACTGGAGCTGGTGTTCGACGAGAGCCAGAAGGAGTGCAACAGTGAGATCTGGATCGATGTATATGACATTGTCAGGCTGCTGTCCGCCCACCGCAGCAGCATTCAGAAGACCGCCGACGGCTGGCAGCGGGTGTACCCCTACCGGGATCTGGATTTGGAGGAATTTCCTGCGGAAAGGGTGTGGAGTTAGGAGGGTGGAGAGCGGCGTTTGTTTCCTCAAAATGGAAAAGGGTACAATTCATAGTATTCTGCGAAAATGAACGTTGTCCTAACGACACGCCAAACGCCACATTTTTGACTCCCTTTCTGAACGGTAACGATTCAGCAGCGCCCCAAGTTTTTCATATCAATGATCGTTTACAGTACGTAGGGGGCGGCATCCTTGACGCCCCTTGTGACGGTACTGCATGCAAATGGGGCGTCAGGGATGCCGCCCCCTACGCACAGGCCTTTTGCGTGTTTTACTGCGATAAACGACATTTACCATGCGAAATTGAGCCACGACTGAATCGTTACTCTGCACGAACAAAAGCAAGCCCTGGGGCAACATGCTCCAGGGCTTGTTGTGTGGGAGTAATTAGTAGCTCAGGCCGAAGTTCAGCTCGTAGTAGTTGCCTGCGGAATCCCGGTAGGCGTAGGCCTTGCCGTTTTCATCCTTCAGCTCGTCGGGCATGTACTGGTCCTTGTCGAAGCCGGGGACGTCGTTGGGGCTGATGCACACGCCGTTTTCGTTGACTGCCAGAACCTCGTCGCCCTTGGGCAGGGTGATGGGCAGCTTGCCGGTGGGGTTGTACCGGCCGAACAGCACGTCCAGGGTAGCGGCGGGATAGGTCTCGAAGCCCGCGGTCAGAGCGTCCACGCTGCGCTCCACGTTGCCAACCAGCCAGGCCAGGGGGAAGTTGATGTTGGCGATGACCTTGCCGCCCTTGGCGTGGACAGCGGCGGCAATCTGGGCGATCTTGTGGGTGCCGGTCAGGGTGGTCTCCAGGTGGGTCTCCTGCATGGGACGGCACAGGTCGTCCACGTTGGGCACTTCCTTGCCCTCGCAGATTTCCAGCTCCAAGTACCCCGCGGTGGCGTTGAAGTATTCGCCGGAGGAGGGGTTGACAAACAGAATGGCGATGTCCGCTTCGTTATAGTCCTCGGTCAGGGTCACGTCACCCAGCATTTCCTTCAGGGCGGCGGTGGCGGCTTCTCCGGCCTTGGGGTTCTTGTGGAAGGCTTCGGCGTAGACCTTCTTGCCCGCGGTCTTCTCGGCGGTCAGGGGCAGGATGCCGTCGTTCTTCAGCAGCACCACGGACTGGCGGTGGGCCTCGTCGGCGTTGGCCCAATCCTGGGCGTTGGCGCAGATTTCGGCGGCCTTCTTGGCGTCCCGGTAGGTGTTCTCGAACATGCCAAGCTGGAACATCTCCGTCAGGGTCCGGGTGACGGCCCGGTCCAGCACTTCGTCGTTCAGGGTGACCATGTCGGGGGTGATGCCCTCGGGCAGGGTGTGGGTGTCATAGTAGCCGTTGGTGGCACGGTCGTAGGCCTGGCGGCCGAATTCGTTGTCAAACAGGCCAGAGATCAGATCCACGCCGGAATTGTGGATGGCGAAGCCGATGCGCTCGGGCTCGTCCAGCATTTCCACGCCCCACTTCATGTTGTGGACGATGCCGGTGTCGGAGTTGACGTAGCCCTTAAAGCCCATCTGGCCCCGGAGAATGTCGTGGATGAACACCCGGTTATAGGCAAAGCCGTAGGGGTCCAGCCGAACTTCGTTGCCTTCGCAGTCCTGCTGAGGAGCGGACTTGGCGGCGGCGGGCTTGGAGTAGTAGGGCATGATGGAGGAGGTGTTCTTGGCAACGGCAACCTTGAAGCCCGGCATGTGGTACTTCTGCAGGGAGCCGGGGGTGGCGTAGACGTTCCACTGGCCTGCGGCGTAGTGGGGGTCAAAGCCGTTCTCCCGGGCGCCGCCGCCGGGGAAGTGCTTAGTGGTGACGGCAACGCCGTCGGCGGTGACGCCGTCCTCGCTGCCCTGAATCCGGGGGATGATGTGCTCCATGACCTGGCAGATCAGGTCGGGATCCTCGCCGAAGGTGCCGTAGGAACGCTGCCACCGGGGATCGGTCATGCAGTCGGCCATGTACATGTAGCCCTTGCGCAGGTTGCAGGCCTCCCAGCTGCGGCGGGTGGCTTCCGCCCATTTGTCCGCCACTTCGATGCCGCTGCCCTTGATGGCGGCGGCGATGCCCAGAGTGCCGGGCCAGGTGGGGAACACGCCGCCGGCGTCGTTCATGCCGAAGACGATCTCGCCGTTCTCATTCCGGGAGTTGGAGGCCACGGAGACAGGGACGAAGCGCTGGCACTCCTCGGCGATGGCCTGGAGCTGGTTCAGGTAGTCCGCCATATCCTCAGGCTGGGCGTTTTCCCGGACGATGGTGTGCCGGGCGAACCAGTCCTTAATCAGGGTGGTGGTGCCGGGCAGGTACTGCTCGCCGAAGATGGTCTTCTGGCGGACCTCCCCCTCGTCCACGACGCCGGACTCGTCAGGGGTGGCCACATGGCCCTGGAGCCGGGCGCTGGGGTACTTGGGGCCCATGCGCCAGTCGGAGATGAACAGCTGGCCGATTTTCTCGTCCACGGTCATCAGCTTGACGTATGCGGCGGCGCGCTCCGCGGCGGGGAGTCTCCAGTCGTTGACGGGGGAGACGGTGCCGGAGCCGTCGATATCCTTGAAGTACAGGCCGTCGGCCTCAATAATGGGACGAGCCACCGTGGTGATGTCGGGGCCGTTGGGGTTGTGGTAGCGCTTGAAGTTTTCACTTGCTTTTTTTGGCATTTCATTTCCTCCATTACAAATCTTGGTTCAGGACCAAAGAAATCATTCCGCCGGAACAAAAGAATCCGGAAAACACACCGGAATGATCGATGCAAAATCATTATGACAGATTTTTCGGCGGAATCCTAGTGGCATTTTGGATGAATCCGGGACGGGATTTTTGTGGAGAGTGAATAGGCGATTGGCAGACATTGGGTTTCCAAAAGGCAAAAAACCGCCAGTGCACCATGCAGGTGTGCTGCACAGTACGCTGGCGGGTGTTTGGATTCCTGCGGTTATGCGGATGCCGGGGTGAGCCATTGCTTAAAACCAGCATTGGCAGCAACATATTTCACACTCTGTCCCGTTACCAAGCGGGAGGGGCAAATGACCCTCCCCTACAGTGAGTGCTGCGGTAAACGATAGCGCAGTAGGGGGCGGCATCCTTGACGCCCCTTGTGACGGGACTGCATGCGAAAGGGGCGTCAGGGATGCCGCCCCCTACGGAATGGAAAATTTTCAATCGTCCCGAAGGGACACCTTAACTCCACACTCCACACTGAAAATGCTCCACACCTTTAACAAAAGCAGCCCCGGGAAACCCAGGGCTGCTTGAACTTGGGATTATTCGTGATGGCTGGTGTGCAGGAGCTCGTGGGTCTTGTCCTTGAAGCAGCCGTTGTAGAACACGTCCATCAGAGGATTCTCGTTGGGCTTCTTGATGACCATGTCGCCGTCCGCGTCGTACAGGCCCTTCCGGCGGGTCTCGATCCGGGTGGCCTTGGTGCCGTAGATGGGCTGGCCGCCGCCCATGACGCAGCCGCCGGGGCAGGCCATGACCTCGATGAAGTGATAGTTCTTCTCGCCGGACTTCACGGACTCCAGCACCGTCCGGGCGTTGGCCAGTCCGGAGGCCACACAGATGTTCACGTCGATTCCCTTGTAGGGCACGGTGAACTCCCGGATGCCTTCCTTGCCCCGGACGCCGCACTCGGCGATGGTGTCCAGAGACAGCTGGTCGTCGGACAGTCGGCGCAGAACCGCCTCGGTGACGCCGCCGGTGGTGCCGAAGATCACGCCGCCGCCGGAGCCGATGCCGAAGGGCATGTCGCAGGCTTCGCTGGGCAGGGTCTCAAAATTGATGCCGTGGGCGTCGATCATGCGGATCAGCTCCGTGGTGGTGAGCACCAGGTCCGTATCCTGCTCGCCGTAGGTGCGGTAATCTGCGCGCTTGGCTTCCATCTTCTTGGCGGTACAGGGCATGATGGAGACCACCATTGTCTTCTTGCCCTTGGCGTTGGCCTCGTCCCGGTAGTAGTCCTTCAGCACGGCGGAGAACATGCCCTGGGGGGACCGGCAGGTGGAGACATTGGGCTTGAATTCGGGGTACTCGTTCTCCACGAACTTGACCCAGGCGGGACAGCAGGAGGTCAGCAGGGGCAGAGTTCCGCCGTTCGCCACCCGGTCCAGGAATTCCGCGGACTCCTCCATGATGGTCAGGTCTGCGGAGTAGGAGGTGTCGAAGACCTCGTCGAAGCCCATGCGGTGCAGGGCGGCCACGATCTTGCCCATGGAGTTCTCGCCCTTGGGCAGGCCGAAGGCTTCGCTGACCGCCACACGGACGGCAGGCGCGATCTGCACCACCACCCGGGTGTTCTTGTCACCCAGGGCCTGCCACACGTCGCTCATATTGTGGTGGATGGTCAGCGCGCCGGTGGGGCAGACCACCCGGCACTGGCCGCAGCCGACACAGTTGGTGTCCGCCATCAGGCGGTTGAAGGCGGGGGTCACGATAGCGTCGGTGCCCCGGTGGGCGAAGCCCAGTACGCCGATGCCCTGCAGCTCAGAGCACGCCCGGACGCAGTTGCCGCACAGAATGCACTTGTTGGGGTCCCGGACGATGGAGGCGGAGGACAGGTCCACGGGCTGCTCTTCCCGGTGATTCTCGAAACGGACCTGATTCACGCCCAGCTGGTAGGCCAATTTCTGCAGCTTGCACTTGCCGTGCTTGTCGCAGGTGGTGCAGTCCCGGCAGTGGGCCGCCAGCAGCAGCTCCACAATCAGCTTGCGGTGCTTGCGCAGCCGCTCGGTGTGGGTGTAGATCACCATGCCGTCCCGGGGCTCCTCGGAGCAGGAGGCGAAGCACCGGCCCCGGTCATCCTCCACCGTACACAGCCGGCAGGCGCCGAAGATGGACAGCTCCGGCTGGTAGCACAGGGTGGGGACCTCGATACCCGCGTTGCGGATGATGGTCAGAACATTCTTCTCGTTGGTGAACTCGTATTTCTTTCCGTTAATGGTAATGGTTCCCATGGTTTCCCCTCCTTATGCTTCCACATAGATGGCTTCAAAGGCGCAGTTCTCCTTACAGGCGCCGCACTTGATGCACTTATTGGAATCGATGGTATAGGGCTTCTTGACAACGCCGGAAATGGCGTTGACGGGACAGTTCCGGGCGCACTTGGAGCAGCCCTTGCAGAACGCGGGATTGATGACATAGCGGCGCAGGGCGGTGCAGGCCTTGGCCCGGCAGCGCTTGTCCACAATGTGCTCAATGTATTCGTCCCGGAAGGCGGACAGGGTGGACAGCACCGGCAGGGGTGCGGACTTGCCCAGGCCGCACAGAGCCATGGTCTGAATCATCTTTGCCAGCTCCTCCAGGGTATCCAGATCCTCCAGCTTGCCCTGGCCGTTCACGATGCGCTCCAGAATCTCCAGCATCCGCTTGGTGCCCTCCCGGCAGGGGGTGCACTTGCCGCAGGATTCCCGCTGGGTGAAGCTCATGAAGAATCGGGCCACTTCCACCATACAGGTGTCCTGGCTCATGACCACCATGCCGCCGGAGCCGATGATGGCGTTGTACTTCTTCACGGAGTCGAAGTCCAGGGGCACGTCCAGATGGGCTTCCGTCAGACAGCCGCCGGAGGGGCCGCCGATCTGTACCGCCTTGAACTCCGCGCCGTTCTTCAGGCCGCCGCCGATATCGAAGATGATCTGCCGCAGGGTGGAGCCCATGGGCACTTCGATCAGGCCGGTATTCTCAATGGCGCCGGTGAGGGAGAAGGTCTTGCAGCCGGGGCTGCCGGGGGTGC
>JBJDYN010000089.1:0-15618 GCA_051867395.1 Faecousia sp. | reverse complement strand
ACTGAAAGGCAGGTTCCTCACGCGTTACTCACCCGTTCGCCACTAAGTAGAAAACCGAAGCTCTCTACCCCGTTCGACTTGCATGTGTTAGGCACGCCGCCAGCGTTCGTCCTGAGCCAGGATCAAACTCTCAAAAAATTGTATCTAAAGCTCCCAAGAGCCTTAAATCAAGTTTTTGAATAATTTGCTTCTAGCAATATTACTCAAGAATTTTCGTTGGCTGTTTTTTCGCTTACGCTTAAACAATCCATAATTGTCCAAGGTGTTTTTAGTTCGTCTTTACGTTATTCAATTTACAAGGTACAGCTTTTGCTTTTCGCTCTCGCGGTTAGCTTGGTTATCTTAGCACACGCTTTCTCATTTGTCAAGAACTTTTTTCAAGTTTTTTCAAATTTCTTTTCGTGTTTTCGATTCGCTCACGCCGCTCTCGCGGACAGCTTGTATATGTTAACACTTCCCAATTCATTTGTCAAGCGTTAATTTTACAAATTTCCGCATTTTTTGGAGCCTCATACCATAACAAAGAGCGGCTCTTCCGAGCCGCTCTGTATGATTATCTTTACTCCACATCGTCCAGCAAACCATAGCCGCCGTCATTTCTGCGGTAGACAACCGCAAAGCTTCCGCCATTATCCTCATCCCGGAAGGCGAAGAAGTTGTGATCCAGCAGGTTCATCTGCATGACCGCTTCTTCCCTGGTCATAGGCTTGAAGTAGAACTTCTTAATGCGGACAATGCTCAGATCATCTTCCTCCGCATCCGGTGTAAAGGAGGTTTCCTCCTGTACGCTGCGGTTGAACGCACCCTGTTTCAGACGGCGGGCCAGGCG
Source organism: Faecousia sp. (assembly GCA_051867395.1). Lineage (GTDB taxonomy): Bacteria > Bacillota > Clostridia > Oscillospirales > Oscillospiraceae > Faecousia. The sequence continues at coordinate 14,789 of JBJDYN010000089.1, read as the reverse complement.
AGTCTTATTTTTGCGGATCTGGCCTTCGATAGTTCCCACAGCCGCGTCAATGGAAGCAAACATATCGGACGTGCTTTCGCTTGCCCGGAACCAGGTACCTGCGCCGTGAACCGTCAGTTCCACATTGTTCCGGTTCTTTTCCACAGAAAAGACAATCAGTGCTTCCGCATCCTCCTCAAAGAACCGTGCCAGCTTCATTACCTTTTTCTCAGCATAAGCATGGACATTGTCAGGAAGCTTTACTTTCTTTTCACTGAACTGGAATTTCATATGCGGCAGCTCCTTTCGTATCACCGGTCTTCCGGTGTACTATGACTATACCACAAATCAGCCAAATCGACAAGGGGCTGGGCCGGAATTGTCAATCCTCCAGCTCTTCTTCGTCATCCAGCAGCTCCGCCATGGTCAGGTTGTAGACTGCTTCCGCTTTCTTTTCAAACAATTTTCCCAGGCGCACCGCCTGCCGCTGATTGGGCGCCAGCAGCTCCAGGGTCATCAGATTGCCCATCTCGTCGTCCAGGGCCATAATGACGGAATAGTCGCCGTTTTCCCTGGGCAGGATCTGGGTCTTGACGAAGCTGCTGCGGCGGATCTGCCGGTTGAACCGGGCCACCGCGTTTTCTGCCCGCTGCTTCACTGTGAAGGCAATGGAGTCCTCGGTCAGGGAACCGTCTGCTCTGCCTTTGTCGGTAATCTCGAAGCACTCCTCCTCCAGAGCCTTCAGGTGGCCGGATTTCACCATTTCCGGAATGGCTGTGCAGACGTCGAAATAGCTCAGGCAGTCGTCCTGATAGCACAGCTCGTAGATCTGCTGGGTATTCACCGGGTAGCTGACCCGCGCCATGACAAACAGGATCAGCACCTTTACATCCAACATATCATGAATAAAGCCAAGTCTCTGCATACACATCACCTCGTGTTCCGTTTGCTATTATTATACAAAATACTCAGAAAAAATCAAGCACCAGGGCCAATCCATACGCATATTCTGTCTCAAAGGAGTGATGCAATTGGATTCTATCCTTGTTTTTCCCGCAGGCATGACTGCCGCCTGCCGCTATGCAAAAGAAGAACTGGAAAAAGCCGGAATCCGCGTTGTCGATCATCCCACCCCGGAAGTGACCCATCTGCTGCTGGACGTCCCCAGCTTCGGGACGGACGGATTGCTCCGCCAAGGCGGCGCGGCAGACGCACTGCTGGAGAGGCTGCCGCAAAACATAACCGTCATCGGCGGAAATCTGACGCATCCGGCACTGGAAGGATATCAAACGCTGGATCTTCTTCGTGACCCCGGGTATCTTGCGGCGAACGCAGCGATTACCGCAGAGTGCGCCCTGCAGGTGGCTGCGCCCCTGATGACCGCCGTCTTTTCCGATTCCCCCGCCCTGGTGATCGGCTGGGGACGAATTGGAAAGTGCCTGGCGAGGCTTCTGAAATCCATCGGCACAGAAGTGACCGTTGCTGCCCGAAAGGAAGCCGACCGGGCTATGCTGACGGCATTGGGATATCGGGCCGTGGACACCGCCCATTTGGAAGACGCTCTGCCAAGGTGCCGCCTGATTTTCAACACCGCACCGCAGATGTTGCTGCGCAGAGAACAGCTGGCTCTTTGCAGGCACTGCGTCAAAATCGATCTTGCTTCCCAATTGGGCATAGAGGGCGATGACGTGATCTGGGCCAGAGGATTGCCCGGGAAATACGCGCCGGAATCCTCCGGGCATCTGATTGCGCAGACTTTGTTGAAAGCTATCAGGGAGGAAGGAAAATGACCATCGGTTTTGCCATGTGCGGCTCGTTTTGTACATATTCCAAAGTATTTCCCATTCTGGAGCAGCTGGCCCAGGAGCATACGGTAATCCCCATTTTCTCCGACGCCGCATGCACTGTGGACAGCCGTTTCGGCACTGCAAAGGAACATATGACCAAAGCAAAGTCGATCTGCGGCACAGAGCCTCTGCACACCATTGCCCAGGTAGAACCCATCGGGCCGAAGAAGCTGCTGGACATTCTGGTCATCGCCCCCTGCACGGGGAACACCCTGGCGAAGCTGGCCCATTCCATTGCCGATACCCCTGTCACCATGGCGGCAAAGAGCCATCTGCGCAATGGACGGCCTGTGCTGATAGCCGTATCCACCAACGACGCTTTGGCCGGGGCGGCGGAGAACATCGGAAAGCTGCTGGCCCGGAAGCACTACTATTTCGTCCCCTTCGGTCAGGATGACGCCATCGGGAAACCCAGCTCCATGGTGGCGGATTTTGCCAAAATCCCGGAGGCTATTGAAGAAGCGCTGGCGGGAAGGCAGGTACAGCCCATTCTATTGTGAGTGTGGGGTTATAGAGAGTGGAGTGTGGAGTTGAAGGACAGCATTTAGCCTTTTCAGAACAACATGCCGGCACAGGTTAACCGTGCCGGCATGTTGTTATCGCATAATGCAGTATCTGAATTTCCATGGAAGCTCTGAATAAATCGGCAAGTGCTGACAGCGAGAGATTTTTCTTCAGCCGAAAGTTTCAAAAGTGGAGGAACACTGGATGTATTTCCCACTTTTGAAACTGCGCGGATGGAGAAAAAGGTCCGGTGCTCAGCCGCAGACGATTTGTTCAGAGATTCCCTAGCTGTAAAGGATCGTTTTCCGTTCGTAGGGGGCGGCATCCCTGACACCCCATTTGCAGGCAACAGCGTCGCAAGAAGGGGCGTCAAGGATGCCGCCCCCTACGCATGGCTACCTGATCATTTCGCATTCAGCATTCTGCATTTTTCATAGTTTTTCCGCTTCTTCCAGCCACAGTCTCGCGCTGGCGTCGCTGGGCATGCGCCAGTCGCCACGGGGGCTTAAGGTTACGGAACCAACCTTCACGCCGTCGGGCATGCAGCTGCGCTTGAACTGCTGGGTGAAGAACCGGCGGTAGAAGGCTTTCAGCCATTTTTTGATCGTCGCTGCGTCAAAGTCCTTTTCGAAAGCCCGGCGGGCCAGTGTATAGATCTTTGTGGGGGTAAAGCCATAGCGCAGCGTGTAATACAGGAAGAAGTCATGCAGAGCATATGGCCCCACCAGATCCTCCGTGTGCTGGGCAATCTTCCCTTCCGCGTCCGGGGGCAGCAACTCCGGGCTAATGGGAGTGTCCAGAATGTCCTGCAGCACCGGACGGGCGGCGGCGAACTCCGGCATTTCGGAAATGGCGTCGATCATCCAGCGGATCAGGGTTTTGGGAATGGAGGCGTTAACGCCGTACATGCTCATGTGGTCGCCGTTGTAGGTGCACCAGCCAAGGGCCAGCTCGGACAGATCGCCGGTGCCCACCACAATGCCCCCCACCACGCTGGCGTAGTCCATGAGGATCTGGGTGCGCTCCCGGGCCTGGGAGTTTTCATAGGTTCCATCGTGGATTTCGGGATTGTGGCCGATGTCGGCAAAGTGCAAGGACACCGCTTCCCGGATGTTGATCTCCTTGCAGGAAATGCCCAGGGTCTGCATCAGCTCCCAGGAATTGTGATACGTCCGGTCTGAGGTGCCGAAGCAGGGCATGGTAACGCCATACACATCCGTGGCTGGCCGTCCCAGCTGCCGCATGGCCTCCACGGAAACCAGCAGGGCCAGGGTGGAGTCCAGGCCGCCGGAAATGCCGATGACCGTTTTGCTGCCGCCCAGGATGGACAAGCGCTGCTTCAGGCCCGCCACCTGCATGTGGAAAATCTCCATGCAGCGCTGGGTTCGATCCTGCTTGCCGGAGGGGACAAAGGGCAGCTTCTGCAGCGGGTAAAGGCTGCCATCCCCCCGCAGAGAGGGCGCAAAGGTATCGATGACCGCCGCCCGGTGCTGGGGAAACTGGTTGGCCGCGTCCTTGAAGCTCTTGTTCTTCCTGCGGTCCGCCCGGAGCTTGCCCAGGTCGCAGTCCTGCACGAGCATGTAGTCCGATGCAATGGGCTCGCTTGCCTGGGCCAGAATAACGCCGTTCTCCGCGATGAGGCTTTGGCCCGAGAAAATCAGGTCCTGGGTGGATTCCGTAGACCCGGCGGAGCAGTAGGCGTAGACAGCGTTCAGCGCGGCGGACTGGTGCTTCACCAGGTCACGGCGGTAGGCGCTCTTGCCGATGGTTTCATTGGAGGCGGAAAGGTTTAAAATGACTTCCGCGCCGCTTAAGGCAAGCATGGTAGACGGCGGCAGGGGCGTCCATAGATCCTCGCAAATCTCAATGCCCACCAACGTTCCGTCGCCAATGCGAAAGACGGAATGGCTGAAAATCGGGACAAACTGAGGCTCCCGGCCCAGCAGGGTTCCCACGTCGATGCTGTGCTCCGTCAGCTCCGTGCCGGAGGAAAACCAGCGCTTTTCATAAAACTCATTATAATTGGGAATATAGTTCTTCGGAACAAAGCCCTGAACCTCGCCGCCGGAAATGACCGTAGCGCAGTTGAACATCTGCATGCCCATACGCACCGGCAGGCCAACCACGGCGGTGACGCCAGGATGGGATTTTGAACAGCAAACGATCTCCCGCAGGCCTTGCTTGACTCCCTCATAAAGGGTGTCCTGGAAGAACAGATCCTGGCAGGTATAGCCCGTCAGCGCCATTTCCGGGAATACAACAATGTCCGCGTTCTTTTCGTCCGCCTGGACGATATAGTCACAGATATCCTGGGTATTCTTTTTCACATCCCCCACCCGCACGGCGGGAACGGCGCAGGCGATTCGGATAAAGTCCAACATAGGGATCCCTCCAACGTGTCGTTATGGGTGTATCATACCATATTCTTCCCGTTTTGCCAAGAGAATATGAAAAAGGACGGCGAAATTTCGCCGTCCCAGAAAATCAGATTCCCGCCAGTTCTTTCAGCTTGTCCGCCAGGTCCGTCTGTTCCCAGGGGCGGTCTTCCACGCCAAAGTGGCCGATGGCAGCGGTGGAGGCGTAGATGGGACGGCGCAGGTCCAGCTTGCGGATGATGCCGCCGGGGGTCAGATCACAGGTTTTGCGCAGAAGCTCCGTCATTTTTTCATCGGGGAGCACGCCGGTGCCGAAGCTGTCCACCCGGAGGGAGACCGGCTCCGCCACGCCGATGGCATAGGCCAGCTGCACCTGTACCTGGCTGGCCAGTCCCGCCGCCACCAGGTTCTTTGCCATGTACCGGGCCATATAGGCGGCGCTGCGGTCCACCTTGGTGGGGTCCTTGCCGGAAAAAGCGCCGCCGCCGTGGGAGAAGTAGCCGCCGTAGGTGTCCACAATAATCTTCCGGCCCGTCAGTCCGGTGTCGCCGTTGGGGCCGCCGATGACAAAATTGCCGGTGGGGTTGATGTGGATGTGGGCCACGTCACCGATGTCGAAGCCGTACTTGCGCAGCACTGGGGCAATGACCCCCTCCCGGATGTACTTGCGCAGCTGCTCCATCTCGAAATCAGGGCTGTGCATGATGGACACCACCACCGTATCAATGCCCACAACCCTGTTGTTTTCATCAAACTCCACGGTGACCTGGGTCTTGCCGTCGGGGCGCAGCAGGTCTGTGGAATGGACGCACTCTGTCAGACGGTTGCACAGGGCCCGGCTCAGGGCCACAGGCAGGGGCATCCGCTCCGGGGTCTGGGTGCAGGCGCCGCCGAACATCATACCCTGGTCCCCCGCGCCGCCAACCTCGTCATTGGTGCCCAGGGCGATGTCAGCGGACTGGGTATGGATACGGCACTGAATCTCCACGGAATCCGCGTCGAAGCCGTCTCCGGGATAGACATAGCCGATGCTGCGAATGGCCTCCCGGGCAACGGCAGCGTAGTCCACCACCGCCTTGGTGGTAATCTCACCGCAGATCAGGCAGAAGTTCGTGGTGACCATGGTTTCGCAGGCCACCCGGGAGCCGGGGTCCTGCCCCAGGCACGCGTCCAGGATGGCGTCGGAGATGGAGTCCGCCACCTTGTCTGGGTGGCCGTTGGTAACGCATTCTGATGTGAAGAGTCTTTTTTCCATGTTTTTGTTTTCCTTTCTATTTTCCAAATAAAAACAAAAACCGCACACCGAAGGACTCGATGTGCGAAATATCGAATCCTCATCTTTCGTTTGCCGCCGGATTTGGCACCTTTTCCTTTCGGACAGGTTGCCGGGTTTCATCGGGCCGTTCCCTCCACCGCTCTTGATAAGGCCTGTATGCAGTTTGCACAAATAGTATACACGGTTTTTGTGAATTGTCAAGAGATATTTCGACGTTTTCCTGGCGAATTATTCACAAATCCGTTATAGACTTTTTCCCCATTTGCTGGTAGAATAGGGACAAGCTTGTTATATTGAACTCTAATTAAAATGTCTCAAATACATTTTAATTGCCCGAAGGGCAAAGAGTTCCTATGAGACGCGTCTTTGTGATTTCTTTCCTTATAAAGCGCAAAAGCAACAGCGCCGTCAGGCGTGGTGCTCCGCGCAGCGAATCAAAATCCTATATGATTGCCGGTGGCAATCATACCATAATTCAGATTCCTTTGATGAAAAGTGTACTTTTCATCAAAGAATAGTATTAGGAGTTGAGTCTGTTGAAAAATTTTCGCAAGAGTTTCGAGCTTTTCTGCTACAAAAACCGAGACAAGGGCATCCCTAACCTGATGCTTTACATCGTGCTGGGTACTGCCGTCGTCTACCTTATGAGTATGATGACCGGGAATTACTTCCTGTATGATTTGCTGTATTTTGACCGGGAAAGGATTCTGCACGGGCAGATCTGGCGGCTGTTCACCTATCCGCTGACCTACTATACCAGCAACTTCCTGCTGACGGCCATTTCCCTGTTCTGCTATTACTCCATAGGCCGGGCCATGGAAAGCATCTGGGGCACTCTGAAATTCAACCTGTTCTACCTCACCGGCGTGGTGATGATGGACATCTACTGTCTGATCTTCGGCGGAACCGCCAGTGTGACCTATCTGAACCTGAGCCTGTTCCTCAGCTATGCCACGCTGTTCCCCGATGCCCATTTCCTGCTGTTCTTCATCATTCCCATCAAGGCCTGGTTCTTCGCCCTGTTCGATCTGATCATTGTGGCCATTGACCTGTTCACCAGTCCCTTCCCCTACAACCTGTTCTCCGTAATTTCCCTGGCCAACTACTTTCTGTTCTTCGGCAAGGATGTGCTGAATGTGATTCCCCTGTCCTGGCGCACCAAGCTGCGGCAGCTGCTCCACGGGAAGTCCGTCAAACAGAAGCCCAAGATCATCGAGTTCACTGCCGGCTCCCAGGAACGGGCAAGCACCAAAGCCAACTACACCCACCGCTGCACCGTCTGCGGACGGACAGATGTTTCCAATCCGGAGCTGGAATTCCGGTACTGCTCCCGGTGCAAGGGCTACTACTGCTACTGCCAGGATCACATCAACAACCACAGCCATATTCAGTAAGCAAACAAGCACGGCGACTGGTTTCAGCGCCGTGCTTTTCCCGTTCCTTGGGATTTTTTTCTTGTTATTTCCCCTGCATTGTGTTATACTTTCTTCAAACTCCCAGGAAAGGATGGTTTTTTATGTCCAATTATATTATGGCGCTGGATTCCGGCACCACCTCCAACCGCTGCATTCTATTCAACACAGCCGGCGAAGTATGCAGCGTGGCCCAGAAGGAATTCACCCAGATCTTCCCCCAACCCGGCTGGGTGGAGCATGACGCGGATGAAATTTTTGCCACCCAGCTGGAGGTCGCAAAGCAGGCCCTGGCTAACATCGGTGCCACAGCAGCAGACATTGCCGCTATCGGCATCACCAACCAGCGGGAAACCACCATCGTTTGGAATAAGTTCACCGGGCGGCCCGTGTACAACGCCATTGTCTGGCAGTGCCGTCGGACCGCGCCCTACTGCGACTGGCTGGTTGCCCAGGGGCTGGTAGACACCATAAGGAGCAAGACCGGCCTGGTCATCGATCCTTACTTCTCCGGCACTAAGATCCGCTGGATTCTGGAGAACGTCCCCGGGGCAAGAGAGCAGGCGGAAAAGGGCGAGCTGCTGTTCGGCACGGTGGAGACCTGGCTGATCTGGAAGCTCACCGGAGGCCGGGTCCATGTGACGGACTACTCCAACGCCTCCCGAACCATGCTGTTCAACATCAATACATTGCAATGGGACGAGGATATTTTAAATCTCATGGGCATTCCCACCTCCATGCTGCCCATGCCCATGCCCTCCTCCTGCCGCTACGGAAACACCGACGCCCAGTTCTTCGGCGCACCCATTCCCATCGCCGGAGCTGCGGGCGACCAGCAGGCGGCCCTGTTCGGGCAGACCTGCTTTGATGTCGGTGACTCCAAGGTCACCTACGGCACCGGCGCGTTCCTGCTGATGAACACCGGGGAAACGCCGGTTTTCTCCCATAACGGCCTGGTCACCACCATTGCCTGGGGCCTGGACGGAAAGGTCAATTACGCTTTGGAAGGCTCCATCTTCGTAGCCGGAGCCGCCATCCAGTGGCTGCGGGATGAGCTGCGGTTCATCGAATCCGCCGGGGATTCCGAGTATATGGCCCAGAAGGTCAAAGACACCAACGGCTGCTATGTGGTTCCCGCTTTCACGGGACTGGGGGCTCCCTACTGGGATGCCTACGCCCGGGGCGCGGTCGTTGGGCTGACCCGGGGCGTGAACAAGTATCACATCATCCGGGCCACTCTGGATTCCATCGCCTATCAGACAAACGACGTTCTGGAGGCCATGGAGACGGACTCCGGCATCCGACTATCTTCCCTGGAGGTGGACGGCGGCGCTTCCGCCAACAACTATCTGGTGCAGACCCAGGCGGACATCAGCGGTGCGCCGGTGCTGCGGCCCAGAAGCGTGGAAACCACCGCCATGGGCGCGGCGTATCTGGCCGGACTGGCTGTTGGCTACTGGTACAGCACCGACGAGATCCGGAAAAACTGGGCTGTAGACCGCCGCTTCGAGCCGCAAATCCCTCAGGCAGAGCGGGAAAACCGCATCAAGGGCTGGAAAAAGGCCATAGCCTGCACTGCCGGTTGGGCAAAGGACTGAGTATCTTTTTTGCCTCTGCGCTTTTCGCGCAGAGGCTTTTTGCGTTCTGTTTCCGCCTGGGAAGCATAGGATGTTCCATACATCTGTTGCTTTGAGGTGGTACTATGGAACATATGGCAAATCAAATCATCCTGCGGGGAAGTCTGGCTTCCCTGCCCCAGCTCTCACACGAAAACCACGGAAAACGGTTCTTCCGTTTCCTCCTGGATGTACCCCGGCTCTCTGGTGCTGTGGACACCCTGCCGGTGATCGCGGAGGAAAGCATTTTAAATTCCGCTGACCTGTCAGACGGGGAAATGCTGACAGTAACAGGCCAGGTCCGTTCCCACAACATCCGTAGCGACGGCAAACGACATCTGCTGATCTTCGTATTTGCCTGCTCCATTGTCTGCGAGGATGGTGAGCCGCTGAATGACGTGGTGCTGGAGGGCCCCATCTGCCGGGAGCCTACCTACCGCCGGACCCCCCTTGGCCGGGAAATCTGCGATGTGATGCTGGCAGTACCCCGGGCCTTCAAACGGGCGGATTACCTGCCCTGCATTTTATGGGGCCGGACAGCGTTGGAAGCCTCCCAATGCCATACCAGGGACCGTATCCGCATCTGCGGGAGACTGCAAAGCCGGGTCTACACCAAGGTTACGGAAACCGGCAGCGAGGAACGGACCGCCTATGAGATCTCCGCCCTGACCGCCCAGATCCCGGAAGATAGTTATTAACGATAAACGATCATTTGTCGCAAAGGGTTTCCTGTTACAGCATACCGCGGCACAGGGGGACCGTTATCCTGGTTTTGCATTTTGTATTTTCCTATTGTTTTTCCCGTGGTTTCGTGGTATAAAGGAAAGAAAACAAAGGAAAGATGTCTATGGAAGAGAAAGTCAATGACATTATCGCGATATTAAAAAACCGCTATGAAGATGCCCTGTGCGCCCTGCATTATGAAAAGGACTATGAGCTGATGATCGCCGTGCGGCTGTCGGCCCAGTGTACCGACGCCCGGGTGAATATGGTGACGCCGGCCCTGTTTGCGGCTTACCCCACCCTGGAGACCATGGCGGGGGCAGACATCAGCCATGTGGAGGAATTGATCCACTCCTGCGGCTTCTATAAGCACAAGGCCAGGGACATCGTTCTGGCCTGCCAGATGCTCTTAAGCGACTACGGCGGAAAGGTTCCCGGCACCATGGAGGAGCTGCTGAGGCTGCCCGGCGTGGGACGGAAGACCGCCAATCTGCTGCTGGGAGACCTGTACGCCGTCCCCGGCAGCGTGGTCTGCGACACCCACTGCATCCGTATCTGCGGGCGGCTGGGGCTTTCCAGCGGCAAGGAGCCGGAGAAGGTGGAGCAGCAGCTTCGGGCCATTCTGCCGCCGGAGGAAAGCAGCGATTTCTGCCACCGCATCGTCCTGTTTGGCAGGGACTGCTGCACCGCAAGGAATCCAAAGTGCGGAGAATGTCCTCTGACCATTTACTGCAAGGAGTTTAACCCGTAATATGATAGAGAAAGCGGAATCCAAAATCCTGACCCTGCGGAAGGTGCTGCCCTCAGACCTGGAAGCCGTCCGGGAATACCGGCAGGAATTTCTGGAAAACGGCGACAGCATGGACGGCACCTCCAATCTGCGCCGGTTTGAAGACATGCATGCGTGGTACGACTGGATCTGCAAGGCGGAACACTGGGAGACCTGCCCGCCCAACTGGGTCCCCGATACCCAATATCTCGGCGTGCGCAATACCGACGGCAGAATCGTGGGCATGCTGGACATCCGCCACGCCATGAACGAAGGCATTGAACGGATCTTTGGCAATATCGGCTACAGCATTCGAAAATCCGAGCGCCGCAAAGGCTATGCCGCGATCCAGCTTGGACTGGCAAAAGAAATCTGCCGCAGCATGGGAATGACCAAAATTCTCATTTCCTGCTACCGGGACAACCCCGCCTCGGCCAAAACGATCTTGCGCAACGGCGGCATACTGGAAAACGAGGTCATCGACGAACGCAACGGCAGCGTCACCCAGCGCTATTGGATCATCCTCTGATCCTTCCAGCAATCCCAACTCCACACTCCACTCTCAACTCTCCACTCTCTAAACTCCCCGTTCTACCCTCCCCCCTTGTCCGCATATGCTGTGGACAAGGGGGGATTTGTTTGCCAAAGAAGCTTCCGATATTTTATTCCGCCCTGCTGTTAACCGGCGTGAACCTGCTGCTGCGGGCGGTGGGGACTTCCTTCCAGGTGTATATCTCCGGCCGCATCGGCGCGGCTGGGGTTGGGCTGCTGCAGCTGGTCATGTCCGTAGGACATCTGGCCATGGTGGCCGGGATGGCGGGAATCCGGACCGCTGCCATGTATCTCACCGCCGAAGAACTGGGCCGGAAGCGGGAAGGCAATGTGACCTGGGTGCTGTCGGCCTGTTTTCTCTACAGCATTCTTTGCAGCGGCCTGGTTGCTGCCGCCATCTACCTTTTCGCGCTCCAAATCGCGGCGGTTTGGATAGGAGACGTGCGAACCATTGACGCCCTGCGGCTGTACGCGGCCTTTCTGCCCGTTACCTGCCTGTCCGGGGTCATGAGCGGGTATTTCACCGCCGCCAACCGGATCGGCACCCTGGCAGCGGTGGAGGTGGCGGAACAGCTGGCTTCCATGGCCGCCACCATGCTGGCCCTGACCCTTTGGGCCGGTTCCGATGCGGCCAAAGCCTGCCAGTGCGTGGTTCTTGGGGGGTGTCTCGGAAGCGTGCTGACCCTGGGGTGCCTGGTGGTTCTGCGGCTGCGGGAGCATGTCAAGCCTTCCGACCCGATTCCGGTCCGCAGCCGCCTGATGCAGGCGGCAGTGCCTTTGGCTTTGGCGGATGTGCTGAAATCCGGCATCAATACCACGGAAAATCTGATGGTTCCCAAACGGCTGGCGCTGAACACCAGGGTGGAAAGCCCGCTGGCGGCATTCGGATGCGTCAGCGGCATGGTGTTTCCGGTGATGATGTTCCCGGCCTGCATTCTGTTCGGCCTGTCAGAGCTGCTGATCCCGGAGCTGGCCCGGTGCGCCGCCGCAGGGAGCAGACAGCGAATCACCTATCTTGTCCGCAGAAGCCTGAAGGTGGCCATGCTGTATGGGCTATTGTTCTGCGGGCTGCTGTATCTGCTGGCGGAAAATCTTTGCCAGACGCTGTACGGGAATGCGGAAGCGGGACAGTATCTGAAGCTGTACGCCCTGCTGGTACCGATGCTCTACTGCGATGCCATCACAGATGCCATGACCAAAGGGCTGGGGCAGCAGAAGGTCTGCGTCCGTTACAACATCCTGACTTCCGCCATGGATGTGGCATTTCTCTATATTCTGCTGCCCAAATACGGTATGGACGGGTATTTCCTCAGCTTCCTGGTAACCCATGTGGTGAACTTCATCCTCAGCCTGCGGCGGCTGCTGAAGATCACCGGGGAGGCCCTGCCCTTTTCCATCCCGGCCCTGTCTGTTACCGGCACACTTGCCGCGGTGTGGACCGTTTCCCACCTCTCCACACCGGGACTCCAGGCGGCAGTCTACCCCATCTTCCTGGGATGTCTGCTGTATCTTCTGCGGGTCATCCGTCAGGAGGATGTGTCCTGGCTCAAAAACCTCATCCTGAAAAAATGACCCTCCGGCGAACCGGAGGGTCATTAGCAGGAAACACTTTATCAATAGCAGCGGGAGGGTCAGTGACCCTCCCCTACAGTTTTTTATGCCATTCGATTACAGCGATTTCAGAACTTCCAGCAGGAATCTCCATGTGCGCTCCGTGGAGGCGATCTCCAGGCGTTCCCGAGTGGTATGGATGTTGTGCATCTCGGGTCCGATGGAGACGCAGTCCAGACCCGGCAGCTTCTCCCCCAGCAGGCCGCATTCCAGTCCCGCGTGAATCGCCAGAACCTGGGGCTCCTTTTCAAACATGTGGGTATAAATCCGAACCATGGTGTCCCGCAGGCGGGAATCCTTCTTGTACTCCCAGGCGGGGTACTCTCCATTCAGCGTATAGGCGCCTTCGTAGAAGTCGGCCAGGGTCTTCAGCTGCTCCAGCAGCTCCTGTTTTTCCGTATTTACACTGCTGCGGGTGGAGAAAGTAACGCTGAACCGGTCTCCCAGCTTGGTGACGGCCATGTTCACGCTGGTCTGAACCAGACCCTCAATATCCTTGCTCCAGGCCTGAACACCGTTGGGGGCCGCGCACAGCAGGCCGATGACCTTGGCGGTGGATTCCGTGGACAGGCTGTTGCCGCCCAGCGCATCCACATCAAAGGCCTGAACGGTTGCCTCCGGCTCGTCATATTTCTCCCGGATCTCCGCCTGCAGTTCCTCGGCAATGGTGTTGATCCGCTCCAGGTGGATGCCCATGGCAACCAGCGTCGCCTGGCAGCTGCGGGGGATGGCATTGTGCTTGGTGCCGCCGGCCAGAGACGTCAGGCACAGGGGCATCAGCTTCTGGATCCGGCTCAGGAATTCGCCCATGACCTTATTGGCGTTGGCACGGTTCTTGTGCATCTCCGCGCCGGAATGGCCGCCCTGGAGGCCGTCCACACTCAGGCGGACACAGGGCCCGTACACCGCCCGGCGGTCCACCGGCAGCGAAATAACCGCCGTACCGCCGCCGGCACAGGACACAGTAAAGACACCCTCTTCCTCAGAGTCCAGGTTAATCATCGTCCGGCCCTTCAGCTCCGACAGGTCGATGCCCATGGCACCCTGCATGCCGATCTCCTCATCCACGGTGATGACCACTTCCAACGGCGGATGGGGAATGGTATCGTCCGCCAGAATCGCCAGGGCATAAGCCACGGCAATGCCATCGTCGCCGCCCAAGGTCGTGCCCTTGGCGAAGACGCAGGTATCATCATGGGTCAAATCCAGGCCCTCCGCAGCCATATCAATGGGGCAGTCCGGCTCCTTCTCACAGACCATGTCCATATGGCCCTGAAGGATCACCGGATCGTGGTCCTCCATGCCACAAGTGCCGGGTCCAAAGAGGATCACATTGTTCAGTTCGTCCTGGATATATCTCAGGCCATGCTCCCTGGCAAAGGACACCAGATAATCGGAAATCCTCTTCGTGTTCCGGGAACCGTGGGGAATGGCGCAGATTTCTTCAAAGTAACCAAATACGGATGCAGGTTCCAGACCCGCAAGCTTTTTTGCCTCCATGGCAATCACTCCTTATCCACAGTAGTATGTCTCTATCTTACCACAGCTTCCAGGAAAAATCTACCCAAATGCAAAGGGAAATCCCCAGAGGAATTCGTCAATTGCTTCACTGGATTTCCAGGCCGCCACGGAACAACCAAAAGACGGCAAAAAAGCCACGGATTCGTCCGTGGCTTTTGGCTTTGCAGAATTACACCAGGCTCAGCACAAGGGTCAGAAGAACCCAGACAAGGGCAACCCACTTGGTGGATGTCGCCAGAATCTGATCCAGACCGCCGTTCTTATTCTTGCTCAGATAAGAATTGGAAGTGCCGGACAGCGCGCCGGACAGGCCGGACTCCTTGCCGGACTGCATGAGAATGATGACGATCAGCGCAAGGCTGCAAATCGCCTCCAGAACAATCAAAACAGTTTCTAAAACGCCCATTTTTCAGTAACCTCCCTCCGCAACAATTCGCGGACTGCGAATGGAAAATGGCCCGAAATCACACACGGGCTTTACAATAGCCAATACAGTATAGCACATAGAATTTCAAATATCAAGTGCCATTATGGATTTTTTCGGTTTTTCCTCTGTGATGTAAATAGATGTGACCCATCTACAAGAAGAAAGTTTTCAATGTGG
>JBJDYN010000088.1:0-15665 GCA_051867395.1 Faecousia sp. | reverse complement strand
CGCCGGGCCACCTTCCCCAGAGGGGAAGGCTTTGGTGCGGTAAACGATCATTTACGCGAAAAATCATGATGCGACTGAACAGACACCTCAAAAGATGTTACTCTCAGTTCCTAACTTCTAACTCTTATTCAGTTCTTCCACCAGCTTCTTCAGCACTTCGGGATCAATGGAACCGCCGAAGCTCAATGCGCCCCGCAAGGGCATGTACTGCATCATGGCCATGTTCATTTCCTCGGTGATGGCGGACTGGGCCGCCTCGCTTTCCTCGTCCTTAATTGGGGTCAGGGTCTGGGAAATGGCATCCAGCACGGACTTCAGGGTCTGCGCTGCCCTTGGGTCCGCCATGATGTCCAGGAGGATGCTGTCCATGGTGTAGTGCTTGGGCAGCGCCACAGTGGAGGTCACGGTGACGGTGCCAGTCAGGTCGATGCAGCGGGAGGACTGGCCCACCTCGATGGTGAACTCGCCGGTCTCCACATGCCAGTCGTGAATCTGCTGGTTCCAGTAGGCGAAGGAACGCTTATCCAGGGTGAAGGACACATCCTTGCTCTCGCCGGGCTCCAGGGCTACCTTCTCGAAGCCCTTCAGCTCCCGGATGGGCCGCAGAACGGTGCTCTCTTTGTCACCCACATACAGCTGCACCACAGTCTTGCCCGCCCGGTCGCCGGTGTTGGTCACGGTGACGGTGACGGTCAGTGTGTCCTTGTCAGTAATCGCATCGGCGCTGAGACGCAGATTGGAATACTGGAAGGTGGTGTAGCTCAGGCCGTGGCCGAAGGGGAACAGGACATCCATTTCCTTCTTGTCATAGTACCGATAGCCCACGAAGACGCCCTCACGGTAGTCGGCCTCGTTGCCTTCGCCGCCGTAGAACAGGTAGGAGGGATTGTCCTGCAGCCGCTTGGGGAAGGTCTCCGCCAAATGGCCGGAGGGGTTCACGTCGCCGAACAGCACCTGCACGGTAGCAATCCCCACCGCCTGACCGCCCAGGTACGCTTCCAGTACCGCGCCAACCTTGTCAATCCAGGGCATCTCCACAGGGGAGCCGTTGTGCAGCACCACCACCGTGTTGGGGTTGGCCGCAGCCACGGCTTCGATGAGCCGGTTCTGGCACTCAGGCATCCGCATATGGGTTCGATCGTAGCCCTCGGACTCGTAGGAATCAGGAAGACCCGCGAACACCACAGCAACCTTTGCCTTCCTGGCGGCTTCCACCGCTTCCGCAATCTGCTCATCGGTGGTCGTATCCAGAGCCGCGCTGTAGCCCTGGGCATAGGTCACCTTCAGGCCCTCAGCCGCCTTCAGGGCGCTGGTGGTCTTGAAACAGTTGATGTGGGAGCTGCCGCCGCCCTGGAACCGGGGCTTTGCCGCAAATTCGCCGATGAAGGCTACGTCATCCTCCTTGCTCAGAGGCAGCAGGCCGTTGTTTTTCAGCAGCACCATGCACTCCGAGGCAATCTTAGCCGACAGCAGGTGATCCACTTCCTGATCCCAGGGCGTCTCAGGCTTGGCATTTTCCAAATACCGGTAGACGATGTTCAGAATCCGCTCGCAGGCCAGATCCACCGTTTTTTCGTCCAGCTTGCCGGAACGAACCGCTTCCACGATCTTCCGGTCGTTGATGCCGCCGGAGGAGGGCATTTCCAAATCCAGTCCTGCCGCCACACCGGCCACCCGGTCGGACACGGCGCCCCAGTCGGACATGACGTAGCCCTCAAAGCCCCATTCGTTTCGCAGCACTTCTGTCAGCAGCCAGTGGTTCTCGGAGGCGTAGACCCCATTGATCCGGTTGTAGGAGCACATGACGGTCCAGGGCTGGGCCTTCTTCACGGAGGTTTCAAAGGCCGGGAAGTAAATCTCCCGCAGGGTCCGCTCATCGGCGTTGGAGCTGGAGCTCATGCGCCGGTGCTCCTGGGAGTTGGCGGCAAAATGCTTGATGCTGGTGCCCACGTTACGGCTCTGGACGCCGTTGATATAGGCCGCAGACATCTCACCGGCGAGGTAAGGATCCTCAGAAAAATACTCAAAGTTCCGCCCGCACAGAGGGGAACGCTTGATGTTCACCGCCGGGCCCAGCACCACGCTAAGCTGCTCGTGCTGGCAGCTGTCACCGATGGCCTGGCCCATCTTGCGAATCAATTCCCGGTCAAAGGACGCGGCAGTGGCGCAGGCGGCAGGCATACAGACGGCCTTAATACTGTCGTTGACACCCAGGTGGTCCGCCTTCTGATCCTGCTTGCGAAGACCGTGAGGGCCGTCGCTGACCATGGTGGCAGGTACGCCCAGCCGCTCCACGGGTTTGGTGTGCCAGAAGTCCAAACCGGAGCAAAGCCCGGCCTTTTCCTCCAGAGTCATCTGAGAAACAAGCGCTTTCACATCCATAAGTTTCATTCTCCTTCACAGACACAGTTTCATATAAAATACTATTTCTTGAGCAACTATTCAGTCGCCCGTGTCATTGCGAACCAGTGCGCACACTGATGTGGCAATCCCCCGGTTTTTCTGGCTATTTCTCGAACTTTTCACGTTGAAAATTGTGGCTGCTGAATAGCTGCCAATTAAAGATATTGCTGGGTATTCACATCGATGACGCCCCGTGTCGTCAGACGCAGGGTGGGAATCACCGGCAGGCTCATGAAGGACAGGGTCATAAACGGATCGATGTCCCTGCCCACGCCCAGAGCATAGGCCGCATCCTTGGCATTCTCCAGCAGGTCGTTGACCTCCTGCAATGGCTTCTCGCTCATCAGTCCCGCGATTTCCAGCGGCAGCTCCGCCAGAACCTCTCCGTCCCGGACCACCACAATGCCGCCGTGATTCTCAGCAATCCGGTTTGTCGCAAAAGCCATATCCTCATCGTTACAGCCAACGCAGATGATGTTGTGGCTGTCATGGGCAACGGAGGTGGCCACCGCGCCGGACTTCAGGCCATAGCCCTTGAGATAGCCGATGCCGATGTGACGGGTGTTCCGGTGCCGCTCAATGACGGCCATTTTCAGAAGATCCTGCTGTAAATCCACTGCCGACGCATAGCCCTGGTCTGTAGTGACAATCTGCCCCGGCACCATACCGATGACCCCTCTGGGCCGGGACACGGCAAAGTTCCCGGCGGAAAGCACCGGCAGATGGAAGGTGTCATGGGCCCGTCTTTCCAGATGCTCCGGGATCTGGGGCAGCGGGAAGTCCGCCGTTTTTCCCTCATGATATACCCGCTGGCCCTTCTTGTACACCGTTACCACATGGAAATCCTTCAGGTCCTCCACAATGGCAAAGTCCGCCAGATATCCCGGTGCGATGGCCCCCCGGTTGTTCAGCAGGAAGTACCGGGCGGCATGGAGGCAGGCCACCTGCACCGTGCGGATGGGATCGGCGCCCATGCGCACCGCCTCCCGGCAGATATAATCGATGTGGCCCTTCTCCAGCAGGTCGCTGGGGTGCTTGTCGTCGGTGCAGAACATGCAGCGGTCGAAGTACTTTTCGGACCGGATCAGGGGCATCAGGGCCTCCAGATTTTTGGCGGCGGTGCCCTCCCGGATCATGATGAACTGGCCCAGCCGCAGCTTCTCCATGGCATCCTCCAGATCGGCGCATTCGTGATCCGAGTACACCCCGGCGGCAATGTAGGCGTTCAGGTCCTTCCCCGTCAGGCCCGGAGCATGGCCGTCGATCTTCTTGTGGTGGGCCTGGGAAGCGATGATCTTCGCCACCGTGGCCCCGTCCGCCGCGATAATGCCGGGGAAATTCATCATCTCCGCCAGGCCCTGGACTCTGGGATGCTCAAAGAAGCTGTCAATGTCCCGGTAATCCAGGTTGGCTCCGCTTTCGTCCATGGGGGAGGCGGGCACGCAGGAGGGCAGCATGAACCGCACATCCACCGGCAGATCTTCCGTGGCGGCGATCATATACTCGATGCCGTCAGTGCCCATGACGTTGGTGATCTCATGAGGATCGGTGATGACGGTGGTGGTGCCGTGGGGAATCACCGCCCGGGCAAACTCAGCTGGGCTGACCAAGCTGGACTCCAGATGGATGTGGGCATCGATGAAGCCGGGGCAGACGATTTTCCCGGTCATGTCCACCTCCTCCAGTCCCTGGTAGCTGCCCATGCCCACAATGAGCCCTTCCGTCACGGCAATGTCCCGGGTGTCCAGCTCTCCGGAGAAGACGTTGACATAGGTGGCGTTTTTCAGCACCAGGTCCGCCTTCTCCCTGCCCGCCGCCACGTCGATGATGTGCAGCTTCTTCAGCAGCTTCCGGTTGATCTTCCCGGACCAGCTTTCGGTGTAAGCCATTAAATCACCCTCTCTTAAAAAAGTTTTTCCTATCCTACCACAGAATGCCGGAAAAGTAAAGGCTGTCGTTCCCAAAAATGCGCAAAATTAACAAATGCGCCATCCAAGCCTTCGCATAATTCGGCTTGGATGGCGCATTCCTTCATACGCATTCAATTGCATTCTTCAGTTCCGGAAGCTGGGCCAGAAATCTTGTAACCTTCTCCGCCCCGTCGGCGTTCAGATGCAGGCGGTTGAAAAAGTCGGTTTCCGGGTTCAGACCGATTTCCTCCAGATTGTCCATGCAGTCCCAATAGCGGATCTCCAGATCGTCCATCAGGGCTTTGGCCGCCCCGGACATGGCTCTGGTCCAATTGCCGCTGGGAGCTTTAAACGCAATCAGGGTAATGCCTTGTGCCCGGCAGATGTCCCGGATTTTTTGGATGGCGGCGATATTGTCCTCCGGAATGGGCGCCACCGGGGCGTCGGGATCGCTGTCCGGGAATTCCAGCACCACCGGGTTTACCTCCTCCCGGTACAGGAAGCCGCCGGATTCGCTGGGATGGGCTTCAAAGGGCCAGATGTAGTCCAGCTCCTCCAGCTGATTCCACCGGGCATGCCGCTGCCACAGGGGCAGGGCGTGGGACAGGGTCTGGGACAGGTCGCCGTCAAAGATCTGATACAGGGTTTTCAGCTTGCCCCAGGACAGGGGCATGGGGTCAAAGCTCCAGGACAGGGCGGCTTCGTCCTCCGCGCCGCTGTCCTCCCAGAGCATACACACCTCCAGCAGCACCACCCTGGGGGACTGCCGTTTCAGGGCCTGCTCCAGGTAGTAGGCCGTCACCGGCAGCCGCTGGGAGCTGCCGCCAAAGACATAGCTCTCCACCCCGGTTTCCTGCCGCAGCACGTCCGGATTCACGGCGCAGAACATCTGACTGCTGCCAATGGCCAGCACATCCAGAGAATTCTTTTCCAATTCGGAAAAGCCCTCCACGATCATGGTGGAGTCTTCCGGATATTTGGGGGTGATGATTGCCTGCAGCAGCGCGAACACGGCGCAAAGGCACAGCAGAAAGGAAAGGACTTTTATAATGTTTTTTCCCATTTGGCAAATGCTCCTTTGCGTCAGAACTGGAAGTAGATGAAGGCGCCGGCCTCATAGCCCGTGCCGTACCAGCCGAAGAGCAGCACCGCGAAGAAGCCCGCCAGGTACACGCACCACCGCAGCCACAGCTGCTGCCTGCCGATCCACCGGCGCACCACAATCCCCTTCTCGTTGCAGATATCCACTCCCAGCATCAGCCCGACGCCCAGCAGCAAAATTGCGCTGTTTGCTCCGTCCAGGCCCAGGCTGGGCAGCAGCTGGCCGCCCAGGATCCAGGGGTTGAAGACGGCAAACATGTTGGTGAACATCCCCGCTGCTGCCTGCAGGCTGCCGCCCCGAAACAGCAGGTAGCCCAGGCACACCAGCAGGAAGGTTCGCAGCATCTGAAACAGCTTCCAGCTGTCGGTATCCGTGCGGATGCGCAGCTTCCCGGTGAGCCAATCCGTGGCGGGCATAAACAGCTGGGCCAGGATAATCATGCCGCCGTGGTAGATGCCGTAGGCCACGAATTTCCAGGCGGCCCCGTGCCACAGCCCGATGCACACCCAGACCACTGCCAGGGCGCAGACTGTAGGGAGGTCCTTGCCCAGCTTCCTGGGCAGCTTTTTGCATTGCTTTTGCAGCTTGCTCCAGGCGGCGGTCCGCATCAGAGAATAGAACAGGTAATCCCGGAACCAGGCCCCCAGGCTGATATGCCACCGCCGCCAGAATTCAGCAATGCTCCGGGAAAAATAGGGGGTTTCAAAATTTTCGGACAGCCGGATGCCGAACACCTGGGACACGCCCAAGGCGATGTCCATATAGCCGGAGAAATCGGCGTACAGCTGCACCGCGTAGCTCAGCACCGCCAGGGCCACATACAGCCCCTGGTAATCCTGCCAGTTGTCAAACACCGCGTTTGCCAGCACCGCAGCCCGTTCCGCCACCACCAGCTTTTTGAAAAAGCCCCACAGGATCCGCTGGATGCCGTACATCACATCGTCATAGTCAAAGCAGTGGGCCTCAAACAGCTGGGGAGCCAGGTCCGTATATTTTCCGATGGGGCCCTGGAGGATCTGGGGAAAATACATGACATACAGGGCATACTTGAACGGATTCTTCTCCGGCTGGCAGACACCCCGGTTCACATCGATACAGTAGCCGATGGACTGGAAGGTATAGAAGGAGATTCCCAGGGGCAGCACAAAGGAAACCGCTGTTCCCCGGGAAAGGATCCCCAGCAGAAAGCTGCCATACTTCACCACCGCCAGAATCCCCAGGGTGATTGCCACCGCCAGGGCGCAGATCAGGGTTTTGATCCGGCTGTACCGGGCGCGGACAGCCTTCCGCTCCTCCCGGGTCAGCCCCTCTGACGCTGCCTTCTGCCGTTCATTGACCCACCCGATAGCCAGCGCCGCAAGATAGGTCACCGCCGCCGCCAGAATGGGAAACACCAGCATCCCCGCCCCTGCCTGGCCGTAAAACCAGACGCTGGCCGCCAGCAGCACCATCCACTGAAATTTTTTCGGAATGACGTAGTAAACCGCCGCCGCTATGGCAAAAAACAGCAGGAAGTCAAAGGTCACAAAGTTCAAAGGACTTCCTCCTTCTCCGGCGGAACAAGCTCGATCATACCGCTGCGGTTACTGAACAGGAACACGACCTTCTCCATGCCGAAAGCGGGGGCAGCCATGGGTTCTCCCATGGGCAGGAAGCCCAGCTCCCGCAATTGGGCCATATCCCCTTCCAGATTCTCCGAGCAGTAGGCGATGTGGTAGGGCATGTTTTTGTGGGTCTTCATCAGGCCGCTGACCACCGAATCCTCCCCGTAAGGCGACACCAGCTCGATACGGTAGCCGTCCTTGCGCAGGAAGCAGATATCGATCTTCCGCAGCTGGTCATGGGTGATCCCGCCCTCCGTCTGATAGCCCAGATTCCGGAAGGAGTCTATGGACTTTTGCAGATTCTTGGTCAGGTAGCCGATATGATGGATGGGTAAATTCATGCCGTTTCCCTTTCGATGATGTCCAGCATTTCTCCCACGTTCTTCATGCCCACCACGTCCTTCATTTCGAACTTGAAGTCGAAGGCGTCCTCGATGGCGGCCAGCAGGGAGATGTGCATCAGGCTGTCCCAGCCGTCCACGTCCCCGGCCACGGTGGCGTCGGTAAGAAGGATAGAATCATCATCAAATTCGTCCCGGAAGATATCCGTCACCTGTTCCAAAATTTCATCTCTGCTCATTATCAAACACCTCAATCACATGATTTTTGTTTTCATACTGGGTAATGTCCAGGGACCAGACACTGTCGCCGCTGTCCGTTTCCTGATTTTTTTCGAAGCCGAACTGGCCGAAAAAATCCTTCACCATGGCATTCTTGGCGGTTTTGTAGTAGTAGCCGATCAGCCTGCGGACACCGGCCTGTCTGGCCTTTTCCACCAGGGCGTCCAGCATGGCGTGCTCCATGTTCCGTTTCAGTACCCGGCAGCTCATGAGCCACAGCCGGATGTGGAGCGCCTCCCCTTCCGCCTCTCCGATGACCACCGTTACCACGCCGTTGTCGCCGAAGCGGTCCGTCAGCTTGCCATAGATGGGAATGAACCGCCCGTCCGCCATGACCTGCTCAATCTCCGCCTGGGTATAGCGGCGGGTAGTCAGATTGAACTGGTTGGATTTGTTGGTCAGCTGGACAATGCGCTGGAGGTAAATGGGATCAAAACGCCGGATCACAGCCTTCATCTCCAGGGAGCGCAGATACTCGGTGTAGTCGGCAAAGCTGTTTTGCAGCTGAACCCGCTGCTGGTTCTCCCGGTACATTTCATTGCGCTTCAAATCGTCCTGGGAAAGGCTGGTGACCTCGAAGAAGCCGGATCGATCCAACGTGGTGATGTACTGCTCCACCCGGTCCATAGGCGGAACGGCCGCCTGGGGCACGCTGGTGCGGACCATCTCCCGCTCAGCGGGGTTGTCGTCCACGAACACCAGCGAGTCTGGCATGACGTTCAGTTCCTGGGCTATCTGGATCAGGTTCCGGTCCTTGCTGTCCCAGTTGGCCTTGATGACGATAAAGTCCTCGGACTTCAACGTGCCCTCGGGATGGTTCAGTCCCGCGATGGCGTTGTCGTAGTCGTTTTTGGAGTTGACGTTCAGCAGCACGCCCAGATCCTTGTGGGCCTTCAGGTAGCCCTGGAACTCGCTGTAGACCTGGCCCATAGAGGTCTCGTGGCCGATCTCGATGCCGTTCACGCCGTCATCTCCCACGACCCCGCCCCAGAGGGTGTTGTCCAGATCCAGCACCAGGGCCTTTTTGTTCCTGCCGTACAGGGACTTGATAATATTGGACAGGTTGAAGGCAAACTCGGGAACCGCCTCCAAGGTCATGCAGTATTTGTACATGTGCCAGAAGAAGGGATCGGACCACTTCTGCACGCCGAAGCTGGCAGCCAGGTAATCGATGTCATGGATGTAGAAATTCTTGTGGCTCCGGGCATAGTCATAGAACCGCTGGTTCAGCGCCCGGGTAAAGCTGACCCGTCCATGGAGGTCCCAGGCATCCCGGTTGCCCATAAGCCGATAATAGGGCAGCTCGAAGTTGTTCTGGATAATGGGACAGTGATATTGCTCCGCCGCCTTCTCCCACAGCTGGAAGAAATGCTGATAGGTGCTGTCCAGCATGGCATCCACTTCCTCCCGGGAGGCCCGGACTGTGGGATAATCCTGGATATTGCGGCTGCTTGTGTGGATAAAGATCACATCCGGCTGAAACTCTTTCAGCTCCGGGTTATCGAACATGACGTCTTCCCAGTATTTTCCATATTCGGAAGCATAGAACGTGGGTTTGATATCCTGATTCAGCAGGAACAGCTCCAGCATATCCACGATTTCGCTGGTGGTGGAGCCGCCCAGCACGGCAATTTTCTTCTCCAGGAAGGGGCCGCCGGTCTCCAGCAGCTTCTTTTTCAGGGAACGCTTCTTTTTCAGAATATAATGGGCGTCAAAGGGATACTCCAATTCACGAATCATCTTCCCGCCTCCCGATTTTCCTTCGAATGAAATTATATTTATCCTACCACAGATTCAGAAAAATGTAAAGACAAGGACGCAGGCCCACGCACAAAAAAGACGCTGGTTGACAAAACCAACGTCTTTTTCTGCATTTCGTGCTATACGGTTGGATCGAAGCGATAGCGCGTATAACGAAACGGTCCATGACCGTCTCCGCTTGCACCCACTGTTCGCTGTCTTTCCCTTACAGTGGGTGCTGCGATAAACGATCCGCAATTCCGTCTTCCGCAGTCTCCTGATAGCTGTCAATCAGCGCTTTGAGCTGATCGACCTCGCTTTTGGAAAGGGTCTTGCTCCGGGAGAAGGCAGCAATGAAGGCGGGCATGCTGCCCTCAAAGGTTTCCTGCACCATCTCCTCCAGCCGGGACGCCTGGGCCTGCTCCTTGGAGATCAGGGAGGAGACAATGGTGTTCTCGTTCTTCACCACGCCCCGCTCCGACAGGCGGCGGATAACAGTGTAGGTAGTGGCTTTGGACCAGCCCAGCTGCTCCTTGCAGATCTGCACCAGCTTGGTGGAATTGATGGGCTCATGCTCCCACAGGATCAGGCAGAAGCGGTACTCACTTTCAAAAATCTTGGGTGTTGCCATTTTTTCATCTCTCCTTTGTAAAGTCGAACATGTTAAACCCTACATAATATACAGTTTACGTGACGAAACCCAATTTGTCAAGAGAAAAATCTATATAAGCTTGAAACGATTCCGTCGAAGCGAATTCTGCGTGGTAAACGATCGTTTATCTGAGAAACTTAAGGTACGACTGAATCGTTACAAAAGCTTATGGATTTCACTCAGCGAAAGGATCCTTTACGAGATCTCCACACTCGCCTGATCCTCACTCCAGCCTGACCAGCTCCGTGCCCGGATAGTAATGTTCCAGAATCTCATCAAAGCTGCTGCCTGTCACCGCCATGGCATCGGCGCCGTATTGGCTCATGCCCACCCGGTGGCCGTAGCCGTGGGTGGTGACGGTGATCTCCGTGTCTGCAGCCGCCACAGTAAAAGCGGTAGAACGCAGGGAAAGCAGACTGCGCAGCTGGGTGCCGCTGTAGACTTCCCCGGCAATCACCATGGTATCCACGCCGCCGCCGTCTGTGTAAGTCACCGTGCCAAACCAGGTTCCGGGCGCGCCAGCCAGCGTTCTGCCCAATGCGTTCTGGAAGGCCTGGGGCGTGAAGGTGACGGTGTCCGTGTCGTGGGGCGCGTCTTCCTCCCCCGGGCTGTCCACGGCGCGCAGATAGGGAAAGTCCGCGCCCCATACCGCCGCCGCGTCCTCGGTGCTGCCGCCGGAACAGGAAAAATAGGTAGCTTCGATCAGCTCGCCTCCATAGGTCAGCACATAGCCGGAGGTAGCGGCTACGGCCCGGCGCACCTTCTCCATAGCTTCCTCCGTGCCGCCCCGGAGCAGATAGTCGCTTTCCGAAACATAGGCCTGACAGCAATTGGAGGAGGTGCAGACGCTGCCGTCGCCGTGCTTGCCTCCGGTTTCCTTGGCCTTTTGGGTATAGGTCCGGGCCGCCACCGCCTGGGCCTTCAACGCCTCCGGTTCAAAGGAGGTGGGCATCTCCCCCAGCACCACCCCCACCAGATAGGTGTCCATATCCATGGGGGTTACTACCCCCTCCGGGGACCGAAGGTACATGGTCAGCGCCACCGTCTCCGGTACGGTTTCCGGCACGGTCTCGGGGGCTGTCTCCTGGGGCAGGGTTTCCGCGGCTCGGATGTCCAGCAGCTTTACCGTCACATTCAGCAGGCTTCCCGGCAGCAGCAGCCCCATAAACAGGGCAGTCAGAATATCCTTTGCAATCTGTTTCATTTGGGATCCCCTCCTACCCGGAATCATAGCATGTCCGAAGGAGGAAATGCTGTCAGATCTCCGGTGCAGCGGCCAGGCAAGACTTGACTTCCCATGGGAATTATAGTATAGTTATCCCAAGTTTAGGAAAAATCCCGAAGAATTCTTCTTTTTGGGAGAAAACAGCACATGTTGCGGCGCTGCCGCTGACAAATTAAGGAGAGGAAAAAATGATAACATCCATCGTTCTGTTTGCTGTAGGCCTGGTTCTGCTCATCAAGGGCGGTGACTGGTTCGTTGACGGCGCTACCGGTATCGCCAGGCGCTTCAACCTTCCCGACATCGTGGTAGGCGCAACCGTGGTCTCCATCGGCACCACCCTGCCCGAGGTCATGGTCTCCGCCACCGGCGCTATGCTGGGCCAGGGCTCTATGGCCTACGGCAACGCCATCGGCTCCATTATCTGCAACACCGCCCTGATCGCCGCCATTTCCGTGGCGGTAAATCCCGGCCCCGTGAACACCAAGTCCATGAAAATGCCTGTCATTTTCTTCTTCGGCAGCGCCGCCATCTACTGCGTGGCAGCCTATCTTCTGGGCGAGTTCACCCGGCCCATGGGTCTTATCATGCTGGTGATCTTCGTGGTATATCTGGTGATCACCGTCCGCCAGGGCCTGAAGAATCCCGACGCCGTCGAGGTGGAGGAAGCCGAGGAAGACAGCGGCAAGCCCAAAACCCTGCTGCAGGATGTCTTTTGGCTGATCCTCGGCGCTGCTCTCATCGCCGTGGGCGCAGACCTGCTGGTGGAGCACGGTACCATCATCGCCAAGGGACTGGGCGTTCCCGAAACCGTCATCGCCCTGACCTTCGTGGCTCTGGGCACCAGCCTTCCCGAGCTGGTCACCACCATCACCAGCCTGAAGAAGGGCCACGCCTCCTTGGGCATCGGCAATGTCATCGGCGCCAATGTGTTCAACCTGGTGCTGGTCTCCGGCGTGGCTGTAACCCTGGCTCCCTTCGAGGTTCCCGTGGGCAACCTGATTCTGGGCCACAACGCTTCTCTGGTCATGGACATCCCCATCATGCTTACCGTCATGGTGCTGCTGACAATCCCCGCCCTGGCCACCAAGAAGCTCCACCGCTGGCAGGGCATCGTACTGCTGTGCATCTACGCCGCCTTCTGCATCTGCCAATTTGCCATGTAACCCAAAACATCCGCCGGCCCAACACAGGCTGGCGGATGTTTTGCTGTAGAAATGTGTATCCTTAGCAATGTACGATAGGTGCTGTCGGACATGAGATACGTATCAAATGCTTGCGCACTTCGCGTAGGGGGCGGCATCCTTGACGCCCCTTTGCATGCAGTACCGTCACAAGGGGCGTCAAGGATGCCGCCCCCTACGATTCCGGTGCAAGGCGATTCCGGCATTGCATCAACTTCAAATTCCGCACTAACTCCACCACACTCCGCACAGATGCTATGCGGTAATGGCGGCGATGCAGCAGAAAATCACCAGGCACAGGGCGGTCAGGACGGAGCAGACGCCGGAGGCTACGGTGTAGTCCTCCCCGCTGCGGCCGAGGCCCGGAGCCAGATAGCTGGCGGGCAGGGCGCAGTACAGCAGAATCGTCCAACGGGTCAGCGCATCCACCCCAGGCACCAGGAACAGCGCCCCCTGGATCAGCAGGCAGAACACCGCAAACACCCCAAAGTGGAACGCCGACAGACGGAACACCGCGCCCCGGCTGCCCTTGTCCAGGGAGAAATTGTAGCCCACGCTGAAGATGATCGCCGCGCTGACCGGCTGGGCCAGGAACCCGGTGCAGGCGGTAATCACACCGCCGATGCCCACGCCGTCCAGCCACGCTCCCACACCGGTAACATTCAGGGCCAGGCCCAGCAGGCTCATAAGCAGCAGCGGTGAGGAGAAAATCTTTTTCACAATGGTTCCGGGGGTGGGATTGTCCCCGGGGTCTGCCGACAGAAGGGCGATGATCGGGTAGGCCGTCACAGCCTGGGTCAGATCCAGGACACCCATACGGTAGGCCTGATCCGCCCCGAACAATATCACAAGCAGCGGAATGCCCAGCATGCCTGTCTCCTGGGCCGCGAAAAGCATGGGCAGATTGTGGTAGGGAAACCACTTCTTCCGCCACCGGAAGGAAAGAACGGTGCCCAGCAGCATCAGCGGCAGCACCAGGGCCATCGTGCTGACCGATTCCGCGCCGATTTTGGCGGTCAGGCAGGAATTGAACAGCACGCAGGGCAGGCCGAACCTGATGACGAACTGCTGCAAGCCACGGTTTTCCTCCGGGGTCAGCAGGGCCTTTTTCCGGGCCAGGACCCCCAGAAAAATGGCGATGAAAATGGGTGCGATGACCTGGGCTATGTTGATAACGTTCTCCATGACAGCGTCCTCCCGGAGTTTCCAAATATCGGCACTATCATACATGATTTTCCAAGAGAATGCAATATCCCCTCTGCACAACGGAAGAAAATGGGTAAAAAGTTTCTTCCGTTGGGTTCCTCCGTTTCTTACCCTCAGTGATAAATGATCGTTTACAGCAGCAATGTTAGATTGGTGGGCGTAGGGGGCGGCATCCCTGACGCCCCTTGTGACGGTACTGCATGCGAAAGGGGCGTCAAGGATGCCGCCCCCTACGCACAGTTTTCCAATTCTTTTCTGTGCTAAACGATCATTTATAAGAGCATCCACGAAAACTTCGATTTCGGGATTTTGTTGACAGAATACAGTGGCTGTGGTAAAATGACCAACAAGCGTACTATGTTAGTTGGAAATTAAAGCGAGGAATCCATTATGCTCAATGAATTTTCCAGAACCCAGCTGCTGCTGGGACAGGCCGGAATGGAAGCACTGGCGAAAGCAAGGGTGGCCGTCTTCGGCATCGGCGGCGTGGGAGGCTACACCGTGGAGGCCTTGGCCCGCAGCGGCGTGGGCACCCTGGACCTGATCGACAACGACAAGGTCAGTCTGACCAACCTGAACCGGCAGATCATCGCTACTCACAGCAGCCTGGGCCAATACAAGGTGGACGCGGCCAAAGCGCGGATTCTGGACATCAACCCCAAGGCCGTGGTGAACACCTACAAGACCTTTTACACCCCGGAGACGGCGGATCAGTTTGACTTCACCCAGTACGACTATGTGGTGGACGCCATCGACACCGTCACCGGCAAGCTCCAGCTGGCGTTGCAGGCTCAGCAGGCAGGGGTTCCCATTCTCAGCTGCATGGGTACGGGCAACAAGCTGGATCCCACGGCCTTCGAGGTGACGGACATCTACAAAACGACCATGTGCCCCCTGGCCCGGGTCATGCGGAAGGAACTGAAAAAGCGGGGCATCCAAAAGCTGAAGGTGGTCTACTCCAAAGAGCAGGCCCTGACCCCCATAGACGACCCCAGTATCAGCGAATACACCCAGCGCCACCAGATCCCGGGCAGCACTGCTTTCGTCCCCGCTGTGGCAGGACTCATCGCGGCGGGAGAGGTCATCAAGGACCTGACAGGCAGGCATGAGACAGAAGATAAGATATAAAAGCCGCAATCCCGCCGTACCCCTTATGCTTCTTATAAAAGAACGTTTCCTGTGTGTAGGGGGCGGCATCCTTGACGCCCCTTGTGACTGTACTGCATGCCAAAGGGGCGTCAAGGATGCCGCCCCCTACGGACTGGATACGATGTGATGGACATTGCCACCGGTAGTGACGGGTTGTTTATTCAAGCGTAACTATTCAGTCGCGGCAAAATATGCGCGGTAAATGATCGTTTACGTTTGCACCAACCGTAGGGCTTATGTCATGACCCCGCCGACCAGCCCAATCGCTTGCCTATGGAAATTAGATGCGTAATGTTCGGATTTTGCCTCTAACCAGGAATATCTATCAACATAGTGCATCGGCTTACGTCATGACATAAGCCCTACATCAGGTGCGGCGATACTCGATCATTTATATGAGAAACTTGGGGTACGACTGAATAGTTACATTTATCGAACTGATTATACAGCAGAAAGGGCGGATTGTGAAGTGAAATATCCTTCGGATGTGAAATAATAACCTTCGGTTATTGTGAAATAGGATGCTGACGCATTCTGTGAAATGAAATAAATCCACACACGCCCGCAGGCATTTCACACGCCGCAGGCGTATTTCACTTGCGAAGCAAATTTCACAAATCCCAAAGGGATTTATTTCACTGAAAAGAACCACCTTTTGTCTGGTAGACAAAAGGTGGTTCTTTTCTGGTGGACCCGAGGAGATTCGAACTCCCGACCCCTACAATGCGAATGTAATGCGCTCCCAGCTGCGCTACGGGCCCGTTAACATTCGATATTATAACGCTTTCTGTTACCGTTGTCAAGCAAAACTTTCCTTTCTTCACGACGATTGCATGAATGCTACCCTTGGACTAGTTTTCAAAGGGCATATTT
>JBJDYN010000087.1:0-15978 GCA_051867395.1 Faecousia sp. | reverse complement strand
GTATGCACATAAACGATCATTTACCGCGCATATTTTGCCTCGACTGAATAGTTACTCGCAGGATAAAATGGTGTTAACCATTTTATGGAGAAATCGTACGAAGTCACGCACATCTTCCATCCGGCGTATCGGCAGAAACAGCGCGGTAGGAAGCATACCTCTGCTCCATGTATGAAAAAGCGAGCCTGCCGGTTAAGGCAGGCCCGCTGAAGCAGTATGGAATCAGGCTTCCAGGTTGATGCCAGTCTCCTTGCTGAACACATGGCAGACATGACCAGGGAAGGTGAAGTTGACGTTGGAACCATTGTTCAGTGCGGCAACTTCTGCGCCGGTCATGTTCATGGTGGAGACCACCAGAACCACATCGCGGCCCATGGAAGTGACGTGCAGGTGGACGGAAGAACCCATCATTTCGGACACGTCGACCTTGCCGGAGATGCCCTTGCCCAGCTCGATGTGCTCAGGACGGACGCCCAGAACCACATCCTGCTCGGCAACATTGTTCTTAGCCAGAGCGGCCTGCTTTTCCTCGGACAGCTCAACAGTCAGGCAATCCAGCTTGACGGCGTACTTGCCGTTCACCTTGACCAGCTTGGCGTTGTCGAACATGTTCATCTGAGGCGTGCCGATGAAGGTAGCGACGAACAGGTTGTAAGGATGATTGAAGACCTCCTGAGGAGTGCCGATCTGCTGGATGAAGCCGTCCTTCATGATGACGATCCGGTCGCCCAGGGTCATAGCCTCAGTCTGGTCGTGGGTAACATAAATAAAGGTGGTCTGGATCTTCTCGCGCAGCTTGATGATCTCAGCACGCATCTGGTTACGGAGCTTAGCGTCCAGGTTGGACAGAGGCTCGTCCATCAGCATGACCTGAGGAGCACGAACGATGGCGCGGCCGATGGCAACACGCTGACGCTGACCGCCGGACAGAGCCTTGGGCTTACGGCCCAGGTACTGGGTGATGTCCAGGATCTCAGCGGCTTCCTTGACCTTCTTGTCGATCTCGTCCTTGGGGGTATGGCGCAGCTTCAGAGCGAAGGCCATGTTCTCATAGACGGTCATGTGGGGGTACAGAGCGTAGTTCTGGAAGACCATGGCGATATCACGGTCCTTGGGAGCCACGTCGTTGACCAGACGGTCGCCGATGTACAGCTCGCCCTCGGAGATCTCTTCCAGACCGGCGATCATACGCAGAGTGGTGGACTTACCACAGCCAGAGGGGCCGACCAGGACGATGAATTCCTTGTCCGCGATCTCGAGGTTGAACTCCTGCACAGCCACGACACCCTTGTCCGTGATCTGCAGGTTGGTCTTCTTCTCGGACTCGTCGCCCTTCTTCTTCTTTTTCTTCTTTGCGTCGTCGCCGTTGAAGGGGTAGATCTTCTTTACGTTCTTCAGGGTCAAACTTGCCATTTGTTTTCGACTCTAAACGCACCTAACTTTCGCATGCGTTCTCGCAAACCCGGAAAGCAGAATTCCGGGAGCATTACGACAGGTCTCCACACTGCCGTACCGTGAGTCAGACGGGTTTATCCTCCTTTATTTTAGCGGTATTACGGCTATTTAGTGGAGTAGCCGCAATCCACCTGGATATGTATATGCTATCACAAATTGCAACTTCTGGCAATCGTAGGATCTTACAGTTTTTATTGGTTTCTTTTGGGCAAAATGTTAAAAGAGTGTGGAGTTAGGAGTGTGGAGTGTGGAGTTGCCGAAATTTATGCTGCGGTACAAATTAACGTAAAATGTCGGATGACAGAGGACGGCTCCCTTTGCGCAAACGAATATTCAGCATCGTTGCAATCAGTGGAGCATTCAGAATAACTCCACTCTCAACTCTCCACTCTATTTCCGCACTCCAAACGCCTAACTCACAACATACCCTTCCGCCATAGCTTCCAATGTAGCGCTGTAGTAGGCTGTCATGGCGTTCTCCAGGTAAATTGCGTCTGTGGCGGCGGCGGTCTCGTAGCAGGAGTGCATCGCCAGCTGGGGCAGACCGATGTCCACCGTGGGAATGCTGACCTGGGACAGAGAAATACGGCCCAACGTGGAGCCGCCCCGCAGGTCAGCCCGGTTGAAGAAGGTCTGGACAGGCACGCCTGCCTTGCCGCAGATCTTCCGGAAAACAGCCGCGGAAACGCCGTCGGTGCAGTAGCTGAGGCTGGCACAGTGCTTCAGTACCACGCCGCCGCCCATGACGGGGGCGTTGCCGGGGTCCGCAAATTCGGGATGGTTGGGATGAATGGCGTGGGCATTGTCCGCAGAGACCAGGAAGGACTGGGCCAGCATCCGGCGCATGTCCTGCCCCAGAGCCCGGCAGATCCGGCTTAAGGTGTCCGGCAGCAGGGTAGATGCCGCCCCCTGAACGGAACCGGAGCCCACCTCCTCGCTGTCAAAGACACACAGGACAGGGATAGACCCGCTTTCCCCGGCGTTCAGGAAGCCCTGGGTGCAGCCCCAGACGCATTCCAGATCGTCCAGGCCCTGGGCAGAGATGTATTCGCCGTCTATGCCCCATACTGATGCCTTCTGCCGGACATACAGGTACAGGTCATGGCCCAGGATGCGTCCCCCCGCCTCCTGCTCCAGCAGTGCTTTCAGCTTGCCCGCAGCCTCCTGGCTGCCAGCCAGCGGGAGGGTGTCCACAGCCGGATTCCATTTATAGCCCTCGTTGACCTGACGGTTCATATGGATGGCAACATTGGGAATCAGCAGCAGGTCCCGGTCGATGTCGATGAGTCGATTCTCCACACCGTCCTCCGTTTCCACCGTCACCCTGCCCGCGATGGACAACGGCCGGTCCAGCCAGGGCGCCACGATCATACCGCCGTAGCACTCCACCGCCACCCGGGTATAAGCGGGCCCTGCCAGTTCCAAATTCTCCTTGAGCTTGAAGGTAGGACGGTCCGCATGGCTGGCGCTGATCAGGAAGCCCTTCGGCTGTACCTCCGGCACCCGGAAAGCCACCAGAGCAGAGCCGCCCCGGATCAGGTAATATCTGCCGCCAGGAACCAGATTCCACGCATCATGCTCAAGCAGTCGGGTATAGCCCGCGTTTTCCAGCCGCTTCGCAACGGTATTCTGCACATGATAAACGCTGTGCGATGCGTCCAGAAATTCACACAGGTCTGTAATTCTGTCGTTCATGTTGTTTTTCCTCCTTGCGTATGGGCGCGGAAAACGGGCTGCCGGTCCATTTCGCGCCTGTCGGTCTCATTTTACACCACGATCCGTCCTGCGTCAACCAGGCCCAGTCAGTTCCATATTTTTCCAATTTTGTTGAAATAATTCGAATTCTGTCGAGAAATGTCAGAATCCATCTCTTTCAGGCGAGCGATTATTTTTGTTTTGCCTTGCAAAAATGCTCACTTCATGCTATGCTTTATTTGTCGCACGCGGCCTTTACCGCGGAATGGGGAGTTTAATTTACATGACAGGAGAGGAATGTATGGAACACGCAACAACTGTATTCATTGCCGACAGCGCCGATGACTTTTGTACCGGGCTTACCGCTGCCCTCCAGCGTGCCGACGGCTTTCATGTAGTAGGAACAGCCAATGATGGGGAACTGGCTATCCGCATGATCGAAGAGAAAAAGCCTGACGTGTTGGTACTGGATCTGATGCTGGCAAAGCAGGACGGGATCAGCGTCCTCAAATCCATGGCAGGTATGGAGCGCAAGCCCATCACCCTTGCCACGTCTGGGTTCGTGACGGACTATGTCTCCACGGCAGTTGCCAACCTGGGGGTTCAGTACCTGATGCTGAAGCCCTGCGACATGACCGCGCTGGTCGATCGGCTGGAAGAGATCCGGGGTGGGGAGAGCCTCCGGTATCCCGTCCCCCGCCGCACCGACAAAGCCAGTATCGAAACCATGGTCACCAACATCATCCACGAGATCGGCGTCCCGGCCCACATCAAGGGCTACCAGTATCTGCGGGAAGCCATCATCATCGCGGTGAACGACATGGACGTAATCAACGCCATCACCAAAGTTCTCTACCCGCAGGTGGCGAAAACCTTCGGCACTACCCCCAGCCGGGTGGAACGGGCCATCCGCCACGCCATTGAAGTCGCCTGGGACCGGGGCGACCTGGATACCCTCCAGCGGTTCTTCGGCTATACGGTTTCCAATACCAAAGGCAAACCTACCAACAGTGAGTTCATCGCCCTGATTGCGGACAAGCTCCAGCTTCAGCTCAAAGGACAGAACGTGGCCCAATTCTGATTGGGGCGCAACGACTTTCTGGCTTTTTCTTTTGGACAGGCAAGCCAAAGAATAAATGATCGTAGCTACAAAAAAGGTTTTTCATACCGAAAAACTTTTTTCGTTGCGCCAATGAACACTTCTGATTTATTGGGTGGATTTTACCCCAATAAACAGGAGTGTTTTTTGTATGAAAAGAAAGGATTTTGACTGGCTGACCGATTAATTGATGTTCAAGCAGCAAAAGCAGTATTTGGGCCTAAAATCCTTTATGATTCGTTCTGCCAAAGCCATTGACCGTTTCCGGATTATCCTGACCCTTGCTTGGTTTTGGTTTCCCCGGGAGACTGGGCTTCTTCTGCCTTTTTCTGTGGGCATTCGACGCTATCGGTGGTTTTTGTCTATTTTTTGAATTTGCTCATTTAGAGATGGTTTGTAACTATTCAGTCGAGGCAAAATATGCGCGGTAAATGATCGTTTATCTGCGTTAGCAGCGTCCTTGCCTCTCCCTTTGGGAGAGGTGGCCCGGCGAATGCCGGGTCGGAGAGGGCCATCGTTCCCCTCTCAGTCACGCCTTCGGCGTGCCAGCTCTCCCAAAGGGAGAGCCAAGAGTTACACAGATAAACGATCATTTATGAGAATAACTCCACACTCCTAACTCCACACTCCACACTCAAAAACGATCATTTATATGAGAAACTTGGGGTATGACTGAATAGTTTCGATGGTTTTAATATTTCGGAAACAAAACTTAAATCTTTTAGAATAATAACCGCAGTAGAATAATGCCATCAAATGAAACCAAAGGAGACAATTACAATGTCTGATCTGAAAAAGGGAAATGAGAAAATCGCTGAGGGTATTACCGAGGGCTATGAGAAAATCGAAGAGGGTGTTATCACCGGATTCCGGAAGATTGAAGTGGGCGTCGTAACCGGCTACAAGAAGGTTGAGAACACCGTTGTTGGCGGCTTTTCCAAGATGACAGATAAGTTTGTTGGCAAGTACCTGACCAAGGAAGGTGAAACTGTGGAGGATGCCAAGGCTCGCATTGCCGAGGACCAGAAAGCTCGTGAAGAAAAGCGTAAGGCAGAAAGTGAAGCCCGTGAGGCCGCCCAGAAAGCCAGAATCGAAGCAAGCCTTGAGGCCAGCCGCAACGCAGGCAAGCGCAACTGAGAAGAATCTATAAGGAGAACATAGAACATGAAGAAATCTACATTTGTAAATCTGATCATTGGTACTATTGGCGGTCTGCTGTTTGCATTGGGTATGTGCCTGTGCCTGCTGCCGGAATGGAATGCCTTCCGGATTGGGGTGGTCTGCACCGCAATTGGCGTTGTATCTCTACTGGTTCAGTCCATCGTGGCTTGGCTCCGTTCCGGTCGTAAGATTAAGATCAACTGGAAAATTGCCGGCAAGGTTCTGTACGGTGTGTTTGCTGCCCTGGTACTGGGTGTTGGCATGTGCATGATTATGGTCTGGAATCTGATGCTGCCCGGTATTCTGGTGGGAATCGTAGGCATCGTTCTGCTGCTGATGCTGATTCCTATGTTCTTGGGCCTGAAGTAATTGTTTGGCGTGGATTCTTCTGGCAGAGAATGCTGTTCTTCATGATGATGGCCTCCTCCTTTGTGAAGAGCACTACCCAGAACAATATTCCCATGATCGCTCTGGGCTTCTGCGGACTGGTGATGGTTCTGACCTTCCGTATGATTTTTGCGGGATACCGACAGCCAAAAGCATAATCTTTTAACAAGCCCATGAGAAAATTTTTCTCATGGGCTTAAATGTTAGGGAAGATAAACAAAACTTTAACATTTACGTGCTATACTTACAATAATTCATCTATTCGGAGGTTGGATCATGTTTCATATTTTAGTGGTAGAGGACGACCGGGACTTAAACCGTACGGTGTGCAGCTTCCTGAATTCCAGTGGGTACAGAACAATGGGCTGTCTTAGCGCCAGCGAAGCCTATGACGCCATGTATGACTGCATGTTTGATCTGATTGTATCAGATATCATGATGTCCGGAATTGACGGCTTTGAATTTGCCAAAACCGTGCGCAGTCTGAATGAGAATATTCCAATCCTGTTTATGACGGCCCGGGATGACTTTGCATCCAAGCAGCGGGGCTACCGCATCGGTGTGGACGATTACATGGTCAAGCCCATTGATCTGGATGAACTGCTTCTGCGAATTGGCGCATTGCTGAGACGGGCAAAAATCGCATCCTCCCGAAAACTGGAAGTGGGCAGCTTCTCTATGGACATGGACGAGCATATTGCCATGCTGGGGGGTGAGGAGATCAGCCTGACCAATCGTGAGTTCAACATTCTCTATAAGCTTCTGTCTTATCCCAAGAAGACCTTCACCCGTCAGCAGCTGATGGACGAATTCTGGGATGCTGATACCAATACAGCCCCCAGAGCGGTGGATGTGTATATGACCAAGCTGCGTACGAAGCTTGCTGACTGTGAGGATTTTGAGATCAAAACAGTACATGGCCTGGGCTACAAGGCGGTGATCAAGTGAAAAAACTCCAATATAAGCAGATCCTTCGGGCTGTTAACAATTATCTGGTATTCTTCCTGATCGTGGCCTTTGTGGTGTCTTGCTGTATGATGCTGTTTGTAACGGTTCTGGCAGATACCATGGGGCTGGTGTTTACCATGGATAACATCGGCACGGCTGCCAAGCTGACCTTTGGCAATGTGCTGC
This sequence comes from Faecousia sp., assembly GCA_051867395.1. Lineage (GTDB taxonomy): Bacteria > Bacillota > Clostridia > Oscillospirales > Oscillospiraceae > Faecousia. Next base: position 9,047 of record JBJDYN010000087.1, on the reverse strand, counting down.
TGATCACGCTTTTTTCCGGCACCTTTGATTACTTCAGACGGAAACGGATGGTTGAACGGCCAGTGAAACGAATCCTGGAAGCCACGGAGAAAATCATGCAGGGAGATTTCACAATCCGTATTGAACCGGTGAAAGAGTTCTCCGGGGAAACCGGCTTCAATGAGATCATCAAGGCTATCAACAAGATGACTGTGGAACTGGCCGGTACTGAGACTCTGCGGACGGATTTCATTGCCAATGTCTCCCACGAACTGAAGACCCCTCTGGCAGTCATGGGTAATTACGCCACTATGCTGCAGAAGCCAGGCATCTCCGAAGAAGACCGGATCGAGTATGCGAAAGCCATTTCCCACAGCTCCCGGCGGTTGGCGGCGCTGATCACCAATATCTTAAAGCTGAACAAACTGGAAAACCAGCAATTTTTTCCCCAGCTGGATGAATACGACCTGGGTGAGCAACTCTGTGAGAACCTGTTGCAGTTCGAAGATATCTGGGAGAAAAAGGAGTTAAATATTGAAACGGATATCGAGGACGATGTCCGCATCCGGTCTGACGCCGAGCTGCTCAGCCTCGTATGGAACAATCTGATTTCCAATGCAGTCAAATTCACTCCCGAGGGTGGCACCATTGGTATCAAATTAAAGACCGAGGGCAATCTGGTGGTGGTTTCCTTCAGCGATACCGGCTGCGGAATCAAACCGGAAGTGGGTCAGCATATTTTTGAAAAATTCTATCAGGGGGATACCTCCCATGCCACCCAGGGCAACGGACTGGGACTGGCGCTGGTGAAACGGGTGGTGGATATTCTGAACGGTGAGATCGGCGTCCAGAGTGTATACGGACAGGGAAGCACGTTTACCGTCAAATTCAGGAGATAAGCCATGAAGAAACCGGATTTCAAAAAAGGCTGGGAAGCTTTCCTGCAATGGAAGGGCTGGAAAGTAACAGCTTCTGCCTGCAAAAAGACCTGGCATGTCACGATACACTGGGCAGGATGGGGTATCCTCTTCGGGGTTCCCTTTTCTCTGATACTGCTGCTCAGTATTGCCTGTGCAGCGGGATTGGTCTGGGTCTTTGCCAAGGGAATGGAAACACAACTGGCAGCATACTTTCTGTATCCGTTGTCGGCCTATTCTCTGACGGCTGTGTGTGTGAAGCTGCCATTCGGGATTCGACGCACAAAGGCGTGGTTTTCCGACCATCCGAAACTCACCGCTATTCTGGAAAACCAGGAACTGCATTTCCAGCTGGGATTGTACTTTAACCAGTTCATCAACTTTGCATACGGCTGCTTCAAAATCGCTTCCGGTGTGATTTTGGGCTCTGCCTGGATCGGCTGTGACGGTACTTACAATATGGCTCAGGCCCTGATCCAGCTGTTTCAGATCCTGCGCAGAAAGTATGCAAAAACACTGGTGCAGCAGTGGAAATCCTACCGCTTCTGCGGTGTCCTGATTCTGTTGATGCACCTGACACTGATCGGTCTTGTATTTCAGATGGTCAACTGGAACCGGGCAGAAGCGCATGGGGAGATCATGATCATTACAACGGCTCTCTTTGCTTTTTATAAGGTGATCAATAGCTTTATTGACATAGCCAAAGACAGAAAGCATGTTCGCCCTGTGGATTCTTCCATCCGGATGCTGGATCTGGCCCAGGCTTTTTTTGCGATTTTCTCCCTTCAGGCCAGTATGTTCCATACCTTTGGAACCGGAGAAGCTTGGGAGCATCTGATGAACATCTTAACCGGCTGCGGCGTATGCCTGCTGGTCGTCAGCATCGGCATCTATATGATCCGCCGTGGAAACCGGGAAATCAAAAAACTACAGGAGATCAACTATGGAGAATAACCAATCATTTGAGTTTACCTATTCCGCAGAGCGTCAGCAGGAGGTCGAAGCCATCCGCAAAATGTATCTTCCCAAAGAGGAGGATAAAATGAAACAGCTTCGCAGACTTCACAGCATTCCCACTCAGAAAGCACAGGCAGCTTCCATTGCCATTGGTGTTCTGGGGACGCTGATTCTGGGTACCGGCATGAGCCTGTGCATGACGGATTTGGGTGCAGCGCTGGGTCATCTGGCAATGGTGATCGGCATTCTGGTGGGTGTTCTGGGTCTGGCCATGGTAGCAATGGCATACCCACTATACAATATCGTTTTACGAAAAGAACGTCAGCGTATTGCTCCGGAGATTTTGCGGTTATCGGAAGAATTGCTTAAGTAAACAGTGCAGGGATTTGAGAATTTTTTCTTAAATCCCTGCTTTTTAATATTTTAGAAACGTAAAGCAAACATTTCCCAAATGTCCGTAAATTAGAATACAATCATATAATAAAACTGATTGGAGTGTATATCTTATGAATAAAGAACGCTATTATCTGCTGACCGGTGCAGCCGGTTTCCTGGGTACCAATATCTGCATGCAGCTGCTGGAGCAGGGCTGCAAAGTCCGGGCTTTGGTTCTGCCCAATGACAAGTCCGTCAAGTACATCCCCAAACAGGTGGAGGTTGTTCTGGGTGACCTGACCGACGCTCCCTCTCTGGAGCCCTTTTTCACCGTTCCCGAGGGCTGCACCTCCGTTGTCATCCACTGTGCTTCCATGGTTACTGTGAATCCCAACTATTCTGAAAAGCTTATGGCTGTCAATGTGGGCGGTACCCGGAACATCATCACCAAGGTCTTAAGCCACCCCGAATGCGAGAAGATGGTCTATGTCTCTTCTACCGGTGCCATTCCCGAGGAGCCTCACGGTGTCAAGATCCGGGAAGTCAGCAAGTTCACTCCCTGCGATCCCAAGAAGGTGGTGGGCGCATACTCTCAGTCCAAGGCTATCGCTACCCAGATGGTACTGGATGCCGTTCAGGTCATGGGTTTGAAGGCCTGCGTTGTCCATCCCTCCGGTATCCTGGGTCCCAATGACCACGCCATCGGAGAGACCACCGGCACGCTGCTGCAGATCATCAAGGGCGAGATGCCTATGGGTATGCAGGGTAGCTTCAATCTCTGCGACGTTCGCGATCTGGCTGCCGGTACCATTGCTGCTGTGGACAAGGGCCGTATCGGCGAATGCTACATTCTGGCAAACGAGCCTGTAACGCTGAAGGAAATGTGCGATATGCTCCATGCCGAGTGTAATGCCAAGCAGATCAAGTTCTATCTGCCCCTGGACTTGGCGGAAAAAATCGCCGCAGGCCTGGAGAAGCAGGCAGAGAAGACCGGCAAGATGCCCATGATGACCACCTTCTCTGTCTACAACCTGGCCCGGAACAATGTCTTCGACTATTCCAAGGCACAGGAAGAGCTGGGCTACACCACCCGCTCCTATCAGGAGACCATCCATGACGAAGTCCAGTGGATGATTGCCGAAGGCCTCATCAATGGACAGGGCATCACCGAGAAGCCTGCCCTCATGACTAACGAGCAGATTCGGGAAGGCGGCTACATGGAGGACATCGTCCGGGCTACCGAGCACGATATGTACATCCCTGACATCGACGGCGAAAAGGTCTATAAGACTGTGGAAGCGGGCGTTGTGAATACCTACGAGAAAATCGAAGAGGGTGTCGTGGGTAGCTATAAGAAGGTAGAGAACTGCTTTGTCTCCGGCTACAAGAAGATTGAAGACAAATTTGTCCAGAAGTTCCTGGCTCAAAAGGGAGAAACCACAGAAGATGCAAAGGAGCGCCTGAGCAGAAAATAATCACCTTTTTCGTTACGCGAAGGCACCGGCAATTCAAGCCGATGCTTTTGCAGGCATTATGGAGGTTCCAATGAAAGGAAAAATCCAATTCCTTCAGATTCCGCCTCGCGGTGGACACCCCTGGTGTTCAGCGATACTCTCCCCACTACCGGGCAGGTTCAGGGCTTTCACCCTTTAGAGTTTGCCCATGCCGGGCACACAACACAAAACGCTCCTGACCTTCCATCCCGGTCAGGAGCGTTTGTATGTACCTTAGTTTCCGCAGGCGGTCAGGTAGGTATCCCGCCGCAGCAGGGCGGCATGGCACTTTTCGCAGGTGTAATCCTCCGCCAGCAGGCTTTCCAGCACGCCCTCCGGCTCGCCGCAGCGGCTGCAAGCCGGGATGCGGACAGCTTTTTTCTCGAAGACCCAGAAGCCCAGACTGGTGCCAGTAACGCTGAGCCAGGTATGCTTATCCTCCATGTGGCCGCTGACCCTGACATAGTTATAGATGTTGGAATCCCGGACCTGCACGGTGCCGTCTTCATTCATCTTCTCCACTACGATATAGTGGCCAGCCCGGGTCCAGTACCCCGGCGTCTGTACGGAGATCACCACATGGCCCTCCTGCAGCGCCGCCTTGGCCACCTCCGGATTGTAAGTCTTTTCCTTCAGGAAAAAGCCAAGGCCGGAGGATTCCTTGTTAAACATGCTGCCGTCTGTTCCGTGGGCGCCGCTGTATTGGCCAAAGAGCGCACACATCTGGGGCGGCGTCAGTTCATCGTCCGCCAGGTAGCTGGCCACCATGGCATAGGAGGTAATGCCGCAGCCGTTGGTTCGAAGCAGATGGCCGCCGTACCAGGTGTTGCCATAATCCTGCTGCAGGTACAGCGGGACTTCCGGGAAACGCTCATGGGCCACATCCGGGTACAGCACATCGCTTCCGGAAACAGTGCCTTCTGCCTGAGCCAGGGTAATGGCGGAATAGTCGATCCGGGCGGAATACTTCTCCCTGGCGGTGGCGATCAGCTCCGCCTGCTTCTGGGATTTCAGATCCTGTTCCGCTTCGGCGTACCAGATACCGGTACTGCCGGAGAAATACAGGATATGATAGCCATAATCAGAACGCAGGATCACCGTGTCCCCGCTCTGGCGGCTTGCGTCAAAGCACCATTCGTCCAAAGCGCGCATCAGCTGGCCCTGCCGAAGCTGGCGGTAGGCGCCGCCGTTGATCCGGGAGCCGGAATCGTCATACTGGTTGGCAAGCTCACTGAAGGTAGCTTCCGAAGCATTCCGGTCTGACTGCCAAGAGGAGAGCAAATCCTCCGCCCTTTCCCGGCAAGCCTCCCAGGCGGTCTCGGAGCAGGTGACCACGCCGTCTGCCGCCACGCCGACGCTTTCGGTGGTGCCGTCCTCCCGGGTGATCTCCTCGGGGATAAGCAGAATGTGGCGGATGTCCACATAGCTGCCGCTGCTCCTGGTAATCCCCGCCTCAGCATACTCCGCTTCCCGCTGCGCAAAATATGCCTCCACTTCCTCCTGGGTGGTCTGCAGATAGTAGCCCAGGGAAGTGAAATACATGTAGCCCCGGTTATACAGCTCCGTCACCGCCTCCAAGTCTGCCAGAGAGGTGCCGAACGCCTCCTGGGCCATAGCGGAAGCACCGGCATATCCCTTCTCCCCTGCCAGCTGCTCCAGCATATCGGGAATGTCATCCAGGTACGCCTGGTGCAGAGTGTTGGGCTGGTAGCTTTTGCTGTAGCCATAGAGATATTTCACAGCCGGAAGCTCCTCCGACAGGTACTTCGCATGGTTGTCCTCGCTGGGCTCGTAGGCCGCTTCCAGAGGCAGCCCTTCGTCCTGGCCCTGCAGCACCAGCGCCTGGGCAGAGCACCAGGTGTTCAGCGCCCGCTGCAGGAAATACTGCTGCCAGCTGGCAACGCTGTCGTCAATCTCACAGCTTTGCGCATCCAGCGGCTGTTCAAAGTCCGGAGCCGGTTCCTGCCCCGCCTGCCGGTAAGCAGCCACCTCCGCCCAGTAGTAAACCTGAAGCTGCCCATTGGTCAGTTGGGCATCCCCAATCGCGGCAACCACGGCGTCAGATGCCGGCTGTCCAGTGTAGCTGCCTTTGCAGGTAACGTCATCGGGGTTCCCGTCCGGAGGAACGGTAGCCAGAACGGCAGCCTCCGTGGTCTCGATGATCTCGGCAGTTTCCGGCACCGCCTCTGTTTCGGTGGACCCTTCCCCGCAGCCGGACAGGATGCCCAGCAGCAGTCCCGCCGTCAGAAGAAGCCCGGCGAATTGCAATTTCTTCATACAAGATCCTCTTTCATTTTTAGAATGTCACTAATTGTGTGCCATTTTACCACAATTTGGGCAGTATTGCAAGTACGGATTCCGGAAGAAACAGCAATTGCAATTTCCCATCTTGCATTTCCCGGCGCTATGGGATATAATAACCCCAGAATATCCCAAATTTGAGGAGGAAACCCATGGAAAACGAAAATACGCTTCCTGAGGAAGAAAGCAGCATTCTGACTCTGACCGACGAAAATGGCGTGGATGTGGATTTTGAATATCTGGACTGCCTGGAATACCAGGGGACGGAGTACCTGGTGCTGATGCCCGTGGAGGAGGAATCCACCCAGATCGTCATTCTGGAGGTAGAGCCCGTGGATGAGGAAAACGAGAACTATCTGGCCGTGGAGGACGAGGAAATTCTGGATGCCGTCTACGGTCTGTTCAAGGAAAAGTACAAGGACGTGCTGACCTTCGAGGATTGACCGGGCAAAGGACTTCGGAGCGGTTCCGAAGTCCTTTTTTCTCCCCTGTTATACACAAAACGTCGGTTTTTTTCATATTCTGTAGAATGAATTTCATAAGGAGGTAATTGCTGTGACCCCCATTGAGCAGCAGATCGAAGGAATTGTGGACAGCATTTTGCTGGACTATCAGAACCAGCGGGACATTGACAAGCTGGATCCGTTTCAGCAGCCGGACAAGGCCGTGGTCATCGACATGATCCAAAAGCTCCTGCGCATTGTCTACCCCGGCTTCTCCCGGGACCGCTCCTACCGCATGTACAATGCCAAGCACAACCTGTCCATGCTCATCGAGGATGTGATGTACAATCTGAACAAGCAGATCGCCATCGTCCTTCGCAGCACCATGCCGACGGAGCAGGCTCAGGAAAAGGCCCAGGAGCTGAGTGTGGAATTCTTCCGGGCCATTCCCGGCGTCCGGGCCATTGCTCAAACCGACGCAGAGGCCTTTTACGAGGGCGACCCTGCTGCCTTCAGCATTGACGAGATCATCTTCTGCTATCCCGGCCTGTTCGCGGTCACTGTCTACCGGCTGGCCCATGTGCTGTATCAGCTGGGAGTCCCCCTGCTGCCCCGGATCATGACGGAACATGCCCACAGTGTCACCGGTATCGATATCAACCCCGGCGCCACCATCGGCAATTACTTCTTCATTGACCATGGCACCGGCATCGTGGTAGGCGAGACCACGGTCATCGGGGACCATGTGAAGATCTACCAGGGCGTGACCCTGGGCGCTCTGACCACCCGGGGCGGGCAGACCCTGCGGGGCAGGAAGCGCCATCCCACCATTGAGGACAACGTAACCATCTATGCCGGTGCGTCAATCCTGGGCGGTGGCACAGTCATCGGCCGGGACAGCGTCATCGGCTCCAACGTGTTCATCACCCACTCCATTCCCGCCTGCACCACCGTCAGCGTGAAAAGCCAGGAGCTGCAGTTCAAGCCCCGGAACTGCGGGGGCAACTGTGAGAAATGCGAAAAGCCCGAACCGTTCTGGGAAGGACAGAAGGAAGCCGAAAAGGAAACGCACTAGTCCCATTCGTGACAAAAATCGCGTCGTAAAAGCGGCCTTGGGAGCATTTCCCAAAGCCGCTTTTTCTTGTATCAGTCATCCAGCCTGCGGATATCCGCGCCCAGCGCCGTGAGCTTGCGGATCAGGTGTTCATAGCCCCGCTCGATGAAGTGGATTTGCTCCACATAGGTGGTTCCCTGGGCCGCCAGGCCCGCAATGACCAGCGCAGCTCCTGCCCGCAGGTCGTGGGCGCAGACAGTCGAACCGTTCAGCCGCTCCACGCCGGTGACCGTGGCAGTCTTCCCATTGATCCGAATTTTGGCTCCCATGCTCTCCAGCTCCGTACAGTAGCCAAAGAAGCGGGTCTCGTAAACGCTTTCCGTCAGACGGCTGACACCGCCCGCCAAGGCCATGCACACGCAGACCTGCGCCTGCATATCCGTGGGGAAGCCGGGATAGGGCCGGGTCTTCACTGTGGTCTGGCGGAGTTTCCCGGTGCGGATGATGCGGATGGCATCGTCATAATTGATGATCTTCGCGCCCATTTCCTGGAGCTTGGTGGTGATGCACTCCATATGCTTGGGAATCACGTTCTGCACCAGCACATTGCCTCCGGCTGCCGTAACCGCTGCCATATAAGTACCGGCCTCGATCTGGTCCGGGATGATGGCATAGATGCCGCCCCGCAGGGAATTGACCCCCCGGATCTTCACCGTGTCGGTACCCGCGCCGGTGATCCGGGCGCCCATGGTATTCAGGAAGTTGGCAAGATCCACAATGTGGGGCTCCTTCGCCGCATTCTCGATGATGGTCTGGCCGGGGATCAGGGTGGCTGCCAGCATGATGTTCACCGTAGCGCCTACGGAAGCCATATCCAGACTGATGCGGCCGCCCCGCAGGCCTTCCTCGCCGGGCGTCAGGGCCACATAATCCTCTGTCTCGTCCACATCGGCGCCCAACCCCAGGAACCCCTTGATATGCTGGTCGATGGGACGGGACGCAAAATTGCAGCCCCCGGGCAGCGCCACATGGGCCTTGCCAAAACGGCCCAGCAGTGCGCCCATCAGATAATAGCTGGCGCGCATTTTCCGCACCAGCTCCGCATCCGGTTCGGTGCACTGGACCTGGGAGCAATCGATCTCCACCACATTGGGTTCAGGGGAAACGATCTTCGCGCCCATACGGTCCAGGATACTCATCAGGATCCGGACATCGGAAATATTGGGTACATTTTCGATCCGGCATTTCCCGCTGACCAGCAATGCCGCAGGCAGGATCGCCACGGCTGCGTTCTTCGCGCCGCTGATGGTGACGGTCCCGTTTAAGGGTTTGCCGCCGTTGATTTCATATCTGGCCAAGGAATATCCTCTCCTTGTGATAGATTAACGAATAGTTTCCTCGCACATAGGTCTGATTATTGTACCACACAAAACAGTTTCTGTAAAGTCCAATTTCCCGGAACCAATTTGAGGAGTTCTGTGATGTAAATAGATGTGACCCATCTACAAGAAGAAAGTTTTCAATGTGG
>JBJDYN010000086.1:0-16079 GCA_051867395.1 Faecousia sp. | reverse complement strand
AGGACACCATGTCCATTTTCACCTCCTCCAAGGTCTTAGGCTATGAGGATGACCCGATTCTCGGCCCCACCGGGGCCGTGGCAATCCCGGAATTCAACACCCGCTTCACCCGGGGGATGCTGATGGATACCATGCCCACCCGGTTTGATACCCTGGTGCGGCTGTCCGGCTTCTCCCACGGCACCGATGTGTGGCTGGGCAACGCCAAGGACCTGATCACCTCCAAGACCGCCACGGTTGACTCCACCATCGGATGCCGCGACGATATCATGATCTACCTGATTTCCTGCGGCATGCCGGAAAAGCGGTCCTTCAAGATCATGGAGGCCGTTCGAAAGGGCCGGGGCCTGCCGGATGGAGCGGAGGAGGAGATGAAAGCCGCCGGGGTGCCGGACTGGTACATCGGCTCCTGCAAAAAGATCAAGTATCTGTTCCCCAAGGCCCATGCTGTGGCCTACGTTATGATGGCCTTCCGGATCGCATGGTTCAAGGTCCACCACCCCCTGGCCTTCTACTCCGCCTATTTCTACCGTCGGAGCCAGAAGGGCGGCTTTGACGCGGTGCTGATGACCCACGGCATGGATACAGTGGTGGCCAACATCGACGCCATCGAGAAAAATGAGGATTCCACCGCCAAGGACGAGGACCTGTTGACCACCCTGGAAGTGGCCTACGAATACTACCTGCGGGGCTTCGAGTTCCTGCCCATCGACATCTACGAGAGCCACGCCACCAAATTTATCATCAAGGACGGCAAGCTGCTGCCACCCTTTGTCGCCATCTCCGGCCTCGGTGAAAGCGCGGCCTGGGATCTGATGGAGGGACGGCAGGGGAAGACCTTCCTGTCCGTGGAGGAAGTGGCCGCCGCTTGTCCCAAGGTTTCCAAGACCCATATCCAGATGCTGAAGGAGGCCGGGGCGTTCGGAGATCTGCCCGATACGAGCCAGGTCAGCTTCTTCTAAAAAATTGCGCGGTCCCCAGGAAAAGGGGCCGCGCGGTTATTTCTCAGCGGAATGGGTTCATGAGTATAAATGATCGTTTCTCTGCGCAGCCCTTGGCTCTCCCTTTGGGAGAGCTGGCACGCCGAAGGCGTGTCTGAGAGGGGAACAATGACCCTCTCCGACCCGGCATTCGCCGGGCCACCTCTCCCAAAGGGAGAGGCAAGGACGCTGCCGCGTCAATGCTGCTAACGCAGATAAACGATCATTTTCATGCCATCCGGACGGCATCGTGGTAAATACAGATTCTGTTTTCTCGCACTTGCAAATTTCCGCCGTCTATGGTACAATGCTTTATATATTTTTCACAAAAGGAGGATTCTAAATGCAGGATATTGGTATGCAGTTTCACATCCACTGTGTAAAAGGAGATGTAGGCCGGTATGTGTTCCTGCCAGGGGACCCTGGGCGCTGTGAGTCCATTGCAAGCTATTTTGATAATCCCATCCATATCGGAATGAACCGGGAGTACAACATTTATACCGGAACGCTGCTGGGGGAGAAGGTTTCCGTTTGTTCCACCGGCATCGGCGGGCCATCCGCTTCCATTGCCATGGAGGAGCTGACGGCCATCGGCGCGGACACCTTTATCCGGGTGGGCACCTGCGGCGGCATCGATCTGGACGTGCTGCCCGGGGATGTGGTGGTGGCCACCGGCGCCATCCGCTACGAGCACACTTCTCTGGAATATGCCCCCATCGAATTTCCCGCGGTGCCGGATTTTGAGATCACCGCCGCTCTGAAGGCCGCCAGCGAGGCTTTGGGTTACCGCACCCATGTGGGCGTGGTCCAGTGCAAGGACTCCTTCTACGGCCAGCACAGCCCAGAGAAGTCCCCCGTCAGCTATGACCTGCTCCAGAAATGGGAAAGCTGGAAGCGCTTGGGGGTAAAGGCCAGCGAGATGGAGTCCGCGGCGCTGTTCGTGGTTGCCGCCGCTTTGGGCGTCCGCTGCGGAAGCTGCTTCCACGCAGTATGGAACCAGGAGCGGGAAAAGGCGGGCCTTACTATGCCCATGACCGAGGATACCACCGGTGCGGTGAAGGTGGGTATTGAAGCCATGAAGCGGATCATTGCCGCGGACAAGGGATAAGAGTGTGGAGTTAGGAGTGCGGAGTTAACTCCGAAAGAGAAACAATAAGGGTAACTATTCAGTCGTGGTCGAGAGATTCGCGTAAAGGATCGTTTCCCGCATGAGCCAAAGGCCCCCTTGCCTAAAGGGGACTGTCGCCGCCCTCTGGGCGGTGACTGGGGGATTTGCCGCACAATGTTTCCCTTTTCGCCCAGGCAAAGGCGAATTCATAACATTTTACCGCAAATCCCTCTGCCCCTTCGGGGCACCACCCTTTAGGCAAGGGAGGCTGGAGCGCTGCCGCGCCAGTGCAACCAACGAAGATAAACGATTATTAATAAGGAATTTAGGGTGTGACTGAATAGTTACCAATAAGGAAAGCGCTGTCATCCACGAGCAAGGGGATGACAGCGCTTTTTCAATTTTTTATTGAAATCCCAATGCGGACAACTCCACACTCCAAACTCCACACTCACATCAGGCTTCCAAATACTGGATGAAGTCCAGGGTCATATAGTCCAGACACACATGCTTGTCCGGGGTCTTGCCCATGGTGACCCGGTGGCAGTGAACCTCCCAGATGGGGTGGCCATGAAGCTCCGCCTTCTGGATTTCAAATACGTGGTTCCAGCTGCGGCCTTCCATATACTGGGATTCCTTCAGGAACCGGATCAGCTCCAGACGGCGGAAATTGAAGGTGGGGAACGCGTTCTTCACGCAGGCCTCAAAGAGCAGCTCGGCATCCCGAACGCTGCCAAGCTCAAAGGTGCTGCGGATCATGGCACCGTAATCCTGCATAATGTGACCTCCTTACTTACAGTTTGCTGTATGCTTTGTCCAGAAATTTTTGACTGTTGACCAGGACCCGCTTGTGGGTGGCTTTTCCGATCTCTCCGGCCTCGTCAAAGGCGTGGATCTCGAAACAAATGACCTTGCCCTCTACGGCGGTGACCTCTGCCTCCGCCCGGACCTCCATTCCCACCGGGGTGGCGGACAGGTGCTCTAAGCTCAGCGCGGTGCCGACTGTTGTTTTGTCCTCATCCAGGGCATCCGCGATGGCTTCGCAGGCAGCCCCCTCCATCAGGGCAGCCATGCAGGGGGTGGCGTAGACCAGCAGGTCCCCGGAGCCTACCTCCGCTGCGGTGTCCTCACGCTCGACCAGAGTAGAGACGGAACCCTTCATGCCGACAGTAATTTCCATTGGAATCACGTCCTTTCTACTTAAAATATACCCGAAAGTTTCCTGCCTGTCAACGAAAATGGTTGCTATTTGGTGAAAATATCTATATAATGAATCCATTATAAATTGCCTGCCGTGATGACGCAAAAAAGGGGGGAAGGATCCTTTCCGTTTGCACCCTCCCCTACAGATGGTTCTTCGTATCAACTCGGCAGGCAAAAAACAAATGAGGTGACCGAAATGGTTGTCAACGACAAGTTAAATTTGACCATGCTCTGTGATTTTTACGAGCTGACTATGAGCCAGGGATATTTCGCCACAGGCTTTGCGGACAGAATCACGTATTTTGACCTGTTCTTCCGGAAGTGTCCCGACGGCGGCGGCTTCGCCATCGCGGCGGGGCTGGAGCAGATCGTCCAGTACATCCAGGATCTGCACTTTTCTCAGGAGGATATTGCCTATCTCCGGGGCAGAAATATGTTCAGCGAGGAATTCCTGCAATTCCTGGCGGACTTCAAGTTCACCGGGGATATCTGGGCTGTGCCGGAGGGTACCCCCATCTTCCCCAGGGAGCCCATCATCACCGTCCGGGCCCCTGCCATCCAGGCTCAGCTGATTGAGACTTATCTGCTGCTGTGCGTCAACCACCAGAGCCTCATCGCCACCAAGGCCAACCGGGTGGTCCGGGCTGCGGAAGGGCGCACCGTGCTGGAATTCGGTTCCCGCCGGGCCCAGGGTGCGGACGCGGCCATTCTGGGCGCCCGGGCGGCCTACATCGGCGGCTGCCACGGCACTGCCTGCACCATCTCCGACCAGCTCTTTGGCGTCCGGGCTGGCGGTACCATGGCCCACGCCTGGGTGCAGATGTTCGACAGCGAGTATGAGGCATTCAAGGCTTACGCGGAAATGTATCCCAACAACGCCACTCTGCTGGTGGACACCTACAACACCCTGAAATCCGGTGTGCCCAACGCCATCCGGGTGTTCAACGAGGTCCTGAAGCCCAGGGGCATCACCAAGTGCGGCATCCGTCTGGACTCCGGCGACATGGCCTATCTGACCCAGCAGGCCCGGAAAATGTTGGACGAGGCGGGTTGGACGGAGTGCCAGATCTCCGTGTCCAACTCCCTGGACGAATACATCATCCGGGATGTTCTGCGCCAGGGAGCCCAGATCGACATGTTCGGCGTAGGCGAACGGCTGATTACCGCCCGGTCGGAACCCATCTTCGGCGGCGTGTATAAGCTGGCGGCGGTGGAGGAGCCGGACGGCACCGTGGTTCCCAAGATCAAGATCTCCGAAAATGTGGGCAAGATCACCAATCCCCACTATAAGAAGCTCTACCGGTTCTACGGCAAGGACTCCGGCAAGGCCATCGCCGACTACCTGACGGTCTACGACGAGACGGTGGACGACAGCCAGGATCTGGAGATCTTCGATCCGGACGCCACCTGGAAGCGGAAGAAGGTTTACAACTTCACCGCCCGGGAGCTGCAGGTGCCTGTATTTAAAAACGGTGAGCTGGTGTACGAGCTGCCGTCCCTGGACGACATCCGGACCTACTGCGCCCAGCAGGTGGACACCCTCTGGGACGAGATCAAGCGTTTCGACAATCCTCAGACCTACTATGTGGACCTGAGCCAGAAGCTGTGGGATGTGAAGTACGATTTGCTGAAGCGAAATGGCAAATAACAGAAATTCCCCTGCGGGAAATGTGGCCCTGGGCGGCATGCTGGCGGCGCTGGCAGTGGTGATTATGGCAATGGGGACCCTGATCCCCGTTGCCACCTACGTCTGTCCCATGCTCTGCGCCCTGCTGCTGCAGGTGGTGCTGAAAACCTGCGGCAGCCGGATCGCCTGGGCCTGGTATGGGGCAGTGGCGCTGCTGTCACTGCTGCTGGCCCCGGACAAGGAGGCGGCAGTGGTATTTACGTTCCTGGGCTACTATCCCATCGTCAAACCCAAGCTGGACAGGCGGAAAGGGAAGTGGCTGTGGAAGGCCCTGCTGTTCAACGGTGCGACATTGATGGCCTACTGGCTGATGCTCCGGGTTCTGGGCCTGGAGGAGCTGACGGCGGAGTTCGCGGAAATGGGCACGGTGATGTGTCTGGTTCTGCTGCTCCTGGGCAATGTGACCTTCTTCCTGCTGGACAGGCTGCTGGGCATGCGGCCCAGAAGAAGGCGCTGAACTATGTTGAGTGTGGAGTGTGGAGTTAAGGAAGATTCCCTGTTGTGCGAATAGGAGAAAGATTTCACGCAGAAAAAATGAGTGTTGAAAAGTAACTATTCAGTCGTACCCCAAGTTTCTCATATAAATGATCGTTTACAGTGCGTAGGGGGCGGCATCCTTGACGCCCCTTGTGACGGTACTGCGTGCAAAAGGGGCGTCAAGGATGCCGCCCCCTACGCCCACAGCACAATTGTTTGCATATAACCTTCTATCGAACATACTGCGAGAAACGATCATTTACCGCGCAAAATTTTGCCTCGACTGAATAGTTACGTTGAAAAGCCGATTTCCTGAGCGTAACTCCACACTCAATACTCCACACTGAAAAAGGCGGAAAACCGCCTTCCTTTTTTTAGGAGGACAAATGGAAACCACTTGGTATCTGTATATTCTGCGCTGCGGGGATGGGACGCTGTACACCGGCATTACCACCGACGTGGAGAAGCGTCTGGAGGCCCACCGCAGCGGCCAGGGAGCCAAATATACCCGGGGCAGGGGACCGCTGGAGCTGGTGTACCGGGAGGAATGCGGCGGTCATTCTGAAGCCCTGAAACGGGAAAGGGCAGTCAAACATCTGAGCCGGGAACAGAAGCTGACCCTGATTGCGGCTCCTGCTGCACAGAATGATCCGTGATCCGTTTCGCTCTGCCAAAAATATTTTCCAGAAAACCCTTGACAAATGCGATTTGTTGTATTATAAAGTTAGCGCAAGCTAATTAGTTTAGGCTAACTTCCCGGTTTCTGGCGGAACCGGTAGGAAAGGAAGGAAGACTATGAAAACCCTGAAAGACGCGAAGATTGGTGAAACTGTGGTGGTGGTAAAGCTCCATGGGGAAGGCGCGGTGCGCAGAAGAATCATGGATATGGGGATCACCAAGAACGTGGAGGTCTACGTCCGCAAGGTTGCCCCACTGGGGGACCCCATTGAGGTCAACGTCCGGGGCTATGAGCTGAGCCTGCGCAAGGCCGACGCGGAAATGATCGAAATTTATTAACGCCAATATGGAAAGGGAGGAACTATTATGAGCGTGAAAATTGCCCTGGCAGGCAACCCCAACAGCGGCAAGACCACTTTGTTCAACATCCTCACCGGCTCCAACCAGTATGTGGGCAACTGGCCCGGCGTCACGGTGGAGAAGAAGGAGGGAACCCTGCGGGGTCATGAGGATGTGATCATTCAGGATCTGCCCGGCATCTATTCCCTGTCCCCCTACTCGCCGGAAGAAGTGGTGACCCGTCGGTATCTGGTTAACGACCATCCGGACGCGATCTTGAACATCGTGGACGGCACCAACATTGAGCGCAACCTGTACCTGACCACCCAGCTCATCGAATTGGGCCATCCGGTGGTCATTGCCGTGAACATGATCGACCTGGTGCGAAAGAACGGGGACAGTATCGACCTGGAGAAGCTGGGCAAGGCCTTGGGCTGCACTTGTGTGGAGATCAGCGCGTTGAAGGACGAGGGCTGCATGGCCGCGGCGGAAAAGGCTGTGGAGCTGGCCCGGAATCACACCCACACGGATATGCCCCATGTGTTCAACGGCAGTGTGGAACATGCTCTGGCCCATATTGAGGAGTCCATCGAGGGCACGGTCAAGAGCAACTACCTGCGCTGGTATGCCATCAAGCTGTTTGAGCGGGACGAGCGGGTCCGCAAGGAGGTGGGGCTGAGCCAGGAGCTGCTGGACCACCTGGAGAAGCACATTGTGGACTGCGAACAGGAAATGGACGACGATGCCGAGAGCATCATCGCGGACCAGCGGTATACTTACATCAGCAGTGTGGTCAGAAAGGCCGTGGACCGGAAGGCATCCCAGCATGCCATGAAGCTGTCGGACAAGATTGACCGCATTGTCACCAACCGGATTCTGGCCCTGCCCATCTTTGCCTGCGTTATGTTTTTGATGTATGCCATCGCCATGGGCAGCTTCCCCTTCTCCATCGGCACCATCGCCACGGACTGGGCCAATGATGTCCTCTTTGGGGAATGGATTCCCAATCTGCTGGACACCGTCCTGTCCGCCCTTGGGGTCAGCGGCTGGCTCTACGGCCTGATCATGGACGGCATCCTGGCAGGCGTCGGCGCGGTGCTGGGCTTCGTACCCCAGATCCTGGTGCTGAGCTTCCTGCTGTCCATTCTGGAGGACGTGGGCTATATGGCCCGTGTGGCCTTCATCATGGACCGGATTCTGCGCCGGTTCGGCCTGTCCGGTAAGTCCATCATTCCCATGCTGGTGGCCACCGGCTGCGGCGTCCCCGGCATCCTGGCTTCCCGGACCATTGAACAGGAGCGGGACCGGAAGATCACCGTCATGACCACAGGCTTCATTCCCTGCGGCGCGAAAATGCCCATCATCGGCCTGTTCGCGGGGGCTGTCTTCGGCAATTCTCCGCTGGTTGCCACCTCCGCCTTCTTCATCGGTGTGGCGGCTGTGGTGGTCTCCGGCGTGATATTGAAGAAGTTCAAGTCCCTGGCCGGCAAGCCCGCACCTTTCGTCATGGAGCTGCCCACCTATCATCTGCCCTCCGCCCGGAATGTGCTGCGGGCCACCGGGGAACGGGGCTGGGATTTCGTCAAGCGGGCCACCACCATCGTCTTGCTCAGCTCCATCGTGCTGTGGTTCCTGCAGAGCTACGGCATTGTGGACGGCGCGTTCCAGGCGGTGGAGGATAACAATCTCTCCTTGCTGGCTGACATCGGCAAAGCCATTGCCTGGATCTTCTATCCCCTGGGCTGGATGGGCGACATGGCCTGGAAGGCAACCGTTGCCACCTTCACCGGCCTGATTGCCAAGGAGCAGGTGGTCATGACCTTCGGCACCCTGTACCACTACGCCGGAGAGCTCAGCGAGGCCGGTGACGAAATCTGGGCCTTGATCGCCGCGGACTTCGGCCCCGTACGGGCATACAGCTTTATGATCTTCAACCTGCTGTGCGCTCCCTGCTTTGCCGCCATCGGCGCCATCAAACGGGAGATGAACGACACGAAATGGACGGCGGCAACCGTTGCCTACATGTGTGCCTTTGCCTATGTGATTGCCATGATCGTCTACCAGCTGGTTGGCCTGGTCACCGGGGAGGCTACCTTCGGCGTGTTCACCATCGTGGCCCTGGCCGCTCTGGCAGGACTGGTATACCTGGTGGCCCGGAAGAACAAGTATGCTGACGTTCAGGTCAAGGTGGGCGTATGATGCAGTGGATTTTGGCTCACTGGGGCGACATCCTGGTGCTGGCGGTGCTGGCTTTGATTGTAGGACTGGTGATCCGCAATATGCTCCGGGATAAGAAAAAAGGAAAATGCTGCGGCTGCAGCAGCTGCAAGGGCTGCTCCATGTCGAGCGCCTGCCAACAGACAAAAAAATAACGTAACTATTCAGTCGTACCCCAAGTTTCTCATATAAATGATCGTTTACTGTGCGTAGGGGGCGGCATCCTTGACGCCCCTTGTGACGGTACTGCGTGCAAAAGGGGCGTCAAGGATGCCGCTTTATTACGCCCACAGCACAATTGTTTGCATATAACCTTCTGTCGAACATACTGCGAGAAACGATCATTTACCGCGCAAAATTTTGCCTCGACTGAATAGTTACAAAATAACAGCAAATTCTCTCTATGGTCACACAGCGATCATAGGGAGGATTTTTTGTATCGGCTTGGGAAGTTGCAAGGAGAAAATTTTTCGGAGAGGAACTTGACTTTTCGTTATTAATGATATAATATATCAATAAGAAATAAATATTAATAAGGGGAACGCCATGGCAAGACGTAATACGATCCAACGCTCCTTAGTCTTGGAGGCGGTGAATAAACTTCATTGCCACGCCACAGCAGATGAGATTTACGAAGAAATCATCCAGGAGCATCCGACAATCAGCAAGGCAACCGTATATCGAAATCTGAATCTGTTATCGGAAATGGGTGAAATCCGCCGGCTTGAAATTCCAGGGAGTGCCGACCGCTTCGACCATATCATCCGCAATCACTGCCATGTGAAATGTGAAGTATGTGGACGCATTTTTGATGTGGACATGGATTTTGTCACCGGCCTTGAGAATGGGATCAGGGATGCCCATGGATTTGACTTCACCGGTTATGACATTCTCTTTCATGGCGTTTGCCCAGAATGTAAGAAACAGCAGGATTCCGTTCCGGAATAAATTCTCTTCGGAAAAAGCGCGGAAACGAGCGTTTTCATAAATCATTTTTTAGGAGGATTATCATGAGAAGCATTACGAAGTTAGACCTGCAGTACGCACACCGTTTTTATGGTTTCAAAGGAGAGGCCCAGTATCTGCATGGACATACCGGCGTTCTGACCATCGAAGTTGAGGACACTGTGGAACCGGGCGTGAATATGGTCTTCCCCTGCAACGAAATCCAGAAGACGGCATGGGAGGTCCTGAAGAATTTCGACCATGCTCTGATTCTGCGGGAAGACGATCCGCTGCTGCCTGCAATTCTGAAGGTCTATGAAGAGCAGGGAATCAAGGACGGCGCTCCGACCAATAAAATGAAGGGCCCCGCATTCCAGACCGAACTCGCCACCGCCTATCCTGATTGCCGCCTGGTCGTCACGAAAGAGACCATGACCGTCGAGGGCATGATCAAGATCGTCTACGACCTTTTGAAGGACAAGCTGAATATCGCCAAGCTGACCTTCACCAGCGGCGTGAATGCTGCGTCCCAGGAATACAAGCCGGAAGGCACTTTGGATCGCTGCCCCCTGTGCGGCATCGCGCTGAACGAAAAAGGCGTATGCCCGAAGTGCGGGTACAAGAAACAATAATTTCTATGTGCAATAACACAACGCCCGAAGAATCCGCGGATTCTTCGGGCGTTCTGCTTGTATGCAGCCAGCATACTTGTTTTTAATCATACGGTTTGAAACCGTTCGATTAGGCAGCTGCCAATGCGGCTGCAAGTGAGGTGTGATTCAGAAGTTAGGAGTTATCGTTGAACTTGCTGCAGGACAATGATTTCTCGGAACAACTCTCAACTCCACACGCCACACGGAATTTACATGTCGTACACGCCCATAATCAATATGCCTGCGAAGGTGACGACGATGCAGGCATAGTGCTTCCAGCTAAGCTTTTCCTTCAGGAACAGGCGGCTCCACAGAACCGAGACCATGCAGTAGGAGGCGATGATGGGTGCTGCCAGAGCGGATTCCCCGCTGGCCAGGGCGTAGATGTAGGCCAGCTGTCCGGCGGTCTCGAAGATGGCGCCGATGTACTTGGGGGCCTCCATTTTGGGGACCAGCTTTTGCTTCTTGATAAGGCAGGTGTAGACGAAGCAGACAATACCCGCTGCCAGGAAGGTCAGCTCGTAGGCCACATTGGCGGAATCCTCGTTCAGAGTCTCCAAAACCAGATCGTCAGCGAAGGTTCCGGCGGCGTCCAGCATGCAGTAGGCAATGGGCAGGGCCAGAGCCAGCCAGGACTTGGCGTACTTGTAATTGGATGCCTCCTGCCGGGCGGCGCGAAGCGCTTCATCCTCATTTGCCTCAACAAAACCAAGCCCGATGACACCGGCGCAGGCCAGGAAGATGGCCAGATACTGGGCCACGGCCATGTCTTCGGCGGTGCCTGTGAGGATGGCGATCACGGCCACCAGAGCGCCGCTGGCGTTGCAGATAGGGGAGGAAATGGACAGCTCAATGTACCTCAGGCCCACATAGCCCAGGGTCATGGAGCCGATGTACAGCAGGGAAACGGGAAGATACGTCCAAATTACCTGCCAGGAAATCTCGACACCGCCGACAAAGACCTCCCAGGCCGCGTGCAGGCCCATGACCAGGCCCACTGCCATGACCATTTTGAACTGACTGTACTTGTCCCTCGGATCCCGACAGCCCAGCTTGGAGAAGAAGTCCGACCCGGACCAGCACAGCAGGGCAATAATGGAAAACCAAAACCAACTCATTTTCTTTTACCTCTCTGTCATTTTTCAATTTCTGGAATGCTGAATGCTGAATGCTAAATGCTGAATGAGGGGATGCTTTTGCGTTATGCGGAAGGTGAGAATGCAAATGATCCTTTCTATCGGCAGACGATGCACGAAACGATCCTTTACCGGATAATCGGACAAATCAATTCAGCATTCAGCATTCTGCATTCAGCATTTACAAATTTACCAGTCCAGCGTCCACCATCTTTTGCAGACTCATCAGGATGCCGAGCTTCGCATGGTTCCAGGTCAGGCCGCCCTGGAAGTAGACCGCGTAGGGCGGGCGGATAGGTCCGTCGGCGGACAGCTCAATGGAGCTGCCTTGGACAAAAGCGCCTGCTGCCATGATGACCTTGTCGTTGTAGCCGGGCATGTCGGAGGGGTAGGGGGTGGCGAAGGAATCCACCGGAGCCGCAGCTTGGATGCCCTTGCAGAAGGCCACCATGCCTTCTTCACTGCCCAGCTCCACCGCCTGGATGATGTCGTGGCGGCTCTCCGTGGCGTTGGGGACGCACTTGAAGCCCAGGGGTTCGTAGAGATTGGCGGCGAAGATGGCGCCCTTCTCCGCACCGGCTACCACCGTGGGGGCAAGGAAGAAGCCCTGGTAGAGACTGGGCATCAGTCCCAGGTTCGCGCCAACCTCCTGGCCCAGGCCGGGAGCGGACAGGCGGTAGGCGCAGCGCTCCACGCATTTCTTGGTGCCGGCGATATAGCCGCCGATGGGAGCCAGGCCGCCGCCGGGGTTCTTGATCAGACTGCCCACGGTCATGTCCGCTCCTACGTCGGAGGGCTCTATGGTCTCCACGAATTCGCCGTAGCAGTTGTCCACCATGACGAGCACATCGGGCTTGACCGATTTGCAGAAGGCAATCAGCTCTCCGATCTGCTTGACGGAGAAGGTGGGCCGGGTGGCGTAGCCCTTGGAACGCTGGATGGTGATGAGCTTGGTTTTTTCGTTGATGGCCCTGCGGATGTTATCATAGTCAAATTCTCCGCCGGGCAGCAGGTCCACCTGCCGGTAGGTGACGCCGTATTCCACCAGGGAGCAGGGGCTGGGCCGGATGCCGATAACCTCCTGCAAGGTATCATAGGGCATACCAACCGGGGACAGCAGCTCGTCGCCGGGCAGCAGATTTGCGCTGAGAGCCACGGTCAGGGCGTGAGTGCCGCAGGTGATCTGGGGCCGCACCAGGGCCGCTTCCGTATGGAAGACATCGGCGTAGACCCGCTCTAAGTTGTCCCGGCCGTAGTCATCGTAGCCGTAGCCGGTGGTAGCGGCAAAGCAGGCGGCGGAGACCCGGTTCCTCTGCATGGCCCACAGGACCTTGGCCTGGTTGTGCTCCGCCACCTGGTCAATGGCGGCAAAGCGGTCCTTCAGCCGCTCCAGGGCAGCCTCTCCGTAGGCGTACACCGCCGGAGATATCCCCATGGTTTGATAGAGTTCCAGTAATTCTTCCATACATTCAATCCTCTTTTTTTATGTTGTTTAAAATCTGATCGGCTAGATTATTCAGTACCTCCGGCCGTGAAACGATGAGTCCCGTCTCCGGATCTCCCAGAATCAGCAGGGTATCACCCGGATGGATCCCAAACAGGTCTCGGGCTTCCTTGGGGATAACAATCTGTCCCCGGTCGCCTACCTTGGCGGTACCGAAGACCCGCTGTTTGTTTTTTCCCAGAACGTGTTTGCCTCCAGGCATGTAACCACTTCCTATTTTTCATACTTTTCAAACGTTTGGCATTATACAAAGCTCCGCCCTGTTTGTCAATACAGGACGGAGAATTTTGCAATCACTTGGGCCATGCCTTCCCCTCTGGGGAAGGTGCCCCGAAGGGGCGGATGAGGGCGGAATGCAGTTGGATTTTCGGTGTACTCCGGCGCATACCGGCATCGCCGGGGCGGGAGCAGGGAGTGCATTGCACCCTATTGGGGAATCATCAACGGGCGCAGTAACCGGGAAGCATCTGGAGAATCTCCGTGACGCTGTTTTCCACAAAGGCATCCATTTCCGCTTCCGTCAGGTAAGGATATTCCCGGTCCAGGTGGTGGTTTTCCTGGAGGTAGAAGTCAGTGATGTACTGGCGGCGGTTGTCAAAGGCATCGGAGGAAAATTCCTCCATGAATTCGTTGACGAAGCCCACCGCACCCAGGTAGACCCGGAAAGCCCGGAAGCCGGGGTGGTCCCGCAGGTACTTGTAGTCCAGGTCGTACCAGTCCTCTTTCAGCTTCCATATAAAGTTCTCGGGGTCCTTGTCCCGTTCCGCAGCGAACCGGATTTTGGAGGGAGCATAGATATCCCGTACCCACAGCACGTCGGTAATCAGGTGAATCAGATAGCCGAGATAGAATCCGTACTGCCGGGTGTTGTAGCCCGCCTGCAATTCCGGTGTAAAATACTTCCGGGCGAAGGCGTCAGGATTAGCCTTGCTGTCGTCGGTTTTGAAGTGGGAAACCAGGGTGCTGGGGGTAAAGCAAGACCAGTCCACGTTGGGCACTCCGCTGTCCGGGGCGATGTTGCCCACGATGAATTCCACCGGCGCCAGGTCCGGAATTTTATCCAGCAGCTTGTCCGCGATCCGAAGATGGACCATCCAGGATGCCATAGTGTGCTCCTCCTTGTTCTCTGATGGAAAAAAAATGATCGTTTTCGCTTGCGAATACTGTAGGGGAGGGTCATTGACCCTCCCGCTTGGTTACGGGACAGAGCGTGAAATACGTTATTGCCAGTGCTGGTTTTCACAAAAAGCGACGAGTCTGACCGCTTAAAAAACATCAGCTGGCGGGAGGGTCAGTGACCCTCCCCTACAGTGGATGCTGCGATCCACGATAATTTCTGCGGCGTAGAGTGAAATCTTCAGTCCCGGCGTCTTCTGTTGTTGCCGCCGAAGATGACCAGCAGCCGCAGCAGCTGCGCCAGAGCGGTAGCGGTGGCGGCGACATAGGTCAGTGCCGCAGCCCGCAGGGTCTTTCTGGCGCCCTTCTGCTCTTCCTCTGTCAGCATGTTGCCCTGCTCGATGGACTGGATGGCCCGGCGGCTGGCGTTGAACTCCACCGGCAGCGTCACCAGCTGGAATACCAGGGACAGGCCGAAGCAGGCAATGCCCAGATACACCAGGGTGTCGCCCATATAACTGAAAGCGGAGAACAGGATGCCCAGCAATATCAGGGGCATGGCCAGCTTGGAGCCGAAATTGGTGACGGGGATGATGGCGGCGCGGACTTTGATGGGAAAATATCCTTCTGCGTACTGTACCGCGTGGCCAGCCTCATGGCAGGCAACGCCGATGGCGGCGGTGGAGGTGTTGCCGAAGACGTTGTCCGACAGCCGGATGACGTTGGTACGGGGGTCATAGTGGTCCGTCAGGTTGCCGCTGACCTTCTCAATGCGTACTCCGTGGACACCGTTGGCGGACAGCACCCTCTGGGCCGCCTCCGCACCGGTGAGCCGCCTCTGAGAATACTGCTTGGAGTATTTTTTGAATGTGGAATTGACATTGGCGCTGGCCCACAGGGATAGCAGCACACAGGGCAGGACCAGATACACATAGGTCCAGTCAAAACCGTAATAATAGTAGGGCATTAGATTTCCTCCTTTGATTTCGTGTGGAGTTTGGAGCTGAGAGTGGAGTTAGTGTGGAGTGTGGAATTAGGAGTTAGGAGTTGAGCGGTGCTTACTGCATAATGTCTTTTCAGCAGTGGATATAGGGGTGTGCAGTAATTCCTTCTGAGAACAACTCCACACTCCACTCTCCACACTCCACACTGTTAAAGCGGTTCCATGGCTTCGTGGAGCCTGTCGGTTATCGCGCCCCGGAAGATGGAATCTGCCTGGGCGTGCAGGGTGGTCACAGCACCGACTGCCAGATTCAGCGGGAGCTGGCCGGGCATGTACAGATCCTGGTCGAAGATGAACTTGACCTCCTTGTCCTCCTGCCCATTGCGCTTCACCATGCCGGGACCAGCGTGGAGCTTCACCCGGCAGCCACCCCGGATATTCAGTTCCGCGTCTACGCTGCATCGTGTGGAAGCGGCTTCGGTCACGTCCTCCTCTGCCAGGGGGCCTAAGTAACAGGGGGCAATCAGCTCCGAGAAGGGGACGCCCTCCAGTCCCAGGGTGGAACGGGAGATGAAATTCAGATACCGCAGGCCTACCCGCTGAAAATAGGCAGGCTTATAGACCTGAATGAAAGCCGCCAGGGGTTTATCCAGCTTCCCGGCGAATTCTTCCCAGGTGGTGTACCGGGTGCAGGACAGGGAAATAAAGGTGCTGGTCAGATTCACCCGCCAAAGCCCATCGGCAGAGGCAAACTGGTAGTTAGTGACGGCGGGCTGGTTCTGCAGCTGCATGTTGCCTGGAGTACCGGTGATTTTGGGGGCAGGAGACTCCTGCCGGCGGAGGAACTGGGGGAAATCCTCCCGGATGGCCTCCTGAAAATCCACCGGCGGCTTGGCTCCGATGGCCAGAATTTCCGGGAACCGGAACTGACAGATGACCTCCGCCAATGGATGTGCGCCGTAATGGCAGCGGGGGGAAGTTGAAAACATAGCCATTCCTCTTTTCCAGTGTGGAGTGTGGAGTTCAAAAATTTGCGCGGAAAATGATCGTTTACCGCACCAAAGCCTTCCCCTCTGGGGAAGGTGGCCCGGCG
>JBJDYN010000085.1:0-2380 GCA_051867395.1 Faecousia sp. | reverse complement strand
CCCTATGTGTTACCTATGTTTCTCTTGACAAATGACCCTCCCCTACAGTGGGTGCTGCTGTAAACGATCATTTATATGAGGAACTTAGGGTACGACTGAATAGTTACCGCAGAAATTATTCTTTTGGAATCCTTTCCGAAGGAAACACCACAACTCCACACTCCACACTCCACTCTCCACACTCTCCACACTCCCCAAACGGAGGTAACTGAATGCATATGGACAAGAAACTATTACACAAACTCTTCCTCCTGGTGGCTGGCAGCTTGGTATTTGCCTGGCTGCTGCTGGACACTTCCCGGGCCACCCAGGTATTTACCACCGTCTGGGGCCTGTTCTCGCCCTTTGTGGTGGGGGCGGGCATTGCCTTTGTGTTCAATGTTCCCATGCGGGCCATTGAGCGGCAGTTGGACGGTATGCGAAAGCCCAGAATTCGCCGAGGATTGGCGATTCTGCTGACCATCGCGGCCCTGGTGCTGGTAATCATGTTTGTGGTGGAGCTGCTGGTGCCCCAGATCCGACTGACAGCGGCCTCCCTATCCGAGCGGATTCCTGCCTTCATTGAGAAGACGGCGGCCCAGCTTATGGTGCTCATGGAGGAATACCCCTCCGCGAAGGAGTGGATTCAGGATTTCCTGGATCTGGAGAGCCTGGATTGGAACCAGATTCTGAAAAATGTGCTGACTTTCCTGGGGGATAAGGCATCCACCATGATGGGCGGCGCGGTAAACGTCATCGGCAGCGTCACCAACGGCATTGTGAATACGGTCATCGGCATTGCCTTTGCCATGTACTGCCTGGCCCGGAAGGAGATCCTGGCCCGGCAGGGGCGGCGGCTAATGTATTCCCTCATCCCGGAGAAGGCCGCCGACGAGATCGTGCGGATCCTGCGGCTGACCAACGCCACCTTCTCCAACTTTATCTCTGGCCAGTGCCTGGAGGCCTGCATTCTGGGCTGCCTGTTCGCTGTGGCCATGGCGGTTTTCGGCATGCCTTATATCCCCCTGGTCAGCGTCATCATTGCGGTGACGGCCCTGATCCCGGTGGTGGGCGCCTTTGTGGGCTGCATTGTGGGCGCGTTCTTCATTCTGGTGGACAGCCCCCTCCAGGCCGTAACCTTCGTGGTCATGTTCCTGGTGCTGCAGCAGCTGGAAAATAACCTGATCTACCCCAGAGTGGTGGGCACCTCCATCGGCCTGCCCGGCATGTGGGTGCTGGTGGCGGTCAGCGTAGGCGGCGAGCTTATGGGCGTAGGCGGTATGCTGATTATGATCCCCTTGACGTCCGTGCTGTACACCCTGGCCCGGGAGTTTACGGACAAGCGCCTGGCCCAGCGGCATATTCCCGAGGAAAAGGTGCAGGACCACCCGCCGGAGATCAAGTCCCAGTTCAAGAAGAACAAGGAGCGCAGGGAACGGATCAAGCTTCAGAAGATGAAGGAAAAATTCCAGGAAATGCAGGAAAAGAAGAAAAATGAGCATAAATAATGCAGAAGATCAAGTCATGGTTCCGGTTTGTGACGTGATTCCGGATATCCAGGTGGAGTTGAAATACGCCACAACTGACAATTTCACCGGGCATGTGATCTACCCGTTTCAGCAGGCGTATCTGCGCTTCGGCACGGTGAAGAAGCTGGCCCAAGCCCAGGCGGAATTCCGCAAGCTCGGTCTGAGGCTGAAGCTCTGGGACGGCTTCCGCCCGGTCAGCGCCCAGTTTACGCTGTGGCAGGTCTGTCCCAACGATACCTATGTGGCAAATCCCTGGGAGGGCTACAGCAATCACAGCCGTGGCAACGCGGTGGACGTGACCCTTGTGGACAGTCAGGGCCGGGAGCTGGAAATGCCCACCGGCTTTGACGACTTCACGGGAAAAGCCGGCCGGGACTATGGAAGCTGCACCGAGACAGCGAAGCGCAACGCGCTGCTGCTGGAGGAAACCATGGAGCGCTGCGGCTTTGTGGGCAGCAGGGGAGAGTGGTGGCACTTTTCGGACAAGGTGCGCTACCCGGTAGAAGAAGATTTCGAACCCAAATAACGAAAAGCGGAACGCTGTAAAATGCGTTCCGCTTTTTTCACACAAGACCATTTCGTGTGTGGTCTGTTGCGTTATGCTTTCGAAAACTCGTAATCCTCAAATTTCAGCTGATCCCCCACGTCCACGCCGAAGGGCAGCAGGGCGATGGCCACCTCAGAGACCACGCCGGTGTCCTGGTATTTGACATAGGCATAGTCCCCCCGAATGTCGATGATCGTACAGAGCATAAAATACCCCCTTTGTAAATATAAAATTGGTGTGCATCAATAAGCGGAAAGGATCGTTTACCGCACCAAAGCCTTCCCCTCTGGGGTGGTGCTCCGCGCAGCGAATCCAAATCATAATG
>JBJDYN010000084.1:0-16168 GCA_051867395.1 Faecousia sp. | reverse complement strand
CCAGCAAAATCAGCCATAGAATGGTCGCCTGCCGGAAATTCTCCCGGAAGGCCTTGAAAAACTGGCGGGTGAGCGGCGGCTCTTCCTCCCGGGCAAGACGCAGGGTCACGTCATACAGGGCGGCTGTGGCGGCTCCCGCAGTGAACACCGGCAGGGAGCATACCATCCACAGAAGATTCAGATAACATCCGTAGCACAGCTTCAGCATGATCTGGCTGAACTTGCTGTCATAAGAAAACAGTTTCATAGACAACCTCAAAGCGTTCCCGTGGATTCCCGATAGATCAGGTCGGTTTCCGTGTGGATGGTACGATAATCCAGAGATGGTGCCTTAATTCTGGAAATCAGAAGGTGGACAGCGGAATAGGCGATGACCTGGGTGTGAATATGCACCGTGGTCAGAGGTGGTTTGCTCAGCCGGGATTCGGCGGAATCATCGAAGCCGCACAGACGCACATCCTCCGGCACCCGCTTTCCCGCAGCGGCCAGAGCCTGCATCAGATCGGTTGCCACAAAATCGTTTGCGCAGATGAAAATCTCCGGCAGCTCCGGCATATCCGGAATGATTTCCATGAGCTCCTCACGATGATTCTGTTTGATGACGAAGCGATCCTCAACCTTCTGCCCAGCCATCTGCATGGTCAGATAATAGGCGGAATACCGCTCAAAAAAGGACTGGCAATGGTCGTAATTTCCAACGAACCCAATCTTCGTGAAGCCTTTTTCCAACATATCATTGACAAACCGGGTGATTTCGGTAGTATTATCCATATAGAGCTGGTCAGCAGGCAGGCTTCTTCCGCTGCGCTTGGCAGGGCCGTCCACAAACAGAATGGGAACATCCAGACCGCAGAGCATCTCGCCGTAATCCCAGTCAAACATCTCAATGCACATGATTGCTTTAATCTGCCCCATGTTCATGGTAATCGGGAGGGTCTTGTTGGCTAGCTCTGTCCCCGTGACCCGATGGGTGTTCATGGTGTAGCCCAGCTGAGAGATTTCCCGCTGAAATTTATCCAGCATCAGAGACGCGAAATGAGAATGTGTCAGGAAAGAACCGGTAAGCAGGGCGATTTCTCCCTGATATCCGGGCGTTACAGGGCGTTCTGATTCAGGGGCAGCAGGTGCGCCGGAAATGGCGGCAAGAGAACCGGCGTAGGAAAACTGCTTATAGCCCATCTCCATGGCTTTCTGCAGAATCTTTTCTCTGGTGGCGTCTGCCAGCCCTTCGGTGTTGTTGATGGCTTTGGATACGGTATTTCTGGAGATACCCAAGGCGTCGGCAATATCCTGTATGGTAACTTTTTTGTTCATCTCAGCCCTCCTGATTCGCGTTCTTTATAATGATAGTATAACACATTCCGTATGCAAATGTCAAATTATGACCACTGTCATTGTGTGCAAATATGACTGCACTAAATCGTGCATTTGCACCAAAGATTGTGCAAATGTTAAATATATGTTGACAGGCGAAAGCGCAGGTGATACCATAAAGTTGTCAAAAGCCTTTTCAAATTGTGCAAATGTAAAATTTGAGAGGGCAAAACAAAAAAAGGAGGAATCAAATGAAAGGAGCAATGACACGCACCTCTGAAAAAACGGGCAAAGCATCCGGACTGCATAACACGCTGGTTTATATGCGCCAGCATTGGCAGCTGTATGTAATCTTTATGCTGCCCGCGGTTCTGTTGACCGTCATTTTCCGCTACATCCCCATGGGCGGCGTTTTGATCGCGTTTACAGAATACAACCCCATCAGAGGTATCCTGGGAAGCGAGTGGGTAGGCTTCAGCCACTTTACCCGGTTCCTATCGTCCCCGGACTTTATGCGGTATCTGATGAATACGCTGAAGCTGAGCATCTTCGGCCTTTTGTGGGGATTCCCGGCACCAATTCTGCTGGCCTTCCTGCTGAACCGGATTCTCAGCAGCGGCATCAAGCAGAAGATTCAGCTGGTACTGTATATGCCCAACTTCATCTCCGTCATCGTCCTGTGCGGTATCGTCAGAATTCTGCTGTCTCCCACCGGTATGATTAACATGCTGCTGGGAACTTCCTACAATTTCATGACGATGCCCGAAGCATTCCGTACCATCTACATCGCCAGCGGCATCTGGCAGGGTGCAGGCTGGGCCTCCATCATCTATACAGCGGCGCTGTCCAATGCCAGCAAGGAGCTGAAGGAAGCCGCTGTCCTGGATGGAGCCAACATCATCCAGCAGATCAAGGCGGTGGAATGGCCTGCCATTAAAGATACGGTGCTGATCCAGTTCATCATGAGCGTGGGCAACATCATGTCTGTTGGCTTCGAAAAGGCATATGCCCTGCAAACCGATTTGAACCTGAATGCCTCCGAAATCATCTCCACCTATGTCTACAAAAAAGGTCTGCTGGACGGCGACTACGGCTTCTCCACCGCCGTGGGTCTGTTTAATACCGTCATCAATGTTGTGCTTCTTATCTCCATGAACAGCATCGTGAAGAAGCTCAATGACGGCAAGGGCGTCTGAGGAAAGGAGAAGATGCAATGAACACCAAATTCTCCCGGCTTACCGGCTCTGACAAGACAATCATGATCTTCGCCTACACCATACTGGGCCTGTTTATGGCAGCCATTATCCTGCCGGTTATCTACATCATTCTGGCATCCTTTATCGATCCCGTCACCCTGCAGAACAGCGGTCTGACCTTCGACTTCAGCAAGTGGACACTGACCGCCTATGAGCGGGTCATGTCCAACGCACAGATCTGGATCGGCTTCAAGAACGCCCTGATCTATTCCGTTCTGTTCACCATTATTTCCGTCGCTGTGACGCTGCTGGCAGCCTATCCCATGTCCCGCCCGGACTTCAAAGGCAGGGGCTTCTTCAATGTCATGTTCGTCATCACCATGTTCTTTGGCGGCGGTCTGATTCCCACCTACCTGCTCATCAGCAATCTGGGAATGCTGGACACCATCTGGGCCATCCTGATTCCCGGCGCGTTCAGCGTTTGGAACATGATTATTGCCCGCACCTACTACATGGGCATTCCCCAAGATATGCAGGAGGCCGCCGAAATCGACGGCGCTTCCGAAATGGTCTACTTCTTCAAAATCCTGCTGCCGCTGTGCATGCCCATCATCGCCACCATTGCCATGTGGCAGTTCGTGGGTATGTGGAACAGCTACTTTGACGCCATGATCTACCTGAACGACGCGGCAAAGCAGCCCCTGCAGCTGGTGCTGCGCGCCATTCTGATTCAGAGCCAGCCGGAACCCGGCATGGTTTCCGATATGCAGAGCACCGCAGCCCGGGCACAATTGGCAGAGCTTCTGAAGTACGCCACCATTATCATCTCCAGCGTTCCCCTGATGATCCTGTATCCCTTCTTCCAGAAGTATTTTGACAATGGCATTATGGCAGGTGCCGTGAAGGGATAATCCGAAATTTCTGAATCGTAAAGGAGAAGAACAATGCGTAAATTTACTAAACTGATGTCTCTGGTACTGGCAGTGGTTCTGACTATGTCCCTGCTGGCTGGCTGCGGCGGCGGTTCTGTCGGCGGCAATTCCGCCGGTCTGGAAGTTGACCCCGCAACCTTGCAATTCCCTCTGGCAGAAACCGCCACCATCAAGGGCCTGACCAACTTCCCCGCCGGCACCGAGTCCGAGCCGAACAACCGCACCATCTTCAAGCGGCTGGAGGAGCAGACCAACGTCCATGTGGAGTGGAAAACCATTCAGAGCGACCAGTGGGGCGAGAAGATTGCCCTTGAAATGGCCAATGTCAAAACCCTGCCCGACTTCGTGTTCAACGCCGGTTTTGGCGATACCGATCTGCTGAAATACGCCAAGCAGGGTGTCATCATCAATCTGGAGGAGTACATCGACAAGTACATGCCCAACCTGTGCAAGGTCTTCGAGCAGGCTCCTGAGTACAAAGCCATGTGCACCGACGAAAACGGTCACATCTGGGCGCTGCCCTGGATTGAGCAGCTGGGCTACGAAAAGACCGCCATCCAGACCGTGGGCAACATGAGCTTCATCAACACCGCATGGCTGGATTACCTGAATCTGGAAATGCCCACCACCGTAGACGAGTTTGAGCAGGTGCTGATTGCCTTCCGGGACAACGCTGCCGACCTCAAGTCCCACTTCGGTATCGAGGGCGATATCATCCCCATGTCCTGCATTATGAACGACGGCGACCAGGATCCCTGCATTCTGATCAACGGATTCGGTGAGGGCTACGGCGATCCCGACCGTGGCCGTCATATCGCGGTAACCGATGACAAGAAGGTCATCTGCGTTGCCAACACCGAGGGCTTCAAGAAGGGTATTGCCTGGCTCCATGACCTGTACGCCCAGGGCCTCATCGATCCTGAAGCCTTCACCCAGGAATGGTCTACTTATGTTGCAAAGGGCAAATCCGGCCGCTACGGTGTCTGCTTCTCCTGGGATATAGCCAATATCGCGTCTCTGGAGGGCTGGGAGCCTCTGCCCGCACTGACCGCCGATGTCAAGAACATCACGCCTCAGAATGGTTCCTACACCTCCGGCTTTGACCGCGGCCGCTGCGTGGTCACCGCTGCTGCCAGCAACCCCGCTCTGGTCTGCGCATGGTTGGATCAGATGTACGCGCCCATTCAGTCTCCTCAGAACAACTGGGGTACCTACGGCGAAGAGGATGATTTCGACATCTTTGAAATGGGCACCAATGCCAATGGCGAGCCCATGCTGAAGCACGCGCCTCTGGGCGATGCCTCCCCTGTGGAAGTCCGGGAAGCTGAGAGTGTTAACGGCCCCCTCGCCATTCTGGACAGCTACTACGGCGTGTATGTCACCTGCCCCGATGACGCCCAGTATCGTCTGGACTGGATCAAAGACATCTACACCCCCGACATGAACCACAAGTATGTTTTCCCCAATGTGTTCATGAGCACCGAGGACACCAAGAAGATTTCCGATCTGCAAGCGGACATCTCCAAGTGTATCAACACCGCCAAGGCAGACTGGGTCATGAACGGCTTCTCTGACGCGGACTGGGATAAGCTGCAGTCTGATCTGGATGCCTATGGCCTGAAGGACTATCTGGCGATCTTCCAGAAATATCTCGATGCCTACTACGCATGACTTCCCCATCCCTGCCCCCGATAAGGGGGCAGGGAGCGAATCCTATCTTCTGTATTATGACGAAAACCTGCGTTGCCGGGTTCTCGTCAAAGCACAGAAGCCCTTCTGTGCACCCGCACCCGAAAGGAGCATTTCTATGACCAGCAAAAAATTACAGCGTGCCCGGGACTTTGAAAAGAAATACAGCCCCTATGTGGCATCCGAGCTGCCAAAGTTCCATGTTACTGCCCCCATCGGCTGGATCAACGATCCCAACGGCTTCGCCCCGTATAAAGGCGAATATCACCTCTTTTTTCAATACTATCCCTACGACGTGAAGTGGGGCCCCATGCACTGGGGCCATGTGAAGACCCGGGACTTCATCAAGTGGGAGCGTCTGCCCGCTGCCCTGGCCCCGGACATGGACTACGACAAGGACGGCTGCTTCTCCGGCGGCGCCGTGGAAATGCCAGACGGACGGCACCTGCTGATATACACCGGCGTGCGCAATGTTCGCCGGAAGAATGGTAAAATCGATTCTTTCCAGACCCAGTGCATTGCCATCGGTGACGGCGTGAACTATGAAAAGTATGAGGGAAACCCCGTCATCCGCAGTGAGGATATTCCCGAAAACGGCAGCGTTCACGACTTCCGCGATCCCAAGATCTGGCGGGAGGACGGGATGTACTACATGGTGGTGGGCAACCGCACCCCGGATACCAGCGGCAGCATCCTGTATTTCAAGAGCGAGGACGCTATCCACTGGGAGTTTATCAACAAGCTGGCTTCCTGCCACAACCAGTACGGCAAGATGTGGGAGTGCCCGGACTTTTTCCGGCTGGACGGCAAGTACGTTCTGCTGACCAGCCCCCAGGAGATGAACGCGGTGGGCCTGGAGTTCCACCCTGGAAACGCCAATGTGTGCATCATCGGTGAGCTGAATGAGCAGAAAAATCATCTGCTTCGGGACAATGTGCAGGCCGTTGACTATGGCATGGACTTCTACGCCATGCAGACCCT
Source organism: Faecousia sp. (assembly GCA_051867395.1). Lineage (GTDB taxonomy): Bacteria > Bacillota > Clostridia > Oscillospirales > Oscillospiraceae > Faecousia. The sequence goes on along the minus strand of JBJDYN010000084.1, from coordinate 10,056 downwards.
GGAAACCTACGACGGACGCCGGGTGATGATCGGCTGGATGCAAAACTGGGAAACCAGCGGCAGCCATCTGCCTGACCAGCAGTTTATGGGTCAGATGACCATTCCCAGAGAGCTGTCCATCCGAAACGGCAGACTGTGCCAGCTCCCAGTTCGGGAAATTGAAAACTACCGCAGTGTCAAGATCGCCTATCAGAATGTGATGATGACCGGCGAAATCTCCCTGCAGGGCATCAACGGAAGGTTCATCGACATGACGGTGACCATCCGTCCGGGCAACGAAGCCTCCATGTACCGCTGGTTCAAAATCAACGTGGCCCGGGACGGGGAGCACTTCACCTCCATTCGGTTTAAGCCCGCCACCAACATCATCCGCATTGACCGCACCCAGAGCGGCCTGCCCTGTGATATCGTCAACGTCCGGGAGTTCCCGGTGTTTGCGGGAAATGGGGAGCTGAAGCTGCGGCTGATTATGGATCGGTACAGCCTGGAGGTCTTTGTCAACGACGGCGAGCAGGCGGCTTCTACGGTCATCTACACCCCGCTGGATGCCAAATCCATCAGCTTCTCCTGTGACGGAACTGTGCTGATGGATGTGGAAAAATACGATCTTGTGGTGGAATAAATGACCAATCAGGAACGCAGAGACGCGCACCTTGCCTACATTGCTGACGAGCCTATCTTCCAAGAGCTGGTCAGAACCAGAGGGCTGATCCAGAGAATCAACGCCCACGACCGAACCGACGAGGACGGTATCCACAAGCTGGTGCAGGAACTGATGGGGACAGAGCGGGTTCCTTACATTGTCCCCCCCTTCTACTGCGACTACGGAAACCATATTTCCGTGGGTAGGAATGTGTTTTTTAACTACAACTGCACCCTGCTGGACGTGGGGAAGGTCACCATTGGCGACAACTGTATGCTGGCGCCCGGCGTGGCCATCTACACCGCCGGGCATCCCCTGCACCCGGATAGCCGAAACAGCGGCTATGAGTATGGCATGGACGTGACCATCGGCGATAACGTCTGGATTGGCGGCAGCGTTGTCATCACGCCCGGTGTCCATATTGGAGACTGCTGTGTCATCGGCGCGGGGAGCGTGGTGACGAAGGACATCCCAGCATGGAGCCTGGCGGCAGGAAATCCCTGCCGGGTGATTCGCCCTATTACGGAGGCGGACAGAAAGCTCTATTTTAAGGACAAAGAATTTGACGAGACCGCCTGGGAACAGGTCAGAAAGGAAGATATCCATGAAACAGTATGATGTGGTCGCCCTTGGCGAGTTGTTGATTGATTTTGCCCAGAACGGAACCAGCTTACAGGGGAATAACCTCTTTGAAGCCTGCCCCGGCGGCGCACCCTGCAATGTGCTGGCCATGCTCCGCAAGCTGGGGAAGTCCTGTGCTTTTGTGGGCAAAGTCGGCAACGATATGTTTGGCAAGCTTCTGAAAGATGTCATTACCGATGCCGGAATCAACGCCGACGCACTGGTGATGGACGACAAAATTCCCACCACCCTGGCCTTTGTTCAGACCTTCGCCAACGGCGACCGGGATTTCTCCTTCTACCGCAAGCCCGGCGCGGACATGATGCTCACCGAGGACGATCTGCCTTTGGACACCATTGCAAATGCCCGGATTTTCCACTTCGGCACCCTGTCCATGACCCACGAGGGCGTGCGGAAAGCTACGGAAAAGGCTGTAGCTGCCGCAAAGGAGGGCGGCGCGCTGATCTCCTTTGATCCCAATCTCCGTCCTCCTCTGTGGGAGAATCTGGAGGATGCAAAGGAGGCCATCGCCTGGGGGCTCTCTCAGTGCGATATTCTGAAAATTGCCGACAATGAACTGGAATTCATGACCGGGGAAACGGATTTCGTGAAGGGCGCCGCCATTCTCCAGACAACCTACCCCAATATTAAGGTGCTGAACGTCACCGCTGGTGCCGACGGAAGCTACTCCTTCTATGGCGAGGAGGAGCCGGTGTTCGTACCCTCCTTCAAGCTGGGCGGCACCATCGAGACCACCGGCGCAGGCGATACCTTCTGCGCCAGCGTGCTGAATTTTGTCCTGGAGAACGGCATTGCCTGTTTGACGCCCGAAGATCGGGAAGCCATGCTCCGCTTCGCCAATGCGGCAGCCTATATCGTCACGACCCGGAAGGGCGCTATTCGCGCCATGCCGGAAAGAGGTGAAGTCGAGGCGATTCTGGCGCAGTAATCAAATGGGGGGATTTCCGTGGAAGGAAGAAAAACGGAAAATGGATAGCGCTTGCTCTGGCAATCCTTCTGGCGGCTCAGCTGGCCGGCTGCGCCGGAAAACAGAACAGCGGACTGCTCCTGCACCTGGGGTTTGATGAAAGCTCCGGCAATCTGGTTCGGGATACCGGAGGCAGTGCAGGAGAGACGGAGCTTGCCTATGTTCTGACCAACACCCCTTATAACACACCCCAGGACCCCCCAGTGGCGGGAACAGGGCGTAGAGGGTGGGTGTCTGCTCTTTGATGGCTGCTCCAACTTCGCGGCATTCTCCCCGGAAACGATTCTGGTACAGGGAAAAACCTTCAGCGTCAGTGTCTGGGTCGCTCCCAGAACCTTTGATTGGGATGATCCCAATGGTGCGGCTGCCGGAAACGAGCACCTGACCGCCATTGTGGGGCAGTACAATAAGGATAAGAAGCAGGGCTTCCTGCTGGGCTATCAGCGGTTTGGACAACTGTGCTTTCAGGTAGGGACCGGGGACGAGTGGATTACCCTGTGGGCAGAGGACGGCAATCTGGAAAAATACAGCTGGAACCATGTGGCGGCACAGTTTGACGGTGCAAAGGGGACCGTTTCCCTGTATTTGAACGGTGTGGCCGTGGGCACCTGCTCCGTCTTGCCCGGAAGCTCCATCAGCCCGGCAGAAAAGGAAAAGCTGTTGGTCGGAAAGAATGCCCACGCGGAGGCCATCGCAGCAGGAACCTACAATATGTTCAGCGGCCTTATGGACGAGCTGAAGCTCAACAGCCAACCCTGACGGCGGAAGAACTGGCACTGCAGGAAGTGCCAGAGATTCCATTTGAGCAGATCAGCCTGCAAAATGTGCTGACAGAGGATATTTATAAGACCCAGTTCCATGGCGGGCCTTACCAGCACTGGATGAACGAGCCCCATGCGCCGGTATATTACAACGGGATGTACCATCTGTTTTTCCAGCAGAACATCACAGGAACCTATTGGCGGAACATTTGCTGGGGGCATCTGGTGAGTGAGGATATGGTATCCTGGCGGCCTGTGAAGGAGGCCATCACCCCCACAGAAAACACCGTTGTTCCCGACGGTGCGTGGTCAGGCGGCGCGGCATTGAATATGGATTCCTTTGGTTAAAGGAAGCAAAAGAATAAAGAAGAAATCAAATTCCCGGTCAAGGCAAGGGCGTAACTTGCTTTGACCGGGAATTTCCCCATTATTCTGCACAGTTTGGCATTCTTGCTTCCGGTGCGCTTCATGGAGCCCTATCGGCCCGATTCCAATGTGCTATGTACGCATTTCCCCACACTTCAAGTGCAGATAAAACGATTCTGAATTTTTCGCCGATTTCACTTAACCGATATTCCACTTTAGGTGGTATCTGCTGATATTCCGTTCGGATAATCATGCCCTCATCCTCAAGGGCTTTTCGCGGTCTTGATAATTTTGTATGTGTCATTTCTTCTGGCATACGTCTTTGCAATTCATTAAATCGGATTGGACCGTCAGTCAGAAGATATAAATATACAACTTCCTTGGGACAATTTTTGCATATCGCTTGTTTTTTCCCGCATGGGAAGCTATAATAAAAGCAATATGATCTGGAGAGGATAGTATGGCGTATTACAATCAGGATTGGGAGGAGCTGGGCCGGAACATTCAGGATATTGTGGACCGGGCGGTCAAATCCCAGGATTATCAGAAGCTGAATCAAACCATTACCCAGACGGTGAACAAGGCCGTGGACCTGGGCACCGAAGCCGTCCGCAAGGCGGTGGACAGCGCCTCCAAGGCGGCAGACCCGCAACCGAAAGTGAAGACTTCTGTTGTGGTGGAAAAGCAGAACCTTCCCGCCTTGTACGGCAGCACCAGCCACAAAACCACCGTCGGTGTTCTGAAGACGGTGTTCGGCGGGCTGCTTTCCTGCCTGACCTTCGTGATCTTTCTTTCCACCATGTTGGTCAACTTGGTTTCCGGCGGCAGTCTGCTGGGCGTTTCCAGCGTGTTGACGCTGATCGGCTTCGGCGGGGGAGTCGGGTTGATTGCCAGCGGTGTCCGGAACCTGAGCTGGGTCAACCGGTTCAAGACCTACCGGAAGGTTCTGGGGCAGAAGACCTACTGCACCCTGGAGAAGCTGGCCCGCAGTGTGGGCAAAAGCGTGAAGTCCGTCCGCAAGGAGCTGCAGGGGATGATCGACCAGGGGCTTTTCCTGGAGGGCCACATGGACAAGGAGCAGACGACCCTCATCACCAGCCACGAGACCTATCGGGAGTTTGAGCATAGCCGCCTCCTGATGGAGCAGAGCCGGGAGGACCAGCGCAGAGCCCAGGAAGCCGAACGGAAGGCCCAGGAGGCAGCCGCCAAAGCCCGGACGGAGAAATCTACGGATCCCCGGGTGCAGGAGGTGCTGGACAGGGGCAACGCTTTTCTCGTCCAGATCCGCAAATGCAACGACGCCATCCCCGGGGAGGAGATCTCCGGAAAGATTTCCCGCATGGAGCTGATCGTCCGACGGATTTTCGAGAGGGCGGAGGCTCATCCGGAGATTGTTCCTGACCTGAAGAAGATGATGGACTACTACCTGCCCATGACCGTGAAGCTGCTGAACGCCTATGCGGATATGGACGCCCAGCCTGTCCAGGGCCAGACCATTCAAGCCTCCAAGCGGGAGATTGAGGCCACCCTGGACACCCTGAATCTTGCCTTCGAGAAGCTGCTGGACGACCTGTACCGGGAGGCGGCCATGGACGTTTCCAGCGATATTTCCGTCCTCAACACCCTGCTTGCCCAGGAGGGACTGACGGAGGACGATCTGACCAAAATGAAGAAACAGCAGAAACTATAAGAGGATAGGAGAAACACATATGGACGCTGAATTCAATCAATTTGAACAAACCGCTCCCAGCCTGACCCTGGAGCCGGATCTGGTGAGCGCTCCGGAGCTGGTAGTGGCCGAGGAAACCGGCTTACAGCAGCAACCCAAGATCGCCGAGCCGGTACTGACGGTTCAGGAGCAGAAAATGGTAGCGGATTTCGCCGCGAAGATCGATGTGGAGAACACCGCCCAGATTTTGCAGTACGGCGCAGGAACCCAGAAGAAAATGGCGGACTTCTCCGACGCTGCTCTGGCCAATGTCCGCACCCAGGACTTGGGAGAGGTGGGCGACCTGATTGCAAACGTGGTGGGCGAGCTGAAGGGCTTTGACGCCGAGGAGGAGAAGGGTCTGTTCGGCTTCTTCCGCAAGCAGACCAATAAGCTGGAGACCATGAAGACCAAGTACGCCAAGGCGGAGGTCAACGTGGAGAAGATCAGCGATGCCCTGCAGCAGCATCAAGTGCGGCTGCTGAAGGATTCCGCGCTGCTGGACAAGATGTACGAGCAGAATCTGGCCTACTTCAAGGAACTGACCATGTACATCCTAGCGGGCAAGCAGAAGCTGCAGGAGGTCCGGGAGGGCAAGCTGAGACAGCTGGAGGCCACAGCCATGCGCACCGGCCTTTCCGAGGATGCCTAGGCGGCCAAGGATCTGGCGGACAAGTGCAACCGCTTTGAGAAGAAGATCCACGATCTGGAGCTGACCCGCACCATCTCCATCCAGACCGCCCCCCAGATCCGGATGATCCAGAACAACGACAATGTGATGGTGGAGAAGATCCAGACCACCCTGATGAACACCATTCCCCTGTGGAAGAACCAGATGGTCATTGCTCTGGGCATTGCCCATTCTACGGAAGCGGCCCAGGCCCAACGCCAGGTGAACGACATCACCAACGCCCTGCTGAAACAGAACGCGGAGAAGCTGCACATGGCCTCCGTGGAGACTGCCAAGGAAGCGGAGCGGGGCATCGTGGACATCGAGACCCTGAAGAAGACCAACGCCGAGCTGATCCAGACCCTGGACGATGTGATGAAGATCCAGCAGGATGGCCGGGCAAAGCGGCTGGCCGCAGAGGCGGAGATGGCAAAGATGGAAAACGATCTGAAGGTCAAGCTCCTGCAGATCCGGGACGGAAAATAAAGAAAACGCCAGCGGCTGGAACAATACAGCCGCTGGCGTTTTGTATCGTTGTTATAGCTTATGGAAAACCGGCTTCCGGTCCTCAAAGGTACACACATACCCAAAAATATCTTTCAGAATTTCGCAGGCCATATCGGAATACTGCCCCACCCGGTCGCAGCGGTGGGCGTCGGAGCCGACGGTGACGATCTCGCCGCCCAGTTCCTTAAACCGGCGGAAGTAATCCTCCGTAGGCAGGAAACCGCCGCAGCGATCCATGCCGCTGGTGTTCAGCTCCAGGCCCTTGCCCTTGTCCGCCAGGGTGCGCAGGATTTCGTCGATGACCTCCTGGTGCTCGCCGTAGGGAACGGGGCGGGGGACGGGATTGGAAGGGCATTTGGCGATGTAGGTCAGATGGGCCAGCACGTCAAAGCCGTTGTGGGCCCGGACGCAGACCAGGGTCTCCTCCAGATACCGCCGCTCCGCCTGGAAGACGGTCCTGCCCTTCCAGAAGGGTTCAAAATAGACATCCACGTCATCCACAAAATGCATGGAGCCCAGCACGAAGTCAAAGGGCCGCCGCTGGAGCTCCTTCTGAAATTGGGCCTGGTTGTCCCGGCTGAGGCCGAACTCAAAGCCCCGGCGGATCTTCAGCCCCGGCAGCGCCAGACGGTCGTATTCCGCGTTGTAGACGGCAGTGTCGAAGGCCATGTCCTGCATGTTGCCCAGGGGATCGTAGTCGATGTGATCGGTGAAGCAGATCTCCTTCAGCCCCGCCGCCAGCGCCGCCCGGGCCAGGGCTTCGCCGGTGTCATGGCCGTCGAAGGATACCCGGGAATGCATGTGAAAGTCAAACATATTCTCTCTCCTCCCAAAACAGGCGAAACGCCGTGGGCAGTGCCGCCTGGGTGTTGATCTCCTCTTCTGTAAACCATTGGAAGCTGCCGCCTGTTTCGGCGACCTCCAGATAAATTCCTCTCATGTTCCACTGAATGTGGGTGAAAATATGCTTCCGGGCCACCTCCCGGAACAGTTCCTTTGGGTGCAGCCCCATCCGTTCTACTTCTGCCAGGGCCTGGGCGGTGTCCAGGTGTCCGGTGACGTTGGGGAATTGCCACAGCCCTGCCAGCAGTCCACTGCTGGGCCGTTTCTCCAGGGCGTACCGTCCGCCGCAGCTGAGGATAAAAACGGTCCTCTCATCCTGACGCTTCTCCTTTTTGGGGGACTTCACGGGCAGGGCTTCTGCGGTGCCGTGGGCATATCCCAGACAGATTTCCCGGCAGGGGCAGCTCTCGCAGGCCGGTTTTCGGTTCGGCCCGCAGGCTGTGGCCCCCAGCTCCATCAGCGCCTGGGTAAAAGCTCCCGCCTCCTTGGGATAGACTGCCGCCAGGGCCTGGGTGACGGCCTTTTTGACGGCGGGCAGATCAATGGGGGTGGGGTCATCCATCAGCCGGGAGTAGACCCGCAGCACGTTTCCGTCCACTGCCGGAGTGGGTTGGTCAAAGGCGATGGAGCAGATGGCTCCCGCCGTGTATTCCCCAATACCGGGCAGGGCCAGGACGGCGGCGTAGTCCCTGGGAAATACGCCGCCGTGGCGCTCCATGACCACCTGAGCGGCTTTTTTCAGGTTCCGCACCCGACTGTAATACCCCAGCCCTTCCCAGAGCTTGTGCAGGGCATCGTCGTCACAGCTTGCCAGCGCCTCCACTGTGGGTAAGGCAGTCAGGAACCGGGTATAATAGCCCTTGACGGCCTCTACCCGGGTCTGCTGCAGCATGATCTCCGACAGCCAGATGTGATACGGCTCCCGGTCCTCCCGCCAGGGCAGCTGCCGCCGGTTTTCGGAATACCAGGGAAGCAGCAGACTGGGAAGCCGGGACAAAGCTTCTGTATGTTCCAAAGGGTAAGCCCCCTTCCATGCTTTTGGGAATGCGGTTTTGCTATAGAAATGATCGTTTATGTGCATACCCACTGTAGGGGAGGGTCATTGACCCTCCCGCTGCGTAACGAAACAGAGCGTGAAATAGGTTGCTTTCAGTACTGGTTTTTACAAGAATCAACAGGTTTGACCGCTCAAAAACTTTCAGTTGGCGGGAGGATCAATGACCCTCCCCTACAGTGGGTGCTGCTGTAAACGATCATTTTCGGCAGCAAGCCCATTTTACTATATGGGGTAAGCCAATGTCAAGCATACCCGGTTCCCTTTGACAATGCTGGACGGCACTGTTATAATGAACGCAGATCACCGAAACGGAGGAAACGCCCATGGCAAGCCCGCGAAGAAGCCTTTGGATTCTACTGTGTCTGTGCGTCTTCCTGACGTTGGCGCCCGAAGCCCGGAGCGCGGAAATGAAGCAGGCCCGGGATATCAGTGACGCCTCCCTGATTACGGAGCAAGAGGGTTTTTCCAACGTCAGCGGTCTTTTCGACGGGAACACTGTCAGCACCCAGGTTTATAACGATCATTCCTGGCTGACCCTGGTGTCCGATGAGGGCATCGGGTCGCTGTATTTGATTTTTGACGTGGAATATGGTGGGTACTCCGTCACGGACAACGATATCGGAGAAACTGTCTGGTTCGGACAGAACAGCTTTCTCCACGATTTTCTGGATCTTGAGGCTGCCTTCGGCGCGGCGCCTTCCTCGGTAACTGTGTCCTTTGACAGCGGTGCTGTACGGCTCAATGAACTGTATGTGTTCACGCCCGGGCAGACGCCGGAGTTTGTCCAGCGCTGGGAAGCTCCGGCGGAAGGGCAGGCGGATCTGGTGCTGTTCTCCGCCCACGGGGACGACGACCAGCTGTTTTTTGCCGGCCTGCTGCCCTATTACGCTGGGGAGCTGGGCTATCAGGTTCAGGTGGTCTACTTGACCAACCACCGCAATCTCACCATGGAGCGCTGCCATGAGATGCTGGACGGCCTGTGGGCGGTGGGGGTGCGGAGCTATCCGGTCTTTGGTCCCTTTGGAGATTACTATTCCCTGTCCATGGAGGACGCCTACAGCATGTTTCGGAACGCCGGTGTCTCCCGGGAGGAGCTGGAGGGCTTTGCGGTGGAACAGCTCCGGCGGTTCCGGCCCCTGGTAGCGGTGGGCCATGATGTGGAAGGGGAATACGGCCATGGGCAGCATAGGCTCTATGCGGACCTGCTGAGGAAGGCGGTGGCTGTCAGCCTTGACCCAGAGCAGTACCCGGAGTCAGCGGAACGCTATGGGGTCTGGGATGTACCCAAGACCTACCTGCACCTGTACCCGGAGAACCCGGTGGTTCTGGACTGGGACCGGCCGCTGGAACACTTTGACGGAATGACGGCCTATCAGGTGACGAAGAATCTGGGCTTCCCCTGCCACAAAAGCCAGTATCAGGACTTTGTCTGGTACTTTACCGGCGCGGAAACTGCTGCGGAGGTTTCAAAGTTCAGTCCCTGCCAATACGGCCTATATCGCTCCACGGTGGGGCGGGACCGGGAAAAGAACGATCTGTTTGAAAACCTTACCGCCCATTCCGCCTCTATTGAGGAACCCACTGTCCCAACGGAGGAGACCATTGCCGCTCTTTCGAAGGAAACAGGGGCCGCAACTGTCCCCTGGGAAACCCTACAGCAGCCGGATAAGAAGTCCCAGAGCACATGGCATCCTGCTTTTTTCCTACTTTTGCTGCCTTTTTTGGCGGTAGCTGCAATTGCGTGGAAGCGGTGCACAAAAAATAAAAGAAAATAGAAAAAAAGACTTGCTTTTTTGAAAAAGGTATGCTATTATACTCTAGCACTTGAGTGAAGTGTTATGCGCCAGTAGCTCAGTTGGATAGAGTGACTGACTACGAATCAGTAGGTCGGG
>JBJDYN010000083.1:0-16353 GCA_051867395.1 Faecousia sp. | reverse complement strand
ACATCGAGGATGACTTCTCATCTTTTTTTGGTTCACATCATTTTAGCACATACAAGAAGCAAGTTAAGACAGTGGAGTGTTGAGAGCGGAGAGCGGAGCTATGGAATCCCTTCGGGATGAAATTCATCCACGAAGTGGATACCATAACTCCACGCTTCACTCTCCAAACTCCACTCTCAAATAACGGTTTACGCAAAAAGCTTTTGATCCAGATGCCGCTTTTTGACAGCGTAGTACAGCACACTGCCCAGAACCAGCAGCACGATGGCTTCACCGATGGCCACATACAGGGCGTTAATCCAGAAGCCGCCGCCGATGTATACCGACAGCTCCCAGCCAACCAGAATGGCGTTGGTCAGAGCGGGCAGCAGCATGCCGAATAGGGGATAGCCCTTGACCTGCCAGTTCCGGGTCAGCCACATGCCCAGGGCAGCAAGGAGGGTGGCAAGGGAGCCGATGACAAAATCCAGGGGCAGGGCGGCAGCATAAGTGATGTTGAACACCAGGCAGCCCAGAGCCAGACCGGGGATCGCCGCCGGAGTGAAAAATGCCAGGACGCACAGAGCTTCGGAGATCCGCATTTGGATCATCCAGGTGGCGCTGCCGGGAAGGATCAGGTTCTGCAGGTGGGTCACTACCGCGTACAGCGCAGCAATGATGGCGGCGTGGACCAGGTAACGGGTACGCTTGTTCATGGGGAAACCTCCAAAAAAGAAAAATGAGCGCAGTTCGCGCCCATAACAAAAAATGAGCGCAAAGCGCCCATCAGAAAATCCCTAGTTTTGTTTAGAGACAGGATGGTCACGAACTGTCTGTATGAAATTACGAGTGCATTATACACCATCTTTCGGCGGATGTCAAATAAAAAGCAGCAAAAGAGTCCCCAAAAAGTTTAGGGGAGGGCCAGATGACCCTCCCCTATAGGCGGTTACGCCATGTAAATTGCTTTGCAGGCCAGCATGGTCTCGTAGCAGTCCAGCTTGGAGACCAGCTCCAGAGGCGCGTGCATGCTCAGCACGGGCACGCCTGCATCCACGGTGACGATGTTCCGGTCTGCCATATAAGCCGCTACAGTGCCGCCGCCGCCCTGATCCACCTTGCCCAAGGTCGCGATCTGCCACAGGACACCGGCATTGTTCAATGTGGTACGGACGTGACCCATGGCCTCGGCGGAGGCGTCGGAAGCACCGCCCTTGCCCCGGGAGCCGGTGTACTTGCACACGGACATGCCGTAATTCAGCAGGGAATTGTTCCGGCGGTCGCAGGTCTCGGGGAAATTGGGGTCAAAGGCATTGGAAACGTCGGCAGACAGGCAGAAGGAAGCGGCGAGGCAGTCCTCCAGCTTGACGGCCTGGGCGTCGCACAGACTGCCCATGAAGTGCTCAAAGTAGTGGCTCTGCATGCCGGAGATGCCCACGGAGCCGATCTCCTCCTTGTCTGCCAGGATGCACACGGCGGTCTTGGCAGGCTGGGCAATGGTGAACAGGGCATCCAACTCCGCGTAAGCGCAGACCCGGTCATCGTGGCCGTAGGCGCTGATGAGACTCCGGTCCAGGCCCACTTCCCGGCAGCGGCCGGCGGGAACCACGGTCAGTTCTGCGGACTGGAAGTCAGCCTCCACAAGGCCGTATTTTTCATTCAGTAGTTTCATAATGTTCAGCTTCACCAGATCCGCACCCTCGCCCTCAATGGGTGCGGTGCCCAGGATCACGTTGAGCTGCTCGCCCTCAATGACCTTTGCGGCAGACTTCTGCATCTGATCCGCAGCCAGGTGGGGCAGCAGGTCAGAGATCATCAGAATGGGATCGCTGTCATCCTCGCCGATGGTGACGGTGACCAGGCTGCCGTCCTTGCGATAGACCACGCCGTGCAGCGCCAGGGGAATGGTGGTCCACTGATATTTCTTGATGCCGCCGTAGTAGTGGGTCTTAAAGTAGGCAATCTCAGAATCCTCGTACAGGGGATTGGGCTTCAAATCCAGCCGGGGGGAGTCCACATGAGCGGCGCAGATGTTGGCGCCTTTGCTCAGAGGCTCCGTACCGATGACGGCTAGGGCAATGGACTTGTCCCGGTTGTTGTAGTAGATCTTGTCGCCGGGCTTGGCATCCATGCCGGGAACAAAGGGCTTAAAGCCCAGCTTTTCCGCTTCCCGGACGGCCCAGGCGGTGGCTTCCCGCTCCGTCTTGCACTCGTCCATGAAGGCCATATAGCGCTTGCTGTAGCCTTCCATCTCGGCGCGCTGCGCCTCCGTCAGACGGGTATAGCCGTTCTTGGGGGCCATCAGCAGGGATTCCCGAAGTTCGTCTGTGGTCATAATGTATCTCTCCTTTACGGTAAAAAATGCATGGCAATGGCGGGAGAGGTCCCCCGCCTGCTTTATGCTTCTATTATACTGAGCTGCCGCAAAAAAGCAAGACATTTATCATGGAATTGTTTTTCTGTACCGCTGTTCTCCAGCGTAAATCCGCACCGCTGCCGGAACCATTCTTCGCTGTGCTGGGCGGCGATCCGGCTGCGGGCGTATGCTTCGGAAATGCCGTCTCTTGCCATAAGTCGTTTTACCCGAACTTCTTCCGGAGCCGTTACGGCTACGGTCACATCGCAAAGCTCTGCCAGAGCACCTTCAAACAGGGCAATGGCGTCAATGGCCGCCAGCTTCGGTTTTGGTTCCAGACGGCGCAGGACCTCCCGCTTTACCGCGCTGTGGGTAATGCGGTTCAGATCCAGCAGCGCCCCGCTGTCGGAGAACACCAGGGCTCCCAGCTTCTTACGCTGCAATGTACCATTTTCCACCGTGCCGGGGAACCGGGCTTCGATGGCATCCAGCAGATTGTTGTCCGTGGCCAGCAGCTCGTGATAGATGGCGTCGCAGTCCAGGATCAGCCCGCCCTGCTCTGCAATGAGTTTTAACAGGGTGGTCTTGCCGCAGCCGGTGCCGCCGGTGATGCCCAGGATCATATCTCCGCCTCCGCGTCAACGATGTGGAAGGCGGCTGCTTTTTTCAGCCGGTTCTGCACCGCGTAGGCGATGCCGCCGCCCACGGGGCAGCGGGCGTAGACCTGGTGGATGCTGGGGTCGTCCAGCTCCCGCAGGGCGGCAAACAGACCGGCGGACAGGGTATTCACGTCGGCCTCCTGCCCGTAGGACAGGGGATTGCAGCCTTCATACAAAGGAAGCTCTTCCTGGAAGCACAGCACCCGGTCCCCGGGGACAAAATGCCTGCGGATATATTGGGCCGCCTTCTCCCGGCTGCCGGAGACGATGACCACCGGCTCCGAGGGAGCATAGTGGCGGTATTTCATACCGGGAGCCTTGACCACGGCGTCCTTGTCAATTTGTGCAGTGACAGCCTTGTCCACCACCAGATCTCCCAAAACCGCCGTCAGCTGCTCCGGGGTGATGCCGCCGGGTCGCAGCAGCCGGGGCCGTTCCTCGGTCAGATCCACAATGGTGGATTCCACGCCTACCCGGCAGGGGCCGCCGTCCACAATGGCAGCGATCCTTCCGTCGTGGTCGTGGCGCACATGCTCTGCCGTAGTAGTGGAGGGCTTGCCGGACAGGTTGGCGGAGGGAGCGGCGATGGGCACACCGGACAGGCGGATGATCTCCCGAGTCACTGCGTTATCCGGGCAGCGGACGGCTACGGTGTCTAGTCCGCCGGTGGTACGCCGGGGCACATTGCTCCGGGCAGGCAGTACCATGGTCAGGGGACCGGGCCAGAAGGCTTCCGCCAGATCATAGGCCTTCTGGGGAATGTGGTGGCAGAACAGCCCGATCTGTTCCGGCCCGCAGATGTGCAGGATCAGGGGATTGTCCTGGGGACGGCCCTTGGCTTCGAAGATTTTTGCTACGGCGGTTTCGTCCAGCCCGTTGGCGCCGAGACCGTAGACCGTCTCTGTGGGGATGGCAACCAGCTTGCCCTGCCGGATCAGCTCGGCGGCGCGCGCAGGGGTTTCCGGATCCTGGGCGGATAATAGTAAAGTGTGCATACGACTACCTCTGTGAGCGGGAATTGAAAATTAGGAAATACCATAATGTTCAGTAACTATTCAGCCGCAGTCAGAAACTATCAGATAAATGATCGTTTATCGCGGCAATCTGCCGAAATGCGATGCGCATCAAAGGCTTGCGCACTTATCGTAGGGGGCGGCATCCTTGACGCCCCTTTTGCATGCAGTACCGTCACAAGGGGCGTCAAGGATGCTGCCCCCTACGAACAGTAAACGATTATTTACCATGCGATACTAAGCCACGACTGAATAGATACAATTTTCAATTCCAAAAGTAAGAATTGGGCAGCTGCGGTTTCCACAGCTGCCCAGGGTTGCGTTTTGAAATTACACGGTGGGCTGGTTGGCTGCCTCGATGATCTTGACGAGCTTCTCGGGCACCAGGGAAGCGCCGCCGATCAGGCCGCCGTCGATGTCGGGCTGGGCCAGCAGCTCGAAGGCGTTCTTCTCGTTCATGGAGCCGCCGTACAGGATGGAGATGGCGCGGGCGTTCTTGGAGGAGTACAGCTTACGCACCACGCTGCGGATCATCTCGCAGACTTCTTCCGCCTGCTCGGGAGTGGCAGTCAGGCCGGTGCCGATGGCCCAGATGGGCTCGTAGGCGATGATGACCTTGCGGATCTTGTCCTCGGGCACGTCCTTCAGACCCAGCTTGATCTGCATGGTGATCCACTCGGCGGTGACGCCGTTCTGGCGCTGCTCCAGGCTCTCGCCACAGCACATGATGGGGATCAGACCGGCATCCAGGGCTGCCAGAACCTTGGCGTTGACATCGGCATCGGTCTCGCCCATGGCGCGGCGTTCAGAGTGGCCGATAATGACGTACTTGCAGCCAGCATCGGTCAGCATGTTGGTGGCGATCTCACCGGTGTAAGCGCCAGAGGGGTTGGGGTTGCAGTTCTCGGCGCCGATGCCCACCCGGGTCTCCCGCATAGCGCGGACAGCGGCGGGGATGCAGACAGCGGGAACGCACAGCGCCACGTCGCACCAACGGCCCTTGGGCATGATGGCCTTCAGCTGGGCCATAAACTCCTTGGTCTCGGAGGGGGTCTTATTCATCTTCCAGTTACCGGCGATAACAGTCTTACGATACTTTCTGTTCATTTCCTTTTCTCCTTTTATACAAACATCAGAACCGGGACGGTACAATGCAAATTTACAAAGTCAGGATGGCGCACGATCCCACCATACGGACGGCACCCAAAGTGCGGGGGACCGCGAAAGATGCTGGGGAAGGGTTCGCTTCAGGGCCCGATGGTTCGGGCCCTGAAGATAAGTACGAAGGATTACTTGTCCTCCAGGCAGGCAATGCCGGGCAGCTCCAGGCCTTCCAGGAATTCCAAGGAAGCGCCGCCGCCAGTGGAGATGTGGGTGATCTTGTCAGCAAAGCCCAGCTGCTCGCAGGCCGCTGCGGAATCGCCGCCGCCAACGATGGTGACAGCCTCGGAATCCGCCAGGGCCTGGGCAACAGCGATGGTGCCCTTTGCCAGAGTGGGGTTCTCAAACACGCCCATGGGGCCGTTCCAGACCACGGTCTTGGCGCTCTTGGCGGCGTCAGCGAACAGCTCGCGGGTCTTCTCGCCGATGTCCAGACCCTGCTTGCCGTCGGGGATGGCGTCGGCGGGGACGGTCTCTACATCGATGGGGCCGTCAATGGGGTTGGGGAAGGCGGAAGCTACTACGGTGTCGATGGGCAGCAGCAGCTTGACGCCCTTGCTCTCGGCCTTGGCCATCATTTCCTTGCAGTAGTCGATCTTCTCACTGTCCAGCAGGGAGTCACCCACGCTGTAGCCCTTGGCGGCCAGGAAGGTGTAGGCCATGCCGCCGCCGATGATCAGGGTGTCCACCTTCTCCAAAAGGTTATTGATAACGTTCAGCTTGTCGGAAACCTTGGCGCCGCCCAGGATAGCCACGAAGGGACGCTCGGGGTTGGACAGAGCCTTGCCCATGATGGAAACTTCCTTCTGTACCAGGTAGCCGCTGACGGCGGGCAGATAGTCAGCCACACCAGCGGTGGAGGAATGGGCCCGGTGGGCAGTGCCGAAGGCGTCGTTGACGAAAATGTCGGCCATGGAAGCCAAAGCCTTGCTCAGCGCGGGATCGTTCTTGGTCTCGCCCTTCTCAAAGCGGGTGTTCTCCAGCAGCATGACGTCGCCGTCCTTCAGAGCGGCGGCCTTGGCCTTGGCGTCCTCACCGGCCACATCGGCGGCCATGATGACTTCCTTGCCCAGCAGCTCGCTGATGCGGTTGGCCACGACCTTCAGGCTCAGTTCGGGCTTGAATTCGCCCTTGGGCTTGCCCATGTGGGAGCAGAGGATGACCTTGGCATTATGCTCCACCAGGTACTTAATGGTGGGCATGGCAGCCACGATGCGCTTATCGGAAGTGATGACGCCGTTCTTGGTGGGAACGTTGAAGTCGCAGCGGCACAGTACCCGCTTGCCGGCTACGTCAATGTCTTCAATAGACTTCTTATTGTAGTTCATAATCAATAACCTCCATAATGATTAATCAATATCGAGAGTGTTCTCTCGCATTTTGCCAAAATCCTGCAGGCCTGGGAAGGACAGCTGCCGCAGCGCTTCGTAGGCGGTGATGGCTACCGCATTGCTTAGGTTCAGGCTCCGGGCGTCGGAACGCATGGGGATACGAAGACACTGCGCATAATGCTCTGCCAGAAAGGGTTCCGGCAGCCCTTTGGTCTCCTTGCCGAAGAACAGGTAGCAGCCGTCGTGGAACTCAGCCTCGGAATAACACCGGGGTGCTTTTGTGGACAGGCACCACATTTCCTGCACGTCGTTCTTCTGAAAGAAGTCCGTTAAGTTTTCGTAGTCGAAAACCTGAACCATATGCCAGTAGTCCAGCCCCGCACGGCGGACAGCCTTTTCGGAGATATCGAACCCCAGGGGACGGATCAGATGGAGCCTTGCGCCGGTGGCGGCGCAGGTGCGGGCAATGTTGCCGCAGTTCTGGGGAATCTCAGGTTCCACCAGTACGATATTCAGCAAATCCCATCACTCCAGTCAAAGTGCCTTGGATCTCTTTCCCAAAATCCGCTCGTTTCCTATTGTATGCCAAATGAACCGTAAAATCAATCTTAAAAATTGCGTTTTTTCAACTTTTCTATAGTATTCACATAAAAAAGAAACGAGAAGGCAGAAATTTGTGAAAATTGCAGCAGTTTACATAATTCTTTTGCCGAATGGCAGAACCGGGCAGGTAGGGCAGAGGCATTCGGGAATTTGCGGGTTCGGAAAAAGCAAAGGCGGCCCCGGGGAGGGACCGCCTTTCAGGCAAAAACCGGATGAAGTGCTGCCGTCGGATCAGCCTACAGCCAGAAGCAGCTGACCGTCGTTGTAGAACCAGGTACCGCCGGGGGCGCTGAGGGTCTGACTGTTGGACAGTGTTACGTCCAGGCGCAGGCTCAGCTGCTGGTCGTCTTCCATCTCCGGGACCTGGAAAGCGGAGGAGGTGATCTGCAAGTCGTAGCCGCCGTTAACGCCGGGATCCGGCAGAGCCAGGGAAACACTGTCGATCTTCTCGCCGTTGCGGCTCAGGACCAACACGGCCTCGGAGCAGAGAATGGTCTCCTGATTGTCGGCAATTCTGGGGGGCTGAATCTGTACCTGGCCGTTGGTAATGGTCAGCCACTTGCCATCAAAGCTGCAGTCTGTCACCGCGATGGAGCAGTAGGAGTTCAGAGAGGACTCCATATCAATGAGCGTTTCATCGGTGGGACTGGTGGGGGTATTTACGGCCACCTCGGTCCGGGTACCGTCCTTCGCGGACAGAACCACATAATAGCAGTAACCGTCAGCAGCGTTCAGGTCCAGGGAGGCGGTATAGTTGGCACCGTCAAAATCGCAGGCGGTGCTGGCAATTTCTTCCCCTTCCAGACGGACGACGAAGGCGGCATTGTCACCATCTACATGGCGCTCAGGCACGGCGGTCAGGTTTACGGTAGCACCGTTGGGACTGCTCCAGGTGGCGGCGCTCAATTCCCAGCTTACCAGCCCCAGGGCCTGGTCCTCCTGGAAGGGTTCCTGCACCGGCTGGGTCTGCTCCGCCTCCTTGCCGCAGGCGCAGAAGGCCATGGCACATACAACGGTCAGCGCGATCAAGGCGAAAAGCTGCTTCCGCTTCATATTAGGTCCTCCTTTGTATAAGCAATTTCTGGTTTGGTTTGTATTGTTTTTCCATTATACCGCAAAAGATTACATTTTGCAACCATTTTTATCAGAAATTAAAAAACGCGCGGCAATCTCTCATTGCGCAGAAAAACAATCCCTTTGCATTGATAATCCCCCATGGCTGGAGAAGCCATGGGGGTAAGCAGAATGGTCAGACGGTTCTGGTCCATTCGGTGACCAGCAGGCCGGGGATGGCCCAAACCAGCTGATACAGCAGGATGTTGGTGGGGGTCAGCAGCTCGGTATTGCCCAGGATTGCCAGCACCAGCATAATAATCAGTCCCAGGATGCCGCCCAGCAGATGGATGATGACGCCCAGCTTGGTGGCGGTGCACAGAGCCTTGGCGCCGGTGACGGCATAGGCGGAGGACACCAGCTCCTCCCGGGTGGTCAGAGCCAGGACGGAGGCTTCGGTATCGGGCTGGACTTTTTTCAGCTCGGAGCGGACATTCTGATTGGGGAAGGCAATGCGACGGGTTTTGACGCTGAACTTGGCCCGCAGGAAATCCTCCGTCAGCATAAAGTCGCAGCACAGCATGACGGGAGTCAGACGGCGGTAAGCGCACAGCGTGACCAGACCCGCGGCAGCGGAACGCATCTTCGCGTAGGAGATGGCGTACACAGCGCACAGCTGTCCGTCAATGGCGGCGTAGACTGCCTGGTTGACCATGGTGCCCTCGGGGATCTCCACGCCCATGTCCTGCAGGAAGTTCAGGCTGCCCAGCAGCACCGGCTCGCCGCAGACCTCGCCGCCGATACCGCCGCCGCCATAGTTCTGGAAGTTTTCCACGGGATGCTCCAGGCCGTTGCGGCTCTTCAGCAGCTGCCGGAATACCGGCACCAAGCCGCCTCCGGCGGCGGCGATCAAAGAAGTGGTGAAGGAGACTACCTCATCGGGGTCCCGGTCACCGTAGAATTTAACGCCGTTGAGCTTGGTGCAGCCCTGAGGGAACAAATCCTGATCCTCCAGGGGGAAGGCGGCCTTGACGCTCAGCCCCTTGACTCCCTGCCAGCCGCACAGCACACTGCCCACCATGTGCAGCCGCTGCTCCAGAATGGCCATGGGCCGGGTGAAGGAGATAAAGAAGCTTGCGGGAACAGCTACCAGCAGACTGGTAGACAGAATCTGTACACCCATGCTCAAGCCGTGCCGGAGTCCCGCAAAGACGGAAATACCGATGCAGACCAGAAGGCTCAGAACGGCATAGAGATTCTGCATCCGCTCCGGAGCGGAGGGCTTGTCATAGGTGTCCATGAAGTCCTCTACTTCCCCTTCGGTGCGCAGCAATCCGGCCTTGCCTTCATAATAATTCTCCACTTTGACAATGCCGTGGAGACGGACCGCTTTGCGCATGGTGTCCAATTGGGCCATTTCCGTGGTGCGGTGCTGATACCGGGCCCACAGAGCCATGGTGACTTCCAGGCTGAAGGCGGCACAACAGGGCACCCGCAGTTCCTTCAGACAGAAAATGGCATCCACAAAGCAGGCGGCGAAGGTCAGCGTCAGCATGGTGTTCAGCGTGAAGCGGCCGTGGAATAAATCACCGATGCTGTCCAGCATCAACTGGGAGGCCAGCAGACCGGAGACCAGCATTGCCAGCACCTGGCTGAAAATCACCAGACGCAGCCGGTTTTCCGGCACCATACCCAGCACAAACAGGGTGGTGATTCCCGCGCACAGGAGCACAATGAGAATGTTTGCCAGAATGGCAGCCTGCAGCCGGCCTACACCGGTTTCGGAAAGCTCGTAGTAGCGCTTCTCCGGACCGGCCACCAGCTTCTTTTTCAGTTCCTTCAGACGGGAGCGGGGTGTAAAGACGATGGGAGAGGGGATGAACTCCTCCTTTACCTCGAAGGCAGGCTCCGCAACAGTGGCCTTAGGGGTCTCATCCAGGGATGGTATGTGGATGGTGGGATCCTCGGAGACGGCATTTTCCGTTGTTTCCGCGGCGGCTTCGGACAACTGTGCTTCGGTGATGGGGGCGAAGCGAACCGTATCCCCTTCCAGGGCAGGTTCGCTGGCATCCTGCGAAGGGGCTTCCGGTGCTGGACTCTCCGTGCCCTCCAGATCCGGGAAATCGGGCCCTGTATCTTCCAGTTTGGGGATTTGCAGCTGCGCGGCATCCAGTTCCGGAAGCACTGCGCCTGTATCCTTCAATTCCGGCATCGCCGGCTCCCGGACATTGACCGGAGTGATGTCCAGCTCGGGAAGATGCAGCAGCGCCTCCAATTCTGCGTCCGTTTCCGGGTTCAGCTCCGGGGTGGCCGCTGGTTCTGCTTCCTCTGGGGTGTCCCCGGATGGGTCGTGAAATTCGTTGAGAATGTCGTCCAGGTCAAATTCCTGGAATTCATTTTTGTTGTCCATATGGGTTTTCCTCCTGGTTATATGCGCTGACGGACCGCCTCATACAGTAGAATAGAGGCTGCGGCGGAAGCATTCAGGGAAGAGATCCGGCCCTTCATGGGGATGTGCACACACACATCGCAGTTTTTGCGGACCAGCGGACTCATGCCGTCGCCCTCGTTTCCGATGACGATGGCGGCAGGACCGGTGAGATCTGCCTGATACATGGGGACGGAGCCTTCCGCGGCGGTGCCGTAGATCCAGACGCCTTTTTCCTTCAGCTCGGCGATGGCGCTGCTGATGTTGGTGACTCGGGCGACCTTCATATACTCCACAGCTCCGGCGGAGGCTTTGGCAACAGTGGCGGTGAGCCCCACACTGCGGCGCTTGGGAATGATGACGCCGTGGGCCCCCGCACACTCGGCGCTTCTGAGAATAGCGCCCAGGTTATGGGGGTCGGACAGCTCGTCGCAGATGACGATCAGCGGCGCTTCTCCCCGGGCAGCGGCTTCCTCCAGAATGTCATCAATGGTGTAGTAGGCGTGGGCGGCGGCCAGGGCGATGACACCCTGATGGGCTCCGGTGACGGACATAGCATCCAGCTTGCGCCGGTCTACGCTGACCACTACGGCACCTGCTTCCCTGGCCTGGGCGGCCAGGCGCTGCAGTGCCCGGTCTGTATCTCCGTCAGCCACAAAGACCTTGTCAATGGTGCGGCCGCTTTTCAGGGCTTCCTGAAGCGCATTGCGGCCCTCCAGCTGTCCTTCCGTTTCTTCCATGGGACGATCTGGGCGGCGGGAATCGTTCTTCTGTCTCGGGGGACGGCGATTATCGTTCATAGGCGTTCTCTCCATAAAAATCGGGATTGAAAAATCTGCCGCTGCGGAAGAAAATTAGGCTCCTTTCCCCAGCGCATACTTATAAACTATACCAGTATAACAGATTTGCTGCGATTTCTCAACTCTTATTTTTCCGGGAAAGGGGAAAACGGCATCATTTGGGGGCATATTCACAGAAAATTTACCGCCAGGTCGAGAATCATTCGTTGCCTACCACGCAAAAATGTGATATGATGGGAAAAATGTGATACGGGCATAGAAGGAAACGTATCCGCCCAAGGAGGCAAGCGTATGGAACCCAATCGCAACAACGATTCCAATAATCCCAATAAGAAGCCGAATGGCGGCGACCGGCCAAAAAACAATATTGTCACCGCCCTGCTGATTACTCTGGTGATCGTGCTGCTGTTCAGCTGGGTGTTTAACTCTGTGGAAAAGAGCCAGTACACCGAAACCACCTACTCTGATTTTCTGAACGCCAAGAATGCGGGCCAGCTGTCGGAGGTGGAGATCCAGTATGACCGGATCCTCTATATGACCAAGGAGGAAGCGGCCAAGGATCCCTCCCAGCAAAAGGCTTGCTATACAGGTTTGCCCAGCGGCGGCGATCTGATGGCGCTGGCAGAAGAGCTTCACGGCATGGGTGTGACGGTTAACGAGGAAATCGTGGAGGATAACTCCATGATTATGATGATCCTGTCCTATGTGATCATGATCGGCGGACTGTTCCTGGTGATGAACATGCTCACCAAGCGCATGGGCGGCGATGGCATGATGGGCGGGTTCGGCAAGTCCAAGGCAAAGGTTTATATGGAGAAGCAGACCGGCGTTACCTTCAAGGACGTGGCAGGCCAGGATGAAGCCAAGGAATCCCTGCAGGAAATCATCGACTTCCTGCACAATCCTCAGAAGTACACCGCCATCGGCGCCAAGCTCCCCAAGGGCGCGCTGCTGGTGGGCTCTCCAGGAACCGGCAAGACCCTGCTTGCCAAGGCGGTGGCGGGAGAGGCCAATGTACCCTTCTTCTCCATCTCCGGTTCCGACTTCGTGGAGATGTTCGTGGGCATGGGCGCCAGCCGTGTCCGGGACCTGTTTCAGCAGGCGGCGAAGGTCGCGCCCTGTATCATCTTTATTGACGAGATCGATGCCGTGGGCCGGTCCCGGGATAACCGGTACGGCAGCAACTCCGAGCAGGAGCAGACATTGAACCAGCTGCTTAGCGAGATCGACGGCTTTGAGCCAAGCAAGGGCATTGTGTGTCTCGCGGCCACCAACCGTCCCGAGATCCTGGACAAGGCTCTGCTGCGGCCCGGACGGTTTGACCGCCGGATCATCGTGGACCGTCCCAACCTCCAGGGCCGTCTGGATACCCTGAAGGTGCATACCCGGAAGATCAAGCTGTCCGAGGATGTGGATCTGCGCAAGATCGCCCAGGCCACTGCCGGCGCGGTGGGCGCGGATCTGGCCAACTTGGTCAACGAGGCCGCCCTCCGGGCTGTGCGCCAGGGCCGTCAGGCGGTGAACCAGGAGGACCTGCTGGTGTCCTTCGAGACCGTCATTGCCGGTACGGAAAAGAAGAACACCGTTCTGACCGACATGGAAAAGCGGCTGGTTGCCTACCACGAGGTGGGCCATGCCCTGATTGCCGCCCTGGAGAAGCACGCCCAGCCGGTCTCCAAGATCACCATTGTGCCCCATACCTCCGGCGCCCTGGGCTACACCATGCAGATGCCCGAGGAGGAGAAGTTCCTGTCCACCGCCGACGAGCTGCGCACGGAGCTGCGGACTCTGGTAGGCGGCCGGGCTGCGGAGCAGGTAGTCTTCGGCATCCAGACCACCGGCGCGGCAAACGATATCCAGCGGGCCACGTCCCTTGCCAGGAATATGGTCACTCAGTACGGCATGAGCGAGAAATTCGGCCTGATGTCCACCGCCAGTGTGCAGAACCAGTATCTGGACGGCCAGGCCTACATGGACTGCGCCCAGAGCACCGCTGCCGAGGTGGATCAGGAGGTCAAAAAGATTTTGGAGGGTGCCTACACCGATGCCAAACGGATTTTGACGGAGAATCGCGGGCTGCTGGACGAGATCAGCGAATATCTGCTGGTGAAGGAAACCATCACCGGCGACGAGCTGATGGCCTATGTGAATGCGGACAAGAATAAGCTTCCCGCGCCGGAGGAAAGCGCTGAAGAAACCTTAGAAGAATAATCAAGAGGCTGTCTCATTAGCAGCTCCTGTTGAGGATACTGCACAAAAAAAGCGATGCTTTTCCACCAATATGGTCAGGAAAAGCATCGCTTTTTTGTATTCCAGCTGCTTTATGGAGGATCATTTATCGCTGGGACAGCATCATTCTGCCCAGTCCATTTGATCTTCGGGGATTCCCATCTGACGGCAGCGTTGGCAGACGTGGGCTTTTCCGTCTGGGTCGCCGATGGTGTAATGCAGCACAAGGTCCCGGAAGACCTCATATTTGATATTCCCGGCTTTGCAATCCAATGGCTTGCCTTTCGCAGAGTAAGGAGTTTTTCAGATAGCTTCATAACAACACTTCCTTAATAATGCGTTGGGAAAACGAGGATTGATAGGAATAGCGGTTGCCCCTATCATAGCACAAACAGGTTTTCAACCAACCAGGAGGTTCTCTTTCGCAACCAACAGGCGCAAAAAAAGGAGCGGAAATCCGCTCCTTTTTTGAAACAATTTTGCTTTCTTTTGCTTACTCCAGTTCGAACACGCCGGTATAGAGCTGGTAGTAAGTGCCCTTCTGGGCGATCAGTTCGTCGTGTGTGCCCCGCTCGATGATGCGGCCATGGTCCAGCACCATGATGCAGTCGGAATTCATGATGGTGCTCAGGCGGTGGGCAATGACGAACACCGTCCGGCCCTTCATCAATGCGTCCATGCCGTCCTGGACCAGTTTCTCGGTACGGGTGTCAATGGAGGAGGTGGCCTCGTCCAGAATCATGACGGGAGGATCGGCGACCGCCGCCCGGGCGATGGCGATGAGCTGCCGCTGACCCTGGGACAGGCTGGCGCCGTTGCCGGTGAGGACCGTGTTGTAGCCCTGGGGGAGCCGTGTGATGAAGTCGTGGGCGTTGGCCAGCTTGGCGGCGTGGATGCACGCCTCGTCGGTGGCGGAGAGGTTGCCGTAGCGGATGTTGTCCATGACCGTGCCGGTGAACAGGTTGGTTTCCTGAAGCACTACGCCCAGAGACCGCCGCAGGTCGCTCTTACAGATCTTGTTGATATTGATGTTGTCGTAGCGGATCTTGCCGTCGGCAATGTCGTAGAACCGGTTGATCAGGTTGGTGATGGTGGTCTTGCCCGCGCCGGTAGCGCCTACGAAGGCGATCTTCTCGCCGGGTCTTGCGTAGAGGGTGATGTCATGCAGCACCGTCTTTTCCGGGACATAGCCGAAGTCCACGTTGAACATGGTGATGTCGCCCTTCAGTTCGGCGTAGGTGACAGTGCCCTCGGCCTTGTGGGGATGCTTCCAGGCCCAGTGACCGGTATGCTCCGAGGTCTCGGTGATGTTGCCGTCCTCGTCGATGATGGCATTGACCAGCTTGACGTAGCCGTGGTCCTCCTCCGGTTCCTCGTCCATCAGCTCGAAGATCCGCTCCGCACCGGCCAGGGCCATGACGATGGAGTTGACCTGGTTGCTGATCTGGGAAATGGGCTGGTTGAAGGAGCGGGACAGGGTCAGAAAGGCGATCAGCTTGCCCAGGGTCAGCAGGCTGCCGCCGGAGTAGACGGCGACCAAACCGCCCACAATGGCGAGAATGGCGTACTGGATGTAGCCCAAGTTGTTGTTCACAGGACCCATGACGTTGGAGTAGGCGCCGGCCTGGAAGGCGTTCTCCCGGAGCTTGTCGTTCAGCGCGTCAAATTCCTTCTTGGCGGTTTCCTCATGACAGAAGACCTTGACCACCCGCTGGCCGTTGATCATTTCCTCCACATAGCCGTTGACGGCACCCAGGGCCTTCTGCTGGCCGATGAAGAAGCCCGCGGACTTGCTTGCCACCACCTTGGTGACATAGATGATGACGGACACCGTCAGCAGCAGCACGATGGTCAGAATGGGGGAGGTGATCAGCAGAGCGATAAACACCACCACCAGAGTGGCAATGGAGGAGATGCACTGGGGAATGGACTGGGAGAGCATCTGACGCAGGGTGTCAATGTCGCTGGTGTAACGGCTCATGACGTCGCCTACGGGATGGGTGTCAAAATACCGGATGGGCAGGGTCTGCATGTGGGTGAACATCTCATCCCGGATGGTTTTCTGGGTACCCTGACCTACCCGTACCATCAGAAAATTGTACAGGAAGGAGGAGAATATACCGACCAGGTAGATGCAGGCCATGAAGCCCAGGAACCGGAGCAGGGGAGCGTAATCGGGATTGACCTGGGACAGCATGGGGGTGATGTAGCCGTCCACCAGAGTACCCAGGGAAGCGGAACCGGCTGCCTGGGCGATGGCGCTGAGGACAATGCAGATCACCACCACAACCATGGTGACCTTGTATTTTCCCATATAGGACAGCAGCCGGGTAATCGTCTGCTTGGCGTTCTTGGCCTTGCGGCCGTCACCGGTCATTTTTACAGGAGGCATTATTCCAGCCCTCCTTTCTGCTGAGAGTAGAAGACTTCCTGGTAGATGGTGGAGGTCTTCAGAAGCTCGTCATGGGTACCCATGGCGGAGATTTTGCCGCCGTCCAGCACCACGATCAGGTCGGCGTCCTGGATGGAGGAAATACGCTGGGCGATGATCAGCTTGGTGGTGTTGGGAATTTCCTCCCGGAAGGCCTTCCGGATCTGTGCGTCGGTGTGGGTGTCCACGGCGGAGGTGGAGTCGTCCAGAATCAGGATCTGGGGCTTTTTCAGCAGGGCCCGGGCGATACACAGGCGCTGCTTCTGACCGCCGGAGACGTTGGTGCCGCCCTGCTCGATGTGGGTGTCGT
>JBJDYN010000082.1:0-16389 GCA_051867395.1 Faecousia sp. | reverse complement strand
GCCTTACACTGATGGCCGTCATTGCCTTCGGCTGCGGGAAAAGCGCGGTGAAGCGGGGCGGTGTGTTCGTCCTGCTGAGCATGGCCCTGGGAGGGATTGCTCTGAGCTTCGGCAGAGGGGATTTCCTGTCCTTGGTTCTCTGCGCCGGGGGCGTCTGGCTGCTGTGCCGGGCGGCCTTCGGGGAGACTGTGGGCGGCAGGGAGTACATCCCCGTGACTCTGAGCTATGGGGACAACACCGTCAGCATCACAGCCCTGCGGGACTCGGGGAACACCCTGCGGGACCCCATCACCGGGGAGCAGGTGCTGGTTGTTTCCGGGGAGGTAGCCCGGAAGCTGACGGGATTGTCCCAGGAGGAACTGCACAGGCCTCTGGAGACCCTGGCCCGGCGGCCCATCCCGGGACTGCGGCTGATTCCTTACCACAGCGTGGGGAACAGCTGCGGCATGCTGCTGGGGCTTCGGTTTGAAAATGTGAAGTTCGGCTCCCGGACGCAGAGCGCTGTGGTGGCCTTTGCAGCCGAGGGTCTGGGCAGGGGAGAAATGTATCAAGCGCTGACAGGAGGGGCATTATGAAATTGTTGGAGTGGCTGAAAAAACTGGGACTGCTTCCGGAAAAAGGCATCTACTACATTGGCGGCAGCGACATTCTGCCCCCGCCGCTGAAGGGGGCGGAGGAACAGGAGGCGCTGGAGGCCATGGAGCGGGGAGACGAAGGGGCCAAGCAGCGATTGGTGGAGCACAATCTACGGCTGGTGGTCTACATCGCCCGCCGGTTTGAGAACACCGGCATCAACCTGGAGGATCTGATTTCCATCGGCACCATCGGCCTGATTAAGGCCATCGGCACCTACCGGATGGATAAGAAGATCAAGCTGGCTACCTATGCCTCCCGGTGCATTGAAAATGAGATCCTCATGCACATCCGCAAAACCGCCAACCAGAAAACCGAGGTTTCTCTGGACGAGCCCATCAATATGGACGGCGACGGCAACGAGCTGCTGCTGTCGGACATCCTGGGTACCGAGGAGGATATGATTCTGCGGCCCTTGGAGGACGATGTGGACATCTGTGTCCTGCGGCAGGCGCTGCGGGAGCTTCCTGATCGAGAGCGGGAAATCGTAAGTATGCGCTACGGACTGGAGGGGCGAAAGGAACTGACCCAGAAGGAGGTGGCGCAGAAGATGGGAATCTCCCAGTCTTACATTTCCCGATTGGAGAAACGAATCCTGCAGCGGCTAAAAAAGGAATTTATCCGCCAGACAAGCTGCGCTTGATTTTTTGATATCGATATGGTATAATCGATATAATCTTTTATCGATATATTTTTGTACGGATACGCAAGAAGGAGCGTTATGGAAGAAAAAAAGATTTCAAAGTCGGTATTAAAACGGCTGCCCGGGTATCTGGCATACCTGAAAAATATGCCGGAGGACGCGCCAACCCACATTTCTGCTACGGCTCTGGCAAATGCTTTGGGCATGGGAGAGGTGCAGGTTCGCAAGGACCTGGCGATGGTTTCTGCCGGCGGGCGGCCCAAGATCGGCTACCAGCGGGAGGCTCTGATCAACGACATCGAGCAGTTCCTGGGCTATGACAATACTACCGATGCTGTCCTTATCGGCGCGGGCAAGCTGGGCCAGGCGCTGATGGGCTACAAGGGGTTTGACGAATACGGCCTGAACATCCTGGCCGCCTTTGACGCCCATCCCAAGCAGAGCAGAACCGAGGAGGGCAAGCCGATCTATCCCATTTCCAAGCTGACCCAATTCTGCCGCAGCCACAAGGTGCTTATGGGCATCATCACGGTTCCGGCGGAAGGGGCCCAGGAGGTGGCCAACCTGCTCATCGAGGGGGGCATCAAGGCCATCTGGACCTTTGCACCGGCCCATCTGGATGTACCCACGGGCATTCTGGTGCAGTACGAGAATATGGCCACGTCTCTTGCTGTGCTTTCCGTCCACCTGCAGGCCCAGATCAAGGAAGAAAAGGACACCAAGAAGTAAACAAACCGCCGTACCGCTTTTGGTACGGCTTTGTTTTTGCGCGGCGATTCGTGTGCGGGTAAAATTCCCTGGGGAAGATTTATTTTATAAAATCGAAACCTTTTGCTTGCTTCCTGCGATTAGATAGGTGAAAGCAGCTTTCACTATTCGGTTAGGAGTCAAAAGCCATGAGAGAAGAAATGATCCTGCGGAAAATGCGTTCCGCCGACCCGGAGGGGTTGGAGCAGCTGATGGAGCGCTACATACCCTATGTTTCTGCCGTGGTCTGGAACATCCTGCGGTATTCCATGACGCCCCAGGACGCGGAGGAGGTGGTCTCGGATGTGTTCCTGGCAGCCTGGAACCAGGCGGCGGAGATTCAATCGGGGTCCGCCAAGGCCTGGTTGGGGGCTGTGGCCAGGAACAAGGCCAGAACCAAGCTCCGTCAAGCGGGACAGACGCTTCCGCTGGAGGAGGACGTGCTGGAAATTCCGGACGAGGCGACTCCGGATGCCAGGATCGAACAGGCGGAGGAGCAAAAGCTGGTGCGCAAAGCCGTGGACCAATTGGGACAACCCGACCGGGAGGTCTTCCTGCGGCACTACTATTACGCCCAGACCGTCCATGAGATCTCTCAGGCCATGGCTCTCAACGAATCGACCGTAAAAACCAAACTGCGCAGAGGCCGCATGCGGCTGAAGACAATACTATTGAGGTGGGGTGTGGCATGAAACGAAGAATATCCGATCTGCTGGACGACATCCGGGATGATACCGTGCAGCTTAACAGCAAAACGCCCCTTTCCTCTGAGCGGATTAAGGAGCTGACTATGAGCAAGATTAAGCAGGAAAAGAAACCCAGAAACGGAAAGCGCATGGCCTTCCGGATTCTGGCGGCAGCGGCGGCGGTGTCCCTGGTGACGCTGACAGCCTTTGCGGCGGAGAACCTTTTTGGCGCGGGAGACTGGTTCCGGGACATTCTGGGACGGCGGCTGGAGGAAGACAGGCAGTATATTCAGCAGGAGGGGCTGGACATCACCCTGCCGGAGACTGTCAGCCAGGAGCAGATCGAAGTGGTCAATGAGCTGGGGCAGGTCTTCCAGGAAACCAGTATCGAGAGCGAAGGCACCACCATGGCCCTGACCGCCGCCTACGCGGACGCCAATGTGATCCACCTGTATTTCCAGGCGGAAGCCCCGGAGGGCACGGTGCTGCCGGACGGGATCCTGTATCAATTCTACGATCACAATAGCGAGGACTGGAATATTCTGGAGCTGCCGGAGGGTGCGCCTTATGAGCTGTCCGGCTATTATGTGGATGTGGAAGCCCTGCCGGACGCGGATCCCACCGACAACCGGAAGGATTTCCATGTGACCATCTACGTCCAGTCCGGCATGGAGATGAAGTTTAACGACGGGGTTTCCAAGCTGTACCACATCACCGGCATCTATGAGCAGGTGGTGGACATGGACGGGGATGAAGACGGCTATGTGCTTCTGGCACCCGGCGAGTTTACCTTTGACATCGGCATCGCCAACCAGGCCAAGGTGGTGGAGCTGGATGTGGCGGGCCTGACCTACGGCGGTCACAAGAGCCGCACCTGGACCCACGACAGTCCCTGCAACGAGTCCTGCCGGGAATACCTGACAGGAGAAACCGATCCGGACACCGGCCTGCCTATCCACGCAGAGAGCTGGGACTACACGGTGACTCCCCAGCGGCTGGCCATCTCCCCTCTCAGCGCGGACTGGGCATGCGACTATACCTGCAGCGACGACAGAGCAATGTTTGGGCTTTCCTTCCAGGTGGTTATGAAGGACGGCAGCAGCCCGCTGCTGGTGGATGGCGGCGGCAGCTATAATGATGAAAAATGTATGAGCAGCGGCACAGAGTATTTCAGCACCCCCATCGACCTGAGCCAGGTGGACTACATTCTCATCGGCGATCCGGAGATCAACAGCACCTACAAAGTGTATCTTCCCTGAAAAAAGAACCCTGCGGCTCCGATGAAGAGCCGCAGGGTTCTTGTCTGTGGGATCACATTTCGTAACTGCGTTTCTGGGAGGTGATGTTCCGGTAGAAGACGGCCAAGGCGGCATTCTTGTAGGGGTTCAGCACAAGATTGCCGATATTCATGGTCAGCGCGCACAGAATGTCCCAGCCCAGGAAGGTCAGCTCCAGGATGAACAGATCCATTTTGTGGCCCTCCATCAATTCCTTGGAGCGCTGGATGCCCTCGCTGGCAGTCAGCTCCGGATGCTCCGCCATGATGAAGGGGGTCATGGCATACCGCAGCGCCGCGATGATGCCGGGGACGATCAGCAGCAGGGACCAGAGGAAGGTGTACAATCCCCGCAGGAACGCCTGGGCAAAGCCCGCGCCGAAGCGGTCAAACTGGGAGAATAGATCGGAAAACTCCGGCTGCTGTCCGTCATGCTGCTTCAGCAGGAACTTTGCGTAGCCCAGCTGCAGCACGCCGCCCAGAATAAAGGATGCCAGGCCAAGAAGGCCGCCGGAGGTACTGACGCGGACATTCTCCCAGGCATGATGGGATTCTGAGAAAAGGGTCTTGGTATATTCGATTTGGGGCAAGAAGCTGAAGCCGAGCATCAGGCCTCCCAGCAACGCCGCCACCGCAGCGACGCCGATGGATACGCCCCAGTTGGGGGACAGGTTCTGCCGGGCCAACTGCCGGATCTGTTTTGCTTCCATGGTGGTTTCCTCCTTGTGATTGAGATCTGCTTTATTATAAGTATAAACAGAGAAAATTGCAATATGTTGGGAGAAGAAATCGAGAAGAAATTACCGTTTACAGGACGTAGGGGGCGGCATCCTTGACGCCCCTTTTGTATGCAGCACCGTCACAAGGGGCGTCAAGGATGCCGCCCCCTACGCACAATAACAGAAAACGATCATTTATCATTTTGACATGCCTATGAAAAATTCCCGCTGCGGAAAGGACGCAGCGGGAATGGATTTATTTACCGGGCTTGAAGCTGTCCTTCAGGCTGACGGAGCGGTTGAAGACCAGATGCTCCGCTGTGCAGTCCTTGCTGTCCGGGCAGAAATAGCCAAGACGCATGAACTGGTAGCTGGCCGGGGCCTTGGCTTCCTTCAGACTGGCTTCCACCTTGCAGCCGGTGAGAACCTCCAGGGAGTGGGGGTTCAGGCAGGCCAGGAAATCCTTGCCGGCTGCATCGGGGTCGGGATCGTCGAAGAGATTGTCATACTGCCTTACCTCGGCGTCGGCACAGTTGTTGGCGTCCACCCAATGGATTGTAGCGCCCTTGACCTTCCGGCCGTCAGCGGGATCGCCGCCACGGCTCTCGGGATCGTAGGTGGCCAGAACTTCCACAACATTGCCGTCCTCGTCCTTGACGCAGCCGGTGCAGGTGATCAGATAGGCGCCTTTCAGACGGCACTCCGGTCCGTTGGGGTACAGGCGTTTGTACTTGGGGATAGGCTCGGCCAGGAAGTCGTCAGCCTCGATCCACAGGTTCCGGGAGAAGCTGACCTCCCGGGTGCCGTCCTCGGGACGGTTGGGGTTATTCTCCACGGTGACCAGCTCGGACTGGCCCTCGGGGTAGTTGGTGATGGTCAGCTTCACGGGCTTCAGCACCGCCATGACCCGCTGGGCGGTCTCGTTCAGGTCTTCCCGCAGGCAGAACTCCAGGAAGGCGTAGGGAATGGTGTTGGGGGATTTCGCCACGCCCACCCGCTCGCAGAAGTTGCGGATGGAGGCGGGGGTGTAGCCTCTCCGGCGCAGGCCGCAGAGGGTAGGCATCCGGGGATCGTCCCAGCCGGAGACGTAGCCGTTCTCCACCAGGGCGCGAAGCTTCCGCTTACTGAGCACCGTGTGGTCGATGCCCAGTCGGGCAAACTCGATCTGCCGGGGGTGATGGGGCACGGACACATTTTCCACCACCCAGTTGTACAATGGACGGTGGTTCTCAAATTCCAGGGAACACAGGGAATGGGTGATGCCCTCCAGAGCGTCCTGGATGGGGTGGGCAAAGTCGTACATGGGGTAGATGCACCACTTGTCCCCCTGACGGTGATGGTGCATGTGGCGGATGCGGTAGATCACGGGATCCCGCATGTTGAAGTTGCCGGAGGCCAGGTCAATCTTGGCCCGGAGAGTATAGCGGTTATCCTCGAATTCCCCGGCCCGCATCCGGGCGAACAGGTCTAGGCTTTCCTCAATGGGCCGGTCCCGGTAGGGGGAGATGGCGGGGGTGTTCAGGTCGCCCCGATACTCCTTGAACTGCTCCGGGGTCAGCTCACAGACGTAGGCCAGGCCCTTTTTGATCAGCTCCACGGCATACTCGTAGTCCTTCTCGAAGTAGTCGGAGCCGTAGAAGAACCGGTCGCCCCAGTCGAAGCCCAGCCAGTGGATGTCCTCCTGGATGGCCTCCACGAACTCCACATCCTCCTTGGTGGGGTTGGTATCGTCCATCCGCAGGTTGCACAGTCCGCCGTACTTCTCCGCGGTGCCGAAGTCGATAATCAGGGCCTTGCAGTGGCCGATGTGCAGATAGCCGTTGGGCTCCGGCGGGAACCGGGTGTGGACGGTCATACCGGCGTACTGGCCGCCGGGGGCAATATCTTCGTCAATAAACGCGTGGATGAAATTTTTGCTTTCAGTCGTTTCAGCCATTTGGGTCATCCTCTCTTGCAGTTTCTTTTCTTCAATAATATGCCATTATACCCCATCCACAATCGTTTTGCAACCAAAATTCCCGCCTAAATCCCAGGTCCGGCGGGGTTTCCTTGTGTGAAAATTGTACAGAGCTGCCGGGATTGTTAAGAATCGGAAAACATTTTAAGAAATCTTAAATTTTGTGGTTGTCAATTCGGCCATCTTATATTAAAATAGGTGAGGATATAGAAAAGGAGTGGATCAACTTTGTCTGAATTAAAATATAAGCGCATCCTGCTGAAGGTCAGCGGCGAGGCTCTTGCCGGTGACGCCCACAGGGGGCTGGATTTTGCCATTG
The DNA here is from genome assembly GCA_051867395.1 of Faecousia sp. Lineage (GTDB taxonomy): Bacteria > Bacillota > Clostridia > Oscillospirales > Oscillospiraceae > Faecousia. The sequence goes on along the minus strand of JBJDYN010000082.1, from coordinate 9,409 downwards.
TCAACAAGCTCTGCGATTCCATCAAGGAATGCGTGGATATGGGGGTCCAGATCGGCCTGGTCATCGGCGCGGGTAACTTCTGGCGGGGCGTCAAGGACGGCGCGGATAAAATGCAGCGCTCCCACGCCGACGCCATGGGCATGCTGGGCACGGTGATGAATGCCATTGCGGTGGCGGACGCTCTGGAGCAGCACGGCGTGGATGCCAGAGTTCTCAGCGCTGTGGAGATGAACAAGTTTGCCGAGTACTTCACCCGGGACACTGCCGAGCGGTATCTGCGCCAGGGCAAGGTGGTCCTCTTCGCCGCCGGAACCGGCAATCCCTATTTCTCCACCGATACCGGCGCGGTGCTTCGGGGGGTGGAGATTGAGGCGGACGCCATCCTGATGGCCAAGAACGTGGACGCCATCTACTCCGCCGATCCGGCTAAGGACCCCAATGCCGTACGGTACACCCAGCTGACTTACAGCGAGGCGCTGGCCAAAAATTTGAAGGCCACAGACATCACCGCCATGGCTCTGGCAATGGACAACGACAAGACTATGGTTTGCTTCGGCCTGGGAGACGGCAGCAGCATCGTCCGTGTGGTCCGGGGCGAGGCCATTGGCACCACTGTGAAAAACAAGTTTTAAGGAGGAAGCACAAATGAGCGTAGATTTCAAGGATTTCGCAAGAAGAATGGACAAGGCACTGGAGCACCTGGAGGAGGAGTTCGGTGCTGTTCGGGCTGGCCGGGCGAATGCCAAGGTTCTGGACCGGATCACGGTACAGTATTATGGAAGTGAGACGCCCCTGAACGGCGTGGCCACCATTTCCACTCCCGATGCCCGGACTCTGGTGATTCAGCCCTGGGATACCAAGCTCCTGAAGGACATCCAGAAGGCCATCCAGACCTCCGATCTGGGCATCAACCCCCAGAACGACGGACGGGTTATCCGCCTTGTGTTCCCCCAGCTGACGGAGGAGCGCCGTAAGGATCTGGTTAAGCAGGTTCGCAAGTATGCCGAGGATGCCAAGGTAGCCATGCGCAACATCCGCCGGGACGGCATGGACTATGTGAAGAAGCTGAAGAAGAATTCCGAGATCACCGAGGACGACCAGAAGAAGGCGGAGAAGGATCTGCAGGACCTGCTGGACAAGAACATCAAGCGGGTGGACACCGCCCTGGCCGCCAAGGAAAAGGAACTGATGAGCATCTAATCCCTATTTATCACTCGTAGAAAGAGGTGCTTAGATGGCACTTTCTGAAAAAGAAACCCTGGCCCCGCCCCGGCACATCGCCATTATTATGGACGGCAACGGCCGGTGGGCCAAGAAACGGGGCCTGCCCCGCACCGCCGGACACGCTGCCGGGGCGGAGGCCTTCCGGCGTATCGCCAATTACTGCCGCACTTTGGGTGTAGAGTATCTGACGGTGTACGCCTTTTCCACAGAGAACTGGAAGCGCTCCCAGGAGGAAGTGGCGGGCATTATGCGTCTGCTGCGCCGCTACCTGGAGGAGGCCCTCCGGGATATGGACAAAAACCGGGTCTGCTTCCGCTTCTTCGGCGACCTGACCCGGCTTTCTCCTGAGCTGCAGAAGCTGTGCCGTGATGCCCAGATGCGGTCAGAGGAATATGACGTTCAGGTGAACTTCTGCCTGAACTACGGCGGCAGGGATGAGATCGTCCACGCGGCGAAGCTGTTTGCCCAGGATGTGGCGGCGGGGAAGCACAAACCTGAGGATCTGACCGAGGCGCTGCTTTCGCAGTACCTGTACTCCGCGGATGTACCGGACCCGGAGCTGATCATCCGGCCCTCCGGAGAGCAGCGCACCAGCAATTTCCTGCTGTGGCAGTCCGCTTACTCGGAGTATGTGTTTATGGACGTGCTGTGGCCGGATTTCTCCCCGAAGGATCTGGACGCGGCCATCGAAGAATATCACCGGCGAAACCGCCGCTTTGGAGGGACATAAAGAAATATGAAAACCCGTATTATCTCGGCGGCAGTTCTGGTGCTGGTTTTGTTTGTCGTGGTCCTGGCGGCGCCGGAGATTGTGGCGGCTTTGGTGCTGGGTGTTCTGCTGGCAGTGGCGGCCTATGAGCTGCTGTATAGGACCGGCCTGGTAAAGCGTACCCGGTTGGTTCTGTATTCCTGTGCCATGGCCTTTGCCATCTCCATGTGGAGCTATCTGGGGGCCATCCGGGCGTACTTTCTGCTGATGCTGATGGTCTTCTTCGTGCTGCTGTTCGCGGAAATGATGATGGACCATGTGAAGGTGCGCTTTGAGATGCTGAGCATGTGCTTCGTGGCAGGCGTTATCATCCCCTATATGCTTTCTTCCCTGATCCGGATTCTGATGCTGCCCATTGGCCGGGCGGTGATCCTGGCGCCTTTTGTGGCGGCGTACATGTCTGACGCGGGAGCTTACTTCGTGGGACTGAAATTCGGCAAACATAAGCTGGCCCCTGTGGTCAGTCCCAATAAGACCATTGAGGGCCTGGTGGGGGGTATCGTTTCCGCTGTGCTGGGTATGCTGGTTTATGCCCTGATTCTGGCGGTACTGAAATATCATGTGAGCTTTGGGATGGCTCTGCTGTACGGTCTGGCGGGTTCCCTCGCCGGCACCTTTGGAGACCTGTGCTTCTCCATCATCAAGCGGCAGACCGGTATTAAGGATTACGGCAATCTGATTCCCGGCCACGGCGGCGCCCTGGATCGGTTCGATTCCCTGACCATGGTAGCGCCTCTGATGGAAGCGCTGCTGATCCTGGTGCCGTTGGTATCCTAAGAGAGGGAAAACAAATGGTAAATTGTGTCAGTATTCTCGGCTCTACCGGCTCCATCGGCCGGCAGAGCCTGGACATTCTCAGCCGCCTGCCGCAGATCAAGGTGGCGGCGTTGACAGCCGGAACCAGCGTGGAGCGTATGGCGCAGCAGTGCCGCACGTTCCAGCCGGAACTGGCTGTTATGGCTACTCAGGAGGCGGCCCAGGCCCTGTCCGATCAGATTCAGGACCTGCCCATCCGGGTAAGCTGGGGAGAGGAAGGACTCATTGAAGCCGCCTCTCTGGACAGCGCCGACTGCGTCATTACCGCCGTGGTGGGCATGGTGGGCCTGAAACCCACGCTGGCTGCTATCCGTGCGGGGAAACGCATTGGCCTGGCGAATAAAGAGACTTTGGTCTGCGCGGGCGAGCTGGTGATGGACGAGGCGGAAAAGTATGGGGCGGAGATCGTGCCCGTGGATTCCGAGCATTCCGCCATTTTCCAGTGCCTCATGGGCTGCCAGGACAGAAGGGAAGTCCGGCGGCTGATTCTGACCTGCTCCGGCGGTCCCTTCTTTGGCATGAGCAAAGAGCAGCTGCGGACCGTGACCAAGGCCGACGCCCTGAAGCACCCCAACTGGAAAATGGGGGCCAAGATCACGGTGGACTGCGCCACATTGATGAACAAGGGCCTGGAGGTTATCGAGGCCATGCGGCTGTACCGGCTGCCCCTGGAACAAGTGGATGTGGTCATTCACCGGCAGAGCATTGTCCACAGTATGGTGGAATTCACCGACGGTGCTGTCATGGCCCAGATGGGTACCCCCGACATGCGGCTGCCCATTCAGCTGGCGCTGACCTATCCGGATCGGATGGAAAGCCCCGTAGACCGGCTGGATCTTCTGACCTGCGGCAGTCTGAGCTTTTCCGCACCCGACACGGAGAGTTTCCCCTGCCTTTCTTTGGCAAGGCAGTGCGCGAGAAAAGGCGGCACAGCCTGCTCCGCCATGAACGGTGCCAACGAGGAAGCTGTGGCTATGTTCCTGCGCAGCGAGATCGGCTTCTATGATATTTACGACCTGGTTTCCCGGGCGGTGGAAGCGGTGCCCTTTGTGCCCAATCCCAACCTGGAAGAAATACTGGAAGCGGACCGGCTGGCCCGGGAGGCAGTAAGACTTTTTCAATTGAAAATGGATAATTGAGAATTATGGTGTCGCTTTTCGACTTGTTTTAAACATTTCCCAAGGAAATACCTTCATTTTCAATTCATTTTACCCATAAAGCGAGGCATTCTATGAGCGTTCTTTTTGCGATCCTTCTGTTCAGTCTTCTGATCCTGATCCATGAGCTGGGCCACTTCGTTGCCGCCAAGCTTTCCGGGGTTCAGGTCAATGAGTTCTCCATCTTCATGGGACCTGCCCTGTGGAAGAAGCAGATCGGCGAGACCCTGTACGCTGTCCGCCTGGTGCCCATCGGCGGCTACTGCGCCATGGAGGGCGAGGACGGCGGCAGCGATAATCCCCGGTCCTTTGACAAGGCGGCCTGGTGGAAGCGATTTCTCATTCTGGTGGCGGGAGCTGCCATGAACTTCCTGGTGGGCGTGTTGCTGATGATCGTGGTCTATCTGCCTGCTGAGAGAATCATTGTCCCGGTGATTGACAGCTTCGAGCAGTTCGCTACTCTGAACGGTGCGGACGGCCTGCAGGAGGGCGACCGCATTCTGAAGGTGGACGGGGAGAAGATCTACGTCCAGTCGGATTTTTCCCTGATTCTGTCATTGAATGCGGGGGAGTACCACGACCTGGTGGTGGAACGCAGCGGAGAAACGGTGGCGCTGGATAACCTGCGGATGGAAAAGCATGAAGCCATCCAGGAGGACGGCACCACCCGGATGCTCTACGGCATGAATTTTACGCTCCAGGAACCGACCTTCCTTGACAAGCTGGAATACGCCTGGAACCAGTCTCTGGACACGGTGCGGCTGGTGCGGCTGAGCTTGCAGATGCTCCTCACCGGTAAAGCAGGACTATCGGATATGACTGGTCCTGTGGGCATTGTGCAGCAGATGTCCGAGGTGGCGGAGGCGTCCTCCAGCCGGTTTGATGCCCTGATAAATATGCTCTATTTCGGCGGCTTCATCGCCATCAACCTGGCTGTGATGAACCTGCTGCCCATTCCCGCACTGGACGGCGGCAGAGTGGTGGGGCTTCTGATTACCACAGCGGTGGAGGCTGTCACCAAGAAAAAGATCGATCCCAAGTATGAAGGCTACCTCCACGGAGCCGGCATGATTCTGCTGCTGGGCCTGATGGCGGTGATTATGTTTAAAGATATTTTTGTCCTGTTCAAGGGGTGAACCATATGGTAAGACAGATAAATGTTGGCGGCGTTCCCATCGGCGGCGGAGCCCCGGTGGTGATCCAGTCCATGCTCAATACCAAAACCACGGATGTGGAGGGAAGCCTACAGCAGATCCGTCAGCTGGCCGCCGCTGGGTGTCAGATTGCCCGGTTGGCAGTGCCCAATATGGAGGCGGCCAGGGGCTTTGCGGAAATCTGTAAGGAAAGCCCTCTGCCGCTGGTGGCGGACATCCACTTTGACTATAAGCTGGCCATCGCGGCAGCGGAGGGCGGCGCGTCCAAGATTCGCATCAACCCCGGCAACATCGGCGGGGAGGATCGGGTAAAGGCCGTGGTGGAGGTGTGCAAGGAAAAGCGTATCCCCATCCGCATCGGTGTCAACGGCGGCAGCCTGGACAAGCGGCTGCTGGAAAAATACGGCCATCCCACCGCCGAGGCCCTGGTGGAGAGCGCCTTTGAACACCTGGAACTGCTGGAAAAGCAGGGCTTCTACGACACCTGTGTCTCCATGAAGTCCTCTACGGTGCCCACCATGGTGGCGGCGGCAAGGCTGTTCCGCAGCAAATGCGACTATCCCCTCCATATCGGTGTCACGGAGACCGGCCCGGTGAAGCAGGGCCTTATCAAGTCTGCTATGGGCATCGGCTCGCTGCTGTTGGACGGCATCGGCGACACCATCCGGGTCAGCCTGACGGACGATCCGGTGCAGGAGGTCTACGCCGCCAAGGATATTCTAAAGGCGGCGGGGCTGCGCAAGGAGGGCGTGAACATTGTCTCCTGTCCCACCTGCGGACGGACCCGCATCGACCTGATTGGCCTGGTGAACCGGGTGGACGAGGCCCTGAGAGAGTGCCAAAAGCCCATCACCGTGGCGGTCATGGGCTGCGTGGTCAACGGCCCCGGAGAAGCCAGGGAAGCCGACATCGGCATTGCCGGTGGCGACGGCTGGGGCATGATCTTCGAAAAGGGAGAGCAGGTGGAAAAGCTGCCTTACGATGAGCTGCTGCCCGCTTTGCTTAGAAGAATCGAGAAGCTGTAAGAAAGTATATGACCGAACAGATTTTTTTCTTTACCATGTTTCCGGACTATGAGCCGCCTGAGGCGCTGCGTGCAGCCTTGTCTCAGGCGGCTATCGCTGCTGCGGATATCGACCCGGAGACCAGAAGCGTCCAGGTGGCGGTTCATTCGGAGAACTATATTCCCAAACGGCTGCTGGATCAGGCGGCGAAGGACATCGGCATTCTGTACGGCCTGCGGAGCATGGAACTGACAGCCACGCATCCGGCTTCGGAATTACAGAAAATCGAGCCGGAGGAGCTGATGCAGCTGTTTGTAAGCTGCGACTCCATGGCAAGAGGGTCTTTGGCCGGGGCAAAGTGGGTCTGGAATGACACGGATCTGACCATCCAATTGGTAGCCAACGGCAAAGCGGGCCTCATGGAGCATGTTCCCGCAGTGCAGAACATCCTCCGGGAGCGGTTCGCGGTTCCCGTGACCATCACCATCGAGGCGGGAAAGGCCCTGGAAGGCAAAGCTTTGTTTGAAGCGATGGAATCTATGCGGGGCTCCGTCCTGGAGACCATGCCCGCTGCAGCAGCAAGACAGGGAAAGATAGAGGAAAAGGCTGCCCCGCCCAGCGAAGCTTTCTACGGCAAGCCCTTCCGGGGAACTGCCGTGCCCATGAAGGATCTGAGCTTGGATATGGGCACCGTCATTGTGGAGGGCAAGGTCTTTGCCGTGGACCACAAGGAGCTGAAGAAACGCAACGCTTATGTCATCAAGTTTGACATGACGGACAATACCAACTCCGTCCGCATCAGCCGCTTTATGGAGGCAGGGGAGGCCAAGCCTATTCTGGAGAATGTCACCGTGGGTTCGGTGCTTCGGGTTCAGGGAAAGCCCATCGAGGATCGTTTTGAAAACGAAATGGTGCTCAAGCCCTATGCCATGATGCCCGGTTCTATGCCCAAGCGGCAGGACACCGCCCCGGGGCAGAAGCGGGTGGAGCTGCACCTGCATACCACCATGTCCAACATGGATGCCCTGACCGTCACCGCCGACGCGGTGAAGCAGGCGGCGGCCTGGGGCCACAAGGCCATTGCCATCACCGACCACGGCTGCTGCCAGTCCTTCACCGACGCGCTGCACACCGTGGAGGGCAAAAAACCGCCCAAGGTAGCGGGTACCGACGAGATCATCAAGATCCTCTACGGCTGTGAGGGCTACTACGTCAATGATGTGGACGACCGAATCGTGGTTCACGGCCAGCAGGACATGACCTTCGATCAGGAATTCGTGGCCTTCGACCTGGAGACCACGGGCCTCAGCTCCCGCAGTGACCGGATCATTGAGATCGGCGCGGTGATTTTAAAGAATGGGGCGGAGATTGACCGGTTCCAGACCTTCGTGGACCCGGAGCGGCCCCTGGAAAAAAAGATCGTGGAGCTCACCGGCATCACCGACGAGATGCTGAAGGGGGCTCCCAAGATCGAGGAGGTGCTGCCCAAGTTCCTGGACTTCATCGGAGACCGTGTGCTGGTGGCCCACAACTCCGACTTCGACACTGGCTTCATCCGGGCGGAGTGTAACCGCCTGGGCTATGACTACCACTATACGGCGGCAGACACCCTGATCTTGTCCCAGAACCTGCTGCCCCAGCTGAACAAATTCAAGCTGAACATTGTGTCCAACGCCCTGAGTCTGCCGGACTTCAACCACCACCGGGCGGGAGACGACGCCATGACCTGCGGCCTCATTATGTGGAAATTGATGCAGAAGCTGGAGGAGGAGCAGGACATCCACACCCTCCAGGCCATCAACCCCGCCATGACGGCCCTGCGCGCCGGCGGACGAATCACGGACCGGCAGGCAAGACACATCATCCTCTTTGCCAAAAACCAGGTGGGCCTGCGGAATCTCTACCACCTGGTCTCCGACTCCAACCTGAAATATTTCAAGCGGGTGCCCCGGATTCCCAAGTCCCAGCTGCTGGCCCTGCGGGAGGGCCTGATCATCGGCTCCGCCTGTGAAGCGGGAGAACTGTTCCAGGCCATTCTGGACCACAAGAGCGACGATGAACTGAAACGCATCGCCTCCTTCTATGATTTCCTGGAGGTACAGCCCCTGGCCAACAACCGCTTTATGCTGGCGAATGAAAAGTACGAGGCAAAAACCGACGAGGACCTGCGGGAGTATAACCGCAAGATCGTCTGGCTGGGAGAAGAACTGGGAAAAATGGTGGTGGCCACCGGCGACGTGCATTTCCTGAATCCGGAGGACGAGGTCTTCCGCCACATCTTGCTTGCCACCAAGGGCTTTGACGACGCGGACAAGGATATGCCCTTGTACTTCCGCACCACCGACGACATGCTGGCAGAATTTTCCTACCTTGGGGAGGAAAAGGCCTACGAGATCGTGGTCACCAACCCCAACAAGATCGCCGATATGTGCGAGAGCATGCGCCCCGTGCCCCACAACCTGTTCGCCCCCAAGATCGAGAACTCCGTGGAGGATCTGAAAAATCTGGTCTACGGCAAATTCCACCGGCTCTACGGCGACAACCCGCCGGAGGTCTTCGTCAAGCGCGTGGAGACGGAGCTGCATGACATCATCTCCTGCCACTACGATGTGATTTACATGTCCGCCCAGAAATTGGTGCAGAACAGTCTGGAGCATGGCTATCTGGTGGGCTCCCGAGGCTCCGTAGGCTCCTCCATCGTGGCCTATATGTCCGGCATCACGGAGGTCAACTCCTTCCAGCCCCACTACCGCTGCCCCAATCCGGAGTGCAAGTACACCGAGCTGAAGGTGCCGGAGGGCTACAACTGCGGCGCGGACCTGCCGGACGCGGTGTGCCCCAAGTGCGGCACCAAGATGGAGAAGGACGGCTTCAACATCCCCTTCGAGACCTTCCTGGGCTTTGGCGGCGACAAGGTGCCGGATATCGACCTGAACTTCTCCGGCGAATACCAGGCGGAGGCCCATAAGTACTGTATCTCCATGTTCGGTTCCTCCCATGTGTTCCGGGCGGGAACCATCGGAACCGTGGCGGAGAAGACCGCTTTCGGCTATGTGAAGAAGTACCTGTCCGAACGGGGCAGGACGGCCAGCCATGCGGAGGAAGCCCGGCTGGCGGCGGGCTGTGTGGGCGTCCGAAGAACCACCGGCCAGCACCCCGGCGGCCTGGTGGTCATTCCCCAGGAGAATGAGATCTGGGACTTTTGCCCGGTGCAGCACCCGGCGGACGACCCCAATTCCGACCAGATCACCACCCATTTTGAATACCACTCCATGGAGGAAAACC
>JBJDYN010000081.1:0-16686 GCA_051867395.1 Faecousia sp. | reverse complement strand
CCCTCTGGTGCAGTGAAACCGCACTCGGGCAGGGTGTAGCTGCCGGACACGCCAGTCACAGCCTCCATCTCACCGGTGCCGCCGTTGGCGTCAAAGCTCACGGTGTAGAGAATGTTCTCCCAAACCGCTGTCAGAGTGATGTCATCGGTGTAATCTGTGGCGCCCAAAGTCAGATCCTTCACGGGCGTTTCTCCGCCGTTGACCTTCCAGCCGTTGAAGGTATGGCCGGTCTTGGTGGGGTTGGGAATTACGGTATCCGTGTCGTAGGTGTGGGTGTCGGGATATTCTTGTCCCTCGTCAACGCCGTCCATGCCTTCATAGGTAATGGCGTACTTGTTGGCAGTCCACTGCGCCGTGATGGTCAAATTATCCTCGGGCATGGTCTCCGGGATCTCCGTATCCCAGCCGGCAAAGGTGTAGCCGGTCTTTGTGGGATTCTCCAGGGCGATCACCTTTTTTCCGGATTCCAGGACCTCCCGAGCGTAGATGTTGCCGTCGTCGTACCGGAATGTAAGCGTCGGGTTTTTGATGGTCTTGAGGCTGGTATTGCCGTAGAAAATACCGCCGTAAATTCCGCCGTACTGCGAGGCGTTGCCGTAGAACGCAGTGGGGGTATCGCTTGTGCAGCGGATGGAGGAAGCATAACTTGACAGGTTCACATGTCCTGTCACGGAACCGCCGTTTGCGTAAAGCCGGCAGTCGTTGTTGCCGGAACCAGTCGCCGTCACGACAATACTGTCATCGATCACGCCGCCCTTGTACGGGAGACCCGCATGGGTCGCCGTGGGGTCGCTGTCGATCAGGATCAGTGCGGTGATGTCCGCGCTTGAGCCATCCTTTATCTGGATCACAGTGGCGGAGCTGCTGTTTTTGAGAACGTGACCGTTCAGGTCAAGGGTGATCTCCTTGTCGCTCCATGCAATCGTTTTGCTGACCGTAATGTCGGTCATCAGCTTGATGGAGAGCGCATTGCTTTCAATGACAGCGGCCAGCTCTTCCCCGGTGGAAACTTCCTGCGTCGGGATGGTCTCCCAGACAGCATACAGGGTGATGTCCTCGGTCACGGTAATGGCGGAATCGGAGATGACTTCGCCGTCTGCGCTGGCCGCCCAGCCCTTGAACTGCTTGCCCTTGGGGGCGGTGAAGCCGCATTCAGGCAGGGTGTAGCTGCCGTAAGTGACGATCGCGTCGTCCATACTGCCGCTGCCGCCGTTGGCATCAAAGGTAACGGTGCAGTCCGGCAGCTCGATTTCAAGCGTGACGGTCTCCGAGTAGTATTCGCCAAAGCTGCCGTACACCACGCAACGCGCTTTCCAGCCGTTCATATCGGCAGTCGTTTTGAGGATCTGCAGCATGGCGCCCGTTACGACGCCTGTCAAGCCTCCCCCTTCGTCCGGTACGAACTCGAAGAGGTGACCCATGCTGATGTTTTCCTCGTCCGTGGCAAGGTCGCCGATCACATCGATCCAGCTGGCCCCGTCATCCGTGCTGTACTGCCACTTGACGGAATCGTAATGAAAATTTTCGAAGTCAACGCTGAGTTGGGCGGTCTCGCCGAGCTTCACCTGGTATCCGGTGATCTTGCTGAAGGTGGTCGCCGTGGTCCAGTTCGCGCTTGCTTCCGCGCTGATCGTTACGCCGTACGCGTTGCGGACGATACAGCGATAGGTTCCGGTATCATCGATCGTGGCCGTGAGCTTAAGCGTGCTTGCGGTCTCTCCCTCGAGATCGGTAAACACGCCGTCGAGCTTTTTCTGCCACTGGTAGCTCTCGGCGTTCTTGGCCGTCACAGACATCTCATACGTTTTGGTGGTGTTCTCATACAAGTCGAGAGACTGGGGCTGGCCGGTGATCTCCGGAGCAAAGGTGACGGAGAATTCCCGGGAGCTGAAATCGAGGTAGATGTTGGACTCGCCTTTATCAAAGTTGCCGATCAGCATCTTGTTCACGTTGCGGCGGAATTTCCAGTTGAAATTTTCCGCAGTGGACGTAAAGGTATAGCTCGCATCCGTGGCGCCATCGATGTTCACCCAGCCGTTGCCGTCGCCCTTATTCACCTGCCACTGGGGGGAAGGCGACATGGCCCAGGTGCATTCCTCGCTTGGCTCTGCGGTAAAGGTGGCCTCCTCGCCGGGCGCGGAATAGACGACCGTCTTGCCTTCTTTCCAGCGCATCACATACACATTTCCGCTGTATGTGCCGATTTTGGCCTCGCTGCCGTTATCGGCTGTTTCATACACGGTGCAGGTGTAAGTGCGGGAGCCGACGATGTCGCTCAGATCGTTGATGGTGCAGGTAAGCGAATTTTCGCCAACCACGACCGTTTCTTCGTTGTCATTCAGATAGGACCATACCGCCCGCTGATTGTCTGCCAGCGTGCTTGTTTCGCTCAAAAGAATGGGGTCGAGCATTCCGTCCCAGTGCTCCAGGGTCTGAATGACGCCTGCCGTCATTGTGACGCTTCCGTCAGGGTCTCTGTAAAACTTGGTGTTGCCATTGGCTTTGAGCTCCCTGTACTGGTCGGGCCAGCCCATCTTGTAGACACCGTCGCCCAGGTCCTCTTTTATGAACATGCGGTCCTGTTCGCCCACCACATAATCGACCTTCACGTACTCCTCTGCCCAGACGTAGAGCATATTGTCGATCGGATAATAATAGCACTCGGAAGCATCAATGATGGTGCTGTCCGTGAGGACGATCTTTATGACCTTGTCGGGGCAGTCGCTTATGTCGTAGGCGGTTTTGTACAGGTGGACGTTGTCAGGGCCATAGGTATTTGTCGAGGAGTCTTTGGGGTAATAATTGATGTTGCCGCCCATAATACGGACAAGGATATCGGAACCCGCGTCCGCACGCTTTACCGTGCCGCTTCTGAAGTACACGTAGCCCCTGTAGTCGCCCATTTCGACATAGGGCTGTATATTCCAGGATTCACTGATACCGTCGCCCTGAATATTCAGCTTTGATGCTTTGGAGAGGTAGGCAGTGCCGCCCGGGTAGGTCTGACCGTTTTCATACTGCACGGTGACGGTGGCTCTGTTGTCAAGTACGCAGTTAACTGCTCTGTCCGTTGCCGGCAGTACAGTACAGGTAGTCGACTGATCGAAATGAAGTTCCGGGGCGCCCCAGGCAGGATCCCAGCCGTTCTGCACAAAGACCGAATTGGAGAAGTCGCGAAGGTCGATCGTTGCGCTGTCAAGTGGATGCGTCGCACTGTAGTCGCTGTCGTAAGACCATTCCAGACTGCCTTCTACGGTTTCGCGGAAGTAAGCTTCGGATGCGCGCTCGATGTATACCTCGTAGAAGCAATTATAATCGGGGGTGGGGCCAAAGCTCTCCCAAGGATTGTAAGGGCCGCCGCGATCTACATATTCAGGTGCCTGAATGCCCAAATCCTGATCTGCCTCAGCACGGTTGATACCGCTTCGCACGCTGCCGTTGCCATCGAGGCCAATTCGGGCGGGGCTGAGGGTTATGATCTTGGCGCCATTCGTTCCAGAATCCGAAACCCAATCCAGCGCACTGAGGCCCTGTGTAACCTCTGAGTTCTCCTCATTGGTGATAAATCCCTCTATGGTGCCGCCGTCCTTGACATGAAATTCCTCCGCCACAACAGCGCTCAGCTTAAAATCCCGGGAATCCGAGGTGAGCCCAAATTTAGTGGCACGATTTTCCAGACTGCCGGTAACATAGGCATCGCTTCCGGACACAACCAGATTTTGGGTCACGAGGATGCCCGTGCAAAAAGTATGGTTTACGATATTGGGATCGCTATCATCGTTTTTGTTTCCGGTCAATGGCATCTCATAGCAGGTGTTCTCCGAAATAACTTCAGAGTTCTCCACACGGAGCGACCCGTTGACAAGGATGCCGGCACCGCCGCCGCCATCAAGGTGTATAAAACAATCGCTATAACCGTTGTAGGTACGGCGGATGCCGCGCCCAAATGTCGTCTTGGCATAGACCGTTGCTCTATTCTTCACGACCATACTGGCTTCGCCGAGTATCGCCCCATAGATTTGCGAGGAGGCGTTGATAGCCTTCACAGCCGTATAGTAGGAGCGGCAGTGCATTTCCGTGCCGTCGACGGTCAGGTTCTTGCACCAAAGGGCGGTCTCGCTGCCGTATATGGCAAGAGTGTGGGCGCCGGTGATCGTGACGCGGCTCTTCGGCGCGTAAACGCCAAACAAATACTTCTTGTTTGAAGTGAGTGCGTTTTCCCATTCAGCCGCTCCGACCGTGGCATCGCTTTCCAGCTTTATGGTAAGGTCGTGGGACGTCGTTGCATAGATGACGGCTGCATGGTCTGTTGAACCCTCAAAAAGGGCCGTATCTGAGCAGCGGAAGCCATCACGCAGCGTGAGGGTATAGGTGGCCGGGGCGAAGGACCAGCCGGTGCCTTTCAGCGTCGAGCTGGTAACGTGCGTCCCTCCAACCCATATTCCGTAGTCTGTTTCTCCCGCCGCAAACGCCGTTGTCGGTACAAAAGAAAGTACCATACAAAGGGTAAGCACGATACTCAAAATTCGTTTTTTCATCATTTTTCCTCGCTTTCTTCCGTACATCCTGTACGGATTATTGTTGATTTGTTTTTCAGCCGGATACAGAATACGGTCAAAGCCACGCCAACGGCAAAGGCGGCAATGCCAACGATGACATACGCCCCCGCACCGCTTCGCAGCAACACCGCGCCGTAGCCCTCCGCTACCGACACGATGCCCGGTGTCTGTACGCTTCTGAAAAGAACGCCGATACCGGCCAGAAGAAACAGGCTGCACACTGTCAGGCAGGAAAGCAGCCGGACTTCGTACCGCTTTCGGTACTGCCGTGTCCTGCATCGTATCTCCCACATCCGGGTTTCCATCTTACCGGTCATCCAATAACCTCCCTTCGTATGCAGTTTCAGGGGATCGCAACCCCTCTATTTCCTAAAAGACATGAAATCCAAAATCCTTCCACCCAAAATGAAAATTTTTTCAAAAAAGAACGATTCTGTCATGCCAGGAAAACGTCAGATAAATGATCGTTTATCTGCGTTAGCAGCATTGACGCGGCAGCGTCCTTGCCTCTCCCTTTGGGAGAGGTGGCCCGGCGAATGCCGGGTCGGAGAGGGTCATTGTTCCCCTCTCAGACACGCCTTCGGCGTGCCAGCTCTCCCAAAGGGAGAGCCAAGGGCTACGCAGAGAAACGATCATTTACGGCAAGAAATTTCGTATGACGGAATCGTTACCCAAAAATTTGAGCCGCCCCATTTCCGGGGCGGCTCGTCACATGAAGCGGTTATGTAAATTTGATTTTGAGTTTGGGAAGCAGAAGCTTTCCCGCAAATAAGAAAGCGATCAGGACAGACGGGAACAGATAGCCCGCGGCCCGCCATGCGGCCTCCCCGGAAATCAGCAGGTTATAGGTGGCATGGAACACAATACAGGCGCCCAGCAGACCCACCGTTCCGGTAAACGCCAGCCATCGGCGGCGGAACACATAAGACAGTCCATACCCGATCAAAATGCCACACAGGATATGCAGCGCCCCGGCGGAAAGCCCGCGAATCAGCAGGAACATCAGATTCTCTGCGCCGTTCTCCGTCAGATAGCACACGTTTTCAAAGGTGGCAAAGCCTGCGGCAAGGGCAATGGCGGCTTCGGGCAAATCCCGGACCTTTGGCTCGAAAACCAGAACGTAGAACAGCAGCGGCAGCAGCTTCATCACTTCCTCGCACACCGGCGTGATCTCCACGACGGCATCGGTGGCGCTGGCGCCATAATACCCCATGAAAAAGCTGTTGACATAGGCGGACAGCAGGCATACGCCCATTCCGGCCACCATAAACAGCAGGAATGCCCGGGTTCGGCCCCCGATAAACAGCATACACAGCGCCAGCGGGATTGCAAGGCAAACGAAAATATTCTCAATATAGATCATTTCCCCGCCACCTCCCGAAGCGCCAGCGGCAGCAGCGCCGCAAAGGATAACGTCAGCGTAATGTCTACGGCGAAATAGAGATTAAAGCGGGTATACTCCTGCGTAAAATAGGACACCACATAAAGGAGCAGCTGCAGTCCCACGCAGAGCAGCAGCCAGCAGTCGATCAGCCCTCCACTGCCTCTGCGCCGGAGCCGCCATACCGTGAGATATACGATCGCAAATACGACCCCGGCAAATGCCGCAGAAGCGAAACAGGACGGGCCGAACATCCGAAACGCCAGAACAACCGCCGCCGTAAGCAGAGCGCAGAACAGGGACGGCAGGGAAAACAACGGCGTTACCCGGTCTGTCCGTACCATTTGGAACGACAGCAGGAACAGATACGCCGCCAGCCATGAAAACTCCGAAACATAGAAAACCTGTGGTACGTTGCCAAAAATGAAAAGGTGCAGCACCCAATAGAGCGTTCCCATGGAAACGCAGATAAAAAACAGGGCGAGGATCAGGAAACGGCGGTCTTTGTGCCGGAGCGCCGCCGCAATCGCCGCCAGCGCCGCACAAAACAGCACGGCGACCTGAAAACAGTTGTCAATCAGTTCAAAGTTCATCGTCCGAATTCTCCTGTTGCTTCCTCTCATTCCTGCGGTGCAGGCGGTACAAAAGCACCGTCACGCATACGCCGAGCAAAAAGGCCATAATCCCCATGAGGATATAGCCCAGGGCTGCGTGGCTTCCGACCAGGCTTGCCGCGCCGGAAGCATGGTGTACTTCATCGCCGGGAATGCCCGCCGTCAATTCGGGCATAAACGAGCCGATCCCAATTACGAGGATCAGGCAGGCCGCGATGCAGGTTATATCCAATGCGCGCTGCTTCCTCTTTTGCCGTCCCCGTTTTATTTCTGCCGTCCGCTTATGAATCAATCCGGCGCGTTCTTCATTCGTCCGCATAGGTAAATCCCTCCTGTTCCAGGATCGCTTTCAGGCCTTGCTTTCCACGGTAGACCAGCTTTGCGATCTGCCCCTCGCTCTTGTTCATAACCGCTGCCGCATTGCGGTAGCTCATTTCCTCAAAGTAGACCAGATACAGCGCTTCCCGATATTCCGCATTCAATTTATCAAGGGCGTCATAGAGCTGGCGGCTGCGCTCTGCGCGGGAAAGCTCCGTGTCAGCCAGCACACCGCTCTGCAGCTCAAAATCCAATTCCTCAAAACGCAGGAAGCAAAGCCTGTGCTTTTTTATGTGGCGCAGGGCGAGATTCCGCGCCGTTTTATACAGATACGCCTGAAACGCTCCCGGGCCTGTAATGGGACGCTCTTTTGCGAAAATCCGGGAAAATGCTTCGATCATCAAGTCCTCGGCTTCGTGGATATCCTTGAGATAGCCATTTATGTACAGCGTCAACGGGTCGCCGTATTTTTCCACCAGCAGCTCGGCGGCTTTTTGCTCTCCGCCAAGATACCGCCAGTATGCGGTTTCGTCTGAAATCATGCTTGCCGCCTCCCTTCGTGGTTTTTACGCGGGGATCAGCGGGCCTTCCCGCATCAGCCGGGATCGCCCAGCAATCTGCATCTGGGATACATCCCTGTGCCGCATAGTATTGTCAAGGTGCTCTGATACGCCCCATTTGCAGGAAGTTTCCCGTATGGAGCGATACCCTTTCATACGCCGCACCTTTTTATTTGGCATAATCATGCAAAATACATTATACACGAATATCAGAAGTTTTGCAAGCGCAGATGCGAAGGAACCATCGGTGAAAAGAGGCTCCGCCCCAATCTCCGCAGAACACGGCTTCTGTGTTCTGGACGGGGCTGTTAAATAAGTCCCTCAGAATCGCAGCCAGTGCCATTGGACACCGGCGGCATGCCAATTGCACGAATGATTGAATTGCGGAGAAAGAATGAATAGATACAAATTTTCTAAAAATGTGAGCCGCCCCATTTCTAAGGCGGCTCGTCACGCGAAGCAGTTATTCAAACATGATTTTGAGTTACCTGTTTTTCCAAAAGGCGACAGGGGATTCGTGGTAAACTGGGCGCAAATACAGCGGAAAGACTGGCGGAGCCGTCGGAAGCTCCGCTTCCCCTGTGAACTACGAATTGACGAAAGGACTGCTCTCTATGAAATTTTCCTTCAAACCCCTTGGCCTGCTGCTGACGCTGATTCTTTTCCTTTTTGTATTGCCGCTGCGCGCTGCCGGGGCGGACTGCACAAGGAGTCTTGCGTCTGCTCCCAATACCCTGGAGCGTGAAGAAGACCTGGGCATTCAGCTGGACGTTTCCAAGGCAGGATGCAGCAGCGCTTCCTTTGCTGTGGGAGAAACGCATTTCTGGATTATCCGCGGTTGTATTCTTGGGGATTTACGGGATGCACTGAGCTATGAGATTACCGCTGTCCTGGACACCCGGCTGACCTACGGGCAGGGAAGTCTCGGCGTGTACTTATATACGAAGAATGGGGACCCCATGCGCCTGCGGCTGGAGGATCATTACCTTCTGGAGGAGGTGGACAGAAATTTTTTCCGTGTCCGCTTAACAAAGGCGGGAATGGCTTATGCAACGGCCAATGTTGGGAAGGGAGAGCAGGACCCGGAGCTTCATATCCAGTTTCAGGCCGCCATTAACGAGACAGCCTCCTTGGGAGAACCGATCCCCAATATGGTTCACCTGACCTATGTAGATCCGGACGGAAACAAGAGGGAAGCGGATTCCGGCATCAGTCAGGTCCATACCGGCGGTATTACCCTGTGGAATACGGATTCGGAGGACAGCAGCTTGCCCGGTGCGGTCTACCGTCTT
This sequence comes from Faecousia sp., assembly GCA_051867395.1. Lineage (GTDB taxonomy): Bacteria > Bacillota > Clostridia > Oscillospirales > Oscillospiraceae > Faecousia. The sequence continues at coordinate 7,962 of JBJDYN010000081.1, read as the reverse complement.
GCCCGTCCAGCAACGGAGGCGGAACGGGCAGACCCTGACGTGGAGACAACCTTCCTAAATATCGGGGAGGAGATTCAAACCGTGGTCTATGTGCCTTTCTATGTCTCTGCGGCGCTTGACGGCGGGCAGGTTTTGGAGGTAACCACGGGAGAAGACGGTATGGCAGCGTTCTGTGGTCTTGCCTATGGCGACTATTATCTGGTGCAGATGCAGCCCTCTAACGGCTATCTGCTGGAAACCAGGCCCATTCCCGTCACCGTCAGCGGCAGCAGCCATTTGCCGGACGCAGCGGTGAAAATATGCAATACAAAAATCAACCTGCCCCAGACCGGCGGCATGGGCACGTGGATTTTCCACCTGGCGGGGATCGCCGTACTTGCTTCGGCGGGGTTCCTGCTGTTCACCAACCGGAAGCGGAAATATCCGAAAGCCCAGAGAACGGACTGTTTCGATCCTGATGCAGCGAATTAGCGGGAATACCTTTCATACACCGCCTCGGGCCAGTCTGTGAGTCCCAGAAGGGACAGCAGCTGAGGAATGGCACGGATGCTGCCTTCCTCCGTGTAACCCGGGCCGTAGTCGAAAAAAGCTCCGCCAATGACGCACAGGTCATTCAGCATATCCAGTGCCGCCGTGATTTGTTTCCCGTCCTGGCAGGTCAGCACAAGCTCCGGACCAAGAGAATAGGTTTTCGGTTCGTAGGTCTGCTGTGCGTGGACAATCAGCTCCCGAATGGCCCGGACATTGGCGTCATCGGTGACGGTGACCAGCGTTTGACCATCCAGGCACAATTGAACAGAGGCCAGGGCCGGGATTTCTGCCAGCTGAGGATAGGTGATCAGGTCGGTATAGATCTCAAAGAAATCAATGGCCGCTCCGGATTGGGAGCTGAGCAGGCTCTGCCACAGTTCTTCGTAGGTGGCGGTTCCGTTGTCCGTCAGCACATAGCGCTTATACTCGTCATAGGAGGCGTTGGGAGACTCCGCCAACCCGGAAAAATACCGCAGATAGCGATAGTTTTTCACGATCTGCTGCCCGTTTTCATACCAGCACAGGGAATAGCTGGTACCATTATAGGTCAGATCACAGACTGAGAACTGGATAGCATTGTTTTCCGGTGCAGTGTAAGAAACACAGATCATAACCCGGACCGAAGCAGGGCCCCGGCTGGCATCTGAGACAAATGCGTTCCATACCTCCGGGTTTGCCTGCACGTCTCCGTCCATCAGGACCACGCAGTTGTCGGCGGCGGCCTGCTCCGGGGTGTAATTCTGGGGCAGGTCCTCCAGCGGGAGCTGGTTTTGGGGTTCAAAGGTATCCTTGAGATAGGAATACTGGTCCAGGGACGAGAAGAAGGCGTTAAGAGCCTCGTTTTGGACGGCCCAGACGTCAGTTGCTTCCTCGAAGCTGAATTCCACAGTCTCCCCGTCTGAGGTCAGAGTGATCTTTACGGTGTCGCTGCTAAGCGTGACCACTACTCCTGAGGTGATGCCGGAAGACGGGACAAAGTCCGTTTCTTTCAGATGCTTCAGAATATCGACCAGAGAATGGGTCATCTGGTCATTGAATGGAAAGCCGCCTCCGGACTGATATTGAACATAACCCCAAAGACCGTCAGCAGTCAGGGTGCTCGCAATGCTGAAAGGGGTTGGGGCATTTTCCAGGGTAAACTCCGCATATACGACGCTGCTCTGTCCGCTGTCCAGAAGCTGGGTCACGGATTTGCCGATGCGGTAATGCCCTTCCGGAAGAGTGCCGTAAAGCCACTCCCAATTGATCTGCTGGCGGCGGATGGATGCAAGGCTATAGGCCCCTGTGGCGAATGTTGGCGTTTCCAGCATGGGAATGTCTTCCCAGATCCCATCGGTGAGGCGCTGCAGAAAGTAGTCGTTTCCGCCGCACAGGGAAGTATCTTCTCCGGTACGGAACTGCTGGAACAGAATGGTTGCGCCGGTGGGACTACATTCTTCAACGGTCATTTTCACGTCCAGGCTGGAATCCTCGGCGGCGGGCAGGTGATTTGTTCCCTGGAAGAATAGATTCCACTTCGTAGCCAGAGTATGGTAGGTATCTTCAAAGTAGCTTCCGTCAATACACAGATAGATATCTCCGATGTTTTCCACGGTATGGACTTGAAGATCGACGGTGGTAATGGCTAATGTATAACGGATTCTGCCGGTTGGGGAAACGTCGTCTGTCCGGACCCGGTCACCATCAAAGCTGTTGAAAACGTCTGCCGCACTGGATAGCACATCCCCTTCGTAAAGGGCGTATTGTTTTCCCGGTTCGGCACTGGGACAGTGGTACTCGATACGGAGAATATCCGAAGCTTCCAGAGTTTGCAGCCATTTTAGATTTTCCGGCGTGGCGGGATCGGTCAGAAAACACACCGCTACCACTGCGCAGATCAGGACCGCTGCCAATACAATCCAGAAAGCCGGCTTTCGATAGCTCATCACATTTACGATCCGTTCCTTCACTCCTACTTCTCCAAAGGCCAGGGGACAGGCGGCGATGCTCCGGCGGCTGACGCTGCAATTTAACAGGGCCTGGGAGTAGTCCGCCCGCTGACCGGGGCCCATGTCCCGGATGACTTTCTCGTCGCAGGCCAGCTCAATGTCCCGGCAAAGCAGAATATAGGCCAGCCACATCAGAGGATTGAACCAGTTGACGGCCAGCAGCAGAAAGCCCAGTGGCTTCCACCAGTGGTCCTTCCGGCGGATGTGGGTCCGCTCGTGGGCGACGACATAATGGCTGTCCTGCTCCGGCATGTGGTAGGGCAGGTAGATTCGGGGTCGAAACAGTCCCAGCACGAAGGGCGTGGACACAAATTCACTGAGATAGAGTTCCTCACTGACATGGATGGCAGTCCGCACCTTCCACCGGAGTCTGCAGTAGCTGAACAGCGTATACAGGGCCATCCCGGCCACGCCGATGCACCAGACCAGAGCCAGAATGGGGATGAGGATCTGCAATGGGTTGGCGCTGGCCATAGGCTCCGGTGCAAATTGTTCTGCCAGGATGGGGTTGACCGTGTTGTTTATGGCTTCGATGCCCGTATGGATCTGGGGCGTGGGGGACAGCAGGATCTCCTGGGGGACGGTTTCCGCACTGGGGATAAGGCTCAGGGTGCTTTCCAGAGAGAAGGGAGATACCAGCCGCAGAGCCACCAGCCCCCACAGCATCACGTCCATCCATTTGGGGGCTTTTTTCAGCAGGAACCGCACCGCCGCGATGATGAGTACCAGCCAGCTGGCGGAAATGCTGCGGTTCAGGACCTCCAGAAACAGCTCAGTCATGGTCTGCCTCCTCCCGATAGCGGTCAATCATGGCCTGGAGGCTGTCAATTTCCGCCTTCGTGATGTCCTTGCGCTTGGTGAAGGCCGCCACAAAAGCGGGAAGGGAGCCTTCGAAGGTCTTCTCCACAAATTCGTCCAGCTCCGCCGCCTGAACCGCGTCCTTGGACACCAGGGAGGTGACCACGGTATTCTCGTTCTTCAATACGCCCCGTTCCGACAGCCGCTTGATGACGGTATAGGTGGTGGTGGACTTCCAGCCCAGCTGTTCTTTGCAAAGCCGGACCAGTTCCTTGCTTTTTACAGGCTCATGCGCCCAGAGAATCAGGCAGAAGCGGTATTCGCTTTCATAGATTTTTGGCGTTTCCATAGACGATGCTCCTTTGCTCTAATCTAGTAGAGTAATTATACTCTAACAGATTAGAGCAATCTTGTCAAGAGGAGTTTCGAATATAAAATTCTCCCTCCAGTGAAAACCGGAGGGAGATTATGGTTATTTGTTCAGTTCTTCCGCAGCCACCACCAGCAGCTCCCGGATGTTCAGGTGCTGGGGGCAGCTTTCTTCGCACAGGCCGCAGCGCAGACAGTCCCGGGGACTGGCGCCGTCTGTGGAAGAAAGGTCCGCTTCCTGGGACTGCCTCTTGGCGTTCAGGCAGGCGAACAGCTCCGGGATGGGAATACCCTGGGGGCAGACCTCTGTGCAGTAGCGGCAGCCGGTGCAGGGGATCAACTCCTGGTTGCGGAAGATGGCACAGACTTTTTCCACGGCTTCCTGTTCCTGAGCACTCAGGGACTGGAAATCGCCCATGAAGCTGACGTTATCTTGCATCTGCTCCAAGGTACTCATGCCGGACAGCACCATCATGATCCCATCAAATCCGGCGGCGAACCGGATGGCGTAGCTGGCGTTGGAGCCGCCCTGCAGCCGGTCAAAGATCCGCTGGGCCGCCTGCGGCAGGTTCACCAGGGAGCCGCCCTTCACAGGCTCCATGACGATAACGGGCTTTCCGTGCTTGCGGCAAACCTCGTAGCACTTCCGGGATTCCACCTTCTCGTCTTCGTAGTCCACATAGTTAAACTGGATCTGTACCACTTCCACCTGAGGATATTCCGTCAGGATCTGATCCAGCACCTCCGCCTTGTCGTGGAAGGAGATACCAAGATGCCGGATCTTGCCTTCCTGAATCAGCTCCAGCGCAGTCTCATAGGCACGGGCTTCCTTGTACTGCTGGAACCGCTGCTTGCTCTGCGCATGCATCAGGTAGAAGTCAAAGTATTCCACGCCGCAGGCCTCCAGCTGCTGCTCCAGGAAGGGACGGATGTCCTCCTGCTTTTCAAAGCAGTTGGGGGACAGCTTGTTGGTGAGAATATAGCGGTCCCTGGGATAGCGGGAGGTCAGGCACTCCTTCAGTGCCAGCTCGCTTTTCCCGTTTATGTAGGGATGGGCGGTGTCAAAATAGTTGAAGCCGTTTTCCAGGAAGGTGTCCACCATCTGCTTGGTCTGGGGAATGTCCACGTCCTCGCCGATCATGGGCAAGCGCATAAAGCCGAAGCCAAAATTCTTCTGAATATTGTCAAAATAGGGATTGTTCATATTCCGGAAGTCTCCTTTTCTTTTTTAGCATTTCTTCATCAACCGGATGTAGAACTCTACAGCCTTGCCGATGGTTTCCAGGCGAATCCGTTCGTTGTTGCCGTGGATGGTGGCCCGCTCATCACTGGTCAGATCCATAGCGGAGAAGCGGTATACATGGTTGCTGAGCTTGCCGTAGTGCCGGGAGTCGGAGCACTGTACCATCAGATAGGGAGATACGATGCAGCCGCGCCAGGTCTCCGCCACGGCGGCGGCCACTTTGTCCCAGGCAGGGCAGTCGGTTTCGGAAATGGGGCTGGGATCGAAGGATTCCAGGGCCTTGATCTCCGCATTGGGATCACCCACCGTCTTTTTCAGGTAATCCAGGGCAAAGGCCACGCTGTCCGCCGGGTTCAGCCGGATGTTGGAGACCATCTTGGCTTCCGGCGGGATCACATTCCGGGCGGAGCTGCCCTCCATCTGGGTGAAGGCCACGGTGGTTCGCACCAGGGCATTCATCTCACCGCCGGAGGTCTTGGCCAGCAGGTCGATGACCCAGCCGAAGCACCACATGTTGGCGAAGATGACCCGGTACAATAGCGTAGAATGGCGGCCCAGGGTGTCGAACATCTGGGCGGCGGGGCCATCCATGTGGGCCGGGAAGGGATGATCCTCCACCCGCTTGCAGGCAGCGGACAGAACCCCTACCGGGGTGTGGGGCTTGGGGGCGGAGGCGTGACCGCCTGCGGAAACGGTGCGATACTGGGCGTTCAGCATGCCCTTTTCCGCAATGCCAATGAGACCGCAGGGCTGCTTGACGCCGGGGAACACATCCTCCACCACTGCGCCGCCCTCGTCCACCACCAGGGCGGGCTGGATGCCGTGGTCCAGGAAATACTGCACGATGTTGGGCGCACCCTTGCCGTTGACTTCCTCGCCGCCGGAGAACGCGAAATAGATGTCCTTCTCCGGCTGATAGCCCTGGCCGATCAGGGAATTGGCGGCGGAGAAAATACCGTTGAAGGTGACTTTGGTGTCCAGAGTGCCCCGGCCCCAGAGAATGCCGTCTTCGATGATACCGGCAAAGGGGGGCTTCTCCCAGTTCTCCTCGTTGACGGGCACCACGTCATAGTGGGCCATCAGAACCGCTGGGTCACCGGGCTGCTTTCCGGGCCAGCGCAGCAGCAGGGCCCGGTCAGGGAGACGGTCCATAGAGCAGACCCGGAACACATTGGGGTATAGCGTGGGCAGCAGGGAGATCAGCTTTTCGAATTCCCCGTCGTCCTCCAGCGAAGAATCATTGTAGGAAACGGTTTTGCACTGCACCAGCTGGGCCAGAGCATCCACAGCGGCGTCCCGGTCAAAGGAAATTTCCTCGTCGGAGATCTCCGGCTGGGGCTTAGGGGTAAAGCGGGCGGTGCGGACAGCAACAACGGCTGCAAACAGCAGCACCAGGGCAAGAATCAGGCAACCGATCATACTTACAGCACTCCTTTCCGATACAGGATTCGGGAAACCCCGATGGTGAACACCACGGACACAGGCACCATAATGCCCACAGTCCCGGCATTCAGGGCAGGAACGAAGATGAACAGAACCAGCATCAGCAGCACCGGCGCAATGGCAATCTTCCAGTTCTTGCTGACAAAGGCCACGCCCAGGCCGCCGAACAGGGCAGGGAGCATCTGCGCAAAGGCAGGCTCCAGGACCGGCGCTTCCAGAATGGGGGTCAGGGGAACAATACAAATGACGCCGAGGATGATAATGATGGTGGTGACGATGGAGGAGGTGGCGATGGCAATGGTGGAAATCACTTCGCCTTCCTCACTGCTGGCGCTGATGTCGTTCTGCTCCAGAGCGTTCAGGGCGCAGGGAAGCTTCAGATTGGAAATATTGCCGGTGACGAAGCTCAGATACGAACCTCCCGCGCCCAGCATGGGAACGAAGGTGACGGTTTCAATGATGCCCACAGCCCAGTACATGGGCGCGGTAGCGATGAGTCCCACCACCAGAGCGCCCCAGTCCGGCGCGGCGCCGAAAAGGACGGCCACGGTCAGGGGGAAGGCCAGCAGCAGAAGCATAACGCCGATGTTCCAGATCCGCCCATCCCGGTGGACGGAATCGATATAACTCAGATTTTTCTTCATTTCGGCACCTCCTTACCCGAGCCATGCGGTGATGGGAATTGCGGAAGCCATACCCAGCAGCAGAGAGATGGGCAACGCGTAGTCATTGACCCAGGCCCATTTGAATTTATTCATCAGCAGCCCGCAGACCAGCATCACCAGGGCGGACACTGCCATGACACATACGGGAACCAGGCCGGAGGTAGGGCTGTAGTCCCCGGTGATCCACAGCCGGGAGAAATCACAGAACACATAGCCCAGGAAGGCCGAAATCATACCGATGAACATGGCGCTCTGGAAGATTTCCGCCCACTTTGCATCCCGGTGCTCCAGCTTGGACATGCCGCCCAGGAGCTTCTTGCCGATGACAGGCACCAGCCAGATGCCCACCAGAATGGAAATGGTCATGACCAGGGCGATGTTCACAAACTGCTGGGCGGTGAGACGGTCGATCTTGCCCAGTGTCAGGCCCATGGCGCTGACGGCGTTCTCGGCGGCAATGGCCTCATAGCTCAATGAGCCCACCACGCTGAGCCGCAGCCAGGGCAGGGGAATGCCCAGGCTCTTGCTCAGGGCGATGACGCTGATGACGATGGACACCGCCGGGGCTATTGTGAAAACGGCAGCGGTTTGGATGGTCTTGCGGACCTTCTTCTGGTCCATCCCCAGCTCCTTGCTCCGGCGCAGGGCCTTCACCAGAAAATACACAGACTGGCCCAGCACCACGGCAATGATGATTCCCGCCAGGACAAACAGAATCGGATGGTTGACATGAAATTCCATAGATGCACCTCCCAAATTTGGAATTTATTCCATTATAGCATGCTCTGTGCTGGGAGACAAGAAAAAATACAGTTTGTTTCCCAAACTGCAGAAAAACACCCGGACATCCCATTCAGGATATCCGGGTTTTGGCAACAGTTGATAATAATGATACGGTTTCACAAAGTTTCATTTAGTTTCACTT
>JBJDYN010000080.1:0-16717 GCA_051867395.1 Faecousia sp. | reverse complement strand
AACTCGCTACCTCCACCTTGGCAAGGTGGCGCTCTACCAGATGAGCTACACCCGCATTTGGTGCCGCCTGAAATCAAATCGCTTTGGTTTCAGGCGAGCCAGAAAGTGGTGCCTCCGGTCGGAATTGAACCAACGACACGCGGATTTTCAGTCCGCTGCTCTACCTACTGAGCTACAGAGGCATATTGAGAAGATTGCTCTTCTCAATATGCACCAAATGCATTACGTATGGCGACCCGGAACGGACTCGAACCGTCGACCTCCAGCGTGACAGGCTGGCGTGCTAACCGACTGCACCACCGGGCCAGATAAATGGTGGGAACAACAGGGCTCGAACCTGTGACCCCATGCTTGTAAGGCATGTGCTCTCCCAGCTGAGCTATGCTCCCGAACCGTCCGCTTCAGGGCGTTTCCCTCAGCGACGTGGTTCATTATACACAAGAATCCCTGTTTTGTCAAGCGTTTTTTTCGATTTTTTCTTATCGATTCTGACCCTGTGTTTTCCTGTGGTTTCCCACCATTTTCCTATAAAAATCAAAGCTTTTTTAGGATTTCCCGGATATCCTCCGGGGTGAAGGTATACACCGTGTCGCAGAACTGGCACTCCACCGGGAAGCTCTTTCCCTCCTCCAGAATCTCCCGCAGCTCCTTTTTGCCCAGGCTGATCAGCGCCCGTTCCACCCGGTCCCGGGAGCAGTAGCACTTGTAGGAAACCTCGGTGGTCTCCAGGAAGGTCACGCCCAGGCTGCCGCAGACCTGGCCCAGGATGTCCTCTGGGGTCATGCCCTGCTCCAGCATGGGGGTCACCGCGCCGGCCCGCTGGATGCCCGCCTCCAGGATGTCAATGACCTCCTCCGGCGCGCCGGGCAGCAGCTGCAGCAGATACCCGCCTGCCACTTTCACGCTCTGGTCCCGGTCCACCAGGACTCCCAGGGCGCAGGCGGTAGGAGTCTGCTCGCTCTGGGCGAAGTAGGCCGTCACGTCGTCCCCGATCTCGCCGGAGACCAGCTGTGTGGAGCCGATATAGGGTTCCTTCATCTGCATGTCCCGGATGACGGTGATGGTGCCGTCCTTTCCCACGGTGGCGCCCACGTCCAGCTTGCCGGGATGCTTCTCCACCAGGGGAACCTTGGGCTCCGTGACACAGCCCCGGACGTTGCCCACGGCATCGGAGACTACGGTGATGGTGCCGATGGGGCCGCCGCCCCGGATCTGCAATGTCAGAGAGCCGTCCTCCACCTTCTGCATATTGCCCATCATGGCGGCCGCCGTCAGAGCCCGTCCAAAGGCCGCTGTGGCGTTGGGGGTCGTCCCCTGGATCTGCGCGCCCCGGCGCACAATTTCCGTGGAGCGGATGGCCACAGCCTTCACGAAGCCGTCCATGGTCATGCCCCGAACCAAATAGTCATTCATTTTCTTTTTCCCTTTCTCGCCTTGAAATAGATCCGCTGCTCCCCTTCCCTGGGAGCCTCCAGTCGGCGATCCCCAAAAATACCGATATGGGTAAAACCCGCCGCCTTTAAGTAACCGGTCAGCTGTTCGGGAGTGTAGGCGTACTCCCGGTGCTCCTCAAAGGAGCGCTGCCACAGCTCCCCCCGGCGCTGGAACAGATCCATGCCGTAGGAGCAGATATTGGTCTTTTCGTCAAACTCTCCCCGCCAGACGCAATACACGTCGTCGTCCTCGTCCAGGAACACCTGGCCGTCCATGGCCCGGAGCTTTTCCGGGGTATTCACGTCAAAAATAAAAATGCCGCCGGGGTTCAGGGCCTTATACACCCGCCGGATGGCCTCGGCGCAGTCGGCAGGGTCGGTGATGTAGTCCAGGCTGTCCAGGGCGCACACCGCCAGATCCACGCCCCGGGGCAAATACAGGCTCTGCAGCGGCTGGCAGACGAACCTGGGAGGATTCTCCATTTCCGCCGTCTTCTGCTGCGCCACGGTGAGCATTTCCTCGGAAATATCCACACCGATGACCCGCAATCCTCGCTCCGCCAGGATTGCGGAAACCGAGCCGGTTCCGCAGGCCAGATCCACGGCAGTCCTCGGCTGCATGCCTTCCCGCTTCAATATCTCATAATAAAAATCCACCGTGGCCTCATAGTCCACGTCATTGGTCAGCCGGTCATAGCTGGCAGCCAACGCCTCATACGCACCCATGAAATTCCCTCCGGAAATTTGAAGTAGGAGGTAATAGTGAATCGTGAATAAGTATGGTATCCCCTTCGGGGATTTATATCAATTTGTCCCGAAGGGACTCCCTACTTCTTCACTATTCACTATGCTCTATTCACTATTCCTTACAAAACGCATCCCGGCCCGTATTCTGGGCCGGGATGCGGCAAAACGTTTTCTTAGCGCTTGAAGATGCTGAAAATTTCGTCGATGTCGCTCATGTCAGCGGGCTTGCTGGGCTGCTTGGCGGCGGCCACGGGGGTATCGATGTCCTCAGGGACAAAGCTGGGGGTGGCAGGACTGCTCTTGGCTCCGGCAGCCGCTCTGGGGGCGGCGGAGGCCTCAGGCTTCAGGTCGAAGCCGGTGGCGATGACGGTGACCCGCATCTCGTCCTGGAAGCTCTCGTCGATGGTGGCGCCGAAGATGATGTTGGCGTCGGGGTTGGCAGCCTCCTGCACGATGCCGGCGGCGGTCTCCACGTCGTCCAGGGTCATTTCCATGGAGCCGGTGACATTCACCAGCACGCCGGTGGCGCCATTGATGGAGGTCTCCAGCAGGGGGCTGGAAACGGCAGCGGTAGCGGCCTGCTCGGCCTTCTCCCGTCCGGCGGCTGTGCCAACGCCCATGTGGGCCCGGCCCGCGTCCTTCATGACGGCGGACACGTCGGCAAAGTCCAGGTTGATGATGACATTCTTGCAGAAGCCCACCAGTTCGGAGATGGAGGTCACGGCCTGCTTCAGCACGTCGTCGGCGATGCCGAAGGCGTTGGCAAAGGTGATCTTCTGGTCGGTGACGTATTTCAGACGGTCATTGGGGATGATAATCAGGGAATCCACCTTGCCGTTCAGGTCCGCGATACCCTGCTCGGCCTGGCGCATCCGGTTGGCGCCCTCGAACTTGAAGGGCTTGGTCACCACGCCCACGGTCAGGATGCCCGCCTCATGGGCCAGGTCCGCCACGATGGGAGCCGCGCCGGTGCCGGTGCCGCCGCCCATACCCGCGGTGATGAAGACCATATCGGTGCCCTCCAGGGCCTTGGAGATGGCGGCCCGGGATTCCTCGGCGGACTTCTTGCCGATCTCGGGCTTGGAGCCTGCGCCCATGCCGCCGGTCAGCTTCTCGCCGATCTGGATTTTATTTTTGCAGACGGACTTGTTCAGATCCTGCTTATCGGTGTTCACAACAACGAAATCCACGCCGCCCACACCGGCGTCGATCATGCGGTTGATAACATTGTTGCCGGCGCCGCCGACACCGATCACTTTGATCTTAACAACGCGATCCTGTAAACTTTCGGACATATCGGACATATTACTCTTCCTCCTATGTATCTTTTCGCTGTCGCGGGATTGCCGCTTACGGTTCGAATTCGTACTCATACTCTTTATTCTATCCTTTATTTTGGATTTGGTCAATAGAAAATCTTCGGTTTCGGCAAATTATTTACAAAATTATTACATCTATTCCATCCTTATCCGAAGGGCGTATATACCACCTTGTCCGGCCAAATGGTAAAGCTGATATCCAGGATGCCGGACTGGAAATCGCTGAGCTGCAGAATCACGTCGTTCATGCAGGCAACCTTGTAGGCCAGATTGGAATTTTCCCCCAGATTCACCTGATACCGACTGCCGTACCACAGCACAATTTCCTCCAGGGTGGTCACATCCACGCTGGCGGCGGTACCCACAATGTCGTTCTCCTCCAGGGCACGGACGATCTCCAGGGCTGCGGTCAGCCGCTGGGCGCCGGTGGTGGTGGGCACGGAGATCAGCTCGCCGGTGGTGGGATCCGTTTCCGCCAGGACGTTTTCCGTGGCCACCGCCCGGGAGTCCGCCGTGGGCGAGTCCAGGGTCACGCCCAGGATCTGGGTGTAATTGGAAGCCTTGCCGGTGCTGCACTGCTCCACCACCCGTCCGCCGGAGTTCATCAGCCACCACTGGCTGTTGGCGTCCTGGATGGCGTAGACCACGTCGTCTTCTTCGATGATAATATTGACAGTATCCGGTAATTTTATACCAAACCGCACAGTGTTGACATAGGGGAGATTGGCCTTGATCTTGGCGCCCGCCCGGGCATGGCTGAAGGTCAGCAGGTTGTCTCCTTCCGAAATTCCGGAGGCCTCCCGTACCGTCCAGGCGCTGTAAACCTCCGCACCGGTGACAGTGATGGTCTCCACCTTGAAGAACACCGCGAGTCCCAGCACCAGAGCCGCCACCACCGCCAGCACCGTCAGCAGCTGAATGACAATCCGGTTCCGGTTGATGGCCTGGGGCTGGGTGTAGATCACCGCCGGCGTGGGCTGTTTAGGATGCTTGGGCTTCTTTTGGGCCTGCTTTGCCTTGGCTGCCTGTCTTTCGGAGGCAGCCTTGGCCGCATTGTCCATCAGGGCAGCAAGGGCGGATTTCTTCTTGGGCTTGCTGTTGCCGTAAGCCCGCTTCTTGTTGGAAATGCCGTCATCCGGGTCTGCAGATTTCTTTGGGGTTGTCCGCCTCTGCGCGGGAGCCGGACGCTTTTTGGGCGCAGCCTGCTTCTGTTCCGGAGCGGGACGTCTCTTGGGAGCCGCCTGCTTCTGCTCCGGGGCAGGGCGCTTTTTGGGGGCCGCCTGCTTCTGCTCCGGGGCAGGGCGCTTTTGGGGAGCTGCTTCCTTCTGTTCCGGAGCGGGACGCTTCCTTGGTGCCGCCTGCTTCTGCTCCGAAGCCGGGCGCTTCCTTGGTGCCGCCTGGGCCTCGCCGGAAGCCGCCTGCCGCTGCTGGGGCGGGGTCTGTCTTGCCGAAGCGCTGCGCTGCTCCTCCCGGGTTCGGGCTGCGCCGTTTCGCTGCTGGGCGCTCTGGGGCACCTCCTGGCGGGAACGGCGGGCAGCATCCTCCCGGTTCATTTGTGTTGTATCCATAATGTTCCTCCTGGGGGAAGTGCTGAGAAATGCTGAATGCTGAATGATTGCTGCAAAAAGCAACTGCTATTGCCTCATGACTATTTGCCAACACGCCATTGTAAGACGGGATGCACAAAGAATGGTATTCCTTCCTTATTTCATTCATCCACGAAGTGGATACCTTCATTCAGCATTCAGCATTCATCCTTCAAAATCCTTACCGCTTCACCATGCCTTCTACGATATCGCAGATCCGTTCAGTGCAGTCCGGGCGGACTATGGCGTGAAGCTTCCGGGACATCCTCTCCCGGCGGTTATCATCTGCAAGCAGCTCCTTCACCGTGGCATAGAGCTTTTCCGGGGTGCAGTCCTTTTCCAGCAGCACCACCGCGCCGCCGCCCTGCTCCAGCACCCGGGCGTTTTTCTCCTGGTGGTTGGCGGTAACGTTGGGGGACGGGATCAGAATGCAGGGGGTGCCGGAGGCCGCGATCTCGTTGCAGGTGGCAGAGCCTGCCCGTCCGATGATCACATCCGCCGCCGCCATGACGTCGGGCATGTTGTAGATATACTCCCGGATGTCCAGGGCGGAACAGGTTTCATAGTCCACCCCGTTGTCCTTCACACGCTTCGGCATCCACTCCTTGCCGAAGCTGCCGGTGGCGTGGATGTGGTGGAAGGGGAAGCCGTCCTTCTGCTCCAGGGCGATCATATCCGCCACGGTCTCGTTCATGACCTTGGCTCCCTGGCTTCCGAAGGCGGAAACCACCACCTGGCCCTGGAGCTTCAGGGCTTCCCGGGCTTCCTCTCTGGTTTCGTACAGGAACTCCCGGCGGACGGGCATGCCCACCACCTCCACCCGGGAGGGATCCGGGTAATACTGGACGCTTTCCTCAAAGGCCAGCAGCACCTTGGTGGCCCGGCGGGCGACGATCTTGGTGGTGACACCGGGCAGGGCGTTGCTCTCATGGACGCAGGTGGGGATGCCCATGGACTGGGCGGCGCACAGGGCCGGGAAGCTGGCATAGCCGCCGGTGCCGATGACCGCGTCGGGCCTAAATTCCCGGAAGATATTCTTGCATGCCTTCACCGCGTCCAGCACGCATTTGACGGCGTGGACATTCTGCTTCACCGCGGTCAGATTCTTGCCCCGGCTCAGGCCGGAGCCGGGCAGGCACCGGACCTCATACCCCGCCTGGGGCACCAATTTCTCCTCCATATGGCCCGACGCGCCGATGAACAGGATATGGCAGCCCGGATGGCGCTCCTTCATCATGTTGGCCACGGCAATGGCGGGATTGATATGTCCGGCGGTGCCGCCGCAGGTGAAGATCAGGTTCATGGTTTTATTCCTCCTGAAGTTTTCTCTGGTTTGTATGTCTGGAAATGCTCAAAACGATGCCCATCTCTCCCAGGTTCACCGCCAATGCCGTGCCGCCGTAGGAGAAGAAGGGCAGCGCGATGCCGGTGGAGGGGAGCAGGTTCGTGACAACGCACAGGTTAAGGACGGTCTGTACCGCGATGAGGGTAATGAGCCCCGCCGCCAGCACGGTGGAAAACCGGTCCCGGGCGTGGAGGGCGATCCAGTAGCCCCGGGCGATGGTGACCGCGAACAGCGTTATGATGGCCAGGGCCCCCACGAGCCCCAGCTCCTCGCAGCAGATGGCGAAGATATAGTCGTTATACTGAAAGGGCAGATACAGATACTTCTGCCGGGATTTGCCGTAGCCCAGGCCGAACAGGCCGCCGGAGCCGATGGCGTACAGAGATTGCAGGATCTGATACCCGGTGTCCCCGGGGTCCTGCTCCGGGTGGAGCCAGGCGGTAACCCGGTCCCCGGCGTAGCCCATAAAGCTGATATAAATGACGACGAACACAGCAGCCGCTCCCGCTCCCGCCAAAAGCCATTTGGGACTGGTGCCTGCCACGAACATCATAACCACCGCCACCATGCCCATGAGCATGATAGCGGACAGGTGCTTCTCCAGGGCCAGGGGCACCAGAATGCCCAGCAGCGCCGTGCCGAAGCCCAGCACGCCGTAGCGGAATTGCTTTGCGTTCCTTCCAAAGCCCCGGGTCAGCCGGGCGAACAGGACGATCAAGGTGAATTTGGCGATCTCAGAGGGCTGAAACTGGATGCCCGCCAGATTGATCCAGCGGCGGGCGCCGTTGACCTCCTCGCCGATGACCAGCACCGACAGCAGCAGCAAGATGCTGACGCCGTACAGCAGCCACGCGAACCGGTACCAGACAAAAGCGGGAATCCGGCTGAAAAAATACATGGCCACCAGCCCGATGGCCGCGCAGACCGCCTGCTTCTGCAAATATTTGGTAGAGATTTCATACCCGGTGTCATACTCGCTCTGGGCGTAGCTGGCGGAATACAGCATCGCCAGCCCCACGGTGAGCAGCAGCAGCACCAGGAACAAAAAGGGGTAATCCACATGTTCCCCCGCCCCCAGGCGGCGGTCCTCTTTGGCACGGAAATCACGTTCCGATGCCATAAAATTCCTCCATATTTTAAAGTGAGGAGTCGCTTGAGAGTGGAGAGTGAAGAGTGGAGAGTGGAGTTATTGGCAATTCATTTCAGCAGAAAGCGGATCGGAAAGTGTCCCGATTCCATAACTCCACTCTCCACTCTCAACTCTCCACTCTCTTACGCAAGTCCGGCAATGCCGAACCAGGCCAATACGCACATAATAGCGGAAACTGACGCAAAGGTCAAAACAATTTTTTCTTCCTTCCAGCCGCACATCTCGAAATGGTGGTGGATGGGCGCCATTTTGAACAGACGCTTGCCGTGGGTCAGCTTGAAGTAGGAGACCTGCAGGATGTCCGACATGGTCTCGCAGATATAGACGAAGCCCACCAGAATCAGGATCAGGGGCATCTCCAGAGCAAAGGCAAGGGTGGCCACCACGCCGCCCAGGAACAACGAGCCGGTGTCTCCCATAAAGACCTTGGCAGGGTGCCAGTTGTAGAACAGGTAGGCAATCAGGCCGCCCACTAAGGATGCGGGCAGCAGCGCCAGGTCGTACCTTCCCAGCTTGACGGAGGCGGCGGCGAAGAACACCATCACCGGCAGCGTCACGGAGCTGCTCAGGCCGTCCACGCCGTCGGTCAGGTTCACGGAGTTGACGCAGCCCACCATGACGAACATGGCGAAGAAAATGTAGACAATGGGGTGCAGCCGGAAGCTGACATCGAAGAACGGGATGTACAAGTGAGTGTCCATTCTGCCGCTCTTGTACATGGCGTACAGGAACACCGCCGACACCGCCATCTGCAGCATGGCCTTCTGCAGAGAGGTCAGGCCCAGATTCCGGTGGTAGCGAACCTTGGTGAAGTCATCCAGGAAGCCGATAAAGCCGAAGCACAGCGCCAGCACCAGCACATAGAACACGGTGTAATCCGTCATAAAGGGCAGATTCCCCAGCAGGCACAAGATCGACGCGAAGATAAACATCAGTCCGCCCATCATCGGCGTACCGGCCTTATTGTTGTGCCAGGTAGGGCCCACCTCCCGGATGGACTGTCCCGCCTTCAGCGCCCGGAGCACCGGCAGCAGCAGCCGCCCCAGCAGGCCCGAAAGCACCAGGCCCACAAGGCCCGTGATCCAAATTCTTGTCATAGTATTTCTCCTCCGTTAAACGAATATTTGATTTGGGGATAAAAGATCTGCTCTGAAAGCATGTGATTTCCGTAGGGGGCGGCATCCCTGACGCCCCTTTGCACACTGTATGGTATATAAGGGGCGTCAAGGATGCCGCCCCCTACGAATGAATGCTGGCTATCAAATATTCGTGTTATTTCTCTTCTTTCATAAACGCGTCTACGACCTGGTCTAAGTGCATACTGTGGCTCGCTTTGAACAGCAGCACGTCTCCGGGCCTCGCCGTCTGTTTCAGGGCTTTCAGCAGCTCCTCCCGGTCAGAGAAGGCTCTGCCCCGGTCCTCCGGCATACCGCCGGTGATGGTGCCGTCAATGACTCTGGGGGCGTGGGGCCCGTAGGCGAACACCAGGTCCGCTTTTTCCGCGGCAATGCGGCCGATCTTGTAGTGCTCCGCGTGGGCGCAGTCTCCCAGCTCCAGCATATCCCCCAGCACCGCGATGCGGCGGCCCGGCTTTTTGCCCAGCACGTTCAGGGCGGCAGCCATGGACTCGGGCCCGGCGTTGTAGCAGTCGCGGATGATGGTGCAGCCCCTGGCCTGGAAGATCTCCTGCCGGCCCGACAGGTTCCGGAAGCGGGAAAGGCTCTGCCCGATCTGATCGGAGGGTACCATCAGCTTCAGGGCCACCGCCACCGCCGCCAGCGCATCGCATACATAGTGTTCCCCCTCCAGATTCAGGGCCACAGGGATGGACAGCCGTCCCGCCTCCGCCCGGAACCGGAGCACGTCCCCATCCTGGGTTACATCCAGTCCCCGGACGCCGCAGCCCTCCGCGCAGCCGAAGTAGGTAATCCGCTGCTGTGGACTCTTGTCCAGATGCCGCAGCAGGAAGTCATCACCGTTAAGCAGCAACAGACCGTTCTGGTTCAT
Organism: Faecousia sp.; assembly: GCA_051867395.1. Taxonomy (GTDB): domain Bacteria; phylum Bacillota; class Clostridia; order Oscillospirales; family Oscillospiraceae; genus Faecousia. The sequence goes on along the minus strand of JBJDYN010000080.1, from coordinate 7,130 downwards.
CCCTTCCACAATCTCCAGCTTGGCCCGGCGGATGCCCTCCTGGGTACCCAGGAATTCCATATGGGCGGTACCGATGTTGGTGATTACCGCGATATCCGGGTGGGCGATATTCGACAGATAGGCGATCTCTCCGAAGTGGTTCATGCCCATTTCCAGCACCGCCACCTGGGTGTCCAGGGGCATCCCCAGGATCGCCATGGGCATGCCGATATCGTTGTTGTGATTGGCCGGGGTTTTGCTGACACGGAAGGTATCTGCCAAAGCGGCGGCAATCATCTCCTTGGTGGTGCTTTTGCCCACGGAGCCGGTGACCGCCACAACCTTCGCGCCGATGCGTTTCAGTTCCTCCCGGGCGATTTCCCCCAGGGCCTTCCGGGGGTCGTCCACATAGATGGCGGGGTAATCCCCCACCCTCCGGCTGCACAGCACGGCGGCAGCCCCCCGCTTCATGGCGGCGGGGATAAAGTCGTGGCCGTCCCGGGCGCCCTGGAGCACGATAAACAGCTGTCCCGGCTGCAAAATCCGGGTGTCATTGTTGGCTCCCAGAAAGCTTACCCCGGCATATTTCTCATCTACCGTTCCGCCGCACCAGGCAGCGGCCTGACGAAGGGTGATTTCAGCCATGTTGATTCCTCAATTCCTGCAGGTGGGCTGCGACCTCTTCCCGTTCATCCAGGTGGTGCTTTTTTCCGCCGATGTCCTGGTAGGTCTCATGGCCCTTTCCTGCCAATACAATTATATCATCTTTTTTCGCAATGTCCATAGCGTATCTGATGGCGGCCCGGCGGTCTTCCATCACAATATATTCCCCGTATTCCGGTTTTACCCCTTGCAGAATGTCTTCGATGATGGCCATAGGGTCTTCCGTCCGGGGATTGTCCGAGGTGATGACCGCGATATCGGAAAGCTCCACGCCGATCCTGCCCATAATAGGCCGCTTCATGGGGTCCCGGTCTCCGCCGCAGCCGAAGACGGCGAGAATGCGGCCCTTGCAGAAATCCCGGACGGAGCGCAGCACATTTTCCAGCCCGTCAGGAGTGTGGGCGTAGTCGATGAGGACGGTGTAGGGCTTTCCCGGGGTGGGCACCACCTCTACCCTGCCCTTGACGCCCTGGGCCGTGGCCAAAGCGGCGGCACTGTCGGCAAGGGAAATGCCCAGCTGCTTCGCGATACCCAGGACAGTCAGAGCGTTGTAGACGGTAAATCTGCCGGGAATGGGCAGCCGAACCTCCACCCGCTCCTCCCGGGAGACGGCAGTGAAGCAAATTCCGTCGGAAAGCAGTTGAATCTGCTCCGCCCGAAGATCCGCCGTCCTTGTCTCGGAGACGGTCAGCACAGGGCACTCCGCCGCCGCCAGAATCCGGGGAGCGTAGGGGTCGTCGGCGTTGACCACCGCCTTGCCGCAGCGTCGGAACAACTCCGCCTTGGCGTCGCAGTAGGCGTCCATAGTCTTGTGAAAGTCCAGGTGATCCTCCGTCAGGTTGGTAAAGGCGGCAGCGTCGAAGCGGACGCCGCCGATGCGCTCCAGGGCGATGGCGTGGCTGGAAACCTCCATGACCACATGGGTGCAGCCGGCATCCCGCATTCTGGCAAACAGCCCCTGAAGCTCGAAGCTCTCCGGAGTGGTGCGCTCTGTGGGGATCACCTCGTCGCCCACCATGTTTGCCATGGTGCCGATGAGTCCCACCTTGGCCCCCAGGCACTTCTCCAGCACCTGCTTGAGAAGCAAAGTCACGGAGGTCTTGCCGTTGGTGCCAGTGACGCCGATCATGGTCATGGCTTTGGACGGGTGCCCATAGAAATTGCAGCCGATCAGCGCCAGGGCCAGCCGGTCGGATTCCACCAGCACATAGGGGACGTTCCCCTCGGGCTTCTTCGCGGTGACCACAGCCCCGGCCCCTTTCTCCAGAGCCATGGGGATAAACCGGTTCCCGTCAGCGGCAAAGCCGGAGACTGCCACGAACAGGCTGCCGGGCGTCACCTTCCGGGAGTCATAATACACATTATCAATATTCATCTCCGGGTCCACCGTACATTCCAGCACCCGGATGCCCTGTAACAGATCCTTCAGTTTCATGATGATCTCCTTTTTCCCAAGCAAACAGTATCTCTCTATACAAATCTAATGGGGTAACGATTCCGTCGTGCCATAAATTCATCAAATAAATGATCGTTTATCGCAGAAGAAAATCAGGAAACGGTGCGTAGGGGGCGGCATCCTTGACGCCCCATTTGGATGCAGTACCGTCACAAGGGGCGTCAAGGATGCCGCCCCCTACGCACAGGAAACGATCATTTCCTGCTTTACCGTATGTTTTTCAATCATCCCGAAGGGATACCTTCATTTTGCATTCTGCATTTTGCATTCGAAGATAAACGATCATTTACACGTAAGTTCCCGCCGCTGCGGAATTGTTACCTTATGGGGATTGTTTCCTGTACACATGGGGCGGCTGCTTATGTATTTGAACTCAGTCTCTTGCCGCCGTATCAGTGAATTCCAATGTTATGGTCGTCCCAACTGGAACTTCCGTATCTTTGGGAATTCTCTGGGCCGTCACCGTGACGGACGCGGAAATGTCGTTATTCCCCGTCACCAGGATGTACAGCCCCAGCGCCCCCGCCGCGTCACTGGCCTGCTGGCGGTTCATCCCCGTAAAGTCGGGAACCGCCGCGACCCTTTCTTCCGCTTCCTCTCCCAGATACAGCAGCACCTGGCTGCCGCCGGGAACGGTCTGGCCCGCTGCGGGGATCTGACCTGTGACGGTTTCTGCGGAGCCTGTCAGCTTCGCGGACAAACCGGCGCTTTTTAGTTTACTCTCTGCCTGAGCCGCTGTCAAGCCCGTATAATCCTCCAGAACGATCTCCTGGCCGGGAAGATCCGCTTCGCTCCAGCTGCGTTCCACCCCCAGATAGGGCAGAATGTCCGCCATCACCGCCCCCACCGTGGGGGCCGCCATAACGCCGCCGGAGATGTAGATCCCCGTCTCCCGGGAGGGGGTGTCCAGGGCCACCAGCACGATGTACTCCGGGTCCTCCATGGGGGCGATGCCCACAAAGGACACGATCTTGTCCTGAACCCGCTGGCCGTTTTCGTCGAACACGTCGATCTTCTCGCTGGTGCCGGTCTTGCCGCCGATGGAGAACCCCGCCACATTGGCATTCTTCGCCGTGCCCTCCGTCACCACGGAACGGATCAGGGTGCGCATGGTGTCGGAGGTCTCCTGGCGGATGGTCTGCCGCACCAACGTGGGTTCCGCCTTCATGACGGTGTTGCCGTCGGCGTCCACAATCTCGGAGACGATATAGGGCTCCAGCAGGTTCCCGCCGTTGACCACCGAGGCAATGGCCCGGACCAGCTGCAAAGGGGTAAGCTTAAAGGTCTGGCCGAAGGAGCCGGAGGTCAGGGAGGCGGTGCCCCACTTGTCCGTGTCGGTGACCAGAGCCTTGTCAAAGAAGACGCCCTTGCTCTCCCCCGCCAGGTCAATACCGGTCTTTTCTAAGATTCCGAATTTCTCAATATATTCGTAAAACCGCTCGCCCCCCAGCTTCAGGGCGATGTGGGCAAAGGCGATGTTACAGGAATTCTGCAATGCCTGGGGTGTCTGCTCCGCCCCGTGACCGGCGGAGCGCCAGCAGTGCAGCAGCTGGGACCGACCCGGAATCTGCTCTGAGCCGGAGCAGAAGAAATGGGTGTTCAGATCGATGGCTCCGCAGTCCAGGGCCGCCGCCATGGTCAGCACCTTGAAGGTGGAACCCGGCTCATAGCCGTCGGAGAGTACACGGTTGCGCCACTGCTTCAGCCGGGCGGCGGACAGGGCCTCGCTGTAGGCCTGCTTCCCGGCTTCAAAGGCTTCGCTCCCTTCCGGCTGGGAAAGATAGTCGAGCCTCAGCTGCTCCACCTGCGCGCTGACTACCGGGTCGGCGAGCTCCAGGTAATTGTTGGGATCGTAGCTGCCCAGGGTGGCCATCGCCAGAATTTCCCCGGTCTTGCAGTTCATCACCAGGCCGAAGGCCCCGTTCTGGACGTCATATCGGGCAATGGCGGCCTCCATCTGCTTTTCGAGACAGGCCTGAATGGTGGTATCGATGGTTAAAATCACGCTGTCCCCCTGCCGGGAGGCCACGTAATTTTCGTAGGAGAAGGGCATATCCATCTCATTGTTGCCCTTGGTGGTGATGACCCTTCCGGTGAGGCCCGCAAGGTAGCTGTTATAGGCGGCCTCCACTCCCTCGGAGCCTTCGTTGGAGGCGTTGGTAAAGCCAATGACCTGGGCCGCCAGGGTCCCGAAGGGGTACACCCGCTGGGAGCTGGGCTCCAAGTGGATGCCGGAAATGTTGTTTTCGTTGATGTAGGCCCGGAGTTTCCCGGCGGTTTCCTCGTCAATCCGTGCCCCCACCTGCTTGTAGCGCTTGGTGGTGTCCGCCGCCTGCTGGGCAATCCACGCCGGGTCCTTCTCCAGCAGCTCCCCCAAGTATTGGGAGATGGACGGGATATCCGCCTTGGACTGCTTCAGCTCATGGGGGTCCAGGTACACGTTTTCCACCCCCACAGAGGTGGCCAGGATGTTCATGTTGCGGTCGTATATGTCCCCCCGGTCCGCCGTCACCGTCGTCGTGCGGGTTTGGTTCCGCAGGGCCAGGGAAGCGTAGTAATCATAATTGGCGATCATCAGGTCATACAGCCTCAGCCCCACCGGCACGAAGGCCAGCAGCCCCAGCAGGGCGGATACCAGCAGGATTCTCCTGTGCTGCCCACTGCTCAAGCGCAGACGGTCATATTCTCGCGGCTTCTTCCCCATGCTCCCCCGGCCTTTCCTTGAGATTTGCAAGAATGGGCAGCAAGGGAATCCCTCGCCGCCCATTGCAGCTGCTATCTCAATTGTATGGGGAAGGCCACGGTTTATGCAAACAGGCCCTGGAAGAACGCCATCAGGTTATCCAGCCAGGTGGGCTCCGGCGCGGGCTGGGGCACCGTCACCTGAATGACCATCACCGGCACCTGGGATTCGGGAACCAGCCCCAAGCCTTCGGCCTTGGTGCGGATCTCCTCCAGGTCATAGCCCTCCCGGTATTCCCGGGTCAGCACGGCATTTTCCCGGTTCAGCCTGGAGACATAGGTGGACATGGCCTGATATTCCGTCCAGTCGTCATATATCTGCACCAGACCAACGGCCATGACAATCAGCATCACCGCTGCAACCACAATTGCCGTCAGCGCCACGGGATCCAGGCAGATCTTTTCCACCCGTTCCAGCCGGGCCAGGGGCAGACGGGTCCTGGCCTTTCTGCGCTGCTTCTCGGTTTCCAGCTTCTGGGCCTCGCTGCCATAGACGTAGAACTGGCCCACATATTGGATTTTCGGCTTCTGAATCATGGCGGTCTCCTCGGGTGAATCATTGAAAAATAATCGTTTTCCGTACGTAGGGGGCGGCATCCTTGACGCCCCATTTGCATGCAGTACCTTCCTAAGGGGCGTCAAGGATGCCGCCCCCTACGCAGGCCTTTGATGCACATTTTCAATTTCTAAAGTTTTTCGCAGACGCGAAGTTTCGCGCTTCTGGCTCTGGGGTTGCGTTCCAGCTCCTCCTCCCCGGAAACGATGGGCTTGCGGGTGATGAGCTTGACCTGGGGCTTCTTGCCGCAGACGCACACCGGGAATTCCGGCGGGCAGGTGCAGCCCTTGGCAGCGGCAGCCATGGCGGTCTTGACGATCCGGTCCTCCAGGGAATGGAAGGTAATCACCGCCAGCCGTCCCCCTGGCTTCAGCTTAGGGATGGCCACCTCCATGACCTTACTCAAGCCGTTCAACTCGTCGTTGACCGCGATGCGGATGGCCTGGAAGGTGCGCTTGGCCGGATGCTGCTTCTCCCGCAATGCGGAGGCCGGCATGGCGCTGCGGATGATATCCACCAGCTCCAGGGTTGTTTCGATGGGCGCCGCTTCTCTGCGGCGGCAGATAGCTGCGGCGATCTGGGGGGCGTACCGCTCCTCGCCGTAATCATACAGGATTCGTTTCAGCTCCTCGTAAGGCCACTGATTGACGATTGCGTGGGCATCCTGGGCGTCTGTGCGGTCCATGCGCATATCCAATGGTGCGTCCACCATGTAGGAAAATCCCCGTTCCCCGTCATCCAGCTGGGGCGAGGAGACGCCCAGGTCCAGCAAAATGCCGTCCACTTTGTCAATACCCAACGCATCCAGGGCATGATCCATCTCACAATAATTGGCGTGTACCAGCGATACACGATCCTGGAAAGGCTCCAGCCGCTGCTTTGCGGCGGTAAGCGCCACGCTATCCCGGTCGATGCCCACCAGCCGTCCGGTGGTCAGCCTGGCCGCGATCCGGCTGGAATGTCCGGCCCCGCCCAGGGTGCCGTCCACATAGATGCCGTCGGGCTGGATATTCAGAGCGTCGATGCACTCCTCCAGCAGAACGGAAACATGGCGAAATTCTGTCATAGCCCAATTGCCTCCAGAGAAGCCAGCAGTTTTTCAGGGGTCAGGTTCTCCGCCTCGAAGGCCTCGAACTCCCTGGCGTCCCAGATCTCCGCCTGACCGGCCCGGCCCACGATCATGACCTCCCGGTCAATGCCCGCGTAGTTTATCAGGAACGGCGACAGGCTGAAGCGGAACTGCTTATCGGGTGTACATTCTACAGCGTTCATAAAAAGCAGGCTGGTAGCCCCGGAACGCTGGGAGATGCTGAGGGCATTATAGTTATCGGAGAGCTTCTGCCATTCTTCGGCAGTATATATGGTAAGGCACCGGTGGCCGCAGTTGACCCCCAGAGTGACGACGAAGGTGTCCCCCAGATCGCTTCTGAGCTTGGACGGAACAAACAGACGGCTCTTCTCGTCCAGCTTGGCGGGATATTTTCCGATCATGGGCACACCTCCTTTCCATTTTGCTCCACTTAACTACCCTTTTGCTCCATTTAGGGACAGTATACTACCATCCATGAGAAAAATCAATCTTTTTCTCACGGATTTTCGGTTTTCCAACGAAAAACCAGCTTTAGTAAAACATTCGTTCGAACTTCATGCCGCAACGCCAACTGTAGGGGAGGGTCATCTGTCAAGAGAAACATAGGTAACACATAGGGAAGAGACATGGGTTACAGTCTGCGG
>JBJDYN010000079.1:0-2495 GCA_051867395.1 Faecousia sp. | reverse complement strand
AAATCAACCGGGAGGAAAAGATGCTCTTTCCGCTGTAACTCCGGCCCAGCGCTTTCCTCCGGGCAAGCTCCTCCTGCACCCGGTCAAACAGGAGCGGGTGGATGATCGCCTCATGGCTGTTCTCCACATAGTACTGAGGGACTTCGCCCTCGTTGACCTTCATCTTCTTTTGCAGGAAATCCACGGTGAAGCGCTTTTGCAGACGGGCGTCACCCTTGTATTTTTCATTGGTCAGGATACTCTCCACGGTTCTACTGCCCCATGTGTCCTTGCCACCCGGAGTCGGGATTCTCTCGGCAGTGAGCTGCTTGGCAATGGCCGTGATGGTTTTCCCTCCCATGAAAAGATCATAGATATAGCGGACAGTTTCTGCCTGTTCCGGCACGATTTGCGGGAGCCCATTCGGACCTTTTTCATAGCCGAGGAAGTGCTTATACGGCATGGATACTTTCCCAAGTACTCCGCTGCCGATACCCACGAAGCGATTATTGATATCGAAACCTTCAACGCTGTACAGGCTGAGATCGAGCGCAGGGCAAAGAAGTTCACGCCCAAGCCTCCGCAGCAAGAGCAATACCAGTTTACGGGCATGATCATCTGCGGGAAGTGCGGCAAGCATTATCGCCGGAAGGTTACGGCAACAGGCCCGGTTTGGATCTGCTCCACTTACAATTCCAAAGGCAAAGCCGCCTGCCCATCCAAACAGATCCCGGAGCCGATCCTGACAGAGCTGACCGCAGATATGGATATTTGCGATTTAACGGAAATCTGCGCGGAGGCTGGGAACAAGCTGGTATTCCACTTCAAGAATGGCGGCAAAAGCGTTAAACAATGGCAGGACCGCTCCCGCTCGGAATCATGGACGCCGGAAATGAGAGCAGCGGCTGGTCAGCGCACAAGAGAAAGGTGGGATCGCAATGCCTAATGTCACGATCATTCCGGCCACAAAGAACATCCATACAAAGCAGCCTGCTAACGCCCATGTCAAACGCCGGGTGGCCGGATATGCGAGGGTGTCCACGGACAGCGATGAACAATTCACAAGTTACGAAGCGCAGATCGACTACTATACGCAGTTCATCACGGCCCATGCTGATTGGACCTTCGTGGAGGTATATACGGATGAGGGTATTTCTGGCCTGAACACGAAAAACCGCGAGGGCTTCAACCGCATGATTACGGATGCCCTTGCGGGGAAAATCGATCTGATCGTCACGAAAAGCGTCAGCCGCTTTGCCCGGAATACTGTGGACAGCCTGACCACGATCCGTAAGCTAAAGGATGCAGGGTGTGAGTGCTATTTCGAGAAAGAGAACATATGGACCTTCGACAGCAAAGGAGAACTGCTGATCACGATCATGTCCTCACTTGCTCAGGAGGAAAGCCGCTCCATTTCCGAAAACGTGACATGGGGACAGCGGAAGCGCTTCGCGGATGGGAAGCTCGCCTTCGTTAACGCACTTGCGTTTCGTAATGTGATTTTCGCTATAAAACCGCTGCAGGAGCAGATTGCCCGTGTAATTGCTGTTCCGCAGAATGCGGCTGACCGGGCCCTTGTGCCAAGTGAAGCCCTTCTGCGTCAGGATCCCATCTGCGTTCAGGCCGTTGACGATGGCTTCCAGCCCCTTCCCGGCCAGATACTCCGTATAGATTCGCCGGACAATCTCCGCTTCCTCCGGGACGATGATGTACTTTCCGCCTTGTTGCCTGTACCCCAGCATAACGCCGTTCCATGGTCTGCCCTCTTTGAAGTTCTTTCGGATGCGCCACTTCTGATTCTCACTGACCGAGCGGCTCTCCTCTTGCGCGTAGGATGCGAGGATCGTCAGCATCAGCTCGCCGTCTGTACTCATGGTGTGGATGTTCTGCTCCTCAAAGTAAACATCCACACCCATGTCCTTGAGCTGGCGGACAGTCTCCAGCAGGGTGACCGTGTTCCGGGCAAAGCGACTGACGGACTTGGTGATCACAAGATCGATTCGTCCCTGCTGGCAATCTGCGATCAGACGCTGGAAGTTCGCTCTGGAATCCTTGGTCCCGGTCTTGGCCTCGTCCGCATAGACCCCTGCGTATGTCCAGCCGGGATGTTTCTGGATCAGGCTGCTGTAATAACTGACCTGCGCTGACAGGGAGTGGTGCATCGCATCTTTGCCGGAAGATACTCTCGCATATGCGGCCACTCTCGTCAGCTTTGGCGCAGGCGGTGCAGGGAAGCTGACCTGCTTGATTTCTCTTGCCACCGCGTTTCCCTCCTTTGTATCAAAATGGTGGTACGGTATTCATCACTCTACCGGGAAGGGAACGCAAGTCATTTCCGGCAAGAATGCAGGCATAATCTGCACCATCTTTTCCGCTGGGAATTGTGTAGTTTAGCCCCAAAAGAAACGCTCCCGGCAGTAGCTGCACAGGATGCTCCCCGGCTTCGGATGCTTGGGGACGTGGATGATCTTTCCGCAGTACTGGCACCGGGCATCCCGCATAGTGAAATGCCTGTA
>JBJDYN010000078.1:0-2503 GCA_051867395.1 Faecousia sp. | reverse complement strand
CCTCATCCGACCCGGCTTGCGCCGGGCCACCTTCCCCAGAGGGGAAGGCTTTGGTGCGGTAAACGATCATTTACAGAGCCGCACCTCAACTCCACACTCCACACTCCACACTCCACACTCCTAACTCCACACTCCACACTCCCCTTGCTTTTCCCGAAAAATATGCTATAATACCGGAAACCCATTTTCCCCCCTACCCCTTCGAAGGAGGTTTTTTCCATGGCACAAGGTAAATTTTCCAAACCCCGTCCCCACCGGGAGGAGGACCGGCAGATCGAGCAGGCCTTCCGGCAGGTCAACGGTTCCAGCCATCCCACCTATTCTCCAAAACCGGAGGATCTTTCCCCCAAAACCGACGCCCCGGCAGCCAATGACAATCCTTTCACCGAGAACCCGACCGGGGATCTTTTTGCCGCCGTGTCGGAGCCTGATTCCGCAGAGAACACCCCGCCTCAGCAACCCTATGCCGGACCCCAGACTCCCTACGCCGGCAAACAGGCTTCCCAGCCCTGCGACGCTTACCGCGCTCCCGGCAGCCGCTCCTCGGAGATGTTCCGCAACGCGGAGGAATCCCTCTTTGACGAAGAGAAGGAGGCGGACGGCAACGGCTCCTTCCTGGACACCGTGCTGCATTTCTACGATAAGAACAAGAAGCTGGTGCTGGCGGGACTGTGCGCCTTTGCCCTGGTGCTGATTGTGTCCATTCTCGCCATTTTCTTCCTCGGCTCCTCCGGCAGCAGCGACGGCACAATCCTGAAGAATGTGTACATCGCCGGGGTCAACGTCGGCGGCATGACCAAGAGCGAGGCCATCACCGCCGTGAACAAGGCCCTGGACTACTCCCAGGACATGGTGGTGGATCTGGCTGGCACCGAGCTGCGTCTGTCCGCTGCCAAGGTGGGGGCCAAGCTGGACACCAAGGCTGCCGTGAATGCTGCCTACGACTACGGCCGCACCGGTACCAAGGCGGAGCAGGAGAGCGCCCAGCAGGCCGGGGGCGACCACATCATCGGCCTGCTGCCCTACCTGAGCCTGAATGAAAAATACATCCGTCAGACCCTGGAAAGCTGCGCCGGGGACTCCGGCAGCACCCTGACACAGGCCAACTACGGTCTGGAGGGCAAGCAGCCGGAGCTGGCGGCGGACAAGTTCGACGCGTCTGCCCCCTGCCAGACCCTGGTGATCACCATGGGCACCCCCGGCATCGGCTTTGACGTGGATGACGTATATAATAGAATTCTGGACGCCTACAGTCTGCATGTGTTCCTGGTGACGGTGGAGGACATCGAGCCCACCGCAGAGCCGGACCCCGTGGACCTCATGGCCATTTACGAGGAATTCTACATCGCGCCCGTGGATGCCAAGGTGGATCTGCGGACCTATGAGGTCATCCCCGGCTCCTACGGCTACGGCTTCGATCTTGAAGCCGCCCAGAAACTGGTAGACCAGGCGGACTATGGTGAAGAAGTCCGGATTCCCATGGAAACCATCGAGCCGGAGCTGCTGGACGACGGCAGCTTCTTCCAGGACATCCTGGGCCAGTGCCAGACCCTCCACACCAGCGACGAAAGCCGCACCACCAACCTGCGTCTGGCCTGTGAGGCGCTGAACGGCGTGGTGCTGAACCCCGGGGAGAGCTTCTCCTTCAACGACACCGTGGGCCAGCCCACCGCTGCCAAAGGCTACAAGACCATTGCGGACTACGTCGGTGAGGAACTGACCACCGTCACCGGCGGCGGCATCAGCCAGGTCAGCTCCACATTGTACTGCGCCGCCCTGCTGGCGGATCTGGATGTGACCTCCCGCACCAGCCACAGCTTCCCTGTGGACTACCTGGACTACGGCCTGGATGCGGACATTGGCTGGAGCAGCCCCGACCTGAAATTCACCAACAGCACCAGCTTCCCGGTGAAGATCGAAGCGGAGGTCTCCGGCGGCAGCGTGAAGATCAGGCTCCTGGGCACGGAGCAGCGCAGCTACTACGTCAGGATGGAGTCCACCATCACCGACACCATCCAGCCCCGGACGGAATACGTCTCCTTCGAATACCACAACGCCGAAGGCTATCTGGATGGCGATGTGATTCAGAAGGGCGTCACGGGCTACACCGTGAAAACCTACAAGGTCAAGTACGACGTCCAGACCAACGCCCTGATCTCCCGGGACTTCGTGGCCACCACCGGGTACAAGTCCGTGAACCGGATCATCGCCCAGGTGGAACCGGAGCCCACGGAGCCGCCCACGGAACCGCCGAAGCCCACAGAAACCGAGCCCCCCGCCACCAAGCCCGCGGAAACCGAGCCTCCTGTGGAAACCCTGCCGCCGGAATCCACTGGGGAAGCATCTCCTATCGAACCGCCTGCAGAAGCAGCCTAATTAGAAATCCGCCCCCACAATACTGTGGGGGCGGCGCTTTTCTTCCAGATACGATTCCCAAGTTCCTCATAGAAATGATCGTTTATCTTACGATGGTTCCACTGGCGCGGCAGCGCCCATGCCTTCC
>JBJDYN010000077.1:0-17372 GCA_051867395.1 Faecousia sp. | reverse complement strand
AGCGCCGACAATACTTGGCGGGTGACTGCCCGGGAAGATAGGTAATGCCAACATTCGAAACTCCATCCGAAAGGATGGAGTTTTTTGATTACGCGGCCCAGGAACGCCGGACACATGCGTATGGTCCTGATAACGCAGAGCATGACACCCGGGACGGTGTTATGGTTCTGCGTTTTTTTTGCTTTCCGGAACCTGGAAAACGGACACATTTTCCTGAAAAAGGAAGACAAGGCCTGACCAGATGCGAAAAGCTTGCGGCTAGGGAAGAGAAGCGGACGCGGAAGGGACGGCGTGGGGAATAGTGTCTTGCGGATGCAGACTGTGACGCGTCCCGGAATCCAGACGAAAGATATAAAACAGACAGCTTGACTATGGGCATTGTGCTGATTCTGGTGTCGCTGATCTTCCGCTGCGGCGCTGAGCTGGAGGGGAGAAAGAAAATGGAGGAAACCACTTGAAAGCCTTCGTTATGGCCGTCCTGACCTGGGTTATGGCAGGGCTTGCCCTGGCAGTGCTGGCGGGAAGCAGCGCCGAAAGGAAGAAGGCGGAAAAGCGGGGGGCCAGATCGCCCTGGGACTGCTTCTTGGCGTGACCCTGAACGGATGCAGCCTGTGGGAGAATCACGCTCTGGTGCTTGCTCTGGGCCCGCTGTGGGGCATGGCACTGGCCAGCTTTTACGGGAATGGGAAAGCGTCAAAAGGAAATCCCGATTCCGAAAAGGAGAGCGAAACCAAAAAAACTGCGAACCTCATTTTGAGATTCGCAGTTTTGGATTTTGGAGCAGGGTACGGGAATCGAACCCGCCTCTGTGGCTTGGGAAGCGACCATTCTACCGATGAACTAACCCTGCATATTGTTCTTTTGCTTGTGATGGCTATTATAGCAGAGTGGGAGGAAAATTTCAACCCCTTTTTTGTCGATCAGATATCAGATCTGTTATGATAAAAGATACATATTCACATGTCTTGTACTACTGAATCATCGTAACGGCCAAAAATCAACCAGCGGCACCGTGCAGTACCGCTGGTATCGATTATGCAAACATATCTTTTGCCAGAGCAACCAATATCTTTGCGCACCCTTCCACCCCAAACCGGCTGGAATCCAGCATGATGTCCTTGTTGGTGGAGGCGTCCACGTATTCCGGACAGTAGCGCCGGTGGTAGAGGGTTCTGGCACGGTCAACCTCCCGGATCATTTTCCGGGCTGTTTTTTCGTCCATTTTCAACATGTCTGTGCAGTTGCGCAGCCGGGCCTCCAGGGGTGCGTAGATGTAAACATTCAGATGGTTCTCCATGTCCATCAGGATGCTGTCTGCGCAACGGCCCACGATGATGCAGGACTCCTTCTGGGCCAGATCCCGGATGATGTTTTTCTGTATCATGATGATTTCGTCCTGCATGCTGGCAAGACCAGTACCCAACGGGTATTGCCGCCGGAAGTAGATGGAGTCGGAGTGTTCCTCCTTGCTGCTGATGACGGAAACGGGCAGGCCCATCCGGCTGGCGGTCTCCTCCACGATATCCCGGTCGTAGAAGTCAATCCCAAGCTCTGCCGCCATGTGCTGGGCGATGGTCCTGCCCAGACTGCCGAACTGTCTGGAAAGGGTGATGACATACTGCTTCATACGTTCTGCGTCCCTGCCGGAACGGCTTTTTTCTTCCGCTTCTGCATAGACCTGACTACGCAGGAGAGGGAGAAGTTGATGATGAAATAGACGACGCAGGCCAGCCCGAACAGCACGAAGACATCCGAGACGTTCACCATGTTCAGCCTGTTGTACCGGTATGCGGAGCTTAACAGCTTTTTCACCCTGGCCATAAGCTCGATGGTGGCCACGTTAGCCAGATAGGAGGAGTCCTTGATGGTGGTGATGACCTGGCTCAGCAGGGTGGGCACAATGTTTTTGAATGCCTGTGGCAGAACGATGTAGAGCATGATCTGCACCGTGGAGAAGCCCTGGGAGTGTCCGGCCTCAAACTGCCCGTGGGCCACGGAGTTCAGACCGCCCCGGACGATCTCCGCAATGACGGAGGAGGTGAACAGCACCAGAGCCACGGCGGTTTTGAACAGCAGCTTCACCTCCGCCGAGGATAGTCCCCACAGCTTGCGGTTCAGGAAGCCCGGGCAGGGGCAGAAGACCATACAGATAAAGATCCACAGCAGCAGCGGCGTGTTCCGGAAAACTTCAATATAGGCGATGGAGAGCCATTGGAAAATTCGGGTGCGCTTGCTGGTGCAACAGTAAGACCGGAGTAAGAGCGACAGTCCACGCAAAATCCAAGGCAAAGCTTGAAAAGAAGGTAAGACAAATCACTGCAAGAAGCGACGGCAAGGGATATGCGTGGAAGAAAAAGAAGCTGAAAGAAACGGTCACAGGATGGGTGAACTACTTCAAGCAAGCAGACATGAAAAGCTATCTGACGAGGATAGATGAATGGCTGCGAACGAGACTAAGGACATACATCTGGAAAAGCTGGAAAACGATTGGAAACAAGTACCGCAATTTGCGAAAGCTGGGGACATCCCACGCAAACGCAATGAGGATGGCAAATACGAGAAAAGGCTACCGGCGAAGTGCCGATAGCCCAATTGTGAAGCTGGCAATCTCTAAGGAGCTCTTGAAGAAAGCGGGCTACACGTTCTTTCTTGACTATTACCTGAAAGTAACAGCATAAACTTGGAAACCAACCTGTACCGAACGGTACGCACGGTGGTGTGAGAGGTCGGGGCGACTTTCAGTCAGCCCCTCCTACTCGATTATGAAATGATTTTATCACCTGCGGCGGGGTCTGTCAACCTTTTGGTCGAAGGTTGACGGCGCAGCGCCGAAAGAAAATTGTGATTTAAGCCAAATTCCAGATTGGCATTTTGGTGAAATTGCGCCAATGGCTGTGTAAAGCCCTTACATCAATGGCGCGAACAGCCGCAGAATGTCCTGGAACAGCCGCACGAAAATGTTGTGGCGGCAGTCCTCCTCGGTGATGGGCTGGCAGATTGTAAGGGTGTTCAGAAAATCCTCCTTCACCTGGGACACGGCTTCGCAGTTGAACAGCAGCGCGCCGCACTCAAAATGCAGGTACAGGCTGCGGAAATCCAGATTGGTGGTGCCTACGGTGGCAGTGCAGTCATCGGACACGAAGGTTTTGGAGTGGTTGAAGCCGTTGGTGTATTCGTAGATTTTCACACCGGCCTTCACCAGCTCCCGGTAATAGGACCGGGTGGTCATGTGGATGGCCCATTTGTCCCACTTGTGGGGGGTGATGATCCGCACATCCACGCCCCGCTTTGCCGCCAGGGTCAGGGCGGATACCATGCTGTCGTCCACGATCAGATACGGCGTGTTGATGTAGACATAGTCCTTTGCCTGGTTCAGGATCTGCAGATAGACATGCTCGCCCACATTTTCCGTGTCCATGGGGCTGTCCATGTAGGGCTGGACAAAGCCGCCGCCAATCACCGGGCAGGGATTCGTTTGCCAGGGGTAGTAGCGGGAAAAGTCCTCGTCCTCCCGGCGGCAGGCGTCCCACATCTGCAGGAACATCAGCGTAAAGCTCCAGGCCGCTTCCCCCTCCACCTTGATGGCGGAGTCCTTCCAGTGGCCGAACCGCTCAATGGCGTTGATGTATTCATCCGCCAGGTTGATGCCGCCGGTGAAGGCCACCTTGCCGTCGATGGAGATGATCTTGCGGTGGTCCCGGTTGTTCTGAATGGCCGACAGGAAGGGCCGGAAGGGATTGAATTTGACACAGGAAATGCCCATCTGCTCCAGCTGCTTGGGATAATCTGTGGGCAGCAGCAGGAAGCAGCCCATATCGTCATAGATCAGCCGGACGGTGACGCCCTGCTTTGCTTTCCGTTTCAGAATTTCCAGGATGCTGTTCCACATGATCCCTTCGTGAATGATAAAAAATTCCAGGAAGATGTAGTGTTCCGCCTTTTCCAGCTCCGGCAGCAGGGCCGCGAACATTTCTTCTCCGGGAGAATAATACGTTGTGGCGGTGTGGGTATAGATCGGAAAGCCCATAAAGTTCTGCAGATAGCGGACCTGGGGGAACCGGTCCCCGATTGCGGCCTCCGCCTGGGCATAACCGTCTCCCGGCAGGCAGTACAGGGGCGCGGCTTTCTCTTCGCTGCGCCGGATTTCCTTTGCCACCCACCGGGTGGTTGCCTGGGAATGGACCAGCAGATACATCAGCCCCCCGAACAGGGGAAAGGTCAGAATCAGGAAGATCCAGGCGGTTTTGTAGGCCCCTTTGTCCTTCTTCGATACGATATACAGCGCGGCCAGGAAGCTGACGATCCGCAGCACCCCGTTAATCCACTGGAAGGCCTGACTGCCGGTAAAGATCAGCATCCCCACAAACGCGATCTGGATCAGAAGCAGGGCAATAACCAAAGCCCGCCGCCGGAACAGCGCCCGGAACCATCGCTGATTCATGAAATTTCCTCCCTACCCGGCGTCTGCTTTCCGCGAAGCGCGCCTACGCATAATATATTGCTTATTCTAACTGCCAAAAATGAAATGTGTATGAACGGGGCAGGAAAAAAGCAGCAAATGATCGTTTATGCCGGCACCACCGTAGGGGCCGATGCCCACATCGGCCCTTGCACTTTTGTTCCGAATTCGCCGCAGTCTGGTCCTATAATTCAGTCTTCCCTGCGGGCCGATGTGGGCATCGGCCCCTACGATGGGTGCATAAGGGAACGATAGATATTGCGGTAAATGATTATTTACACAAGAAAGTACCAGAGTGTCGCAAAAAACATCCGAACCTGACGCCGACGGGCGAAAGGTTCGGATGAATGCGTTAAGGATGAAATGAACAAGGGAAGCGATGAAAAAGTGTTTGGTACTGCTTGGCAAAGGGAAACAAGCCTTGCTTCCTCAAAAGCTAGTTCAGCAGTTCAGCGATTGGCTGCATTCCTTGATCGATGCGGTGATACTTTGCTAGAATGGCTTTGGCGTCGGACTCTGCCATGGGAGTGCCCTTGAAGTCAGACTGCCAGGAGGCGGTTGCCTTGTTGTAGGCTGTAAAATCCAGTGTTTCCAGATCAAACCCATTGCAGCGGAGGAACTTTGTCCCGTTCACCTCGACACCCGTTTCCGGGGTGAATACGGAGCCGCATTCCAGAACATTGTCTTCGCAAAGGTAGAAATCCCAAACTGGAATGTGATTCAAAGCGCCATAGCGGTAAGTCAGAATTTCCCAGTATTTTTCTCCATCGCCGCTGAGCAGCAGGTCCTTCACTCCGTCACCGTTGATATCCAGAATGCGGCAATGGGTGTAGATGGAATCTGCGCGGTTGGCTAGAAAATCCGTATATATCCGGTTCAACTCGTCATCGGATACCCGTACATCCTTTTCCTGAAGGTAGTCTCCCAGGGTATATCCGTCCGCATCCAGGGGATAGTCCATCAGGGGTTTCCAATCCAGTTCGATCCTGGGATATTTGGCAATCACCGCCGCCGCATCTTCCGCGGATATTTCCATTTCATTCAGTCCATGGAAGTCCGCATATTGATACCATTGATCTCCCCTGCGGCCAACGGTAGCAATCCACTGGTATTCGCCGCCCGCATCTTCGGCGGTATCACTGACCAGAGTGAGGTACATATGCCGTTCACCATCCCAGTATTCGTCCGGGCCAGAATACCGGTCGATCACATTCCACTCACACAGATAGTCCTCCGTGCCCGCTTGCTCCACCACCTCGCCGTCGCGGATGGTGAGCCAAGTATTATAAGCGCCGTCATGCCCCAGCAGCAATTCGTCCTTACCGTCTCCGGTCAGGTCGTAGAAGGCATATTGGCGATTATTCCCGGGGGTGTAAACATTGTTCATTAAATATTCGTTGAAGCTGCTGTAGACCTCCGGGACATAGGTATGCTCCGCTTGATAAGCCGCCTCTGCTTCCGCCAGCTTTTCCTCCACGACGGCTCTGTCCACCTCCCGGGGCTGAATGGAATAGTCAAACATATCCGCCATGGATTCCAGTTCTGCCTTGGTGATGATTTCGCTTGCGTCCGGGTAATCGCTTCTGGAACGGTTGCCATCAATGGAGATAATCAGCATGGCGTTTTCCGGCTCGGCAATGACATACCCGTGGCCCTTGCTGCTCAGGGCCAGCAGCAGCTTCGTACCGTCGGGAGCGGTGTAATCCCATTGCTGGTAATTACTCAGGTCAACTCCTCCGGGGAAAGACCTGGGGAAATAGTCTTTCCGTGCGTAGACATAGGAGGCCAACAAACCATTGCTGTCGTTTTCCGCGACCAGCCAAAACTCCATATCGAAGTTGTAGGGAGGATAGAGCATACCCGCCATATTCTGGATCTGGGCAGAGCTGCCGGAAACCAGCAGAGAGTGAATCCCGGTTTCCTCCAGGAAAATATCGCTTTGGTACTGCTGGAAAGGAATCCAGGTGTCCAGAAGCTTTAAGCCATATTTTTCGGCTATCTCGTCCACCTTGTCCACCATTTCCTGGGAATAGCAGCTGTAGGTGTACTCATACTGGTCGGGAATATCCGGAAGCTGGGGATTGTTGGTCATAAGCTTCCCCTCCGGATCGTAGGTTTCCAAGAAATCATACCACTCCGTCAGCGCCAGCTGGATGGGGTCGCCGTTGTGGCCGTAGATGGTGATGATATCCCTGGTTTTCTCAATTGGGTCAATGGCCTTGCCTGTGTCGTCAAAGCGCTGGGTATAGGTCTCCTGCCCGATGGACATATCCTGCAGGCGCAGGGCATACACAACCGCACAGCCTACCAGCAGCAATGTCAAAGCAATCACCGCGGCAATCAGCAGAGATCTGCGAAAAGTCTTGTGGCCCTGAGAGGAAACAATGGTATCGTTTTCCGCTTCTTCGTAGTATTTGTGGCTGACATCACCCAACGCAATCAGCAAATCCTTTCCGGTCATACGGCGATTCCCTCCTTTTCCAGATAGCTGTGCAGCTTGTTGCGGGTCCGGTGGAGCTGGGTCTTGACCTTGCTTTCACTGATGCCGTACCGGGCCGCGATCTCCGCTACGGTGTCCACATACAGGTAACGGCGCAGGAAGATCAGGCGGCTTTCCTTGGACAGGCTTTCCAGGAACTTCTCCAAAACCCGCCGCAGCTCCCGGCGGTCCAGCTCGGCCTGTTGCCCCAAAGCCGGGATGCAGGTCTCCATCTCCTGCGTCAGGGCTACCACCTCGGCATTGCGCTTGGCAGCCATCCGCCAGTCCAGCCTGTTCAGGGACAGATTGCGGCAGATGGCAGCCAGAAAAGCATAAAAGTGGGTAGGGTGTTTGGGAGGAATCGATTTCCAGGTTTCCAGGTAAGTATCACTCACGCTTTCTTCCGCGTCTTCCCGGTTGTTCAGGATCTTATTGGACAGCACAAAGAGCTTGCGGCCATAGGCGGTGTCAGTCTCCTGGACGGCCTGCTCATTGCGTTCCCAGAACAAAGCGATGATCTTCGTGTCTTCCACACAGAACCACTCCTTTCTTTTTTGTTCCTCACCCTAGTAGTAAGAATCCAATGCAAAAAGGTTACACCTATCATAACATTTTTTGCAAAAAAGAAAAGAGCCTGCTTTCCATGGTGAACCGCTCCCTGTCAAGTAGACAGGTGAAAAAACAAAAATCTTTTTACCAGGATTCCATGAACCGCTCCCTGTCAAGTAGACAGATGAAAAAACAAAAATTATTTCTCCAGGACCTCAGAGATGGGGTCCTGTTCTTTTAGGCAGTTTCCAGCAAGCTGCGGTAATCCATCGGTGCAAGGCAGTTTAGCCGATGCTGACGCCGCTGGTAGTTGTAGTAATGGATAAATTGTTCTATTGCCTCAAAAACGGCTTTGATTTCTCCGCAGTCGGCAGCCATTCCAAGCTGGTCAACGCGAACCGTTTACAGCTCCACGCTTTGGCCTATAACCTGTTCAACTGGTTCAAGCGGCTGGTCCTTCCGGTGCAAATGCGCAAGCAGACTGCGGACACCATTCGCATGCGGCTGTTGAAAAGTGCGGCGAGAGCTGTGCATTCCGCTGGGTATGTTACCTTTAAGCTGTGCAGCAGTTGCCCATATAAAGCGGAATTCCATGAGACGCTCCGGCGTATCCAACAACCAACGCCCATGACGAATTAACGCTTTTTGTACCTTGACATCTTCAAAAAAGCCCGTCCAAAGCCTTATAGGGGTGTTGCGCCCTTTTGGAGGCGCGCTGGTTCGCTTCTGCGAAGTTGTGTTGCAAATTGTGTTTGGATGGATGGCTTCAGCGCACTGTCTTGGGTGGCGTGAATAATTCAGGTTATTCTTTCTTGTTTGGTGGGTTTTTGAGCTGTGGATAACTTTGATGGTTAGATATACCGAAACTCAAGCAGGGTTTTGATTGACAAGGCGCTGCCTGCGTGTTAAAATATAGTTACTATGCGGGCATGGTGGAATTGGTAGACTCGGTGGATTTAGGTTCCACTGCCAAAAGCGTGCAGGTTCGAGTCCTGTTGCCCGCACCAAAGCAGAATAATCCGAACCAGATCTTCCTAAGTAGAAGACGGGTTCGGATTATTTGTTTTCTTTGGAAAGTATGAAGAAACGCATTTTCGGAACGGTGTTATCAAGCGTTCGGAATCAACGCCCAGAGGGCTGAGAAAGAAAAAGCAGATTCCAATATCATCCCTTCTAGCAGTCATGTTTTCTTGTTTTCTTTTTCAAAAACTTTAGTATACTGGTGTCATGATTTTATGAGCTATATCGTATTAAGGGCAGAGGGCCTCAAAAAGATAAAAGGAAGGTGATGGAATTGATGGATGAATATCAGGCACGTCGGCTGGTAAACACCTATGCGGATATGATCCTGCGTATCAGCTATCAATATCTGAAACAAACCTGTGACGCAGAGGATATTTGCCAGACGGTATTCTTGAAATACATAACCCGCAATATGACTTTTGACAGCGTTGAGCATGAAAAAGCGTGGATCATCCGCACCGCTATCAACGCTTGTAAAGATCATTTGAAAAGTTCCTATTTCAGGCGGACGGTGGCACTGGACGATGCCGCTCAGATTGCGGCTCCGGCGGTACAGGATACCTGGTTACTGGACGCTATGAAGACACTACCGGAAAAGTACAGGCTCAGCTTGTGCCTGTATTACTATGAAGAATATTCCGCTCGGGAGATAGCGGAAGTTATGGGCGTCAGTGAAAGCGCTGTGACCCAGTATCTTTCCCGGGGACGGCGAAAGCTGAGAACACTGATTACCGACGAAGAAAGGAGAATGGCACTGTGAAGCACAATCTCAAATCTGAAATGAAACAGTCCATGGATTCTCTTCATTTCTCTGACGAGGAGAAGAACGCCATGGTTTATGATCTGTTGGACAGGACCCGTCAGGAAAAGCCGAAGAAGCATAGCGGGAGAAAACTTGCCGTCATTGCGCTTGCGGCTTGTTTGGTCCTGACAATGCTTACCGGCGCGGCCGTTTATACCCGGTGGTCAACTACCGCCCAAACCCGCTACAATCCCTCTCAGGATGTAAAGGAGCAGGCCCAAAAGAGCGGCCTGTCTGTGATGCTGGAGGAAACCAAGGGAGCTGCAAATCCCAACGAGGTTCTGTCCGTCACCGATCAGGGCATTACCATCACCGCAGTGCAGACCATTGTGGACAATTACCATGCAGAGATCATCTTCCGGATTGAAGGCTTTGATCTGCCGGAGGATAAATTACCAGCTACCTGGCCTACGGTCACCATTGACGGAGACGAGCATTTCGGCGGAAGTCAGAGCGGCTGGTTCTTTGAAGGCACCACCCGGAACGAAGAGGGGAAGCTGGTCTATGCATCCAATGGACAGCCTGTTCAATCCGATGAAGACGGCAACCTGATCCTGGATTATGTGGCCGATGACGGAAGCCTGGAATACATCTACTCCATCAGCTTTGAAAAAAACGATGGCCGGTATTTGGGCAGGGAAATCGCTTTTTCCTTCCACAGCTTCGATTTTCAGTCTGACAAGCCGGCAGGCATGCCGGAACCTCAGGTTGAGGGCAACTGGGAGCTAAAGTGGACCCTCACCGGCACCAGCGACAGCATCTCCATCACTCCCAATGCCAAAATTGGTGACAGTGACGTAATCCTGTTGGATGCTGAGATCGGGCAGAAGACTATCCGCGCCCGTTATCAGTTGAAAGATTACTGGGAGGGCTGGGATGAACTGGTGGAGCTTCCTCAGGCAGTCTGCGGTGTCCGCATGAAAGACGGCAGTGAGCATATGTGCGGTGGCGGCACCGCAGGCTTTGAGGATCAGGAGAATATGATCTACTTTACAGAGTGGGATATATTCGACGCGATTCTGGATATCAGCCAGGTGGAATCTCTGATGTTCCACAAGGGCTGGGAGCTGGACGCCAATGGGGAACCCACCATTCAGACGTTCTATTACATCCCTGTTTCTGTAGGCTGAATGTCTTGAAATTATGAAGGGTATTCTTCGATAATGCGGAATATAAAACCTTCTCTGGGGTGACATCACCCTTAGGTTCCAATGTCAAAAACGTGCAGGTTCGAGCTTGCGTTGCCCGCACCACAGATTGGGGCTGCCTTATGTTCAAGGCAGCCCCAAAATCACCAATTGCGCCAATCGCTCTCCGGCTCACAGCACGCCGAAAAGCGCGTCCAGATCCGCCCCATCCAGAATTCTGTCGCTGGGCTTTTGGGCGTTGGCCAGCATGGCCTCCACCTTGTTCGCCACCGCCACATCGAGAAAACGTTCCATATCAATGCCCCGCAGCTCGAAGAACAGGGCAGGCTGCGTATCCAGCCGGGCGCCGATACCGTAGAGGGCGGCCGCCACATGCTTGCACATCAGCGCCCAGTCAGGGCAGCTGCAGGTGAAGCTGATTTCTTTCGGTGTGGGGAACAGACCCTCCGGTCCCAGGAACAGCTCTTTCAAGTCCTCCGGGAAGTCTCCCGCTGCCAGGGCTTCCAAATTTTCAATTCGCCTGCCGCATTGCCGCAGGATCGCCTGACATTTTTCCTCAGAAAGGGGGCTGATCCGGATTTCTACCTTGTAGGGGGTTTTCCGGCTCCCCTGCACCTTGGCCTGGACCTTGCCTTTCTGAATTTTCAGATCCAGAACCGCACCGGTGCGGACGTACCGCTTTCCGCGGTCTAAACGGCTCTCAAAATCCGCATACTGTTCCAAATTATTGCACCAGGCCTGGCCCCACCAGCTTTTTGCAATGGTTCTCCCGGAAATCACCACAGGCTCCAAAAGCTGACCCTTCGCCTTGGCTTTCTTCTGACTGGCAGCGGAGTTTCTGCGAAGCTCCGCTGCTGTAGGTTGGCTGAAATTCCCCTCATTCCAATACTTGCTCATGTTATGCACCCCCCAGGCCTATTCCAGACGCAGCAGCTTCATCAGCTCCTCATCGCTCAGCTCGGTGATCCACTTTTCCGAATTCGTTCCGATGACGTTTTCCGCCAGCGCACGCTTGGATTCGATCATGGCATCTATTTTTTCTTCAATGGTACCCTGACACACCAGCTTGTGAACCATGACATTTTTCTCCTGCCCGATCCGGAAGGCCCGGTCTGTGGCCTGATTTTCCACTGCCGGATTCCACCAACGGTCAAAGTGGATGACGTGATTGGCTTTCGTCAGGTTCAGGCCCGTACCGCCCGCCTTGATGGACAGCACGATAAACGGAACATAAGCTTCCCCCTGAAAGGCTTCCACAATTCTCCGGCGTTTGTCCACCGGTGTGCCTCCGTGGAGAACGAAGCCTTCCGCCTGGAACACCGTGGACAGCAGCGATGCCAGGACCTCCGTGATCTCCCGGAACTGGGTGAACACCAGGACCCGTTCCCGCTTTTCCCGAATGGTTTCGCACAGCTCCTTCAGCATGGCGAACTTGCCGCTGTCCTCCACAGCAAAGGCTGTCTGCCCCAGATATTGATCCGGGTGGTTGCAGATCTGCTTCAGCTTGGAAATGGTAGCCAGCACCAACCCCCGGCGCTCCATGCCGTCGGCCTCCCGGAGCCGCTTCTCCATATCCGAAACCAGCTTGCGATAAAGCACTACCTGCTTTTTGGTCAGCCCAACATAATCCACCGTCTCCAGCTTTTCCGGCAGGTCGGAGATGATGCGCTTGTCCGTCTTCACCCGGCGCAGCAGGAAGGGGGATACCATAGCCTTCAACCGGGCATAGCCCTCCGGATGTTCCCCAAGTCCCCGGCAGAAATCGCGGAATTCCTGGGAGGTCCCCAGCAGCCCCTTGTTCAGGAAATCAAACAGGGACCACAGATTGGTCAGGTCGTTTTCAATGGGTGTGCCGGTCATGGCGATGCGCATATGGGCGGTCAGCTTTTTGATCTCCCGGGTCTGTTTGGACATCGGATTTTTGATGGCCTGGGCCTCATCCAGGATCACGCAGTCCCAGGTTACGGCCTGCAAAGCCGGGATCCTGGCCGCCATGCCATAGGTCGTGATGGTCAGGAAAGCCCGGTTCTCTTCAAACTGCGATGTCAGCGCGGCAGACGTCTTCCAATGAAGGATCTGCAATTCCATAGACGGGGTGAACCGCTCCGCCTCCTTCTGCCAATTCCCGATCAGGGAAGCGGGAACCACCAGCAGTACCCGGGCATCCTCCCGGGCACTGCGCAGCCGCTCCAAAAAGGCCAGCACCTGCACGGTCTTGCCCAGGCCCATGTCGTCGGCCAGACAGGCGCCAAAGCCCAGCTCGTCCATATAGCTCAGCCAGGTATAGCCATTCTCCTGGTAGGGCCGGAGGGTAGCTTGAAGGGTTTGGGGCGGGGGGACGCTCCGGATGGTCTCCGGCTTTCTCAGGCTGGAAAGCAGCGATGCCAGCCAAGCGCCGTTGGTGACAAGACCCCCTACATCCGCCGGCATCTTTTCCGCCCCCAGCTCCATGCGCAGGGTATCCATCAGCGTAACTTCCTCCGGCAGCTCCTCCATCCGCGCCAGCAGGGACCGCAGGCGCTTGTGATCTACCTCCACCCATTTGCCCTTCAGGAAGGCCAGACCCTCGGTCTGGGACAGCAGCATCTGAATATCCGCCTGGGACAGGACAACCCCATCCACTTCCAGCTCTGGCTGCACAGCAATCAGGCTGGCGAACCCAAGCATCGGGGGCTTGTCCTCCCCCATGCGCACCGACAGGGAAACGGAAGAAGCCTTTTTCCGCCACCAGTTGGGAATCCTGCACAGGATTCCCACAGACTCGATGGCTTCTACCTGTTTTAAGAAGGTATAGGCCTCCTCCGCTGTCAGCTTCAATGGATGGAACATCTCCCCGTTTTCCATAAAGGAGCCGATTAAATCGGAAACCTCCGCCGCCCGGTTCAGGCATGAGAGGAGATTCAAAAGTTTTTCCCGTTCGTTTTTATACTCTGTCAGCGCGTATTGCAGAGGTACATGGCGCACCTTGCCGCCTGTATCCGTGGTTGCGTAGGTTGCTAGAAAGGCAAAGGGAAATTCCGCGTCCTTGTTTTCCACCAGATGGAAAAAGACTCGTTCCGGCACCCGCAGCCGCTGGCTCTGCTCCGTCAGGTACATGGCGACAGTGCCGTCGTAGGCTTTGATCTCCTGGGCATAGATGGCCCCTAATTTCTGAAAGATCCCGGTGAGCCAAAGGTCGGTGATATACTCCGCGCCGATGGCAAAGGGAACCGCCCGCAGCAGCGCATCCAGGTCCTCCTGGCACAGTACCGGGGCCGCGTTTTCCCGGGTAAGCTCCAGATCCGGCAGATCCGTCAGCTTTTTGAAAAAGGTATCGCTGAGCAAATAGAGAAATGCGCCGGAGGGGCTCCGGTCTGCCCTTTTGTCCCCCAGTCCCAGCTGATACAGCGCCCTGTAACGGTCAGCCTCAAACTGCTCCAGAAGTGCCCCGTCTTCTTTGGACAGCATCTCCCGACGTGTATCCGGGCAGAATCCATCCGGGGTGAAACGAAATTGCAGCGGCTGATCCAATTTCACAGTTCCTGTCATAAAGGTCCTCCTCTATTTTACGCGTCATTTCCTAAAACAATATTACCATTGATTTCCGTAAAATCAATACCCATAAACCAGTATAACCCGAACTTCGTATCCCCTGCGGGAGACGGGGGCGGATTCCCTGTTTTCTTCGGGCGGTTCGAGGAAACGCATTTCCGAAACGGTGTTGTCAAGCTGCTGGAGTTCCCTTGCGGGTTCCGGCAGCTTTTTTCTTTTCTTGAAATGTGATATAGTAAAAAATAATGCGCCCTATGTGAAACTTTTCCGGATAATCTTCGTGTATATAGGTGAAAACCTCACATAGAAAGGAAGGGATTTGTAATGGACGACACCCAGATTGTGGATCTGTACTTTGCGCGGTCCGAAACGGCCATCAAAGAAACGGATAACAAGTACGGCGGTTATTGCTATAAAATCGCGTATAGCATCCTGGCAAACCGGGAGGATTCCGAGGAAAGTGTCAGTGATACCTATTTATCCGCATGGAACATCATTCCACCCCGCAAACCGGAAAAACTCTCTACATTTTTAGGCAAATTGACCCGGAACATATCCATTGACCGCTGGAGAAAAACCAGCGCGAAGAAACGCGGAAACGGCGAATTGGATATCGCGCTGGAGGAACTGAGCGAATGTGTTTCCGGTCAGCAAAGTGCGGAAGATGCCGTCATGCAGAAAGAAGTGATCGCCTGCCTGAACCGCTTTCTGGCGGCACTTTCCGATGACGAACGCACCGTCTTTTTGTGCCGGTACTGGTATGTGAACTCCATGGAGGAGATTGCCAAAAAGACAGGCTTCTCTGTCGGTAAAATCAAGACCATGCTTCACCGGACACGGGGGAAACTGAGCAAACAGCTGGATAAGGAGGGACTCAGATGACGAATTTGGAATTGTTTAAGGCTCTGGGCGGCATTCGTTCAGAGCATCTGACAGGAGCGGAAGAACTGCAAAATAAGCCCTATGTCCGCACAAACCACAAAATGCAAATGAAGCGGGCTGTGTTGATTGCCGCCGTAATTGCCCTGACATTGCTGCTGGTGGGCTGCGCGGTGGTCTATGTACTGAGTTTGAATGGAATTAAACTGGGAGAGCATCAGATTTCTTATGACGTTTACGACTATGACCCGAATAGTGGAGAAGCTGTGGCCTATATCGGACAGAAGACTCAGACGCAGCAGGTTCTGACCCTGGCAGGCATGGGGGAAACTCCTGCAGCTCAGGCAGCCCGGGAATGGTATGACTTCCTGGAAACCTATGATCCTGACGGAGAGATCAAAAAAGCAGTCTGGGGCAATGAACCTGATTTCGGAGAAGAATATTCCGGCTACTGGCTGTATACCCAGGAAATGAAAGATAAGTTGGATGCAATCCTTGCCAAATACGACCTGAAGCTTCGTGGTAAACAGGTAGAATTTAAGACCAGTAAACTGTTGTTCCGGGCCCTGGGTATGGAAAACGTGCTGAATCCCGGCAGTGAAGCCCAGATGACTGTCAGCCACGCCGCTTACTACGAAAATCGCAATCTGAATGTCTATTTCACCATTTCGATTCCCAGCGAGAACGGCACGGATTTCGAAAAGACCAATGGTTACCTGTATTACCGCTCCAAAGACTGCTTCATTCCCGATACTGCCGTCCTTACCGAGGCCCAATGGGAGGAATGGAACTATACCACCGCATCTGGTGACAAGGTTCTCATCATTCGTTCTGAAGATGCTGGCTCTGCCTGGATCTTCTGCGATATGCCAAACTACACCGCTTCTCTGCGGCTGGATATCATTCGAAGAATGGCCGCGGAAAAAGGAAACGGCGCACAGGTGGCAAAATTCGACCTGATGAGCAAGGCGCAGCTGGAACAGGTGGCTGATGCTGTCGATTTCTCTCTGGAGCCGAAGCTGGTAGATGGTTGGGAAAATCTCTCCGATGGCGCTGTTCCTGCCGGGCAGGAGATCAATGGTTACAAGATCGAACCTGTATCCGCCTTTACCGACGGCTACGGATACCGGATCATCCTGCGTATCACTGCCCCGGAAGGTATTGCGCTGACAGACCCGGATGACTATACCGCCCAAATTGCTCCCGGTGCCGGTGTCAGCGGACACTGTGAAGAAGATGGAGATGGGAAGCCGAACACCTGCCATTATATCCTTTCGGATTATACCAGCAAGTACGATTATCCGGAGGATGGCAGCCTGCCTTACCCGGAGGGGTATTGTGTCCCGATTTACTGGGAGGATCTCTACTTCAACTATTATGACTTCGATAAGTATAAAGAGATTAAGACCCTGCTGACCGAGGGCACATGGAAGTTCGACATTCCTCTAAGTGATGCGGACACCCGGGAAATCGAATTGCTGACACAGCCAATTACTGCCAAGGGCTGTGTTGGATGGAAGATAGACGGCACAGATGTATTTGAGGATGCACAAATCACATCCATCAAGCTCCGTTCTCTGGGCATTGCGCTGACGAGTGAAAACAAAAACGCGGACTTCTTCTGCTTTACAGGCCAGTTCTCCTATATTGTGATGAAGGATGGCTTTGCACTGGAATACTTGAGCGGCGACTTTAATCAACCTGTCGATCTGGATCAGGTGGCCTATGTGCAGCTGGCGGATAAAACCATCATTCCTATGCCCGGTGTTGATGAGAAAACTATTGAGGTTATCTCTGAGGCGCTTAATACCGAACCGGAAGGAGATGTGATCCCGGTCTATGAAGACGGTTTGGAATTGGTAAACGAGCCGGTCACGCTGAAAAATCTGTCAGGCTATGCCACAGACGCAACCGGAGATATGGAGCCTCTTTATGAGTATTTTACATTAAGCTCCTTCGTCCTGCATCCGGAGGGGGCCGTGGCACAGGATAAACGCGCTCTGGAGACCCCGGATACGGTGATTCCAGTAATCATGAAGGATGGCAGTCAGATTCTTCTTACCAACAGCGGCTGTGGACGAACTGCTGATGGTGTCGCATTCAGTACCTTCGAAGCAGAATCTACCATTGATCTATCAAAGGTGGATCACGTTATACTCCCTGACGGCACCATACTGACGGTGCCGGAAGCATAAGGAATATTGCTGAAACCCGATTTATATTCAAGATCACGCAGGAGCCGTTTTGTTCCTGCGTGATCTTTTACAAAAAAAATTCAGATCGCATGCAAGGAATACCGATCCTTTTACGCCTATACAAGTGAAACCCTTTGTTATAAAATAGACAAACAACTGGAGGTGATTCCTTGGAGGATCAGGGTATCGTTCAACTGTTCTTTGACCGGTCGGAACAGGCCATCGTGGAAACGGACAAAAAATACGGCGGTTTCTGCTACAGTATCGCCTACAACATTCTCTCCAACCGGGAGGATTCGGAGGAAAG
>JBJDYN010000076.1:0-2557 GCA_051867395.1 Faecousia sp. | reverse complement strand
TCCTTTTCGTTTCTCTGGAATCCATCAATCTATCAATCCTCCTTCATGCCGCCCAGCGTCACTGAGATAAGGTCAATGGTGGCGAGAAGTTCATCCCCCACGTCGCCCCCGGCCTCAATGCGCCGCAGTTCCCCCAGGACGGCGGCGAGTTGGTCACGCAGGGCCTTGTAGACCCTGGGATTGCCCTGCACCACCACGGCCCGGTCTAAGAGCCGCCGGGTGATGTAGTCCTGCTTCGTCAGGCCAGAGAGCCGCACAGCGGCGTCAATCTGCTTGTTTTCCTCCGGGGATACCCGGAAGGCCACGGTCTTGTTCCTCCAGCGGTTGTGAGTGTCCAAATTCTTAGCTGACATTACGCTCCCATCCTTTCAAAGTCCAATTTGTCTGCCATTTCCGTCTGCTTGGACGGAAACAGGTGGGCATAGCGATAGGTGATCTCGATACTCTCATGCCCCACACGGTCAGCAATCGCCACAGCGGAGAAGCCCATGTCAATCAGAAGTGAGATGTGCGAATGCCGGAGGTCGTGGATTCTGATACGCTTGACCCCTGCCGACTTCGCCCCTCTGTCCATCTCATGGTGGAGATAGCTTTTCGTGATGGTGAAAATGCGCTCCTTCTTCTTGATACCGTAGAGCATCCCCAGGTAATCCTTCATCTCGTCACAGAGGAAGTTGGGCATTTTAATGGTGCGGTTGCTTTTCTTCGTCTTTGGCGTGGTAATGACGTCCTTGCCGTGGAGCCGCTGATAGGACTTGCTGATTTTCACCGTCCCGGCCTCAAAGTCAAAGTCTGCCGGGGTCAGGGCCAGCAGTTCCCCCTCCCGAATACCACACCAGTAGAGCATTTCAAAGGCGTAGTAGGAAACGGGCTTGTCCATCATGGCATCTGCAAACTTCTGGTACTCCGCTTTCGTCCAGAACAGCATTTCCTTCCGTTCCTCTGACCCCATGTTCCCAGCCTTGGCGGCGGGATTGGAGCGCAGCTCATAGAAGCGGACAGCGTGATTGAAGATGGCGCTAAGCTGGTTGTGCAGGGTTTTGAGGTAGGTAGCCGAGTAGGGCTTGCGCTTCTCGTCCCGGTAGGCCAGCAACTCGTTCTGCCATGCGATCACGTCCTTGGTGGTGATCTCGCTAATCTTCCGCTTGCCAAAGTAGGGCAGAATTTTCTTCTGGATGATGTTCTCCTTGGTCAGCCAGGTGTTCTCCTTGAGCCGGGGTTTCATATCCTTGGTGTAAAGCTCGGTAAAGGCTTCAAAGGTCATATCCAGGTCGCCGGAGGTCTGCATCTGGAAACTGCGCTCCCACTCCTGGGCCTCCCGTTTGGTGGCAAAGCCACGCTTGCACTTCTGTTTGCGCTCCCCCGTCCAGTCCTGATACCGCACCATGACGTACCATGTTCCTCTTGCTTCGTCCTTAAAGACTGGCATTTAGTTCCCTTCCTTTCTGGCCCCGTAGAGCCGTTCGTTGAAATACTGGCGGTTGACCCGCCCTGCGATGGTGATGAAGCCCTTGTCCTTCAATTCTTCGTTGAGCTGCCGGATGAGTTTATAGGCGTAGGGCTTCGATACACCCAGCTCGTCCGCAACTTCTTCCGCCCGGATGAATCTGTTCTCCATATGGATTCCTCCTTTCTTTTGATTTAACGCTATTTGCTTAACGTAGTCCTATTATACTAACTCTATTCCGTTATGTCAAGACCTTCCAACGAGAAAATATAAACAAATTTATTTATTTTTCTCTTGACTGGTCTAAACATATCTGTTATACTTCAAGTGTCCCCATTACATAGATTGGAGTTGGCAGTTATGGCGATTGGTGAACGTATTCGTTTCTTCCGCAACATGAAGGGCATCACACAGAAGTATCTTGGCATGGTGGTGGGTTTCCCGGAACGCTCCGCCGATGTGCGTATGGCACAGTATGAAACCGGGAGCCGCACCCCCAAGGCCGACCTGACAAAGACCCTGGCTGACTTCTTTGATATTTCCCCTGATGCCCTGACCGTCCCTGACATAGATACCGACATCGGCCTGATGCACACCCTCTTTGCTTTGGAGGATATTCGGGGGCTGACTATTGGGGAGATTGACGGCGAGGTTTGTCTGCGTCTGGACAAATCCAAAGGCAAGACCTATGCCAATATGCTTGATATGCTGTCCGCCTGGGCGGAGCAGGCCAAGAAGCTGGAGGCCGGGGAGATCACCAGGGAGGACTATGACCGCTGGCGGTACAACTACCCCAAGTACGACACCACCCTGCGGTGGGCAAAAGTTCCCTCACAGGAATTGAGTGATTTCCTGGTGGATGCACTCAAAGATAGCCCCGATACTGATGAATAGACAGCAAAAGCCCTTACCGACGTTGCCATCGGTAAGGGCTTTCTAATATGGTTGTCCTCACTTATAAGCCGCAAAAGAACATTCTTTACCCGCAATCCACTGGGGATACAGAATGATACGGCCTATGGGGAGCGTTATCAAATCGTTATCAAAAGAGAGATATAAAACCGCAAAATCGTTGTGCCGCAACGGGTTCGGAGTTTCAAAAACTCACTC
>JBJDYN010000075.1:0-17616 GCA_051867395.1 Faecousia sp. | reverse complement strand
GCAGACGGGGGTATGTCAGGAACTCCGTATCACACAAACTTTTTCATTGAGACATGTTTTTTTAAATAGTGTTGAGAAATAGCAGCGGTTGTAGCCCAGCGCGTCCGCCACAGTTTCCAGGGACAGTTTTTCTGCGTAATGGTTTTCCAGATATGTCAGCGTCCGCTGGGCGAAATCGTTGGACTGCTTCTGCTCCTGCCGGATGAGTGTACCGTTTTCCAGAAGGACGCCCAGAACATAGTGGTAGATGCCCCTACGGAGCAGGGGATTTACCGCATGCTGCAAACGCAGCAGGTGCTGACAGATATCCTCCGTAAGCTGCTTGTCCGAGAAAACAAAATCATGAAACCATCGTCCACCGGCTTGCTGCTGGAAAATGTCGGTGTACTGCACGGGCATGACTACACTCAGCGATTGGTAGTATTCCGGCCGTGGGAAATAGTGGACGAGAAAAGGCGGAACGACCAGCAGTTCTCCCTTCTGAACCGTGCGTTCCTCCCCGTCCAGATAGACCGTTTTGGCATGTTCCATGCAATAAAGCAGCTCGATGGAGCGGTGAAAGTGGATATTGCTGGTATTTTTTCCCAGCCTGAAATATTCTTCGCTGTCGCGGTAGTGTTCGTATTCCATGCGGATCACCCCATCCATACAATAGCGTGCAAATTTTGCCGTGTCAATAAAGATATTTAAATTTATAACTGAAATTTCAGTCAAATTCCAAATTTCCTTGAATCGAAGCAAAGGACTGTTGATTGCGGTTATGGGTGCTGTGGCGCATAATGGATTCAGAAATACACAGGAAGCGAGGGATCCATCATGTCAATTTATGACCTTTCCATGTTCCGCATGCACCCAAAAGCAGACGAGCATTTTGTGGTGCAGGGGGATAAGTACCGCATCACGGTGCTTACCGAGCAGCTTCTCCGGCTGGAATACAGCGAGGATGGGGTTTTTGAGGACCGGGCAACCCGTCTGGCGTTTAACCGGGCCTTTGATACGCCGCAGTATCAGGTATACCGGCAGAACGGGCTGCTGCATGTGGTGACGCGGCACCTGCACCTGGAATACGATGAAAAGCCGTTCTCCACAATCGGTCTGCAGATCTTTATGGACGGCACCCAGGATTGGCACTACGGAGCGAAAGCACAGACGCTGTACGGTACCTGCCGGACGCTGGACCAGGCAAACGGAGCCGTTCCTCTTGAGGAGGGCCTGCTGTCGAAATGGCCGGGCTTTTCCGTGGTGGATGACAGCCGAACCATTGCCATCGGAGAGGATGGCTGGCCGGTGCCGGTGAGAAATAAGCGGACAGATATCTACTTCTTTGGCTATCATTTGGACTTTGAGAAGTGCATCCAGGATTTCTATAAGCTGTCAGCTCCTGTTCCGCTGCTGCCCCGGCAGGTGCTGGGCAACTGGTGGAGCCGGTATCACAAGTACTCGGATCAGGAGTATCTGGAGCTGATGGACGCGTTTGCCAAGCGGGATGTGCCCCTGTCCGTTGCGGTCATCGATATGGACTGGCACCTGACCGAGACGCCGGACCCGGTGAAATACGGCGGCGGCTGGACGGGCTATACCTGGAATAAGGCGTATTTTCCGGATCCCGAGGCGTTCCTGCAGGAGCTTGAGAAGCGGAACATGAAGAAGCTGCTGAACCTGCATCCCAGGGATGGAATCCGGGGGTTTGAGGAGGTCTATCCGGCCATGTGCCGTCGGCTGGGACTGGACCCGGAGCAGGAGCGTCCCATTGAATTCGACGTGTCCAGCCGGGCGTACATGGAAGCGTATTTCGATACGGTGCTCAATCCAATGGAGGCTGAGGGCGTGGACTACTGGTGGCTGGACTGGCAGCAGGAGGGCGGCAGCCATGTGGAGGGGTATGATACCCTGTGGATGCTGAACCACTGCCACTATGTTGATTCCGCCCGCACCGGGAAACGGCCCATGACCTTCTCCCGATATGCGGGGATCGGTTCCCACCGTTATCCCATCGGCTTCTCCGGGGATACGCATGTGACCTGGGAGAGTCTGGACTTTCAGCCCTATTTCACCGCTACAGCGGCCAATGTGGGCTTCTCCTGGTGGAGCCATGACATCGGCGGCCATATGCTGGGGTACATGGATGATGAACTGCAGACCCGCTGGGTTCAGTTGGGTGTGTTCTCCCCCATTATGCGCCTGCATTCCACCAATAATATTTTCAACACCAAGGAGCCCTGGAATTACGGCGACTGCGAGGGCGTGATCTCGGACTTCCTCCGGCTGCGGCACAGATTGGTTCCCTACCTGTATACCATGGTGTACCGCAATACGGAGGAGGGGATTCCTCTGGTGCGGCCCATGTACCATGTGTATTCCGGGGACGAAAACGCCTACACGGTGCCCAACCAATACTGTTTCGGCTCCCAGCTGATCGTAGCGCCCATCACTTCTCCCCGGGACAAGGGGAGCCTGATGAGCAAGACAACGGCATGGCTGCCGGAGGGGATGTATGTGGACTTCTTCAGCGGCAGAGTTTACCGGGGTGGCCGGAAGCTGGAGGTATATCGGAATCTGGCGATGATGCCCGTATTTGCCAAGGCCGGCGCCATTGTGCCCATGGCTGTTCCGGAGGGCAATTCTGTGGGCAATCCTGCCGTTCTGGAGCTGGCGGTGTTCGGTGGAGCCGATGGCAGCTTTACTCTGGTGGAGGATAATGACCGCTGCGGTGATGAAAATGTGGTTGCCCGGACGGAGTATACCTTCCGCTTTGGGGCGGAATCCTGCCTGAGCTTTACCCAGCAGCCGGTTCCCGATGTGCCGGTGCGGGATTATGTGCTCCGGTTTGTGGCCTTTACCATGCCCGAAGGACTCCGGGCCCAGGTTAACGGCGAGGAGCGGCAGCTGGAATACCACTATGAGCTGGCCAGCCGCACTGTGACGGCGCGGCTCGCCGGGATTACGGCCGGTGACCGGGTACGCATCACCATGACCGGGGACGGAAAGCTCCCGGACAACGAGGTCTTGCGCACAGCCTTTGACATGCTGAACCGGGCGCAGATCTCTTACGAAGATAAGGACAGCCTTTACCGGGTGGCCAGCAGTGACGCACCTGTGTATGTGAAGGTGCAGGATATCCTCTCCCGGGATGCCAATGCGTCGGTCAAGGGAGCGTTGATCGAGCTGCTCTGTGCAAACGGATAAACATAAAAAAGCAGGCCGAAAAGGGGATTGGAGCCGCTGCCTTTTTTGGTGACCTGCTCCATGGGGATCTGATTCTCCTCCGTGAGAAGCTGCGTGACCATGGGCATGCAAAAACCGCCCTGACAGCGGCCCATACCGGCTCTGGTGCGGCGTTTGATACCATCGCGGTTCCTGATTGATGACAAGCTCGACACCTCCAGGGCAAGCTATGTATGGCTGCCCATCCGCTTTGAGGGGGAAATGGGCGTTATTGACCGCCAAGTCATAGGTTTGAACCTAAAGCCGTTTGCTGCAGGAGGTCCAGCCGGGAGCAAGCACGCCCCGCCCCAGCTTTTCCCCATTCAGCCGAACTACATAGGTACCCAGCGCAGTCAGTTCCAGCTTTGCCGACTTTACCGTTTTTTTCAAGCGCCATTGTTTCCGAAATACCGGGCACACATCACCGGTGTCTACGCAAGCCCGAATCCATTTCCTTTCCATATATTTCACGTCTGGTAACGATTCAGTCGTACCCCAAGTTTCTCATATAAATGATCGTTTAGCGGGCAAGGCCCGCGGCAAATGCGTTACGCACTTTGGATGGTAGACGAACATCCTTTGGGCCCCTCGACCGCAGGTGCAGTGCTATGGTAAATGATCGTTTACTGTTCGTAGGGGGCGGCATCCTTGACGCCCCTTGTGACGGCACTGCATGCTTAAGGGGCGTCAAGGATGCCGCCCCCTACGATAAGTGCGAAGCCTTTGATTCGCATCGCATTTCAGTAGAACCCGTCGAGCATTGCTGCGATAAACGATCATTTACCGCGCATAATTTAGCCTCGACTGAATCGTTACCACTTCTGAAAATAGTCTTCTGTTTTTCGTGTGTCTTTCCCCAAAATTCATAAAATTTTAGGTTGATTTCATCCTAATATTTGAGTATACTATGGGTGAAAGGAGGCTTATTGTATGAACATCGACACAAACACCATTGTTCCCATTTCCCTTGCCAACCAGAACTTTTCCAAGGTAGCACGGCTTGTTGACCAATACGGCTCAGCTGTTATCATGAAGAATAATGCTCCACGCTATATCATCTATGAATTCAATCAGGCCGATTCCATGCAGGCCGCATCGGATGATGATGTCCTCGCAGCATCCAGTAAGCTGATGCAGCGCAATAAGCATGTTTATGAGGAACTTGCCAAATGAGAGTGTTGACCAAACGTCAGGTTTTCATGCTCCACTCCGCCTTGATTGCAGAATCAGGCGGCTGCGATGGCATCCGTGACGAAGGGCTCCGGGACTCTGCAATCAATGCGCCATTGCAGACCTTTGCAAGCAAAGATTTATATCCCACTGTGCTTGAAAAGGCTGCCCGCCTTGGCTCTGGCCTGATACGGAATCATCCTTTTATTGACGGCAACAAAAGAATTGGAACCCATGCAATGCTGGTATTTCTTGCAATCAACAGCATCACTCTCTCATACTAGGACGATGATCTGATAAGCACCATCTTATTTGTAGCCTCTGGCGAGTTGGATGATGCCGGACTATTGGATTGGCTGCAAGGGCACGTTGAGTAAGCACTTCACCCCGCTCAGCAAGCGGGGGTGTTCGTAAAACAGTTGACAGACACTGTAGTTTGAACTGCGGTGGCTGCTCTTGCATAAATTGAAGCCGTATGATATGATTAAACAGATCGATAAACTTGAATTTGAAAAAGAGGGTGAAACGATATGCTACTGGAAATTAGTGCGAAAGCGCTTGTTGAAATAGCAGAGCTTGCAGCATCCTATGTTAGTAACAAGGCATCTACGTGGACGCACTTTCAGATGAAAGAACCCGGCATTTTATCAAAAATGAGCGGTAAGTGAATTTATTAAGAAGTAGAAAAATAGCTCATCTACAGATTCTGTTATTATCGTTCTGCAATAGGAGAAGAAGATATGATTAATATTTGTTTATTAGTGATTGGTTTGATTGCTCTTTTCTTTGGAATCAAGAATAAACTCAAGTATCTGATTGTAATCGGTGCTGTTCTCATGGCATTAGGATTATTCTCTGCTTATGTTGATTATAGAACCTTTGGAACATGGAGTATCGATAACCATAGAATACCGTTCACAATTGATCACATGATTCGATGATTTACATTATCCGTGCGCCTGAAGTAATGACTCTTCAGGCGCATTTGTCTTTATGTGTGCCCGGTGAGCGCACGTTCTATAGGGTGAAAGTCCCGAAGCAGCCCGGTAGCGGGAAGACTTATGCGTGGAAGAAAAAGAAGCTGAAAGAAACGGTCACAGGATGGGTGAACTACTTCAAGCAAGCAGACATGAAAAGCTATCTGACGAGGATAGATGAATGGCTGCGAACGAGACTAGCCGTTTTTGTGTGCCACGTATTTCCAAAGTCGAACAAATCGACTTGTTTGAATCCTCAAAAAATCTATAAACGTATCTATTCAGTCGAACCTAAATATCTTGCTGTAAATGATCGTTTATCGCGGCATGTACCCTGGCAGAACCAACGTACATTGCTGCGCTAAGCGATCATTTATCTGACGTTTTCTGGCCGCGACTGAATAGTTACCGTAGAGTGAATACTGGGGGGTATAGACCCTAAGGGTGATGCCCACATCGCACCGCGGGGAATGCTGCATTTTTTGCACCAGACTGCGGCGAATTCGGAACCTTCTTCTGTACACCCCTGCCAGAAACCGCTTCCATTTATTGTGTGTTTTTCACAAGAAACCAAGTGTCCATCAGCCAATTTATACAATTTTACAATCTGACGAAAATAAGCGTTGCATTCAAAGGCCCTTTCGTGTATAATGACACTATTCGGGTGCCCGCGCCCAATTGGAAGGTCAGCCCCTTCCCGAAAGGAGTAAAGTATCACTATGTACACCGTTAATTCCATTCGCAATATCTGTCTGCTCGGACACAGCGGCAGCGGCAAATCCGCGCTGGCTGAGAGCTTGCTTTACATGACCGGTGCCATCGACCGTATGGGCAAGAATGCCGACGGCAACACCGTTTGCGACTACGATCCTGAGGAGATCCGCCGCCATATTTCCATCTCCGCATCCGTTGTTCCCCTGGAGTACCAGAATGTGAAGATCAACGTTTTGGATACCCCCGGCGCTTTCGACTTCTCCGGCGCAGTCATGGAAGCCCTCCGGGCTGCCGACGCCGCGATTCTGGTGTGCTCCGCCAAGGACGGCATCACCGTCGGTTTTGAGAAGGCCTGGAAGTACTGCGAAGAGCGGAACATGCCCCGGTTTATCTACATCTCCAAGGTGGATGAGGAGAACTCCGACTACAACGCCACCTTCAACGCCCTGCGCGAGAAGTACGGCAACAAGATCGCTCCCGTTGTTGTTCCCATCTGGGACAGCAGCCGCAAGGTCACCGGCATCATCGATGTGCTGAACAAGCGCGCCTATGAGATGCAGAAGCTGAAGCGGGTGGAGATTGCTGTCCCCGAAGACAAGATGAGCGTTATCGAGGAATTCAACGATGCGCTGAAGGAAGCCGTAGCCGAGACCGATGAGGCCCTGATGGACCGCTTCTTCGAGGGTGACGACTTTACTTACCGGGAAATGCTGGACGGTCTGAACCAGGGCGTCAAGGAACTGAGTCTGTTCCCCGTGCTGTGCGGCTCCGCTGTGACGTGTCTCGGCAGCCTGATGCTGATGGATCTCATCACTGAGCTGCTGCCCAACCCCGTCCAGGGCAACTACCACAAGGCCACCACTGCTGACGGCGCTGTGGAAGAATTCGTAGTTTCTCCCCGTGGCGTGCCCTCCGCCTTCGTGTGGAAGACCGTCTCCGACCAGTATGGCAAGTATTCCTATATCAAAGTTCTGTCCGGTGAAATCACCTCCGATACCACTCTGGTCAACGCCCGCACCGGCGAGACCGAGAAGCTGGGCCGCCTGTACACCATGTGCGGCAAGAAGGCCACCGAAGTCAAGGTTCTGGCCTGCGGCGATATCGGCGCTATCGGCAAGATGGACAAGGTCAAGACCGGCGACACCCTGTGCGACCCCAGAAAGGTGGTTTCCCTGAAGCAGATCCCCTATGCTGCCGCCTGCTATTCCATGGCCATCGCCCCCAAGGCCAAGGGCCAGGAGGAAAAGGTGGCTGCCGGCCTGAACCGTCTGAACGAGGAAGATCCCTCCTTCACCCTGGTGAACAACGCCGAAACCAAGCAGACTGTGCTGTCCGGCGCCGGCGACCAGCAGCTGGATGTTCTGGTCTCCAAGCTGAAGAGCCGCTTCGGTGTGGACGCCGTCCTCAGTCCCGCCAAGATCGCCTACCGCGAGAAGATCAAGAAGACCGTTCAGGCCCACGGCCGTCACAAGAAGCAGACCGGCGGCAGCGGCCAGTTCGGCGACGTGTGGATCCGTTTTGAGCCCCAGGACGAGCAGGATGACTATATCTTTGCTGAGGAAGTCTTCGGCGGCTCTGTCCCCAGAAACTTCTATCCCGCCGTTGAGAAGGGCATCCAGGAAGCGGTCCAGAAGGGTCCCCTGGCTGGCTATCCTCTGGTAGGCCTGAAGGCTGTTCTGTACGATGGCTCCTACCACCCCGTTGACTCCAACGAAATCGCCTTCAAGATGGCCGCCATCCTGGCCTACAAGGAAGCCATGCCCCAGGCCAACCCCACCATTCTGGAGCCCATCGGCGCTCTGGCCGTCACCGTGCCGGAAGCCTACGTGGGTGATGTCATGGGCGACCTGAGTAAGCGCCGCGGCCGTCCCATGGGCATGACCCCCGACCACGACGGCAACACCGTCATCGAGGCGGAAGTCCCCATGGCTGAGATGGGCAGCTACGCCATCGACCTGCGGGCCATGACCCAGGCGCGGGGCAGCTTCACTCTGGAGTTCGTCCGCTACGAGGAAGTCCCCAAGGCCAACCAGGCAAAGATCATCGCCGACGCCAAGAACGACGACTAATCCAAATCAAGTAGCAGGGGCTGACTGAAAAGTCGCCCCTGCCTTTTACATCACCGTGCGTATCCTTCAGTACAGGTTGATTCCCACCTTTCCGCTGTTCTTCCAAGTAGTAATCAAGGAAGAATGTGTAATTCGCTTCCTTCAAAAGGTCTTTAGAGACAGCTAACGAATCGCGGGTGCTTTTGCGGTCCTCTGCATGGTCCTCGCGGGAAGTGGCTTCATGGCTGAAGCGAGCGCGTATGGCCGCCTTGTGAGAGAACCTTTCAAATAACGTTTGACTGGCTGGGCTCGTATGGAACTCAGCCAGTTCTTTCCATAATGGGCAGCGTGCTGTTCGAAAACCATACGGGACAATTTACGTTTCGCCCTGAAGAAAATCGCCCCTTCCAGATTGCGGATTGTCGGTTCTTTCTGGCTCAGCTTCCCTTCATTTCGGGTATGGCCATGATGAATACGCGTATATCCCTCCATCGAGCATACTGCGGTAAACAATCATTTATCTGATGCTTTTTGCTGCGACTGAATCGTTTCCGATTTTGACGAAATTGTACGGAGAAATCCCCCGAACAGTTGGCGGGATTTTGAGGAATAAGTACTTTCCGTTTCTGCTCTTCAGCAGCGAAATCGATTCGATAAACGATCCTACACAATAAAAAGAGGAGCTGCCCCGGGCGGTTTGGGTAACCGTGAGAGGACAGCTCCCTTCAAAGAGGAAAAAAGGAGGAAAGAGGTCACTCGCCCAGGGCCAGGAACTCGGCGGGGTCCATGGGCTCGTCGTTGCATGTGACGCTGAAGTGGACGTGGCTGCCCAATGTGGTTTCCACAATGGCGGTGTCATCCGCATAGCCGATGACCTGGCCCATGGTCACGGTGTCTCCGGCCTTGACCAGCACATTTTCGGACAGGCTGGAATACTTGGTGGTGTAGCCGTCATCGTGGCGGATTACCACGGTGTGCCCCATGGCGTCGTCCTCGTAGACGGTGTAGACCTTCCCGTCAGCAGCGGCGCAGACCTCTGCTCCTGGCTCTGCGGCCAGGTCCACGCCGTTGTGGACCCGCCAGTCCCGGGTGGTCTGGTTGTAGCTCAGGGCTTCCATGGAGTAGCCGGAGATGGCATTGCCGGACACCGGGGATGTGGTCTTCAGCGGCTTTTTCTCGGTTGCCGTTGGGGCGGTGGCTTGGGTGGCAGGCGCGGTGGACTGGGTGGGAGCCTCCGTTGCCAGCACCGGCACATCCTCTGTGCCCATGGTGCCTGCCAGGACGTCCTCCACCTGGGTTTCCTGGAGGGAGACTTCCTCAATCTTCTGGGAGTTACGGTGGTATACATAGCTCGTGATCCCGATGGCTGCGGCACACAGGATCAGGGCTATGTAGTAGCCCTTTCCAGCGAAACCGCGGCCGGTGTGTTTGTTGTCGCTCATTTGTTAAGCACCTCCGAGGCTGAGTATAGACCGAAATTCCGGAGGTTAAACAAAATCTGGAAATTTTATTTTGTAATAAGGAAAAAATCAGATAATTGATCGTTTACCGCAGCAATGTTAGATTGGTGAGCGTAGGGGGCGGCATCCTTGACGCCCCTTAAGCATGCAGTGCCGTCACAAGGGGCGTCAAGGATGCCGCCCCCTGCGCACAGTAACAGTAAACGATCATTTACTGAATGATTTCCTGCCTGAAAGAGAATGTCAATCCTCCCCGGAAGGGATTTGCGTGCTGTATTATTCCAAGACCGCTGCCAGCCCGTCCATGATATTCTGGGGAATGTCTGCTGCATCGCCGATGCCCAGGCGCAGGCAGAGGTAGGCTTGGGCCTGGGCAGGGAAGGTCTCCTGAATGCCGTCGTGAATCACGAAAACCGGGTCCCCTGTGCTCAGACCGTCAAAGAAGCCGGGATCGCCGCTGCGGCTGTACAGAGCCACCGGGGTGTCGTCCAGAACCAGGAAGCAGTCTCCGCCCTGGGACCGGACGCAGCGCCCGGCGGACAGGGTAAGTCCCGGATTCAGGGCCATGACCAGGGATACGCAGAACATGACCGCCAGAAACGCAACATAGACATGCTTCTTTTTCATAATGGAACCTCCTTTTGCGGGGATGCCGCTACTCGTAAATCACCGTTATGGCACCGGCATTGGAAATCCGGCCTTTTTCGGTTTCCAGCAGAATGTGCCAGGTGGTGCATTCGGCATCCGCATCGGGCTGGGAAACGGCGATATGGACTTCCAGAGCATTCTCTGTTTCGGTGACCTCTGTGACCGTGACGCTGCTGCCTGCGGAAACGGGCCAAACCGGGATCAACACAAGATCGTGAGCTTCAAACCAGACATTGTCATAGTATTCACAAGCGGTCCTCAATTCGTCCAGAAGATAGTCTGTTTCCCATTCCTCCAGATAAGCGTCCAGCGCCTCGCGGGAGGGAACCAGAGTGATCTCAGGGCCGTGGATGGTGGCGGCGGTGGTGTAGAGATTGTCCGGCGTGTTCACATATCGGATGCTATGCGGGGTATCGGCGCTGCTGGCCTGAATCTGGGGTTCGGCCTGGGTCGGGGCGGCTTTGAGGCTTCCGTTGTCGGCAGTGGCTCCGGTGGCAGGCGCTTCCGCGGCGGCGGCTTCCTCCGGCGGGGAGCTGTCCATGACCGCCTGGAGGGCCATCTCGTTCGTGGCGGATTTGGAACCTCCGGACAGGAGTCTGCTTCGCAGCAGCAGTCCGAAGCCCAGGATCACCGCCAGACAGGCGGCCATGGCGGCCCAGCGCTGCCAGTGGACCCGGACGGGGTTTCGATTGCGCTTTCTGTCCGCCTGGGCAATCAGATCGGCGGGCAGCAGGGTCAGGGCGTCGTGCAGGGTTTCCGCGGTCATAGATATCCCTCCTTTTTTAGATACTCCTTCAGCCCCAGGCGGGTGCGGTAAAGCAGGGACTTGGCCTTGCTCTCGCTCATGCCGCAGTAGGCAGCGACATCCTTCAGAGGATCGAGAAAGTAGTAGCGCCCGATAAATGCGGTCCGGGCGTTCTCCGGCAGCAGCCGCAGGTAAATGCCGATGGCGTCCGCCAAGAGCTTGACGTTCACCGCTTCCTCTGTGGTGTTGCCGCCGGAGAGGCAGTCCTCCAGCTCCGTCAGGGAGATGGCGTATTCCGAGGGCAGGCGCTTGCCCCGGGTGCGGCAGCGGAAGCAGTCGATGGAAATGCGGCGGGTCAGCTTGGCAAGATAGGCCGACAAAACGCTGGGCTTGTGGGGCGGCATGGAGTTCCAGGCCGCCAGGTATGTATCATTGACACTTTCCCGGCTGTCCTC
Source organism: Faecousia sp. (assembly GCA_051867395.1). Lineage (GTDB taxonomy): Bacteria > Bacillota > Clostridia > Oscillospirales > Oscillospiraceae > Faecousia. The sequence goes on along the minus strand of JBJDYN010000075.1, from coordinate 6,195 downwards.
CATATCGTATAAGATATTGTAGGCGATTTTGGTCAAGTAGCGGTCATATTTGTTCTCCGTCTCCCGAATCGCGGTCTCGTTGCGGTCCCAGTACAGGCAGACGATCTGTGCATCCTCCATTTGGGTGAGCCTCCTCTCTACTTATCTATCTCGTTAAAAATGGAGTTTGGTTGCGCTTTCTGAAAAATGTTTTTGTTTTTTGGATATTCACACAAAATGCGGCGCAAGTTTCCCGGGGAAGCAGTCAGGAATTTGTGCGTTTTTCTCAGAACCATCGGTTTTCGCTGGGAAATCGGTAAATGATCGTTTATCGCAGCACCCACTGTAGGGGAGGGTCATTGACCCTCCCGCCGACTGAAAGTTTTTGAGCTGTCAAACCTGTCGCTTTTTGTGAAAACCAGCACTGGAAGCAACCTATTTCACGCTCTGTTTCGTTACGTAGCGGGAGGGTCAATGACCCTCCCCTACAGTGGGTATGCACATAAACGATCATTTACCGGCAAAATCAGCCTGAATATTGGAACACCCCGCCGTTTGGAAGCGGCGGGGTGTTGGAAATTATTCTTCAATCAGGGCAATGTGGACAGTGTCCAGCTGGCTCTTGTCCACGGTGGTGGGAGCGCCCATCATCAGGTCCTGGGCGTTCTTGTTCATGGGGAAGGTGATGACCTCCCGGATGCTCTCCTCGCCGGTCAGCAGCATGATCAGACGGTCCACGCCGGGAGCCGCGCCTGCATGGGGGGGCGCACCGTAGGTGAAGGCGTTGTACATGGCGGGGAACTTGGCTTTCACGTCGTCCTCACCCAGACCTACCATCTCAAAGGCCTTGACCATGATCTCGGGATCGTGGTTTCGGACCGCGCCGGAGGCGGACTCGTAGCCGTTGCACACCAGGTCGTACTGGTTGGCGTTAATGGCCAGCAGCTTCTCGGTGTCGCCCTCGGCTTCCTCCAGGGCTTTCAGGCCGCCCTGGGGCATGGAGAAGGGGTTGTGGCAGAATTCCAGCTGGCCGGACTCCTCGCCGATCTCGTACATGGGGAAGTCCACGATCCAGCACAGGGCGTACTGCTCCTCGTCAAAGTGGCCCGGAACCCGGCGGCCCAGCAGGGTGCGGATGACGCCGGCGGTCTTCTGGGCAGCGGCCTTCTTGCCGGCGGCCATGCAGACGAAGCTGCCGGGCTTCAGATTCAGCTTTTCCGTCAGGGCGTCCTTGCAGTCAGTCAGGAACTTGGAAACGCCGCCGGTGAGGTTGCCGTTTTCGTCTACCTTGACCCAGCAGGCCTTGTTCCCGGTTTGGACTTCCACATCGGCCAGGAGCTTATCGATCCACTTTCTGGCCTGGGTGAAGTTGTCCACCGCCACGGCCTTGACGGTAGCGCCCTCGAAGGGGCCGAAGCCGCAGCCCTGGACTTCTGCGGAAATATCCCGGATTTCCAGGTCGATACGCAGGTCCGGCTTGTCGGAGCCGTAGCGCTCCATGGCCTCGTTGAAGGAAATGTGGCGGAAGGGGGCTTGAGACACCCGCTTATATTTGCCGTACTTTTCAAATACCGGCACCAGCACGTCCTCCAGAGTGGACAGCACGTCCTCCTGGGTGGCGAAAGCCATCTCCATGTCCAGCTGGTAGAATTCGCCGGGGGTCCGGTCGGCCCGGGCGTCCTCATCCCGGAAGCAGGGGGCGATCTGGAAATAGCGGTCAAAGCCGGAGGTCATCAGCAGCTGCTTGAACTGCTGGGGAGCCTGGGGCAGGGCGTAGAATTTGCCGGGATGGTTTCGGGCGGGAACCAGGTAGTCCCGGGCACCCTCGGGGGAGGAGGCGGTGAGGATGGGGGTGGTGATCTCCAGGAAGCCCTTCTCGGTCATCAGCCGCCGCAGCTCTGCCACCACCTGGCAGCGCAGCACGATGTTGCTCTTGACAGCGGGGTTCCGCAGGTCCAGGAAGCGGTACTTCAGACGGGTGTTCTCGTCGGCGTCCTTGCTCTTATTGATCTCAAAAGGCAGCTGCTTGTGGATACACTTGCCCAGCACCTCGATCTTCTCGGGAACCACCTCAATCTCGCCGGTGGGCTGCTTGGGGTTCTTGCTCTCCCGCTCCCGGACGACACCGGTGACGGACAGGGTGGATTCCTTATTGATGGGCTTAATCAGGCGCATCATTTCCTCGGTCTCAATAACCACCTGGGTGGTGCCGTAGTAGTCCCGCAGGACGCAGAAGGCGAAATTCGCGCCTACCTCCCGGACATTTTCCAGCCAGCCGACAATGGTTACGGTCTTGCCCGCATCGCAAAGCCGCAGCTCGCCGCAGTTATGTGTTCTGGATTGCATCATAGATAAAATCCTCTCTTATTTCTTAGGTTTAACGTATCTATTCAGTCGAACATAAATATCTTGCTGTAAATGAACGTTTACAGCAGCACCCACTGTAGGGGAGGGTCATTGACCCTCCCGCCAGCTGAAAGTTTTTGAGCGGTCCAACCTGTCGCTTTTTGTGAAAACCAGCACTGGAAGCAACCTATTTCACGCTCTGTTTCGTTACGCAGCGGGAGGGTCAATGACCCTCCCCTACAGTGGGTATGCACATAAACGATCATTTATCTGACGTTTTCTAGCCACGACTGAATGGTTACGGTTTAACTTATGTATTATTTCACAAACAGACAAAAAAGTCAATCATATACGGCGGAAAAGATAAAAAGATATAAGATATGAGATATAAGATAACCGGAAATGGGGATATCTCATATCTAACATCTTATATCTTGCTTTGTGTTTCGGTTTCCACACTGCCCGCTATGGTTTCCAGGCATTTTTCCAGATACACCTTCTGCACCGCCGCTACGATGCAGGTGTACAGCAGCCGCTTCTCGTAGGAGCTGTCCTCGCCACGGAGCTCGATAATGTCCTTAATCTCAAAGGTGAACTGCAGCACGTTTTCCAATTCCTCACAGAAATAGTCATAGGCCTTCTGCATCGGATAGGTGCGCTGCTGGAGCCGGATAAAGTTGGCCAGGGCGTCCAGGGACAGAACGCTCTTGCCCACGGCTATGAAGAACAGATACGCGATCTGATCCCGGCTGTATTGCTTCTTGATAGGGTTGCTGATGATCCCCTTCTTGACATAGTTGCTGATCATGGAGGAGGTCAGAGCAAATTCCTCCAAAGGGGCCAAGTAGCTGCAGATGTACTTGGTTGCCTGCTCCAGGTACAGTCCTACGTTGGGGATCTCCTGATAGCGGGGAAGCCGGAAGTCCTGAATGGACGCGGCAAAGGTCTGGGTGTTTTCTTGTTTCATCATGATCACCTTGGGTTATTATACCGAAAAAAACGGAGGATGTCAATGGGAAAAACTTATCTTAAGATTTTCTTGACATCCTGTAAAGATGCTGATACAATAGAATCGGTTATTGAAAAACCGATGAATAGAGAATTGATGAGGGATTGTCATGAATTATAGAATCGTTGCGGACTCTTCTTCCAATGTCCTGGCTCTGGCGGGGGCGAACTATACCACGGTTCCCATGAAGATCGTTGCGGAAAAAGAGTATGTGGATAACACCAGTCTGAATGTGGCGGCAATGGTGGAGGAGCTGAAGCACCATAAGGGAAAGTCTGGTTCCTCCTGCCCCAACGTGGGAGAGTGGCTGGAGGCCTTTGGCGATGCGGCCTGCGTCTTCGGCGTCACCATCAGCAAGCACCTGTCCGGCAGCTACAACGCCGCCAAGCAGGCAGCTGAGACCTACATGGAGGAGCATCCCGGCAGGAAGGCGTATATTTTCGACTCTTTGGCCACCGGCCCGGAAATGATGATGCTGGTGGATAAGATCCGCCAGTGCGAGACCGATGGCGTTGACTTCGAGACCACCAAGGCGAAGGTGCTGGACTACCACAACCATCTGCACACCCTGTTCTGCCTGGAATCCATGAACAACCTGGCCCGCAACGGACGGGTCAACCTGGCGGTGGCGAAGCTGGCAGGAATGCTGGGAATCCGTGTGGCAGGAGACGCGGAGGGCGGCGAGATCATCCCGGTTCATAAGCCCCGGGGCCCCAAGAAGGCAACCCAGGCGCTGGTAGATATGATCAAGGAACGGGGCTTCTACGATGGCGCGGTACTGCGGGTGGCCCACTGCTTCGCGGAGGAAGCTGCCTACGCCCTGCGCAATGCCATCTTCGAGGAGTTCCCACACACGAAGTTCCTTCTGGAACCCACCACTGCCCTGTGCAGCTACTATGCCGAGGTGGGCGGATTGATTATCGGCTTCGAGGGCGGGTTTAACGCCAAAAACGACAATACGAAATTCTGATATGATTCAAAAGCCGCTGTGCAGGTTGTACAGCGGCTTTTACGCGTTTATGCGGCGAGAGCGGGGGAAGGAATTTTTCACTGCACTGTGATTGCGGTGGAAAAACCGCTTCGGATATGCTACAATGACGGCAAAAGACAGACAAGGAGGCATTTTTATGCTGCCAGAGGCGTTTTTGGAGCGGATGCAGACCCAGCTGGGGGACGAATATGCGGCCTTTTTGAAAAGCCTGGAGCGGCCCAGAGCGGTGGCGCTGCGGTTTAACCCGCTGAAGGGGGCGCAGCCCCAGTTGACCTTCGTGGGGGAACGCGTTCCCTGGGAGGGGGCGGGATACTATTATGACCCGGATTCCCGGCCCGGACTGCACGTTTACCATGAAGCGGGCGTATATTATCTACAGGAGGCCAGTGCTATGGCCCCGGTGGCCCTGCTGGATCCGCAGCCGGGGGAACGGATCTGCGATCTCTGTGCGGCTCCCGGCGGCAAGACCACCCAGATCGCCGGGCGCATGGGAGGACAGGGCTTCCTGCTGTGCAATGAGATCAACCCCAAACGGGCCAGGATCCTTGCCAGGAACATCGAGCGGATGGCGGTGCCCAATGCTCTGGTGACCAACGAGCATCCGGAGGCCCTGGCCCAACGGTTCGGCGGCTTTTTTGACCGGGTGCTGGTGGACGCTCCCTGCTCCGGAGAGGGAATGTTCCGCAAGGAGGAGGCTGCCGTTGCAGACTGGAGTCCGGAGACGGTACAGACGTGCGCCCAGCGCCAGGGACAGATCCTGCACTCCGCCGCCCGGCTGGTGCGCCCGGGGGGACGGCTGGTGTACTCCACCTGCACCTTCGCCCCGGAGGAGGACGAGGGAGCGGTGGCGGCCTTTCTGGCGGCCCACCCGGAATTCGAGCCGGAAACGGTGGAAGCGCCCTGGTTCGAGCCGGGGGAGAACGGCAGTTTCCGGATGTGGCCCCACAAGCTGCTGGGGGAGGGCCATTTTGCCGCTGTTCTGCGAAAAAACGAGGGCGAAACCCGGGATGTCCCCTCCGCCGAAGGAGAAAAGCTGCCGAAGCAGTGGCTGGCTTTCCGGAAGGAACTGGGAATTTCCCTGCCGGAGGGCAAGGCAATCTCCTTTGGTTCCGGGTTGTTCTGGGCGCCGGAGGAGCTGCCGGAAATTCACCGGCTGAAGGTTTTACGGCCGGGTCTGGAGCTTGGCATCGTGAAGAAGGACCGCTTTGAGCCCGCCCACGCCCTGGCTCTGTGGCTGAAGGAGTGCGGACGCGTCCAGCGCTTCGGGCCGGATTCCCTGGAGATGAAGGCGTATCTTCACGGGGATGTAGTGCCATCAAACCAGAAGGGCTGGTGCCTGGTCTGCGCTGGGGACTACTCGATTGGCTGGGGCAAGGGCGATGGAAGTGTGCTGAAAAACCACTACCCCAAGGGGCTGCGGAGGTAATGCGGAATGCAAAAAAAGTGTGGAGTGTGGAGTTAGGAGTGTGGAGTTGCGGTATTTCCTTCGGAAATGATTGAAAAAAAGGAACTGTTCCGTGACGGATAGACTTTCGTGTAAAGGATCGTTTAATGTTCGTAGGGGGCGGCATCCCTGACGCCCCTTGTGACGGTATTGCATGCAAAAGGGGCGTCAAGGATGCCGCCCCCTACGATAAGTGCGAAGCCTTTGATTCGCATCGCATTTCAGCAGAACCCATCGAACATTGCTACGCTAAACGATCATTTACGGCAGGACCGGGCGGGTCAGGGCAATAACCGCTCCTCTTTTTCATTCTCCCCGAAGGGGATACCATCATTTTTGCATTCGGCACTACTCCTCAAATTGGTTCCGGGAAATTTGTATGTGCTAAAATGATGTGAACCAAAAAAAGATGAGAAGTCATCCTCG
>JBJDYN010000074.1:0-17967 GCA_051867395.1 Faecousia sp. | reverse complement strand
TATCCACAGAATTTGAAGAGAATTTGATTATGCTTAAGTTGATGACATTGCCCCAGAGGGGAAGGCTTTGGTACGCTAAACGATCATTTACAGTTCCCCAACTCCACTCTCAACTTTCTTCCGCTTCCTTCAGCTGTTTCGCCAGGCTCTGGGTGACCAGGGCGCAGCGGTGGGCGGCGATGCGCTCAAAGGTGGGATAGTCCATTTCCGCGCTGTCGTCGGCCTTGTCGGAGATGGCCCGCAGGATCACGAAGGGGACGCCGTTGCGGTAGGCCGTCTGGGCAATGGCCGCGCCCTCCATCTCGGTGCACAGGCCCTGGGTACACGCGATGATTTTGTCTTTCAATTCCTTGTCGGCCACGAACTGGTCTCCGCTGGCGATTCTGCCCACCTTGGTGTGGCCGGGATTGACGCTTTCTGCCGCGGCAAAGGCATAGGCAAACAGGGTCTCGTCGGCGGGGAAGGCGGTCACATCCATGCCGGGAACCTTGCCATAGGGATAGCCGAAGTGCACGCAGTCAAAATCATGGTACATGGCGTCCCGGCTCACCACCAGATCGCCGATGTCCAGCTCGGCGCACAGGGAACCGGCAATGCCCGTATTCACCAGATGGGTCACGCCATAGCAGTCGCACAGAATCTGGGCGCACGCTGCCGCGTTGACCTTGCCCACGCCGCACTGGACGATGACCACGCTGAGGCCCTCCAAATTGCCTTCATAGAAGGTGCTCCCAGCCTTGACCCGGGCGCTTTTGTTTTCCAGCACCCCCAGCAGGGTCTCCACCTCCTGCTGCATAGCGCCGATAATGCCAAGTTTTGTCATTTGTGTTTCCTCCTGTTTCCGTTTTACAGTTCGTAGGGGGCGGCATCCCTGACGCCCCTTTTGACGGAACTGCGTGCAAACGGGGCGTCAAGGATGCCGCTTTATTACGCTCACAGCATCCATTTTTTCTTCAGTCCGGGTAGTTCAGCCGGCTGTCGTCGATGGTCTCCAGCAGGGCCGCGTATTTTGCCCCCCAGTAGTTTGCCATAGGCAGGTTCATGTCCAGATAGTTGCCGCAGTCCCTGGCGCTGGCCCCGGGAACCTCACCCCGGAAATCCCGGATGAACCGGAAGCAATCCCGCACCAGCGGAACGATCTCTTTCGACGTGTAGTCTCCCGCCAGAAGCAGGTAGAACCCCGTCCGGCAGCCCATGGGGCCGAAGTACAGCACCTTGTCCTTCCACTGAGGGTCGTTGCGCAGGTAAGTCGCCGCCAGATGCTCAATGGTGTGAACCTCCGCCGTATTCATCACCGGCTCAGCGTTGGGCTTGGTCAACCGCAGGTCGAAGGTGGTGACGGTCTCCGCGCCCACCTTGTCCTTCCGGGAGACGTACAGCCCGGGCTGGAGCCGGATATGGTCGATGGTAAAGCTTGTGATTTTCTCCATAAAACATACCTCCTTTTCTCTCATAATAGCACAGCGCCGCTGCTTTGGCAAGGAAAATGCAGGCCTGCGGAGTGAGGAGTTAGGAGTGAGGAGTGAGGAGTTAAACATTGTAAATGATCGTTTAGCACAGCACCCACTGTAGGGGAGGGTCATTGACCCTCCCGCCAGCTGAAAGTTTTTGAGCGGTCAAATCTGTAGCTTTTTGTGAAAACCAGCACTGGCAGCAACCTATTTCACACTCTGTTCCGTTACCAAGCGGGAGGGTCAATGACCCTCCCCTACAGTGGGTATGCGCATAAACGATCATTTACAGCAAGATATTTAGGTTCGACCGAACAGATACCCTTTTTTTAATTTTATCCCCGGAGGGGATACCTTCATTTTGCATTCAGCATTTTGCATTCGAAGAGAAACGATCATTTGCAGTTCCCCAGCTCCACGCTTCGCTCTCAACTCTCCACTCTCAAACTCCACACTCCTAACTCCTTTGGTCGACAGCGTTCGATATTTTTTGCAATCGCGCCAATTGTTCTTGCTTTTTTGGTCAGGCGATGATAGAATATCATTGACTATACCATAAAGGTAGGGATGCACAATGGGTAAGAACGATTTCGACCGCGCATTCGATTTTGAAGAAGAAGACGGCTTTGATCCCAAAGCTTTTTTGGATGCCGAAGAATACGATGACGATATTGACCTTTCTGAATTCTCCGATGAGGAATTGGGACTGAGCGCCCAGCCGGAGAAGACCGTATCCGAAGATGCCCCGGAGGACGGGCTGGACCTGGACGGACTGGATCTGGATGGTATCGATCTGGGCGATGCGGACACGCAAGATCAGGAACCGGACGATATGGAGCAGGACTCGGATTTTGAGCCGGACGCAGATGACAATGACGACTTCGACCCGGACATGGATCTGGACGATTTTCTGAATCTGGGCAGCCGCCGGGACGCCCGGGAGGATCCCGATGAAGACACAGAGTATGATGACCCGATGGAGGATCCGGATTTCTCCGGGAATACTGAGGAATTTGATGGCACAGCGGACCTTCCGGAGGCCAAACAGCCCGAGGAGGTTGAAATGGACATGAATACAGAGTACCCCGAGGAAACACAGACGGAGGATTTTGCAGACGGGCCCGTGGACGAGCAGGAGGACACGCCCCCCCGCAAACGTGCGCCCAGGCAGCGCCCGAAGAAAGAACGCAAGCCTGCCGGTCCCAACATCTTCACCAAATTCTATGACCTGTACTTTGCCCCGGCCCTGACCGGAAAGCTGCCGGAGGAGCCCCAGGATCCCAGCAGCCCCCGCAGACGCCGGAGGAAAACCAAAGCCCAGATCTTCAAGGAGGTTTACCTGCCCCCCATCATCGCCTGCGTATGCCTGATTCTGGTGCTGACCTTTGTCATCGGCTCCGTCTCCAACCTGATTGAGGAGAAGCGGATCAACAAGCAGAACGAGCAGAGCCACCTGGACGAGTCCCAGTCCGCCGCGGACCTGGCCCAGGCGGAGCAGCAGCGGATTCTGGACGAGGCTGCCCAGCTGGCTGCCGGTTACGACTATGCCGGAGCCATTTCCGTGCTGGAATCCTACGGCGATCTGAATAACTATCCGAGTCTGGCCGCCAAGCGATCCGAATACTCCACCATCAAGGACCAGCTGATTGAGCATCAGGATCCCTCCATGATCCCCAATCTGAGCTTCCATGTGCTGATGGCGGACCCGGCCCGGGCTTTCGCGGATGAATCTCTGGGCGGCAAATACAACCGCAATTTCATCTCCACCTCGGAGTTCAGCAAGATCCTGAACAACCTGTACACCAACGGCTATGTCCTGGTGGACTTTAACAGCTTTACCGAGCTTAACGGCGACGTGATGCTGCCCAAGTCCATCTACCTGCCCGAAGGAAAGAAGCCCGTCATGCTCACCGAGACCCTGGTCAACTACCCGCTCTACATGGTGGACAGCAACAATGACGCGGAGCCGGATGCCGGCGGCGTGGGCTTTGCCAGCAAGCTGGTGCTGGATTCCAGCGGCAACATCAAGGCCCAGTACATCGACAGCACCGGCGCCACCCTCATCGGCGACTACGATCTGGTGCCCATTCTGGAAAGCTTCATCGCGGAGCATCCGGACTTCTCCTACCAGGGCGCCCGGGCCATCCTGGCAACCACCGGTTCCCAGGGTGTCTTCGGCTACCGCATCAACAGCGAGTACATCGCCACCAAGGGCCAGACCTACCACGACGAGCAGGTGGCCGGGGCCAAACAGATTGTCCAGGCCCTGCGGGACAAGGGCTACACCATCGCCTGCTACACCTACGACAACTCCGACTACGCAGGCTTCAACGCCAACCAGATTTCCGCGGACCTGCAGAAGTGGACTCAGCAGGTCACCTCTGTCATCGGCGAGGTGGACACCTTCGTCTTCGCCCAGAGCAGCAACATCACCGACTACTCCGGCAACGCCTTCAACGTGATGTACACCAGCGGCTTCCGGTACTTCGTGGCCAACGGCTCCACCCCCTCCACCCAGGTCACGTCTACCTATGTCCGTCAGAACCGTCTGATGGTCACCGGCAACTCCATGGCCTACAACTCCAGCTGGTTCACCGGCATGTTCGACTGCGCCGCCATTCTGGATGTCAACCTCCGGGGCAATGTGCCCAACTAAACTTCAAAAAAACCGTGCGCCGGGAAATCCCGGCGCACAGCTTTTTTGAGTTAGGAGTTAGGAGTGTGGAGTGTGGAGTGTGGAGTGAGGAGTGTGGAGTGAGGAGTGAGGAGTGTGGAGTGTGGAGTGTGGAGTTATGGTATCCACTTCGTGGATGATGAAAAAATATCCTTATCTTCGTCAGCTTAGCGTAGGGGGCGGCATCCTTGACGCCCCTTTCGCATGCAGTGCCGTCAAAAGGGGCGTCAGGGATGCCGCCCCCTACGGAATGGAAGCGATTCTTTACTGTCTCACCCCAAAATTTCAATTGTCCCGAAGGGACACCTTAACTCCACACTCCACACTCCTCACTCCACATTCCAAACTACGCTTTCCCCCGCAGTTCGATAATCTGGTCCCGCAGAACTGCGGCGTATTCGTATTCCATCATCCGGGCGGCTTCTTTCATCTGCTTTTCCAGACGGGCAATCTCCTTCTCCTTCTCCGCCTTGGTCATCTTGATGCCGCTGCGGCCCTTGCGTTCGGCGGTGGGAGAGGAAATTTCAATCAGGTCACGGACGGACTTGATGACCGTCTTGGGCACGATGCCGTGGGCCTTGTTGTAGGCGTCCTGAATATCCCGGCGGCGGGCCGTCTCGTCCAGGGCAGCGCGCATGGAGGGCGTCACCGTGTCGGCATACATGATGACCCTGCCCTCGGCGTTCCGGGCGGCACGGCCGATGGTCTGGATCAGGCTGGTCTCGCTGCGCAGGAACCCTTCCTTATCCGCGTCCAGAATGGCCACCAGGCTCACCTCCGGCAGATCCAGGCCTTCCCGCAGCAGGTTGATGCCCACCAGCACGTCGAATTTCGCCATCCGCAGGTCCCGGATGATCTCCATCCGCTCCATGGCTCCGATGTCCGAGTGCATGTAGCGAACCTTGATCCCCGCCTTTTGCAGGTACACCGTCAGATCCTCCGCCATCTTCTTGGTCAGGGTGGTCACCAGCACCCGCTCATTCCTGGCGGAGCGGGCGTTGATCTCGCCGATCAGGTCGTCGATCTGCCCCTCAATGGGCCGGACCTCCACCACCGGGTCCAGCAGACCCGTGGGACGGATGACCTGCTCCACGATCTGGCCGGACCGGGTACGCTCGTACTCTCCCGGGGTGGCGGAGACGTAAATCACCTGGTTGATCTTCTGGTCAAACTCCGTGAAGTTCAGGGGCCGGTTGTCGTAGGCCGAGGGCAGCCGGAAGCCGTAGTTCACCAGAGCGTCCTTCCGGCTCCGGTCACCGGCGTACATGGCCCGGCACTGGGGCAAGGTCACATGGCTCTCGTCGATGAACATGAGGAAATCCTCCGGGAAGTAGTCCAGCAGCGTAGTGGGCGGCGTGCCGGGAGCCCGGCCCTGGATGACCCGGGAGTAATTCTCGATGCCGTTGCAGAAGCCGATCTCCGTCAGCATTTCCAGATCGTAGGCCGTCCGCTGGGCGATGCGCTGGGCCTCAATGAGCTTATCATGAGCCCGGAAGAAGGCCACCTGGTCGTCACACTCCCGCTGGATCTCCAGCATGGCCCGCTGGAGCTTTTCTTTGGATGCCACATAGTGGCTGGCGGGGTAGATGGCCACATGGTCCAGATACCGCTCCGCCATGCCGGACACGGCGTTGATCTCGCTGATCCGGTCCACCTCGTCTCCGAAAAACTCCACCCTTATGGCCTTGCCGGACCAATAGGCGGGGTAGATTTCCAAAGTGTCCCCCCGCAGGCGGAACTTGTTCCGGGAGAAGTCCAGGTCGTTGCGCTCGTAGCGGATCTCCGTCAACTTCCGCAGCACGTCCTCCAGGGGATGCTCCTGGCCTACCCGCAGGGAGATGACCATACTCTTGTAGTCGATGGGGTCGCCCAGACCGTACAGACAGCTCACCGAGGACACCACAATCACATCCCGCCGCTCGAACAGGGCGGAGGTGGCGCTGTGACGCAGGCGGTCGATCTCCTCGTTGACGGAGGCGTCCTTCTCGATATAGGTGTCGGTATGGGCGATATAGGCCTCCGGCTGGTAGTAATCGTAATAGCTGATGAAATACTCCACCGCGTTGTCCGGGAAGAACTCCCGAAACTCGCTGCACAGCTGGGCCGCCAGGGTCTTGTTGTGGGCCAGCACCAGGGTGGGGCGGTTCAGCTTCTCGATGACTGAAGCCATGGTGAAGGTCTTGCCGGAGCCGGTGACGCCCAGCAGGGTCTGCTCCCGCAGGCCCCAGTTCACACCGTTGACCAAACCTTCAATGGCCTCCGGCTGGTCACCGGAAGGGCGGTATTCCGATACAAGCTTGAATTTGTCCATCCATGTTCCTCCGTGTGGTATTTTTGAGGGTGAAAAGAGTGTGGAGTGTGGAATTTGGAGTTTGGAATTGGTATTGTAAATGATCGTTTACAGTTCGTAGGGGGCGGCATCCTTGACGCCCCTGATGACGGTACTGCATGCAAAAGGGGCGTCAGGGATGCCGCCCCCTACGCACAGGCCTTTTGCGTGTTTTACTGCAATGAACGATCATTTATCGCAAAGATTCCGCTGCGCATCGTACCGCTAAACAAGCAGGCACTCGTCGAAGCGGTAGCCGGACTGGGACATGGAGACATAGTCATCGTCGGCTACCACAATGTGATCCACCAGCCGGATCTCCACCGCGCTTAACGCCATGGCCACCCGGCGGGTGGTCAGCACATCCTCATCGGAGGGCAGGGCCATGCCGCTGGGATGGTTGTGGGCCAGCACCACCGCCGTGGCATTGGCAGCCAGGGCGGTCTCCACAATTCTCCTGACGGAAATGCTGGCAGCGTTGACGCTGCCCATACCCACTTCCTTGCAGCACAGCACCTTGCATTTGGCGTCCAGACACAGCAGGAACACCGTCTCCGTGTCCCTGCCGAAGAAGTAGGGCAGCAGATACCGCCCGCAGTCCTCCAGACTGGTCAGACATTTCACCCGCTTGGCACTGTCCACCTGATAGAACCGGGCCAGCTGGGGCATCAGGGTCAGGAGCAGGGCGGCTTCCTCGCCGATTCCGTTGACCTTCTTCAGGTCCGCCGCGTCGGCCTCCAGCACCTGGGACAGGCTGCCGAACCGCTCCAGCAACGCATGGGCAATGACATTGGTGTCCCGCCGGGGAATGGCATAGAACAGCAGCAGCTCCAGGGCCTGAATGTCCGTGAAATCATCCAGGCCATTGTCCAGAAACCGCTTCTTCAGTCGTTTTCTGTGCTCCTTGTGAATGGATTCCGTTCCCATTTTCTCACCTTCCGCCGTAAATTGGTCTTGCTATTTTTGTGGATTCCCGGTACAATAGAGATATCTGTCGAAACCCGCCGGGAAAGTTTCCCCCCGATCTGCGCATGCTAGAAGCTGAGGAGGCCCGCCATGGAGAAGCAAAAAGAGAATTCCGCAATGCTGCATATGATCCTCCGCCCCGGGTTCCGGGTGAAGGACAACCAGATCACTGAAGTCAATCAGGCCGCCGAAAGCCTGCTGCTGACACCGGGCACGGATATCCGCTCCCTTCTGCGCACCGGCGGGGAGGAATACGAGGCCTTCCAGGGAGGCTGCCTGTATCTGCAGCTGTCTATTTTTTCCAGAACGTTCGGCGCCACCGTCTGCCGGATGGCGGACAGCGACCTGTTCCTGCTGGATCAGGCGTCCGACGACCCGGAGCTGCAGGCCCTGGCCCTGGCGGCAAGGGAGCTGCGCAAGCCCCTGCAGAGCGCCATGAACGCCCTGAAGGATCTGACCCCGGAGAATCCCGACCATCGGGAACCGGCAGCCATTCTGAGCCGGGGGCTGCACCAGCTGCTGCGGATCGTGGGAAACATGTCCGACGCGGGCGCTTCCGCCGTCTCCCGGCAGGAGGTCCGGGACATGGACAGCATCTTCGCCGAAATCTTCGAAAAGGCCAGGGCCATGGTGGCGCAGACCGGAATTTCCCTGACCTATCAGGGGCTGTCCGAAACGGTCTACAGCCTGGCGGACCGGGACCAGCTGGAGCGGGCCGTGCTGAACGTCCTGTCCAACGCCCTGAAATTCACCCCAAAGGGCGGCAGCATCACCGCAAGCCTGACCCGCCGGGGCCGGACGCTGCGGCTGAGCATCCAGGACAGCGGCTACTGCATCGCGGACGGCGTGATGGGGAACCTGTTCTCCCGGTATCTGCGGCAGCCCGGCATTGAGGACAGCCGCTACGGCATCGGCCTGGGCATGGTGCTGATCCGCACCGCCGCCGCCAATCACGGAGGGACGGTACTGGTGGACCAGCCTGACAGAAAAGGCACCCGGATCACCCTGACCCTGGCCATCCGCCAGAACACCGACGGCCTGCTGCGGACCCCGGTTCACCCCTTCGACTACACCGGAGGCTGGGATCACACGTTGACCGAGCTATCGGAATGCCTGCCCCTCAGCGCTTACGAAAAAGAACTGTAATCACGCTTCCCTGCCTGACCATCGGGCAGGGATTCTTTTTTTAGTGTGGAGTGTGGAGTTGGTATCGTAAATGATCGTTTATGTGTATACCCACTGTAGGGGAGGGTCATTGACCCTCCCGCTACGTAACGAAACAGAGCGTGAAATAGGTTGCTTCCAGTGCTGGTTTTCACAAAAAGCGACAGGTTTGACAGCTCAAAAACTTTCAGTCGGCGGGAGGGTCAATGACCCTCCCCTACAGTGGGTGCTGCGATAAACGATCATTTACGGGAGTAATTGTAGCACGATGGAATCGTTAGCATTTCCGAAGGAAATACCACAACTCCACACTCCACACTCCTAACTCCTAACTCCTCACTGCTCCAGGTACGGCTTCAGATACTGCCCCGTGTAGCTTTCCGGGACCTTCGCAACCTCCTCTGGGGTGCCGGTGGCTACCACGTAGCCGCCGCCGTCGCCGCCTTCGGGGCCGAGATCGATCAGGTAGTCCGCCGTTTTGATGACGTCCAGATTGTGCTCGATGACCAGCACTGTGTTGCCCGCATCCACCAGCCGCTGCAGCACCTCGATGAGCTTGTGGACATCCGCCGAATGAAGGCCCGTGGTGGGCTCATCCAGAATATAGATGGTCTTGCCCGTGGAGACTCTCGCCAGCTCCGTGGCCAGCTTCACCCGCTGGGCTTCGCCGCCGGACAATGTGGTGCTGGACTGGCCCAGCTTCACATAGCCCAGGCCTACCTCCACCAGGGTCTGGGCCTTCCGGCGGATCTTGGGCAGGTTCTCAAAGAAGTCCACCGCTTCCTCCGCCGTCATGTCCAGCACCTGGGCGATGTTCTTGCCCTTGTACTGGACCTCCAGGGTCTCCCGGTTGTACCGGGCCCCGTGGCAGACCTCGCAGGGAACGTACACATCCGCCAGAAAGTGCATCTCGATTTTCACCAGGCCGTCGCCGCTGCAGGCCTCGCACCTGCCGCCCTTGACGTTGAAGGAGAACCGGCCCGGGCCGTAGCCCCGCATCTTGGCGTCATTGGTGGAGGCGAACAGGTCCCGGATGTCGTTGAACAGCCCCGTGTAGGTGGCCGGGTTGGAACGGGGGGTACGGCCAATGGGGCTCTGGTCGATGTCGATGACCTTGTCCAGCTGCTCGATGCCCTCGATGCAGCGGCAGGCCCCGGGATGGGTCCGGGCGTGGTTCAGGCTGCCAAGCAGAGTCTTGTTCAGCACCTCGTTCACCAGGCTGGACTTGCCGGAGCCGGACACGCCGGTGACGCAGGCGAAGGTTCCCAGGGGGATATCCACGTCCACGTCCTTCAGGTTGTTCTCCCTGGCCCCCCGGATGGAAAGCACCTTGCCATTGCCCTGCCGTCTCATGGAGGGCACAGGGATCTTCTTCACCCCCGACAGATACTGACCGGTAACGGATCGGGGACAGGCAATAATATCCTCCAGCGTTCCCGCCGCCACGATCTCGCCGCCGTGGCTGCCTGCGCCGGGGCCCACGTCCACGATGTAGTCCGCGGAGCGCATAGTGTCCTCGTCGTGCTCCACCACAATCAGGGTGTTGCCCAGATCCCGCAGGTGCTTCAAGGTACCCAGCAGCTTATCGTTGTCCCGCTGGTGCAGGCCGATGGAGGGTTCGTCCAGGATATACAGCACCCCCATCAGGGAGGAGCCGATTTGCGTCGCCAGCCGGATGCGCTGGCTCTCGCCGCCGGAGAGGGTTCCGGCAGACCGGGAAAGGGTCAGATAGCCCAGGCCCACGTCCATCAAAAATTGCAGCCGGGAGGTGATCTCCTTCACGATCTGCTCGGCAACCAACGCCATATTGCCCTCCAGGCGCAGCTCCCGCATAAATTGCAGCTCGTCCCGGACGCTCATGCGGCAGAAATCCATAATGCCGATGCCCCCCACAGTGACGGCCCGGGCAATGTCCGAAAGCCGGTCCCCGCCGCACTGGGGACAGGGGGCGGTGGTCATACACTCCTCCAGCTCCTTCCGGACGGAGTCGGACTGGGTCTCCCGGTAGCGCCGGGTGATGTTGTTCATAATGCCCTCGAAGGGCTGCTCCAGGACCCCCATGCCGTTGCCCCGGTTGTAGGTCATGCGCAGCTTCTCCCCCTTGGTGCCGTAGAGGATCACGTCCATCACATCCTCGGGCAGCTCCTTCACCGGAGCGGTCAGGGAGAAGTGGTACTTCTGGGCCAGGGCCTCGAAGTACATGCGGAAGATGGAGTCCGTCCGGGCGCTCTGCCAGCCGGAGGCCTGGATGGCGCCGTCGAAAATGGACTTGCTCTTATCCGGGATCACCAGATCCGGGTCCGCCACCAGCCGGAAGCCCAGGCCGGTACAGCTGGGGCAGGCGCCGCTGGGGTTATTGAAGGAGAACATTCTGGGCTCCAGCTCTGTCAGGCTGATGCCGCAGTCCTCGCAGGCGTAGTTCTGAGAAAAGCTCAGCTCCTCCTGGGTACTGGGCAGCTCGATGGTGACCAGCCCCCCGGAATGGCTGCAGGCTGTCTCGATGGAGTCCGTCAGACGGCGGCGCAGACCCTCCTTCAGCACCAGGCGGTCCACAACCAGATCGATGTTGTGCTTCTTGTTCTTCTCGCACTTGATTTCTTCCGTCAGGTCGTACAGGATGCCGTCCACCCGGACCCGGGCGAAGCCGGACTTCTGGGCGTCCTCGAAGACCTTCTTATGTTCGCCCTTCTTGCCCCGGATCACGGGAGACAGGACCAAAAACCTTGTTCCCTCCCCCAGGGACTCCACCCGGTCCACGATCTGGTCGATGGTCTGGCGGCGAATCTCCTTGCCGCACTTGGGGCAGTGGGGAATGCCCACCCGAGCCCACAGCAGGCGCAGGTAGTCGTAAATCTCCGTCACCGTGCCCACGGTGGAGCGGGGATTTTTGGAGGTAGTCTTCTGGTCGATGGAAATGGCGGGAGACAGGCCGTCTATGGAATCCACATCTGGCTTGTCCATCTGGCCCAGGAACTGCCGGGCATAGGAGCTCAGGCTCTCCACATACCGCCGCTGGCCCTCGGCATAGATGGTGTCGAAGGCCAGGCTGGACTTGCCGGAGCCGGACAGGCCGGTGAAGACCACCAGAGAATCTCTGGGAATGGTCAGATTCACATTTTTCAGGTTGTTCTCCCGTGCGCCCTGAATGATGATTTTGTCGTTCATGATTCCTCTCCTGTTTCTCGTGACCGCATTTGGCTGAATTCCTGACTGAGCGATTCTATTTTGCAAATGATCGTTTAGCGGGCAAGGCCCGCGGCGAATGCGTTACGCACTTTGGGTGGTAGACGAACATCCTTTGGGCCCCTCGACCGTAGGTGCAGTGCTGTGGTAAATGATCGTTTATAGCAATATCTATCGTTCCCTTATGCCCCCATCGTAGGGGCCGATGCCCACATCGGCCCGCAGGGATAACCTAATTTCCTGAACCAGACCGCGGCGAATTCGGTACACTGTGCAAGGGCCGATGTGGGCATCGGCCCCTACGGAGGTGCAGACGTAAACGATCATTTATCGTAATTTGCCGACATCGCAAAGGATCGCAGGATAACGCTCCGCTTCGCCGAAATCGCCGCTTTTTTCGTTGGTTTCCTTAGTATATCACAGTTTGAAAAAACCTACAAGCTTTTTTTGCAAACAAAATTTCGTTTTTCGCTTTCGGGACAAAAACTGTTTTCTTTGCCAGATAATGTCAAATTTTTTCCCTTTTTTTCGGCGTTATTTCCCCTTTCTGACAGTTGCATTTCTGTGGTCCACAATGCTATAATAACAGCGTAATTTCGCTTTCCCTTTCAAAAACAGATTCACAAACCACATAAATCTAAAATAAAAAATAAAGCGAGGTATTCATTCGATGATTGCGTACGGTGAAAAAATTCAGGTTTTTTCCGGTAATTCCAATCCTCAATTTGCGGAAACCATCTGCAAGGAACTGGGCGTGCCCATGGGCAAGGCTGTTGTGAAGCACTTTGCCGACGGCGAAGCCTCTGTTTCTCTGGAAGAGACTGTCCGTGGAGCAGACGTGTTCCTGGTCCAGTCCACCTGCAAACCCGTCAACGACCATCTCATGGAGCTGCTGGTCATGATCGACGCCTGCCGCCGGGCCTCCGCTGGCCGGATCACCGCTGTGATCCCCTACTTCGGCTACGCCCGTCAGGACCGCAAGGCCAAGTCCCGTGACCCCATCTCCGCCAAGCTGGTGGCGAACATGCTCACTGCCGCCGGCGCCGACCGCATTCTGACCATGGATCTCCACGCTTCCCAGATTCAGGGCTTCTTCGACATCCCCCTGGATCACCTGCTGGGCAACGTCACCTTTGTGGACTACTTCATGAACAAGTTCCCCGAGGACAAGTTCAATCACGATAATTTCGTGGTGGTCTCCCCCGACGTGGGCTCCGTGGGCCGCGCCCGGAACTTCGCCGCCAAGGTCCACATGGGCCTGGCCATCGTGGACAAGCGCCGTCCCAAGGCCAATGTCTCCGAGGTCATGAACATCATCGGCGATGTCAAGGGCAAGACCTGCATCCTGTACGACGACATGGTGGACACCGCCGGTTCCCTGTGCAACGCTGCCAAGGCTCTGGTGGAGATCGGCGGCGCGAAAGAGGTCTACGCCTGCGCCACCCACGGCGTGCTGTCCGGCCCCGCTTACGAGCGTCTCGAAGCCAGCCCCATCAAGGAAATGGTCTTCCTGAACACCATTCCCGAGGTTGGCAATACCGCAAGCGGCAAGTGCAAGTTCCTGGACGTGGCTCCCGTCTTCGCCCGTGCCATCGAGCACATCCACGGGGCTACCTCCATCGCCGACCTGTTCTAAATGTTCAATAAATCCGAAAGCTGGCTCATCGTCGGCCTTGGCAACCCCGGCAGGGAGTACGAGCGCTCCCGACACAACTGCGGCTTCCGGGCCCTGGATCTTCTTGCGGAAAGCTTAAACTGCAAGGTGGACAAGCTCAAATTCCAGGGCCTGTACACCCAGGTGAGCTATAACGGCAAGAAGCTGTTCCTCCTGAAGCCCCAAACCTATATGAACCTGTCGGGCCGGTCCGTGCTGCAGCTGTCCGCCTACTTTAACATCCCGCCTCAGCGGATCATCGTCATGTTCGACGACATCTCCCTGGCGCCGGGACGGCTGCGGGTCCGTGCCGAGGGCTCCGCGGGGGGGCACAACGGCATCAAGTCCATCATCCAGGAGCTGGGCAGCCAGGAGTTCCCCCGGGTCAAGATCGGCGTAGGCGCGAAACCGTCCCCGGACTACGATCTGGCGGACTGGGTGCTGTCCTCCTTCTCCGCAATTGAAGAAAAGGCCCTGGCCCCCGCATTGAAAAACGCCGGCGCCGCAGCGCTGGCCATCATCGACCACGGCGTTCCCGAAGCCGCCAACCGGTATAACGGGAAAATGGAAAATTGGTAACTATTCAGTCGTGCCATAAATTATCATATAAATGATCGTTTAGCACAGCACCCACTGTAGGGGAGGGTCATTGACCCTCCCGCCAGCTGAAAGTTTTTGAGCGGTCAAATCTGTAGCTTTTTGTGAAAACCAGCACTGGCAGCAAACTATTTCACACTCTGTTCCGTTACCAAGTGGGAGGGTCAATGACCCTCCCCTACAGTGGGTATGCGCATAAACGATCATTTACGCGAAACTCTCTGCCACCACTGAATCGTCACAAAAACGTATATTGTCGAAAAAGCACGGAAAGGGGGCTTCTGCCCTCTTTCCGCTTTGCCACGTTGTGAGGTAAGTTATGGAAGAGCTTCTGTCTTTGCTGAAGACCATCCCTGAATATATTGCCATGACCCAGGCATTGACCGAGGGGCAAACCGTCGCCGTCACCGGCATCGGCCAGATCAACCGCAGCCATATGATCGCGGGCCTGCGCCGGGATCTGGACCGCCCCCTGGTGGTGCTGTGCCAGGACGATATGGCCGCCCGGCGGCTCCAGGAGGAACTGAAGGACTTCCTGGGGGAAACGGCCCCCATCCTGCCCGGGCGGGAGTTTACCTTCTACGATGCCGCCGTGGTGTCCCGGGCCTGGGAGCAGAAGCGGCTGCGGCAGCTGTATGACCTGGCTTCCGGGAATACCGGGCTCCAGATCTTGACCTGGGAGTCCCTGAGCCAGCGCACCATGCCGAAGGACGTGCTGCTGAAAACCGCCTTCTCCCTGGAGGTGGGCAAGGAATATCCCCTGGACAGCCTGATCCAGAGCCTCACCGCCGCAGGCTACAGCCGGTGCGGCATGGTGGAGGGCAGCGGACAGTTCGCCGTGCGCGGCGGCATTGTGGACATCTACTCCCCTGCTGCCGACGCCCCCATCCGGGCGGAATTCTTCGGTGACGAGCTGGACACCATGGGCTATTTCGACCCCAGCACCCAGCGGCGCAATGAAAATATCGACTGCGTCACCATTCTGCCCGTGGCGGAGACCCAGCCCGGCCTGCACCGCAAGGGCGTGGCGGGTCTGTGCAAGGACCTGTCCAGCCTGATTTCCCGGCAGAAGCGGCGGAAAAACGTCAACGAAGCCCTGGTGTCCACCCTGACAAAGGACCTGGAAAAATACGAAAACGGCATGTCCAACCCCGCCTCAGACCGGTACATGGCCCTGATCTATCCCGAAATGGCCACCGCCATGGACTACCTGCCGGACAATGCCCTGGTGGTGATCTGCGACCACAGCAATCTCCACCGCACCGCCCGCTCCCGAACCGAGGAAATGGGCATGCAGCTGGACAGCCTGCTGGGCAGCGGTCTGGTGGCGGGAGAGCTGTGCGACTTCGTGTGCCAGTGGGAGGACTTCTGCCACGCCCTCCGGGGAAAAACCGCCGTGTACTTCGATGCCTTCGGCGGCACCGCCTATCCCGAGGACTGCCCGCCCAGGCAGCTGTACCCCATGACCGCCAAGCAGCTCCCCGGCTACGGCGGCAGCCTGGACACCGCCGTGTCGGACCTGAACCATTACCAGAAAATGGAATTTGGCTCCCTGGTGCTCTGTGGCTCCCGGCACCGGGCGGAGATGCTCCAGCAGATGCTCCGGGAAAAAGGGGTGTCCGCCTTCCTGTGCATCCCCCTGACCACCCTGCCGAAGCCCGGGCAGATTCTGCTGTCCGACGGAGCCCTGCCCTGCGGCATGGAGTACCCCCTGTCGAAGATTGCCATTCTCTCCGAGGGTCAGCTCATAGCCCGCAGCGAGCCGAAGCGGAAAGCCGCCAAGAAAACCACCGCCACCAACCGGCAGAAGCTGAACTCCTTCACCGACCTGACCCCCGGCGATCTGGTGGTTCACGAGAACTACGGCATCGGCCGCTTTGTAGCCATGGAGCAGCTGAAGGTGGACGGGGCGGTAAAGGACTATATCAAGATCGCCTACCAGGGCAGCGACACCCTGTTCGTCCCCGCCACCCAGCTGGATCTGGTGAGCAAATACATCGGGGGCGGCGGAGAGGACGCCAATGTCAAGCTGAACAAAATCGGCTCCGACGCCTGGCAGAAGACCAAGGCCAAGGCCCGGAAGGCCGCCAAGGATATGGCCGGAGAGCTGATCCAGCTCTATGCCGCCCGGAAGCGGCAGCCCGGCTTTGCCTTCTCCGCCGACACCCCCTGGCAGAAGGAATTCGAGGACAACTTCCCCTACCCCGAGACCGACGACCAGCTGCGCTGCATCGCGGACATCAAGCACGATATGGAGTCCCCCACCCCCATGGACCGGCTGCTCTGCGGCGACGTGGGCTTCGGCAAGACGGAGGTTGCCCTGCGGGCCATCATGAAGGCCGTCATGGACGGCAAGCAGGCGGCCATCCTGGTGCCCACCACCGTGCTGGCCCAGCAGCACTACCAGACCGCCGTGGCCCGGTTCCGGGGCTTCCCGGTGAACATCGACGTGCTGAGCCGGTTCCGCACCACAAAGATGCAGCAGCGAACCCTCATGAACCTGCGCTCCGGCAATGTGGATCTGATCATCGGCACCCACAAGCTGCTGCAAAAGAGCGTCCAGTTCAAGGACCTGGGGCTGCTGATTATCGACGAGGAGCAGCGCTTCGGCGTCAGCCACAAGGAGCGCTTGAAGGAGATGTCCAAGGGCGTGGACGTGCTGACCCTCTCCGCCACCCCCATCCCGAGAACCCTGAACATGGCGCTGTCCGGCCTGCGGGACATGTCCACCATCGAAGAGCCCCCCTCTGACCGTTACCCGGTGCAAACCTTCGTCATGGAGCACAACGACGCGGTGATTGACGACGCCATCCGCCGGGAGGTGGAGCGGGGCGGCCAGGTGTTCTACCTGCACAACCGCACCGAGACCATCGACCAGTGCGCCTCGGCCCTGCTGAAGCGAATCCCCGGCATCACCGTCGGCGTGGCCCACGGGCAGATGGGCGAGGATGCCCTCAGCGACGTGATGCAGGCCATGACCGAGGGGGAGATCCAGGTGCTGGTGTGCACCACCATCATCGAGACCGGCCTGGACATTCCCAACGCCAACACCCTGATTATTGAAAACGCGGACCGGTTCGGCCTGTCTCAGCTCCATCAGCTCCGGGGCCGTGTGGGCCGCTCCACCCGCCACGCCTACGCCTACTTCACCTACCGCCCGGACAAGAACCTGACGGAGATCGCGGAGAAGCGGCTGTCCGCCATCCGGGATTTCGCGGAATTTGGCTCCGGCTTCAAGATTGCCATGCGGGACCTGGAGATCCGGGGCGCGGGCAATCTGCTGGGTGCGGAGCAGTCCGGCCACATGTCCAGCGTGGGCTACGACATGTATCTGAAGCTGCTGGACGAGGCCGTGCTGGAGGAGCGGGGCGAAGCGCCCAAGGCGCCGGAGTGCACCGCCGACCTGAACGTCACCGCCAACGTAGACAAGGATTATGTGTCCCGTGGGGAGGAGCGGATGGACCTGTACCGCCGGATGGCGGCCATCCGCACTCAGGAGGACGCCGACGACCTGCTGGACGAGATCGTGGACCGCTACGGCGAGCCGCCCAAGGGCGTGCTGAACCTCATCGACATTGCCCTGCTCCGCGCCCACGCAAGAGAAGCGGGCATCAAGGATATCCGCCAGAAGGCCGGGGACGTGCTGTTCACCCTGGCCAAGCTGGACCTGAACACGGTAGGCGCCCTGTGCAATGACCCAGACTACAAGCTCCGGGTGACCTTCCTGCCCAACGCCAAGGAACCCACCCTACGGCTGAAGCTTGCCAGCGGCGTGGACAGCCTGAAGCAGAGCAAAGTGTTTATTGAGCGGTACAGAAGTTTGGCGCAGCAGTGAGGAGTGGAGTGTGGAGTGTGGAGTTAGGAGTGTGGAGTGTGGAGTGTGGAGTTCTTTCGATAAATGATCGTTTATCTTACGATGGTTCCACTGGCGCGGCAGCGCCCATGCCTT
>JBJDYN010000073.1:0-2648 GCA_051867395.1 Faecousia sp. | reverse complement strand
CAGAGCTGACCGCCCGTTTTGCCGCTCTGGGAGCCAAGGTCACGGAAATGGATGCAACAGAAAAGCTCCGTGTGCTTCATGATTTCTACCGTAGCGGTGAAGAAGTATATTTCCGATTCGATGCCCAGGACATGATGCGAAAGGGTCATGACTTCCGTGATTATATATGCCCGGATTCCATTGAGAAGCACAGCGACTACCTGATGCTGGGCGACAAGTACGCAAGAGTGATTTACCTCAAGGATTATGCGTCCTTCATTTCCGATCAGCTTGTCACCAAACTGACCGACCAGAGCCGGAGCATGATGCTGTCCATTGACATCATCCCTGTTGCCACCGATGAAGCCGTCCGTGAGGTGGAGCGGAAGATGCTGGGAGTTGAAACTAATATCACCAACTGGCAGCGCAGGCAGAATGCCAACAATAATTTCTCTGCTATCGTTCCCTATGACATGGAACAGCAGCGGAGGGAAACCAAGGAATATATGGCCGATTTGACCTCCCGTGACCAGCGGATGCTTCTGTCCGTGCTGACCATCGTCCATTTTGCGGATAGTAAGGCGGAACTGGATGCTGACACCGACGCGCTGCTAAAGGTTGCGGCAGACCATATGTGCCAGATGGCGGTGCTGCGGTATCAGCAGCTCGACGGTCTAAACACAGCTTTGCCTATTGGCACCCGGAAAATCGATACTTTCCGCACCCTGACCACAGAAAGTCTTGCTGTATTCATGCCCTTTAAGGTTCAGGAGATCCAGGAACCGGGTGGCATCTATTTCGGTGAAAATGCCATTTCCCACAACCTGATTCTTTGTAACATGAATAATCTTTTGAACCAGTCCATGATGCTGCTTGGTATTCCCGGTTCCGGCAAGTCCTTTTTTGCGAAACTGCTGATTATTGCCATAGCCCTGTCCACAGATGATGACATTATCATCTTGGACCCGGAAGGTGAATACACGCCCTTGGTCAAGGCGTTGGGCGGTGCCGTCATGTGCTTTGCGGTGGGCGGCTCTGACTGGCTCAACGCCATGGCCATGGAGGAGGGCTACGGTGAAGGAAGCCCGGTGGCGTTCAAATCCCAGTTTATCATGTCCCTTTTGAAGCAGATCGACCCTGACGGTATCCGGGCACACCACAAGTCCATCATTGACCGCTGTGTGGCGCTGGTACTTCAGGATCAGAAAAAGACCGGCAAAGTCCCAACCCTCTGTACCCTGCGGGAAAAGCTGCTGGAGCAGCCGGAACAGGAAGCACGGGATCTGGCCCTTACCATGGAGCTGTATACCTCCGGCTCTCTGAATATCTTCGCCCATGAAACCAATGTGGATACCAAAAACCGTATTCAGTCCTATGACATCCACGATTTGGGTGAGGAGCTGAAGCAGCCGGGGTTCGTCACCATCACTGATGCCATGATCAACCGGGTCAACTACAACTGGGCGCACGGGAAGAAAACCCACATTTTCGTGGATGAATTTCACATCGCCTATGAGAATGAATACAGCGGCAACTTCTTCACCTCCGCATGGCGTCAGTTCCGTAAGCGGAATGCAGCCCCCTGTGCTATCACCCAAAATGTGGAATACATGCTGGATTCCGTGCAGGCCAGCACCATGGTATCCAACTCCGAATTTGTTGTCATGCTGAATCAGGCGGAATCCGATCAGGAGCGACTGTCCCGGCTGCTGAATATTTCCCCGGAGCAGATGAGCTATGTCAACGGTGCGGAGGCAGGCTGCGGTCTGATGCGATACGGCAATGCGCTGGTGCCTTTCGTCAATCGATTCCCCGCAGACACAGAGTTGTATAAGCTGATTACCACCAAACCCGGTGAGGGCTTGTTTGCAAAGGGTCAGGTAGATTTCCATGCCTGATATCAAAACCAGAGATGTGGTGTCGGGGACCATAAAGGCGGTTGACCGTAGCACACTGGCTGGACAGCGGATGAAGGATGTCTATGTTAAGGCCAAGGATAAGGCGGAGCATAGCGTATATTCTTCGGAGAGTAACAGTGAGGAATATGCCGCTGATAAGATTACGGACAGTGTTTCCACCGTTTCCCGCGAAGCGGTACATCAGTTGGATGTGCAAGGGCAGCGGATTATCCAAGGCGCACAGAGAAAACTCGCCCAACGGCAGGAGAATCGGCAGGCTCAGCAATCCCCACCACAGTCAACACAGGGCAGTTCTCAACCCTCTCCCAACACACCTGCATCGACTTCTCCCCAGACAGCCCAGAATACCCTCGGCACAAAGAATATCCCCAATGCGCAGCAGCCCCACCGGGTAATTCCCGATGGGGCTGTGACTCCTACTAACAGTGTAGATTTCAAGGCTGGCTCTGGCGCACCGATTAC
The DNA here is from genome assembly GCA_051867395.1 of Faecousia sp. Lineage (GTDB taxonomy): Bacteria > Bacillota > Clostridia > Oscillospirales > Oscillospiraceae > Faecousia. The sequence goes on along the minus strand of JBJDYN010000073.1, from coordinate 288 downwards.
AAAGCAGCAGGCGATTCGCAATCAGCAGATTGCTTCTGCCAAAGCGGAATTGAGGGCAAAACGGGCATCCACGCGATTCACAGCCCCTAATACTTCTCCTACTCTTAGTGGTGGGACACCATCTGTCGGCATCCCTACACCTGCGGCGAAGGACATTAAGCTGGTAAAACGCACCAATGGTACAATCAAGCAGGCTTTGCACACCACAGAGAATGTCACAATCAAGGCATCCCAACGCACCATCAAAACAGCAGGCTCCACGGTGAAAACCGTGGAGCACATGGGCGG
>JBJDYN010000072.1:0-2704 GCA_051867395.1 Faecousia sp. | reverse complement strand
TAGGACTTGGAATAGGTCTTGAAATTGCAGGTACAGCCGGTGTACTCCATCCGTTCCAGAATACCCACAACCGATTGACCAATCCAATGGTAAGGGCGCTCCGGCATTTTCTTTCGCTTTTTCGGGTCAGGATGGTTTTCCGACTGTTTAGCATACAGCGCCTTGGTAGTCAGCACCTTATCCTTCTCCAGTATACGGGCAATCTGTTCCGGCCCCTTGCCGTCAATAGCCAGGTCAAAGATGCGCTTGACTACTTGGGCGGCATCCTCGTCAATGATCCAATGGTCTTTATCGGCAGGGTCTGTACGATAACCATAGGACGGTTTTCCCAGATGTTTTCCGCTGGTGCCTTTCTGACGGAATACGACCCGGACTTTTTTGCTGGTGTCCCGTGGATACCATTCGTTGAACAAATTACGGATAGCGGCAAAGCCGTCGCTGTCGCCTCGTTCACTGTCCACACCATCATTGACAGCGATAAAGCGCACATCGTAGCTGGGGAAAATAATGTCCGTGTACTGTCCAACGGTCAGGTAATCCCGGCCAAACCTACTAAGATCTTTGACCAGCCAGCAACCGACAAGCCCCTGCTTAACCAGTGCAAAGTCCTCCTGTACGCCAGGGCGGTCGAAGTTAGTTCCTGTATATCCATCGTCCACCAGAATTTTCAGGTTAGTGTAGCCATGCTCGGCTGCGTATCGGGTTAAAAACTCTTTTTGATTCTGTATCGAATTTGATTCTCCATCCAGCGCATCCTCATTGCTGAGGCGGCAGTACAAGATGGTGATTTTCTGCTGATCCAACATAGCGTCCTCCTTTACGGTTGGGTCAGCTGACAGAATCGGTGTGCATGGTGATATTGTAGCACGAATTTGAGTCTGTGTCATGAACAAAGCGCCTCCTTATCCGAGAAAATGAGCCGTTTTACCTTGTGGGTAAGCGGCTCGTTTCCATCACATACAGTCTCCAGCAAATACCAGGTATTTCCGATTTTCCGTTCCACCGTACCGGCGAACGGATTCATCCGGTTTTCCCAGCGTTTCCGGCATTCTTCCAGAAAATCAATCGGCGGATCAAAAATTGGGTCAAAGCAGGATTCAATGTCGATATAGCCATAGTCGGGTTCGCTCATAAAATCTTTGTGTTTTCTCATGCAGTTTCCTCCATCAATTAAAGTTCCATATTCTGCGACTTACGGCGGGAAGGTTGATCGTGCTGCCTTGTTTGTCGGGTTCGGGTCAAAATGGCATTAAGAAAAGCCCGCACCTTTTCGGGTGCGAGCTTGACAGCTTCCAGATAAGGCCGTGCCTGTTCTTTCAGTGATTCATATCGCTGTTTCCAGACAGCGACGCTCTTTTGCGCTTGTTGCAGTTTTTCCTCTAAACGGCTGTTTTCCGCCTTGGCAAGGATCCCATTGACCGCATAATCCTTGAGCGTGTTACACTCGGATGGGGTCAGAGTGATGTTGCCGGTGATCGTCTTTTTCCCCATGGAGCGGATTTCCTGTGCCGTCAGGGCGGCAGTACGCTGTTCTTTGGCCTGCTTTTGCAGGGATTGCAGCTCCTTGTGCTTTTTCTCAACGGCAGCCTGTGCGGTGTCCAGCGCCTGTTCTGTCTGAGCGATTTGGGCGGTCACATCTTCCAGCCGCTGCTGCTCCTGTGCCACCTTGAACTGGGTCACAGTCAGATGTTCTTCAGTGCTGCCACGCTCTCCACGCTCCACATCGTTATATCCGGCAGCTTTCATATAGTTGAAGAAATCGTCTTGCAAGACACTGTATGATGTCCGCAGGACTTTCTTCCCCTTGGAGGTCAGAAGCGGATTACCCTGCTCATCCAAAGCTACCTTGGATTCCCACTTTTTACTGCGGCTGACCTGCATGATGGTCTCCTTGACTGTGCCCACAAGGGCCTTATCTTTGCACCGCTTCGACCAGAGAATCTGTTTTTCCACCACCGGGATATAGACCACGTGAAGGTGGTAGTGATACACATCCTGCCCCAGAGCTTCCGACATGGCCCGGTTGCGTTCATCTGCGTGCATAACAGCAGAGAGGATATACTGCTCACCACCCACGATTTCCACGGCAGCTTTGTATGCATCGGTGTAGAATTGCTTGGCATATTCATATCCGCCGTGATTGTGAAAGTAAGCGGAGTTCACATCAAAAATCAGTTCCCCGTATTTCACCGCATCGGCTTTCAGACCACGAGTGGAGATGACACCATCGGCAATCATCTGATCGAACATAGCGGCATAGCTGTCGGTGGGAGCCTTGAAGTGGATATTCCGGTAGGTTTGGGTGGTATCAATATCCTGGTTGGAGTAGCTGTCCTTTTCCCGTTCGTTATGCTCCTGCACCTTCGCCACATCATCAAGGGTGGGCAAGTCCTGGTTACGGGCAAAGGTGCGGTCGATTCCGTCGTTTCTGGCCATAAAAATCAGCTCCTTTCTGTTGTGCGGCAGACGGCTGGGGGACGGGGATGCACTTCCTGCGGGAAGTGTAATAACCCACTATGACACTTTCATCCCGAAGGGCTGCAAAGTGCCGTGGGCTCTCCGAGGGGGAATTGCGGTCATTGCGATGACCGCTGCTGAACTGCCCGGAAACCGTCTGCATCGCTTCCTGTTGTTCAGCCCGGACAGCCGATGTTTTGCAAAACATCAGCCATCCGGCGGCAGCGAAAAATCGAATGTTTTCGCC
>JBJDYN010000071.1:0-18818 GCA_051867395.1 Faecousia sp. | reverse complement strand
GATGCGCAGACCTTCCTGGATACCATTCAGCCCTACGGCTACATGACCAAGAACATCGGTCTGTATTAATTCGACGTAACTATTCAGTTGAGAGACCCCTGTGCTAAGGCGTCAGGCGCATTTGGCCGCTATCCCGCTTCATGGGGGGTCTTAAAACAAAAGCAAAGCTTGCTGAATAGAAACGATTTCGCTTTTTTGCGCCGACATGCAACGGAGTGTGGAGGAGTTTTATCCTCCACACTTCTCATATTAAGGAAGGGTGAGACAGTGGCAAAATATATCCTAACGCGAATCGGCAAGGGTATCCTATCCGCCATTTGCGTCGTGGTTCTCATCATGATACTTGTTTATTCGCTGATGGACAGAACCAACATCTTTGCGGGAGACTCCAATTACTCCAAGATGCAAAGCAATACCAGAATAACCTACGAGCAGAGCCGGTACAAAGCCTTCGGATATGTGGACTATGTCCTTTACTCCGATTATATCAAGGAACTGGCCAGCAGCGGAGAAATTGATGACGAGACCCGGTCTGCCGCGATTTCCATCGGTCAGACCGCGGAGAAGGCTTCCGAAACTGCCGCTGAGTATATCCAGAAATTTACGGAAACCTATGAGGCCCAGGGCTATACCGTTACCCGCCTGGACGCGGACAAGAAGAGCAACGGCCAGGTGAAGGACGGCGGACAGGCAACCATTTTTGCCACCCGTGACCGTCCCCTGATTTCCCGTGTCATTTCCTACTTCACGAATATGTTCTTTATTGACAATATTCACTATGTACCGGAAAACCAGGACATTGGCGAGCGGGGTTTGACTTTCACGCTGTATGACCCGCTCTACGGCGGAGAAAAATTCTCTCCCGCCATCATCGGCAATGGTACGCAGCATAAGTACCTGCTGTATTTCGACAATAAGTTCCCCTATATTCATCAGAACTTCCTTACACTGCAACTGGGCGAATCCTACACCGTCAACCGCGGCGTGGATGTGTTCCAGACCATGACGGAGTCTCAGGGCTCCTATCAGCTGCGTACGACCACTTTCCCCACAGGCCTTGTGGAGGAGAGCGCCGACGATCTGCATACCGCCACCTATGCCGCCGGTTCCCGGGAACTCAGCGCTGTATATGAAGCGCGGTTTGACGACGACTATACCAATGTCATCACCCACAAGCACAGCATGTCCAAGCTGGGCTACTCCTTTGTGATCGGCATTATTTCTACCATCCTTGCCTACGTTGTGGGCTTGCCTATCGGCCTGCTGATGGCCCGGTTTAAGGATGGCATTTTGGACAGGATTGGCACCGTGTATATTATGTTCATCATTGCGGTTCCGTCCCTGGCCTATATCTTCCTGTTCAAGGCCATTGGCGGCAGTTTGTTCAAGCTGCCAACGCTGTTCGATATGGATTCGGATAACAAGCTCATGTATATCCTGCCCATCATTTCTCTGGCGCTGCCCAGTGTGGCGAACCTGATGAAGTGGATGCGGCGCTATATGATCGACCAGATGAACAGCGACTATGTGAAGTTCGCCAGATCCGGCGGCTTCAGTGAAACTGAAATCTTTACGAAACATATCTGGAAAAACGCGGCCATTCCCATTGTCCACGGTATTCCCGGCAGCATCCTGTTTGCCATGACCGGCGCCATCATCACCGAGCGTGTGTATGCTGTTCCCGGCGCGGGCAACCTGCTGACCCAGGCCATCAACAAGTACGACAATGGTGTCATCGTTGGCGTGACTCTGTTCTATGCCATTCTGACGGTGGCCTCCAACATCCTTGGCGACGTTCTGATGTCTGCCGTGGATCCCAGAATTTCGTTTACTTCTAAAGGCAGGTGACGCAAATGCAAGAAGAATTGAAACAGAAAACCGGCCTGACGAAAGAGGAGCTGTTCACTCATGTGACCCACAGCGACACCGAGTCCGAGAAGATCGCCGCACCCCAGTACTCCTACTGGAAGTCTGTGTTCCGTGTGTTCTTCAAGAATAAGGTGAACATCGTCATTTTGGCCCTCCTGGTATTTGTTATCGCGTTTGCGTATATCTATCCCGCTGTTACCGAGTATGATCCCTACGCCAACCTGCTGGACCCCAACTCCAAGCACCTGTCTCCCAGTCAGGCTCTGGATTACTTCGGTCATGAGCTGAAGTGGATCCTTGGCTCCGGCGCTTCCGGCGAACCCACCTTCGACGCTGTGTGGAACGGTGCCAAGATCTCCATCTCTCTGGCCTTCCTGTGCGCTGCCATCAACATGACCATCGGCGTGCTGCTGGGCGCAGTCTGGGGCTTCTCCAAGAAGGTGGATATGGTCATGATGGAGGTCTATACCATCATCGGCAACGTTCCCACCATTCTGATCATCTCCGTTCTGGCCATGCTTTTCTCCCCAACCTTCTGGACCATGGTATTGGCCCTGACGGTGGTGGGCTGGCTGGGCATTGCCTACTTCATCCGTACCCAGGTGCTCATCATCCGTGACCGGGAATACAACCTGGCTTCCCGGTGCCTTGGCACCCCCATCACCAAGATCGCAACGAAAAACATTCTGCCCTTCATGACCTCCGTTATTGTGACATTGCTCGCTACGGAGCTGCCTTCCTATATTTCCTACGAAGTGTTCCTGTCCTACATCGGTATGGGCATGAGCGAAATGTCTCTGGGCCGACTGATCTACGCCGCTGAGCCTGCCATGGTCACGCCGGGCTGGCAGTTTGAATTCTGGAGCCCTGTGGCCGTTGCTTCTATCATCACGGTTGTGCTGTATGTGGTGGGACAGAACCTGGGCGACGCGTCTGATCCCAGAACCCATATGTAGGAGGTGGCAACAGTGAAAGAAAGAAAAGTGCTTCTTTCCGCGCAGGACCTGGAAGTCAAATTCCGCGTCCGTGGCCGGATCCTGACAGCCATCCGGGGGATTTCCCTGGATATTTATGAGAATGAATCCATTGCCATCGTCGGCGAGTCCGGCTCCGGTAAGTCGGTATTTACCAAAACCTTTGCCGGTATGCTGGAATCCAACGGCTATATCAGCAAAGGACACCTGTTCTTTGATGACGATACCCTGACAGATGTTCGGGAGCCTCGTAATGACAAGGCCCTGAGCAAGATCGCCGGGATCAAGGAAAAACTGGATGAATATTCCCGTTTTGAGTCTGGTGCAGCTGTTTACCGGCAGATGAAGGCGCTGGAATCCGAGAAGCGGCAGCGGGAAACGGTTACCGCAGAGGAGAAGAAGGCCCAGGAAAAGGAACTGAACGAGCTGCGCTTCAAGCGGTCTGAGCTGTACAACCACCAGATTACTATGGACAAATCCACCGACAAGGCGCAGATCAAGGAAGTCCAGAAGCAGCTGAACGACCTGGACAACCAGATCAAGGCCCAGGAAAAGCGCAATGAGGCCTATGGCCATGAGAAGGCCAAAGCTGCCAAGCAGGACAATGATTATCTGGAGCAGTACGCCAAGCAGGAAGCTGCCCTGAAGGCCGAGTATGACAAGCTGACGATGGGCGAGATTTCCCAAGCCGTTTCCGCGCGCAACGAGAAGATGGCCAAGGAAATTTATCTGTCCGCCAACCGTGTGGATTCCTTCCACAGCGGCATGCTGACCCACAAGCTCCTGGATGCTTTCCGGGAGGGGATGAAGCAGGGCATTGACTGGGACGATGAAAAGCAGCACCGGGAAGTTTACACCGGTATCACCCCCATGGTGCAGTTCGTCGAGGAGACGGACACCGAGTTTGTGGGCAAGTGCATTGTAGATCTGGCTGCTCTGAAGTCCCCCAAGGACTGGATGAAGATTCGCGGCAAGCGGATTGCCACCGTGTTCCAGGATCCCATGACCTCCCTGAACCCCACGCTGACCATTGGCAAGCAGATTTCCTCCGTTATCCTGAAGCACCAGAACTGCTCCGAGGCGGAGGCCAGAGCCAAGGCCCTGGAGATGATGCAGAAGGTCGGTATTCCCAAACCGGAAGCACGGTATGACGATTATCCCTTCCAGTATTCCGGCGGCATGCGGCAGCGTATTGTTATTGCCATCGCCCTGTCCTGCCAGCCTCAGCTGCTGATCTGCGACGAACCCACCACTGCTCTGGATGTGACCATTCAGGCCCAGATTCTGAAGCTGATTAAGGATCTGCAGAAGGAGTTCAACTATACCATCGTTTTCATTACCCACGACCTGGGCGTTGTGGCCAACATTGCCGACCGGGTTGCCGTCATGTACGCCGGTCAGATCGTGGAGCTGGGCACGGTGGAGGACGTGTTCTACGATCCCCGCCATCCCTACACCTGGGCCCTGCTGTCCTCTCTGCCCCAGCTGGCGGAGAAGAATACGGAGCTGTTTTCCATCACCGGCACGCCGCCTTCTCTGTACAATGAGATCACCGGCGACGCGTTTGCCCCCCGGAATCCGTATTGCATGAAGATCGATACGCTGCTGGAGCCTCCCATGATCCAGGTCAGCGATACCCATTCCGCCAAGACCTGGCTGTTGGATCCGGACGCTCCCAAGGTTGAGAAGCCCAATAGCATCTGCAACCTCCACGAGCGGCTGATACAGGCATTCAATATTTAGGGGGTGCAATTGTGTCCATTTTTAGACAAAAAACCACCGGCGCTACTGCTTCGGCGTTTCCGGAGCACGGCCCGCTGGATGAAAACGGCAGAGAGATCCTGCTGTCTGTCAAGAACATCGACATTACCTTCGGCAAGAAGGATAATCAGGTCAAGGCAGTGCAGGACGCCTCTTTCGATATCTACAAAGGCGAGACCTTCTCTCTGGTAGGCGAGTCCGGCTCCGGCAAGACGACCATCGGCCGGGCGGTGATCCGTGTCAACCCCCTGGCAGCCGGTGAGATCCAATACAAGGGTGTCCGCATTTCCGGCAAGATTCCCCGTTCCCTGGACCGCCAGGTGATCCGAAACATCCAGATGGTGTTCCAGGATCCCGCTGCGTCTTTGAACGAGCGTGCTACCGTGGACTATATCATTTCGGAGGGCCTGTACAACTTCCATCTCTATGAGAACAATGCGGACCGCCAGCAGAAGGTGGAGAGCATGATTGAGGAAGTGGGCCTGCTGCCGGAGCATCTGACCCGGTATCCCCATGAGTTCTCTGGTGGTCAGCGGCAGCGTATCGGCATCGCCCGTGCCATGGTCATGGAACCGGAACTGGTGGTGGCTGACGAGCCCATCTCCGCTCTGGATGTGTCCATCCGTGCCCAGGTGCTGAACCTGCTGAAGAAGTTCCAGCGGGAGAAGGGAACAACCTACCTCTTTATTGCCCATGATCTGTCCGTGGTGCGGTTTATTTCCGACCGGATTGGCGTTATTTATAAGGGCAATATTGTGGAGATCGCGGAGGCAGAGGAACTGTTCAATTACCCGCTGCATCCCTACACCCGCAGCCTGATCTCCGCCATTCCCATCCCTGACCCTGTGCTGGAGAAGAATAAGGTGCTGTTTACCTACGATCCCTCTGTTCACGACTACAGCGAAGAAAAGCCCGAGCTGGTGAACATCGGCCACGGACACTATGTCTACGGCAATAAGAAGGAGATCGAGGCGTATACAGCGCAGCGGGAGAAGAATGTGCCGCTGAAGTCCATCACCATTCAGGATCCCAACGCACCCGAAGCAGAGAAGAAGACTGTCCAGGAGCCTGTAGTGGCTACGGAACCCATCCAGCAGCCTCCGGTGCACGATACTGGCAGCAAGCTTTATGCGATTTTGTCCTTCTTCCTGCCCTTGCTGGGCCTGATCGCGGCGTTTGTATTCCGCAAGTTCAACTATATGCGCAATTACAAAGCATGCAAGAAGGGCGCGATCATTGGATTTATCGTGATTGGCGTGATCTTCCTGCTGTTCCTGCTACTGCTACTTTTAGCAGTCATTTAGATTTCACTCACTGCGGAGCGGCGCTTCTGCCGCTCCGCATATGTATATTTAAGGAGTTCCTATGAAAAACAACGGCAGAGAGCACCGGCGCAATCCCAAGCCCGTGACCCACATTGAACTGTCCGAAAAGAATCTCGTGCTGCGCATTATCCTGTTTGCGGGTTTCCTGATCCTGGGGCTGGGCTGTATCGGCGCAGGGATCATGTCGGCCCTCAGCACGGACCCCGGCTGGCAGGAGATTGTTGCCGCCGCCAACGGTCCCAGCTGCGCAGGGGAGTTCAAGCTGATGTATGACTTCAGCGAATCCGGCAATGCCGCCACGGACCAGAAAAAGAAACTCACCAACCTGTACACCCAGGCTGCGGAGGATGCTTACCGGATCTTTACGCCGGATGTGCTGGAGGACGGGCTGCGAAATTTGGCCTACCTGAACGCCAATCCCAACGAGACGGTGGAGGTGGAGCCCGCCCTGTACAAGGCGCTGGAACGGGTGGCAGAACATGAGAACCGGCATGTGTTCCTGGCCCCGGCTACGGTGGAATACAACCGGGTGTTTTCCTGTGAAAATGACCTGGAGGCGGCCCTTTATGTTCCGGAGGACGATCCCCAGACGGTGCAGTGGCTGACAGCCCTTTCCCGTTATATTAACGATCCGGAAATGATACGTCTGGAAATCCTGGGGGACAACCGGGTGCGGCTGTTCGTTTCTCAGGAATACCTTTCCTTCGCCCAGGAGAATGAGCTGGGGAAGCTGCTGGACTTTGGCTTTATGACCAATGCCTTTACTGCCGATTACCTGGCGGATGTGCTGATAGAGGCGGGCTTCCGCAACGGATATCTGTATAGCTTCGACGGTTTTACCCGTAATCTGGACACCCGGAACCAGAGCTATCAGTTGAATCTGTTTGACCGGAAGGACAACGGGGCCTTTCTTCCCGCACGACTGCGCTACACGGCCCCTGCCAGCATCGTGTCGCTGCGGGATTACCCAACAGTAGCGGAGGATCGGTGGCACTATTACGCCTTTGAATCCGGCGAGATTGTTACCGCGTTCCTGGATCCTGCGGACGGCTTAAGTAAGAGCGCCCTGCACAATCTGGTGTCCTATTCTGCTGACTTAGGCTGCGGCGAGATCCTGCTGCGGATTGTGGATGTGTTCATCGCCGAGGAATTCCATGCGGATGCACTAAATGACCTGACCTCTGACGGCGTTTATTCGATCTGGTACGAGGGTAATGTGCTGAACTACAACGACGCTGCCAACCCCCCGGAGCTGCTGACCAGGGAAGGGGAGAACCAGTACCGGATATCCCTGGCGAAATAGGATCCCTTTCTCCTGAAAACGAAAACCCGTAACATATGAAAAATCCCCGATACGGTTGACCAGACCGAATCGGGGATTTTTCAGAGAAAAAGAGAGGTAAGAAAATGAAAAAGAATGAATAAATCAAATCTTTTTTATGACTATATTATAACCCAGGGGTATTAAAATAATAAGAGTAAAAATGTTAATTAAGTATTAAGCAGATAAAAGAAACGGCCTGCATTTTGTGCAGAATCACCAGTTGTGAACAAATTGTAGCATCTTGGATGAAGCCCTTGACTTTTTGGAAAAATGGAGTATAGTTAAGTCAAATGAAATTAGCACTCCATTAATGAGAGTGCTAAAGGAAGAAAGGAAGGATAGCTGTATGAACTTTAACAACTATACCCAGAAGTCTCTGGAAGCTGTCCAGAGCGCACAGAGCTTGGCTGTGCAGAATTCCCATCAGCAGCTGGAGCAGATACATCTGCTGCTGGCTTTGCTGCGGCAGGAGGGCGGCCTGATCCCCCAGCTGCTGCGGAAAATGGACGTCACCGTGGAAAGCCTGGAGGCTGCGGCAAATACTGAGCTTCGCAAGCTCCCTGCTGTGAAAGGCAGCCGGGAGGCGGACCGCTTCTATATTACTGCCGATCTGGATGCCACCTTCACCGCCGCCGAGGAACAGGCAAAGACCATGAAGGACGAGTTCGTCTCTGTGGAGCACCTGTTCTTAGGTTTGCTGGACACCGCCCAGGGCAGTGTGAAGAAGCTGTTTGAAACCTACCGCATTACCAAAGAGAATGCCCTGAAAGCCTTGCAGGCGGTTCGGGGCAACCAGCGGGTCACCTCCGACAGCCCCGAGGGTACCTATGACGCCCTGGAGAAGTACGGCACCGACCTGGTGAAGCGTGCCAGAGAGCAGAAGATGGACCCGGTCATCGGCCGTGACGAGGAGATCCGAAATGTGATCCGCATTCTGTCCCGGAAGACCAAGAATAACCCCGTGCTGATTGGCGAGCCCGGCGTGGGCAAAACCGCCATTGCCGAGGGGCTGGCGCAGCGGATTGTGAAGAAGGATGTGCCCAAGTCCCTGCAGGATAAGACCATCTTCTCCCTGGACATGGGTGCGCTGATCGCGGGCGCCAAGTACCGGGGCGAATTTGAGGAGCGTCTGAAGGCGGTTTTGAACGAGGTCAAGGAGTCTGATGGCAGAATCATCCTGTTCATTGACGAGCTGCACACCATCGTGGGCGCAGGCAAAACCGAGGGCAGCATGGATGCCGGCAACCTCTTAAAGCCTATGCTGGCCCGGGGTGAGCTGCACTGCATCGGTGCCACTACCCTGGACGAGTACCGGCAGTATATCGAGAAGGACGCCGCCCTGGAGCGCCGGTTCCAGCCGGTGCAGGTGGATGAGCCCACGGTGGAGGACACCATTGCCATTCTCCGGGGCCTGAAGGAGCGCTACGAGGTGTTCCACGGCGTGAAGATCGCGGACTCCGCCATCATCGCCGCTGCGACCCTTTCTCACCGCTATATCACCGACCGGTTCCTGCCGGACAAGGCCATCGACCTGGTGGACGAGGCCTGTGCCCAAATTCGCACCGAGATGGACTCCATGCCCACGGAGCTGGACGCCGTGTCCCGGAAGATTATCCAGATGGAGATTGAGGAAGCGGCCCTGAAGAAGGAAGAGGATGAATTGTCCAAGGGCCGTCTGGCCGAGCTGCAGAAGGACTTGGCAGAGGAACGGGACAAGTTCAACGCCATGAAGGCCCAGTGGGAGAATGAGAAGAACGCCATCGGCAAGGTCCAACAGCTGCGGGAGACCATCGAGGACCTGAACCGGCAGATCGAGGCCGCCGAGCAGCGCTACGACCTGGAGAAGGCTGCCGAGCTGAAGTACGGCCGCCTGCCCGAAGCCCAGCGTCAGCTGGAGGAGGAGGAGCGCCGGGCCCAGTCCGCCAAGGAAAGCAACATTCTTCGGGACCGGGTCACGGATGAGGAAATCGCCCGGATCGTGGAGCGCTGGACCGGCATCCCGGTGTCCCGGCTGGTCCAGGGCGAGCGGGAGAAGCTGCTGCACCTGGATGAGACGCTGCATCAGCGGGTGGTGGGCCAGGACGAAGCGGTCCAGGCTGTCACCGAGGCCATCCAGCGCAGCCGGGCAGGCATCCAGGACCCCAACCGGCCTATCGGTTCCTTCCTGTTCCTGGGTCCCACCGGTGTGGGTAAGACGGAGCTGGCGAAGACCCTGGCCCAGGCCCTGTTCGACGATGAGAGCAACCTGGTGCGCATCGATATGTCCGAGTATATGGAGAAATTCTCCGTCTCCCGTCTGATTGGAGCGCCTCCCGGATACGTGGGCTATGAGGAAGGCGGCCAGCTGACCGAGGCCGTCCGCCGGAAGCCCTACTCCGTGGTGCTGTTTGACGAGGTGGAGAAGGCCCATCCCGATGTGTTCAACATCCTGCTGCAGGTTCTGGACGACGGGCGGATCACGGATTCTCAAGGCAGAACGGTGGACTTCAAGAACACCATCCTGATTCTGACCTCCAACCTGGGCTCTGAGTATCTGCTCAATGGCATCAACGCCGATGGTACCATTGACGAAAACGCCAAGGCCCAGGTGGAAGCCCTGCTGCGCCGGTCCTTCCGTCCAGAGTTCCTGAACCGTCTGGACGAGATCGTGTTCTACAAGCCCCTGACCAAGGAGAACGTGACCAAGATCATCGACCTGCAGATTGCCAAGCTGAACACCCGCCTGGAGGACCAGCAGATCAAGTGCGTACTGACCGACGCCGCCAAGGACGCTATTGTGGACGCCTCCTACGATCCCCAGTATGGCGCGAGACCCCTGCGCCGGTATGTCCAGCACACGGTGGAGACCATGCTCAGCAAACGGCTGCTGAAAGGCGACATCACCCCCGGCCAGACCGTCACGGTGGATGCCATCAATGGCGAGCTGACTATGCAATAATCTAAATCAGGCACCCCGCAAGGGGTGCCTGATTTAGATTCCGGAGGAAACCCAATCCGGCAGGGCTTCAAATACTTTGGGTTTCCCCTGCCAGGGGAAGGTGATCCGGCAGGAATACAGCATCGGGACCGGGGCGATATCCCTGGCCCCGTATTTATGGTCGCCAACCAAGGGAAAGCCCCGGCTGGCGAACTGCACCCGGATCTGATGGCTCCGACCGGTGTGCAGGCGGACGTGGACGAGGCTGGTTTCCCCTTCGGACAGTCGCTTGTATTCCAGCCGGGCTTCCTTCACGCCTTGCCGCATCCGTTTGACCACATAGACCTTGTTCTTTTTATTGTCTTTCCACAGTAGGTCTGTCCAGTCATCGCTTTCCGGGGGCGTTCCATGGACCTGGGCTACATATTCCTTGACCATGCCGCCCTCCTGGATGGTTTTGGACAGGGCAGCGGCTGCCTGACGGGTACGGGCGTAGACCATGACGCCGCCCACATTTTTGTCCAGCCGGTGGACAGGGAAGCTTTCGCCTCCCAGAGCCTCCGCCAGCGCGGCGGGAACCTCCTTTTCGGAATCCAGACCCACAGGCTTGATACAGACGGCAATGTCCCGATCAGAATAGAGAATGTCCATATGTGTGACCTCCGGTGAATAACACAGCAGATTTTTGATTTGAGAAATGATCGTTTATCGTTGTGAATTAAAAACAGTATATCACATTTTCTTTCCCTGGGAAAGAGGCAGGGGTTGACAATTTATAGTATAATAGAGGGAAAAGAGATGGAGGATTGATTATGACGACAAAAGACTATCAGCGCATGTCGCCCCTGCGAATTTTTCTGGGCTATTTCAAGAACCATAAGAAGCTGTTTGCCATCGATATGCTCTGCGCGGTGGTGATCGCGGCGGTGGACCTGCTGTTCCCCCTGGTGACCCGCAGCGCTCTGTATGATATGCTGCCGGGAAAGCTATACCGGACCTTCTTCACCGTGATGGCAGTGATGCTGGGCTGCTATGTGCTGCGGGCCTTTCTTAATTACATCGTCTGCTACTATGGCCATACTTTCGGCATCCGGGTGGAGGCGGACATCCGGAAGGATCTGTTCCAGCATATGCAGGAGATGAGCTTCGACTTCTATGATGCCAATCGGACGGGCCAGCTCATGAGCCGACTGACCTCCGACCTGTTCGAGCTGACGGAGCTGGCCCACCACGGCCCGGAGGATCTGGTGACGTCCATCCTGACCATTGTGGGGGCGCTGATCGTTATGGGCTCCATCCAGTGGCGGCTGGCCCTGATTGTGGGGCTAATGATCCCTGTTTTCCTGATCGTGGTGATGAGCATGCGTAAGAGCATGGGCAAGGCTTCCGTCGGGGTGAAGCAGAAGACGGGCCACATCAATGCCGAGATCGAAACCAGCCTCTCCGGCATCCGCACTGCCAAGGCCTTTGCCAATGAGCCCATGGAGAATGCCCGGTTCCATGCCGCCAATGAGATTTACAAAACCTCCAAGCGGGAATTTCACAAAGCCATGGGCCGGTTCAGCAGCGCTACGGAGTTTTTCCTGTGCAGCCTGAACGTGCTGGTCATCGGCGTGGGCGGCTACTATATTATGAAGGACCAAATGGACTACCGGGATCTGGTTACCTTCACATTGTATATTTCCTCCTTCGTCACCCCCATGCGCAAGCTCTCCAGCTTCTCGGAGCTGTTCGCCAATGGCTTTGCGGGATTGAACCGGTTCGTGGCAGTGATGCGCATGGAGCCCACCATCCAGGACAAGGAAAATGCTGCGGAGCTGAAGAATGTCAAGGGCAGCATCGAAGTGGAGCATGTGTCCTTTGCCTATGACGGGGATCTGGCGGTGCTGCATGACGTGTCCCTGGAGGTTCAGCCCGGGGAGACCGTGGCTATCGTGGGCCCCTCCGGCGGCGGCAAGAGCACCCTGTGCCAGCTGATTCCCCGGTTTTACGATGTGACCAGCGGCGCCATCCGCATCGACGGCCAGGACATCCGGGATGTGACCCAGAGAAGCATCCACACCTGCATCGGTATCGTTCAGCAGGATGTGTTCCTGTTCGCCGACACAATTTTTGAGAACATCCGCTATGGCAAGCCCGACGCCACCATGGAAGAAGTGGTGGAGGCCGCCAGGAAAGCGGAGATTTACGACGACATTCTGGCCATGCCCGACGGCTTCCAGACCTATGTGGGCGAGCGGGGCACCTTGCTCTCCGGCGGACAGAAGCAGCGCATTGCCATTGCCCGGATCTTCCTGAAAAACCCTCCCATTTTGATCCTGGACGAAGCCACTTCCGCTCTGGACTCTGTGACGGAGGCCAAGATCCAGCGGGCCTTTGACAACCTGGCGGTGGGCCGGACCACCCTGATTATTGCCCACCGTCTCAGCACCATCCGCAGCGCCAACCGCATTGTGTCCATTGCTGACGGGGTCATCACCGAATGCGGCACCCACCAGGAGCTGCTGGAAAAGGGCGGCATCTACGCCGAGCTGTACCGGACCCAGAACGCTTTGGCATTGGAGGCCATGCGGGCCTGAGTGGCTTTTTGGAAATCGGAAAACACTTAGGGATAAGTGCGTAGGGGGCGGCATCCCTGACGCCCCATCTGCATGCACCCCGTCTCGTACAAATCCCTTGTTCCGCAAGGGGCGTCAAGGATGCCGCCCCCTACGACTATGACGTAAGAATTTCCGTATCCGTTTCATAAAAAAGATTGGGCCTGCCGTTCGGCAGGCCCAAAGTGTTACATTTTTTCGGGAGCGGAGAAGCCCAGCAGGTGGATGCTGGTTTCCAGAATGTTCTTTGCAAGGCCCAGCAAAGCGATGTGGCCTGCCTTAACCTCCTCGTTTTCTTCCTTGAGAACGGGGGTCTCATGGTAGAATTTGTTGACGCACCCGGCCAGATCGTAGATGTAGGCGCAGATCAGGTTGGGGGCGGAGGATTTCAGGGCATTCTCCAGAGTGGGGCCGAATTTGGTGATGGCAAGCATCAGGTCTTTGGCATAGGAATTGGCGGGGGACTGGATGGGCAGCTGCTCCCAAGGGCCGTACTTTGCCAAAATGGACTTGACCCGGACGATGGTGTACAGGATATAGGGGCCGGTGTTGCCCTCGAAGGCCGCGAAGCGCTCCAGGTCGAAGTTGTAGTCCTTGGTGGGCTGGTTGCTGAGATCGCCGTATTTCAGAGCGGCCAGGGCGATCTTGGCAGTGGTGTCCTCGATCTCGGATTCCTCTACAATCTTATTTTCTACCACCTTGGCCCGGACGAAATCCGTCATGTCCTGGATCAGGGTCTCCAGACGCAGGACGCCGCCGTCCCGGGTCTTGAAGGGCTTGCCGTCCTTGCCGTTCATGGTGCCGTGGCCCAGATGCTCCAGCTCCGTCTCCGGCTTGACAATGCCGCTGCGGTGGGCCGCCCGGAAAATCTGCTCAAAGTGCAGGGCCTGTCGCTTGTCGGTGACGTAGAGAATCTTGTCGGGATTCCAGTCCCGCATCCGCTGGACCATGGTGGCCAGATCCGTAGTGGCGTAGATGGCCGCGCCGTCGGACTTCACCAGAATGCAGGGAGGAACCTCCTTCTTGTCGGTTTCTTCTGCCACAGGGAAGACCAGAGCGCCCTCGCTCTCCACCGCGAAGCCCCGGTTTTTCAGGTCTTCGATCATGGCGGGGATGTAGGGGTCGGCGTCGCTTTCGCCCAGCCATTTTTCAAAGTGTACGTCCAGGCTGTCGTAGATCCGCCGCAGATCGGGCAGGGAGATGTCCATGATGTGCTGCCAGATGGCCCGGTAGCCCCGGCGGCCCTGCTGCAGCGCAAAGGTGGCGGCGTGGGCCCGGGCGGCGAAGTCCGGGTCCACTTTCTTCTTGGCGGAGGCGGCTGGGTAGATTTCTTCCAGGTCGGAGAGGGTGAAGGGCGGCTCCGCAGGGTACTCCCCGGTGTAGTCGGGATCAAAGTAGGGGAGATCCGGCTGCCGCTCCTGGAGCTCCGTGATGATCAGGCCCATCTGCAAGCCCCAGTCCCCCAGGTGCACGTCGCCGATGGCGTTGTAGCCGAAGAAGGCGTACAGCCGCTTCAATGCCTCGCCGATGATGGCGGGCCGCAGGTGGCCGATGTGCAGAGGCTTGGCTACGTTGGCCCCGCCGTAGTCTACCACGATGGTCTTGCCGGCACCAATCTTGTCCACGCCAAAATCCGGGACGGTGCGCATCTGCTCCAGATAGCTGCGCAAAAAGGCATCGCTGAGCTTTAGGTTGATAAAGCCGGGCATGACGGCCTCCACCAGGGAGTAGTCATTGGCGTCCAGCTTTTCCACCACCGCCTTGGCAATCTGGATGGGAGCGCATTTATAATGCTTGGCGGCGGACAGTGCGCCGTTGCACTGGTATTCACACAGGTCAGGCCGGTTGGAAACGGTGACCCGACCGAAGGAAGCGTCGTACCCCGCATCCGCAAAGGCCTGCTGCATTTTTTCTGTGATAATGTCTAAAACTTTTTCCATGATTCAAACTCCAAAATGAGAGATGGTACAGATTTATTTTTCCGTTTTGTTCTCCGCCAGCCAGGCCAGGTAGTCGTCGTAGTTGCCGTAGCGATCGATGATGGTGCCGTCAGGCTGGAAGGCGATGACCCGGTTACAGGTGGAGGTCAGCATTTCGTGGTCGTGGGAGGCCAGCAGCACCACGCCGGGGAAGGCTTCCAGGCCCTTGTTCACCGCCTGGATGGATTCCATGTCCAGGTGGTTGGTGGGCTGGTCCAGCAGCACCACGTTGGCTCCGGAGAGCATCATTTTGCTCAGCATGCAGCGGACCTTTTCGCCGCCGGACAGGACGTTGACGGGTTTGAACACGTCTTCGTTGCTAAACAGCATCCGGCCCAGGAAGCCCCGGAGGTATACGTCGTCCTTCTTGGCGGAATACTGCCGCAGCCAGTCCACCAGCTCCATGTCGTTGCCCTCAAAATAGGGGCTGTTGTCCTTGGGCAGATAGCTTCGGATGGTGGAGATGCCCCACTTGACGCTGCCCTCGTCCGGCTCCAGCTCCCCCATGAGGATCTTGAACAGGGCAGTCTGGGCCAGCTCGTTCTCACCCACGAAGGCAATCTTGTCGGTGCGGTTCACGGAGAAGTACACCTTGTCCAGCAGCTTCACCCCGTCCACAGTGACGGACACGTCCTTGACGGTCAGCACGTCCTTGCCCAGTTCCCGCTCCTGCTGGAAGCCCACGAAGGGATAGCGGCGAGTGGAGCAGGGCATTTCCTCCACGGTCAGCTTGTCCAGGAGCTTCCGGCGGGCAGTGGCCTGCTTGGCCTTGGACTTGTTGGCGGAGAACCGCTGGATGAACAGCTGCAGCTCCTCGATCTTCTCCTGGTTCTTCTTGTTCTTGTTGCGGATCATGGCCTGAACCATCTGGCTGGATTCGTACCAGAAGTCGTAGTTGCCCACGTACATCTTGATCTTGCCGTAGTCGATGTCCACGGTGTGGGTGCAGACGGTGTTCAGGAAGTGGCGGTCATGGCTCACCGCGATGACCATGCCGGGGAAATCCAACAGGAAGTCCTCCAGCCAGTTGATGGCCTCGATGTCTAAGTTGTTGGTGGGCTCGTCCAGCATGACGATGTCCGGGTTGCCGAACAGTGCCTGAGCCAGCAGAACCTTCACCTTCAGCCGGGGGTCGGTGGAGGCCATCATGTCGTAGTGCAGCTCCGTGCCGATGCCCAGGCCCTGGAGCAGGCGGGAGGCGTCGGACTCGGCTTCCCAGCCGCCAAGCTCGGCAAATTCCGCTTCCAGGTCTGCCGCCCGGAGGCCGTCCTCGTCGGTGAAGTCCGGCTTTTCGTAGATGGCGTCCTTTTCCTTCATAATGTCATACAGGTGCTGGTTGCCCATGATGACGGTGTCCAGGACGGTGTATTCGTCGTAGGCGTTCTGGTTCTGCTTCAGAACGGAGACCCGCTTGCCCGGCTCGATGGAAATGCTGCCGGTGGTGGAATCCAGATCCCCGGTGAGAATCCGCAGGAAGGTGGATTTGCCCGCCCCGTTGGCGCCGATGATGCCGTAGCAGTTTCCAGGCAGGAACTGCAGGTCCACATGCTGGAACAGCCACTGGCCACCGAACTGCATGCCTAAATTGCTGACTGTGATCATTTTGTACTCCTTATATTTTCAATTATTTTTCCTTTTTATTGTAGGGGAGGGTCAATTGACCCTCCCGCTGTGTTATGAAACAGAGCGAAAAAATAGATGGCTTCGTTTACAAATTCAGAAGATGTGTGCATGTGTGGTAACTTTAACGTTTCGGGAGGGTCAATGACCCTCCCCTACAGAGAATACGCCATTGACACATACCTATACATTTTAATCTTATCACATAATTGTGAATAAAGAAAGAACTTTTTTTCATAGGGGTTGCTTTTTTTGCAATGTGCGCTATAATATTAGCACTCAGCAACTTGGAGTGCTAAAACAAATAAGGACGTGAAGAACATTATGGAAAAGCAGCAATTCAAAGCAGAATCTCAGCGTCTTCTGGACCTGATGATCAACTCTATTTACACCCACCGGGAGATCTTCCTGCGGGAGATCATCTCCAACGCCTCCGACGCCATCGACAAGCTGGCCTACACCGCCCTGACCGACGATAAGGTCGGTGTCTCTCGGGATGAGTTTGCCATTACCATTACCCGTGACCCGGAAAACCGCACCCTGACCGTCTCTGACAACGGCATCGGCATGTCCAAGGAGGAGATGGAGGAGAACCTGGGCACCATCGCCAAGTCCGGCTCCCTGAGCTTCAAGCAGGCCATGGAGAAGAATGAGGATGTGGACATCATCGGCCAGTTCGGTGTGGGCTTCTACTCCGCCTTTATGGTGGCCGCCTCTGTCACCGTCATCTCCCGGAAGTACGGCGAGGACAAGGCCTGGAAGTGGGTCTCCGACGGCGCGGACGGCTACACCATCGAGGAAACCGAGAAGGATGCCCCCGGCACCGACGTGATCATGACCTTGAAGGCTGACACTGACGATGAGAAGTATTCCGAATTCCTGGAGGAGTACGAGATCCGCTCCCTGATCCGCAAGTACTCCGACTACATCCGCTACCCCATCAAGATGGAGGTCACCAAGTCCCGCCCCGTGGAGGAGCCGGAGGAGGAGACCCCGGAGGGCGAGGAAAAGGAAGACAAAACTCCCAAGTATGAGTCCTATACCGAGCTGGAAACTCTGAACTCCATGGTGCCCATCTGGCAGCGGCCCAAGAAGGACGTCACCGACGAGGAGTACGAGACCTTCTACCGGGACAAGTTCTATGACTACAACAAGCCCCTGCGGATCATACACAGCAGCGCGGAGGGCGCGGTGTCCTTTAAGGCTCTGCTGTATATCCCCGGCAAGGCCCCTTACGATTTCTACACCAAGGACTTCAAGCGGGGCTTGCAGCTGTACAGCAGCGGCGTGCTGATTATGGAGAACTGCGAGGACCTGCTGCCGGAGCATTTCCGTTTCGTCCGGGGCATCGTGGACAGCCAGGACCTGTCCCTGAACATCAGCCGGGAAATGCTGCAGCATAACCGCCAGCTGACCATCATCGCCCGGAACATCGAGAAGAAGATCAAGTCCGAGCTGAAGTCCATGCTGGAGAATGACCGGGAGAAATACGAAGAGTTCTATGCCGCTTTCGGCCGTCAGCTGAAGTACGGCACCGTCTCCGACTACGGCGCCCACAAGGATGCCTGCCAGGATCTGCTGCTGTTCTACAGCCACAAGCAGGGCAAGCTGATTTCCCTGAAGGAATATGTGGAGGCCATGCCCGAGGGCCAGGAGAAGATCTACTTCGTGCCCGGCGAGAATAAGGACCGGCTGGCCAAGCTCCCCCAGGTGGAGACCCTGAGCCAGAAGGGCTACGATGTGCTGCTGTTCACCGAGGACGTGGACGAGTTCGTGCCCCAGACCCTGATGACCTACATGGAGAAATCCTTCTGCAATGCCTCCAGCGAGGATCTGGGATTGCAGACCGAGGAGGAGAAGAAGGCCGCCGAGGAAAAGGCCGAGGAACTGAAGGGCTTCCTGACCTTCGTGAAGGAGAGCCTGGGCGATCAGGTGAAGGAGGTCAAGCTGTCCGCTAACCTGGGCAGTCATCCCGTGTGCATGACCCCGGACGCCGGCATGAGCTTCGAAATGGAGAAGTACATGAAGCGGGCCAATCCGGAATTCGCCTTCCCTGTAGGCCGCATCCTGGAGCTGAACCCGGACCACGAGGCGGTTCAGGCCATGCAGAAGGCCATGACCGAGGACCCTGTGAAGGCCAAGGACTACGCCCAGCTGCTGTGCTACCAGGCGCAGCTCATGGCGGAGCTGCCCCTGGAGGACCCCGTTGCCTACACGGAGCTGGTCTGCAAGCTGATGAAGTAAATTACCCTGCCTGCTGCGGGACACCCGCCCGCAGCAGCGGGCAGTACGAGAAATGATCGTTTAGCGTACCAAAGCCTTCCCCTCTGGGGTGGTGCTCCGCGCAGCGAATCCAAATCATAATGATTGCCGGTGGCAATCATACCTTCATTCATTGGTGGCCCGGCGCAAGCCGGGTCGGATGAGGCTGGAATGCACCCAGACTAGTATG
>JBJDYN010000070.1:0-18984 GCA_051867395.1 Faecousia sp. | reverse complement strand
GACACCTCCAAGTGGAACGCCACCTCTCTGGAGGCCCGGGACATCAAGCTGAAGATCACCAACATCGACATCCCCGTGTCCTTCGCCACCGCTTTCGAAGGCGAGATCATCCGCCGCGGCGACATGCAGGTGGAAGTGGACGGCTCCCGTGTGGACTGCTTCGAGCTGGTCCAGACCAAGGAAGCCGCCGAGATCGAGGATCACAAGATCATCGTGGACGGCCCCGAAATCGACGAGATCCCCGTGGGCTCCAAGATCTCCCTGAGCTACACCGTGGAAGTGGCCGGCAAGGCCATGCAGCCTGACTTCGAGTCCGTTATGGAGCGTAAGATCCACTCCTACTTAAACTGCATCGAGGGCGTTATGCACACCGGTCAGCGCGACATGATCCGCATCCGTATCTCCAAGGCAGACTTCGAGGCCGGCTTCAAGTTCAAGCACATCGGCGAAGTCCTGTACGCCAAGATCAAGAGCGAATTCGATGCGGTTGTGGACAAGTGTCAGGTTCGGATCGTGGTTGACCCCGAGAAGAACGCCGAGCTCCGGGCCCATGCCAACGAGGTCTTCAACAAGCGTGACGACCGTCTGAAGAGCATGACCGACGAGTCCGTGGATCAGTTCTACACCTGCATCATGTGCCAGGCCTTCTCCCCCAGCCATGTATGTATCGTCACTCCCGAGCGTCTGGGCCTGTGCGGCGCCGTCAGCTGGCTGGACGCCAAGGCGACCAACGAGCTGGATCCCACCGGTCCCTGCCAGATCGTTCCCAAGGAGCGCTGCATCGACGAGAATCTGGGCCGCTACGAAGACGTGGACGAGGCTGTCAACAAGTACTCCCACGGTGCTCTGGAGCACGTTACTCTGTACTCCCTGTTCCAGGATCCCATGACCAGCTGCGGCTGCTTCGAATGTATCTGCGGCGTTGAGCCCGTCTCCATGGGCGTGGTTATCACCTGCCGTGAGCATGCGGGCATGACCCCTCTGGGCATGACCTTCTCCGAGATGGCCTCCATGACCGGCGGCGGCGTGCAGACCCCCGGCTTCATGGGCCACGGCAAGCACTTCATCGCCTCCAAGAAGTTCATCGCAGCCGAAGGCGGCCCCGGCCGTATCGTCTGGCTGCCCAAGATCCTGAAGGATCAGATGCGGGAGCGTCTGGACGCCACCGCTCTGGAGCTGTACGGCGTGGAGAACTTCACCGATATGATCGCCGATGAGACCATCTGCACCGAGGATCCCGAGGAGCTGCTGAACTACCTGTCCGAGGTGGGCCACCCCGTCCTGAGCATGGAGCCCTTCGACATGTAATACAAGCATAAGCCATAATTTTAAGAGGAAGCGGATTTCCCGCTTCCTCTTTTTTGATACGGTAACGATTCAGCCGCATCCAAAGCTTCTCATATAAATGATCGTTTATCTGCGTCAGCGTCCTTGTCCCTCCCTTTGGGAGAGGTGGCCCGGCGAATGCCGGGTCGGAGAGGGCCATCGTTCCCCTCTCAGTCACGCCTTCGGCGTGCCAGCTCTCCCAAAGGGAGAGCCAAGGGTTACACAGATAAACGATCATTTTTCCGTCTTATTTGAGCTGCGGCTGAATCGTTCCTTTTCTGTCAGTGCCTTCCCATCAATAAATTGCAAACACATATTCCTGCAGTAGCCGCATATACCAGGGCATCTGCCGCAGCCGTTTTCGGGCAGTGCGCAGGTAGCTTTCAAAGCTGGCCAGTTCCTCCGCTGTCAGGGTATGCTGGCTGAACTTGGCCTTTTGCGCCAGGGCTTCCAATTCTCTGGGCGGCTGTGTTTTCAATAGCTTTGCCAGCTGCTCCGCCTCCTGCCAGCGGGCCAGGGCCTGGGCATTTGTGGTGCCCTTCCGCTGACGCTGGCGGCGAAGACGAATTCGGAAGGTTCGCTGGCCCTCCAGAAGTGCTGCCGCAGCAGCCAAAAGCAGAAGGGTTTTCCCCAATGTACCCAGCCAAGCGGGACCCTGTTCCTTCGCTGCAGCAGGTTCCAGAGCAGGCGCCGTTCCGGCGGAGGGCCTGGGCTGCGCTTCGGTGGGTTCCGGGACTTCTTCTGTTGGCGCAGCGGCAGGCGCCTGTGCTTCCGCGGGAGGGATGTCCAGTGCGTTGGTGTCCGCCGGGGTGGCTTCCAGGATCATCCAGGTGTCCAGAGAAGGCACATAATACTCCGCCCAGGCGTGGGCGTTCTCCCCAGTGATCGTGACGGTTTCCCCGGCCTGGGCTCTTACCATATAGCCGCTGACATACCGGGCTTCGATTCCTGCCGCCCGCAGCAGCACCACAGCCGCCGTGGCAAAGTGGACGCAGTAGCCTGTATCGGCCTTTTCCAGAAACCACAGGGCGAAATCCGGCTCCCTGCTTGGCATCCGAGAGGTGTTCTTGTCGTACCTGGCAGAGCCCCGCACGAAGGAGGCAATGGCTTCGGCCTTTTCCGTGGTCGTCCCGTCCAGGGAAAGTCCCGCCAACAGAGTTTCTGCTCCGGACTGGGTAGCGAACGGCAGGGTTCGGTAGCGCAGACTGTCCCAAGTCGATTCCATACCGTCCACGCTGGCAATCGGGAACTCCGGACCTCCGGCATCCGCAGCCAGCTGTGCCTGCCAATCGTCCGGCAGGCCGGTGCGAAGGAAGGAATACTCAGTGGAAAGCCGGGTATTGTCCAGCTTTCCGCCCAAAAGGCTTTGCCCGTTTTCAGGATAGTAGGGCAGATACAGCTGGTCCAGCTTGTTCCGGGTCCGAATGGTCACGGCGCCCAGGTCAATTCCCCGGCAGGAGAATTCCTCCACCCGGTTCCTGGTCGCCGTCCAGCCGGTGCCGTCGTAGCTGTCATAATCCTGGCCCCGCAGGTATAGTGTACCGCCCACCTCCGCCGTAACCTCCATCACCGGAGCTGTGGATTCCATCCGGCGGCCCAGGGTTGCCAGGTTCACACGTTCCGGTTGGCTGCTTTGCGCATTGGACGCAGCTCCCTGAACCGTGTTCTCCACTGTCTCGGGCAATTCCTCGATCCAGGAGAGAATGCTGTCCCGAAGCTCCTCCGATCGATTTACATAACCTTCCTGAGGGACTGTCAAAAACAGAATGCCCAGGGAAAGTGCTGTGGGAACGGCAGCAAGCAG
This sequence comes from Faecousia sp., assembly GCA_051867395.1. GTDB lineage: Bacteria > Bacillota > Clostridia > Oscillospirales > Oscillospiraceae > Faecousia. Next base: position 15,854 of record JBJDYN010000070.1, on the reverse strand, counting down.
CGTCAGCCGGTTGCCCTGGCTGGGGTTGCCGCTGCGGACCCGTCCAGTCAGAAGCAGCAGAAGAAAGGCGTAGATCAGCAGAAACAGCCATTGCGCGTCGGGCACCGTGTCCGTCACCACCAGGCAGGCGTACAGCGGCAGCAGCGCCGGTACGATGGCAAAAAGCGTATGTTCCCCCCGGCACACTGTCCAAGCCCCGCTCAGAGCGATCACCGCCCCCAGAATCCCCATAGGCAGATCCGCGAATCCCGCGTCCCAGGGAGTGTCCGTCAGGGAAAGCACACCCCAGCCATAGGCCTGGTCATAGACATAGCTGATGCGGGAGATCATCTGCAGAGCCTGCTCCGCCGCCTCCCCCTGCCGCCACAGATACCCTGCCAGCAGAGCGCCGAGCAGCAGCACCGCCATGCCGCCATGCTTCCAGGAAAAGGCCCCGGCGCAAAACACAGCGGCGCAAACACAGACCAATGCCACCGCCTGGGCGCTTTTCAGGGAAAGGTCGAATGCGGTGACCACGCATCCCACGGTCCCCAGGGAAAGCAGACTGGCCAATACGGCAGCCAGAAGCGCAGTGACCCTTCTTTCAGACTTCATCCGCATTCCCTCCAATATGGTACTGCCAGGAAGCGGCGTAGGCCCGGTCCCGGATGGAGCCCTCCTTGGCAGCCTGGGCGCACAGCAGGGCGTCCATGGCCTTGTCCAGCTCTTTGGGCTCCGTCACCGGCAGGGAGCGAATCCCATCCCCGGTCAGGGCCCGGATCTCAAAGGAAACCTTCTGCTCCAGCAAATAGGACCCCATCCACAGCAGCCGCCCGAATTTCCGGTCCAGCTCCTCCGGGGTGCCCCGGAGGGTCATGGTCAGCAGCACCAGGCCCCGCTGGGGCTCCATGGGCTCCCGCAGAGTCAGATTGCCGGTCTTGGCGCTGAGTTTCCAATGGATCTGGTTCAGGCTGTCCCCGGGACGGTAGAGCCGCAGCTCATGGTTCTCCGCGAAGCCGCCGCCGAATTTCGGACGCCAGGAACGCGCAATGTAGCGTTTCAGGTCCGGCGGTTCCGGCACCGGCAGAGGGGCCGGCCGGATCAGGACATTCTTGGCCCCCTTCTGCTTCACCGGGAAGGAAAACAGACCCAGATAGTCGCAGACCCGGACCTTCTCCGCAGTGACCCGGATGCCGCCGCAATGCTCCGTGGGCAGGCCCCGACTGGCATGATAGCGGCAGACTTCCCCGGTGATGCAATGCTGAAGCTGAAGCTTTCCATTGAACGGCGGCAAGGGCAGGCGGCTGCTGCCCAGAAGCCAAACCTCCCCTTCTGTGCCCATCTCCAATGCTGCCGGTCCTTCCGCTTCCACATGGAAGCCGAGAATCGCCGGCAGACTCAGCAGCAGCGACAGCCAGGGCAGTCCCAGCGCAATCAGCAGCGCCAGCCAGGAGAACCACTCCCCATAGGCGATATAGAACACCCAGCAGCCCAGGGCGGCTGCCAGGTAACACAGTCTGCGCCCCAGCATATCAGCGCAGCCGGGGAGCCGGGGTGACGGCCAGGATCTCCTGCAGCACCTGTTCCGGCAGCTTGCCCTGGGCCTCCGCCTTGGGAGACAGAAGAAGGCGGTGGGCAACTGTGTGGGCGAAGACCTCCTTCACATCCGCGGGGGTCACATAGTCTCTGCCCCGGAGCCGGGCCACAGACTTGGCCATGGCAGTGACGGAGAGCGTGGCCCGGGGACTGGCCCCGCGAAGCAGATCCGGACTGCTGCGGGTGGCTCCCATCAGGGCGACGATGTAGTTCACCACGCTGTCGCTTAAGAAGGTGTCCTCCACCGTGCCCTGGATCTTCACCAGATCCTCCCGGGTCATCAGGGGGCTCAAGGTCAGCAGGGGGTTGCCGCCCTGGCGGTTCAGAACCATAGCCGCCTCATCCTTGGGGCTGGGATAGCCCAGGGACAGCCGGATCATGAACCGGTCCATCTGGCTGTCCGGCAGCAGCGAGGTGCCTGCCGCCCCGGTGGGGTTCTGGGTAGCAATGACCACAAAGGGCTGGGGCAGCGTATGGCTGACGCCATCCACTGTCACCTGTCCCTCCTCCATGGCCTCCAGCAGGGCGGACTGGGTCCGGGAGGTAGCCCGGTTCAGTTCGTCCGCCAGGAACAGGTTGCACAGCACCGCGCCGGGCTGGTAGCGCAGGCCGCTGCCGTCCGGCTCGGGAATGGAATAGCCCGTCACGTCGGAGGGCAGCACGTCCGGGGTGAACTGGACACGGCTGTATTCCAGGTCCAGCACCCGGGAGAAGGCCAGGGCCATGGTGGTCTTGCCCACGCCGGGGATATCCTCCAGCAGAATATGGCCCCGGGCGAGAATGGCAGCGAGCACCCACAGAAGCACCTGGTCCTTTCCCACCACCGCTTTGCGCACCTGTGTCAGGATCTGCTGGGCATAGCCGGTCACAGCGTTATCTTTCGTCGGCATCATACCGCCCCCTTTTTTAGTGTGGAGTGTGGAGAGTGGAGTTGTGGTATTTCATGGTAACAATTCAGAGTATCCTATTTTTACGTAAATGATCGTTTACCGCGGCAATCTGCCGAAATGCGATGCGCATCAAAGGCTTGTGCACTTAGCGTAGGGGACGGCATCCTTGACGCCCCTTTTGCATGCAGTACTGTCACAAGGGGCGTCAAGGATGCCGCCTCCTACGAACAGTAAACGATCATTTATCCGACATTTCCTGATCTGGATGGGATTGCAGATTCTTTTAATGAATCCACGAAGTGGATACCTTAACTCCACACTCAATATTGCTTCATTGTACTATTTTTTTCGCAGAAAAACAAGTCGAAGGCTTCTCGGGAACCTTAAGATTTCCTTGCGGTAATTTAGCAATGCTGAAAAACTCGGCATGTTCGCCAAATACGCACAATTGTCCCCGGTTTCCTTGCGCATACTTTAAGAAAATACAGATTATTGTTGCAAATCAACAAAAATGTGTTATCATATATGCATGAAATTACCTTTTTTCAGGAGGCTGCCATGTCAAATCAAACAGCAACGGAAGAATATTCCCAGGCGCTTCGCCAGGGGCAGAAGGAATACCGGGAACTGGTGATGGCGGGCAAGCCACCCCATCCTGCTGTGCTGGATGAGATTCTGCCGGAAAACGCCACCGATTCCGTGGTGGATGTGGGTCTGGTGGAGATCCCGACAGAACGGATCGTGGGTGTCAAATCCGCCGGACGGATCACCGCTTTTACTGCCAGCTTTCTGCCGCTGCTGGATACCAAGAGCGAGTTCTCCATCAAGTGGATCAACCTTTGCGCGGCCCACCTGGGGGATGTTGGGATTACTGACCCCATTTCCTGTTACGAATACCTGGGCAATTTCTATGTCCAGGAGGGTAACAAGCGGGTCAGCGTTCTGCGTTATTTTGGTTCTCCCCGGATCTCCGGCACCGTGAAGCGGATCCTGCCGCCCCAGTCCGAGGAGCCCCGGATCCGGGCCTACTATGAATTCCTCGATTTTTATAAGGTCTCCAAGCTCTACACCGTTCAGTTCCGCCGCCCCGGGGACTATGCCCGGCTGCTGTCCCAGCTGGGGAAGAAAAGCGGCGAAGCCTGGACCGATGCGGAGATCCGTACCTTCAACGCCTATTTCCACTACTTCCTGGATGCGTTCCAGTCCCTGAACACCAAGAACACAGACGTACTGCCGGAAGAAGCCTTGCTTCTGTGGCTGGACCTGTACCCGTTCCAGGATCTGGGGCGGCTGTCTGCAGCGGAGCTGAAGAAAAGCGTGGCCTCCTTATGGGAGGACATGGTTTCCTCCAACAAGGAAGATTCCGTCAAGGTTAAGACCAAGGCAGAGGACGAGGGCAAGGGCAGCTTTTGGGGCCGGATGGTCTCCGGCCTGGATCAGCTTCAGGTGGCCTTTGTCCACCAGATGGACCCGGCCACCAGCGCCTGGGTCATGGGCCACGAAGCGGGCCGCCAGCACCTGGAGCAGGTCTTTGGGGACAAGATCCAGGTCCGCAGCTACTGTGGGGCCACCAATTCCGAACTGGCGGAAGCCTATATCGAGCAGGCCGTCACCGAGGGCGCCCAGGTGGTCTTCACCACCGCCCCTCCCCTGAGCCGCGCCACATTGAAGGCCGCGGTAAAGTACCCCAAGGTCCGGTTCCTGAACTGCTCTGTGGACCAGCGCTATTCCAGCATCCGCACCTATTACGGGCGGATCTATGAAGCGAAATTTATCACCGGCGCCATTGCGGGAGCTATGGCCGGGGAGGACCGCATCGGTTACATTGCCGCCTATCCGATCTTCGGCGTTCCTGCCTCCATCAACGCCTTTGCCCTGGGCGCGCGGCTGACCAATCCCCGGGCCCAAATTGAACTGCGGTGGTCCTGCCTGCCGGGAACGCCCCAGGCAGACTTCTTCGCCGACGGCATCCGGGTGATCTCCAACCGGGACGCCCCCACCCAGTCGAAAATATATCTGGATTTCTGCAACTACGGCACCTATCTGATGGATGACCGGCGGGATCTGGTTCCCCTGGCGACCCCCCTGTGGTCCTGGGGCAGCTTCTATGAGTTCGTGATCCGCAGCATCCTGTCCGGCGGCTGGAAGCGGGACAAGGGCATATCCACCGCAGTCAACTACTGGCTGGGCATGGACAGCGGCGTCATCGGCATCAACCTGTCCGATAAGCTTCCCGAGGGCCTGCGCCAAATGGCGAGCATCCTGCAGCGGGGGCTGGTGGACGGAACCCTGGACCCCTTCCTGCGGCGCATTGTGGCCCAGGACGGCACCGTGAAAAACGACGGCACCCATCATTTCCTGCCGGAAGAATTGCTGCATATGGACTGGCTGTGCGACAACATCATCGGCGAAATTCCAGAATACGACGATATCCTGCCCATTTCCCAGTCCATGGTCCGGGAGCTTGGCGTTTACAGAGATAAAATCCCGCTGGAGAAGGAGGCCAATCCCCGTGAAGATTTTGACCATATCCGATGAAGAGTGCCCTGCCCTGTGGGATTACTATGTCCCCGGCAAGCTGGCGGAATATGATCTGATCCTGTCCTGCGGCGACCTGAATGCCAAATACCTCAGCTTCCTGGTGACCATGGCCCGGTGTCCCCTGCTGTATGTCCACGGGAATCATGATGTCAACTATGACCAGGTGCCGCCGGAGGGCTGCGACTGTATCGATGGCCAGATCGTCCTTTACAACGGTCTGCGGATTTTAGGCCTGGGAGGCTGCCGGCAATACCACCGGGGGCCCCACCAGTATACAGAACATGGAATGCGCAAGCGGATTGCGAAGCTTCGCTGGCAGCTGAAGCGGTTGAACGGGGTGGACATTGTGGTGACCCACGCCCCGCCCCAGGACCTGGGAGATGCGGAGGATCCCGCCCACTGGGGCTTCGAAGCCCTGCGGGAACTGCTGGACAAGTACCATCCGGAAATTTTGGTCCACGGCCATGTCCACATGTCCTACGGCCACGACATCCCCCGGGAAATTGCCTACAACGACACCCGGATCCTCAACGCCTACGAACGCTATGCCTTCGAGCTCCCCGATCGGGAGGTCAAAGCCAAGCACCTGGGCCAGGTCATCTACAAGACAAGGCCGAAACGGATCGAGGGAGTACATTCCCTAACCTTACGGTAACAGGTATCTCGATCTTATTCAGCATTCTGCATTTCGCATTCTGCAAATAGCGAGGTGGTTTGATGTTTGCCGGTTTCACTCCGGAGACTTTCGATTTTCTCTGGGGAATCCGCATGAACAATAACCGGGACTGGTTTCTGGAACACAAGCAGCAGTATGTCACCGCCCTGTACGAGCCCATGAAGGCTTTGGGGCAGGAGCTGTTTGCGCCGTTTATGGACAAGCCCGGCAATATCCTGAAGGTAAGCCGCATCTACCGGGATGCCCGGCTGCACCATCCGGACCCATATAAGGAGAGCCTGTGGATCTGCATCCGCCAGGACGTGGAGTGGTGGGCAGAGAATCCCTGCCTGTACTTCGAGGTTACCCCGGAGGGGGCATCCTATGGCTTCTTCCTGTGGCATCCCCGGACGGCTTCTATGGAGGATTTCCGCCGCCGTATCACCGCTTATCCCGATGAATTTCTCAATCTCATCCGGACGACAGAAGAAGCGGTGGGTATGGGCGTTACGGCGGAATGCTATAAACGTCCCAAGCCCACGGACAATCCCGCCTTGGAACCCTACTTTGCCTGGAAGGCCCAGATCGGCTGCGTTCGGGATGTGGCTCCCGGCCCGGCGCTTTTTGGCCCGGAGCTAAAGCAGGAGGTGGCGGACTTCTTCGGGAAGCTGACGCCCCTGTATGAATATTTCAACCAGTTTAAAGTTTAAGTGCCGCACCGACCATGCGGCAGCAAATCAAAAAATAATGGAGAGATAAGAACATGAAGGACACCATCTTTACCGGTATGGCCACCGCAATTGTCACCCCTATGACCGAAACCGGCATCGACTACGAAGCCCTGGGCCGCTTTATCGAGTTCCAGATTGAAAGCGGCATCAACGCCCTCGTGGTCATGGGCACCACCGGCGAAAATGCCACCATTGAGCCGGAGGACCAGACGGAGGTAATCCGCTACACCGTGCAGAAGGTGGCGGGCCGGATTCCCGTCATCGCCGGTACCGGCACCAACAACACCGAGCATGTTCTGCGTAACACCCGAGCTGCCTGCGAGGTAGGAGCGGACGCTGTCCTGGTGGTAACCCCCTACTACAACAAGGCCACCCAGAACGGTCTGATCCAGCACTTCACCACCGTGGCCGACGCTTCCACAGTGCCTGTGATCCTCTACAACGTTCCCGGCCGTACCGGCTGCAATCTGCTGCCCAAGACCGTGGCCAAGCTGGCGGAGCATCCCCGGATCGCCGCTGTGAAGGAAGCCACCGGCAATGTGGCCCAGATGGTGGAGATCATGCAGCTGTGCGGCGACAAGATCGACGTCTATTCCGGCGAGGATGCCCTGACGGTTCCCATGATGGCCATGGGCGCGGCGGGCACTATCAGCGTCTTAAGCAACGTGGTTCCCAAGGAAGCCGTAGCCATGACCGACGCCTGCAAGACCGGGGACTACAAGACCGCCGCCCAGTGGCAGTGCAAGCTGCTGCCCCTGACCAACGCCCTGTTCAGCGAGGTCAACCCCATTCCCGCCAAGGCGGCGGTTTCCGCCATGGGCTACGGCAAGGAGATTCTGCGCCTGCCTCTGACCCCCATGGAGGACGACACCCGGGCCAAGCTGTTTGACGAGATGAGAAAGCTGGGGATCAACGTATGAAGGCTGTAATCTGCGGCGCCAACGGCGCAATGGGCAAGCTGATCTGCGGAATTTTAGGCGAGGACGTCGTGGGCAAGGTCAGCATCGACGGGGAAAACGGTGTCGCCAAGACCTTCTCGGAGCTGGGAAATGTGGAAGCGGACGTGGTCATCGACTTCTCCCACCACACCGCTGCGGCGGATGTGCTGGCATACGCAAAGCAGATCGGAGCGGCCGCGGTCATCGGGACAACGGGCCACACCCCTGAGGAAAAGACCCTGATCTCCGACGCTGCCAGAGAGATCCCTGTGTTCTTCTCTGGCAACATGAGCCTGGGCATTGCGGTACTGTGCCGCCTGGCGAAGGAGGCCGCCCGGTATTTCCCGGACGCGGATATTGAAATTGTAGAAGTTCACCACAACCGGAAGGTGGATGCCCCCAGCGGCACCGCGCTGATGCTGTTCAACGCCATCCGGGAGGTCCGCCCCGAAGCCACCGCCCACTGCGGGCGGGCAGGCGAAGGCAAGCGGGAAAAGAGCGAGATCGGCATTTCCTCCCTGCGGATGGGCAGCGTGGTCGGTGTCCATGAGGTTCACATCCACACCGGCACCCAGTGCCTGACCTTGAAGCACGAAGCCGTTACCCGGGCCATGCTGGCAGACGGGGCGGTGGAAGCGGCGAGGTTCATGGAGGGAAAGGGCCCCGGGATGTACAATATGGAGAACCTGCTGGGCTGACGAAAAATGCAGAATGCTGAATGCAAAATGAACGGAAACGAACCTTTTGCGAAGGAGTTTTTATGCAGGTATATTATATGAACGGAGCGGGAAACGACTTTATGGTCGTGGACGCCCGGGGAATGCAGCTGGATTATGAACAGTTGGCAATTGCGTTATGTAAACTAACCGGTGCTGATGGATTCATGGCTGTGGATAATTCGGACAAAGCGGATTTCCGGCTTCACTTTTATAATGCCGACGGCTCCCGGGGCGAGATGTGCGGCAACGGTGCCCGGTGCATTTGCCGATTTGCCTATGACCTGGGGATTGCCGGGGCGGAAATGACTGTGGAGACTGACGCGGGGCTGGTGCCTGGCTGGCGGCTGGATCAGAACCAATACCGGGTGAAGCTGAACAATCCCAGCGTGCTGGATCTGCACCGCAAGGGGGATGTGGCCTATGTGGAGTTGGGCAATCCCGGCGTTCCCCACGCGGTGAAGGAATACTTTGGCGACCTGTGGGCCGATGCGGATGCCCTGCGAGAGGAGCTGCGGGCATTGCGGTTTGACAAAGCCTTCCCGAAAGGAGCCAATGTGAATTTCTATCAGGTCATCGGGGAGGCAGAGATTCGGATTCTGACCTTCGAGCGGGGCGTGGAGGACTATACCCTGGCTTGCGGCACCGGCTGCGGGTCCACTGCCTCTACGCTATGGAAGCAGGGACGGCTTCCCGGCGGTGTCCTGACTGCCTACAACCGGGGCGGCACCCTGAAGGTTACTGTGGGCGGCGAGAACGGGCAGGTTAATTCTATCCTGTTGGAAGGCCCAACACAGATTGTAGAAATCTACGATATTTCATAACCAAAAGACCGCCCTTCCGGCGGCCTTTTCGGCATCATGGGAAATATCAGTCGAAAGGCGCAGAAAGAATTTCTGGCATTTCCCGATAAACCACCGTTCTTTCGGATCAGGAGGAAACCATGGAAAAAGCATTTATTACCGCCTGGGAAACCGCACGGGCAAAGGCAGAAGGCCTCGGTGTCCGTATGCGGCCGGTTCCGCCGGAGGAAGCCCTGAAGACCGCCCAGCGCGCGCTGTCCGGCAGCCGCCTCAGCGACGGATTCAACGCCCTGCAGCGCTGCGGCCATCTGGAGCTGAGCTTGGAGGCCTTGGTCATCGACAAGCGCTTCACAAATTTGTTCACCGACGAAGAAGCCAACGAAGCCCTGACCCGTCTGCTGGAGGCAGGATACCGGTTCCGGTGACAAAACAGAGACGGCAGTTCCTCCCGGAACTGCCGCCAATGTGGCGGAAAAACCCTTCGGGCTTTTCCACCAGAATTTTGCAGTCTACCGCGCGCATAATTTGTTCGCCACAGGCGAACAAATTCCACACTTGCAGCCTGAGATGTATTTTCTGCCAGGTACACGCTCTGGCAGAAAATGATAGAATTTTATTTGCTGCTGACGCAGCAGACTCTGCGAGGCTTTCTCTACAGTCGACGGCAGTTCCGCCCGGAACTGCCGTCTGCTTATTACTTCAGGAATTTCGCGTCGGATGCCGGAATACCGTCTGCATCGGTGACATACCGCTCCGCCCGCATGCGCAGGTTATACTTCTCCCGCAGCTTCGCGATGGTCTCCATCATGGGCGAGGCGTGATGAACGTCCAGGGCCTGCTGATCCCTCCACGCATCGATCAGCAGTACAGTCTCCGGATCCTCCATGGGGAGAAAATAGGCATAGCGTTCGTTACCTTCCTCCTCCCGGATCCGGTCTGCCGTGCCGCTGGTTTCCATCTCCTCGGCGAATTTCCGGGCGCTGCCGTTGGTGCCGGTATAGTACAGGTTCACTACAATGCTCATATCAATTCTCTTGCTCCAGGGCCATGAGCTTATGGATCCGTCTGCTGTGCCGCTCTTCGCCGGAGAACTCCGTTCCCAGCCAGGTGTCCACGATCTCCAGTGCCAGATTTTCTCCCACAACCCCCGCGCCCAGAGCCATCATGTTGGTGTCGTTATGGAGCCGTGTCATTTTGGCGGACCAGGGATCCGACAGCAGAGCGCAGCGGATGCCGCTTACCTTGTTGGCAGAAATGGACACGCCAATGCCGGTGGTGCACAGCACGATGCCCTTTTCGCATTCTCCGCTGGCAACAGCCCTGGCGGCAGCGGCGGCAAACTCGGGGTAGTCGCAGCTGTCAGCGGTGTAGGTTCCAAAATCGATCACTTCATGTCCCTGCTTCTGCAGATGGGCAGCCACCTTGTTTTTCAGCGCCAGCGCGCCGTGATCACAGCCGATAGAAATTTTCATAGTTTTCTCCTTTATCTGGTATTTATATCACATACCCGCCATTGACGCTGAGCACATGGCCGGTGACGAATTCGGCATCCGCCAGATATGCCATGGCCTTTGCCACGTCCATGGCCGTGCCGTTGCGGCCCACCGGAGCCTCCTGCGCCATCAGGGCCAGGATCTCCGGGTCCACATTGGCGCACATATCCGTCAGAATGACCCCCGGGGCCACGCAGTTCACCCGGATGCCGCTGGGGCCAAGTTCTTTTGCCAGGGCCTTGGTCAGCGCGATCACCGCGCCCTTGGTGGCGGAATAGGCCGCCTCGCAGGAGGCTCCCACCTGTCCCCACATACTGGAAACAGTGATGACGCAGCCCTGCTGCTTGCGCAAAAAAGTGGGCATGGCTGCATTGACACAGTGGTAGATCCCCTTGACATTCACCGCGAACAGCCGGTCCCAGTCGCTTTCCGTCATCATGGACAGAAGGCCATACCAGCAGACGCCCGCATTGCAGATGAGAACATCCACATCCCCGATTTGTGCAAAAGCGGCCTGCACCGCCTGTCCGTCCGCCACATCACAGCGGATGGGGATGGCGCCGGCCTTCTCCGCCACGGTGTCCGCGGCCTCCTGATTCTTCTCATACAGGAAATACACCCGGTCACCGCGCGCAGCAAATAATTCCACCGCAGCGGCCCCGATCCCCCGGGAACCGCCGGTGATGACCACCGTCTTCAAAAGCCACACCCCTTCTAAATAATGCTGAATGCGAAATGCTGAATGATGAATGGAACCTATGATTTCCTCTATGCACAGCTTTTCAGGCATTGCTGGCTCAAGTGCATTCATCATTCAACATTCAGCATTCAGCATTAAAAAGATTATCCTCTTCTTCTGTTCTTGCTGCGGTGGTCAGAATAAGCCTTGACGGAGGAGAGCTTGCTGTCAGACTCGGCCATAAAGGCTTTCAGCTTTTCCTCGAACAGCTGGTCCGCCGTCTTGGGCGCGGCAGGCTGGACAGGCGCACGCTGGGTGCGGTTCTGGTTCTGCTCCCGGTTCTGGTAATTACCGCCTTCCCGGCGCTGTGTGCTGCCGGTGCCACGGGAATTGGGTCTGCCGCCGGAATTTTCCCGCGGCTGTCTGGACTCCAGGCGCTTGATGGACAGATTGATCTTGCCGTTATCCGTTCCGATGACCATGACCTTCACGTCCTGCCCCTCCGTCAAGTGCTGACGAATGTCGCTGACGTATGCGTTGGCGACTTCGGAAATATGTACCATGCCGGTCTTGTTCTCCGGAAGGGAGATGAACGCGCCAAAGTTGGTGATCGATTTTACCTTGCCCTCTAAGACAGTTCCTACGGTTAACTCCATATATGCTTTGCATCCTCCATATATTTTGGCAATCTGGTTGCCGGTATCACAGTGTTTCTTAATTGCTGGGCGCAACAATAACCGTGTCGGGGTTCACCATGCCCAGTTCTTCCTTGGCGATCTGCTCAATGCTCTGCACGGAGCCCAGACCATCCTTTTTCCGCTCCAACTCACTGTTGGCGTATTCCACGACGGCGGCGGTGTTTCGCAGATCCTCGGTCTCGGCCCGAATGCCATTGTGCACCCACCGCAGCGCCGCCAGCGCTGCCGTACAGGACACGATAAGCAGGATCAGTACGATCTTCAGGGAAGCCGGACAGGGCCGCAGCTCCACCTTTATGTTTTTCAGGGGATGGGGTCTTTTTTCCATGGGTCTCTTTTGAACTCCTTTGCCGTTGGTGCCAATAATGATTCCACTTTATTGTAACCCATTTTTCCCCAGATGCAAACAAAATTTTTGCAAAATGCGAAAATTTTTTTAAAGGCAGGACCGCGAGCTGCCCTGCCTTTGCCAGGCCTTCCCAAAATCCGGAAAAAACCGGGCGCAGAACCCTCCCGGCGGTGCGTTCCCAGAGGAGTCCTCCGGCCAAAAGCCCAAGAAAATATCCCAGCCGCAGATCCCCTCCGCAGATCCCAAAGCTCTGATAGAGCCAAACCCAGACGGCCCCCAGCAGAAACAGCCCGTCCGCCAGTCCCTGCCGCCGTCGGCGCAGGGGCCGAAGGAATCCATAGTACAGCCCCAGCGCCCCGCCCAGCAGACAGCTGCACAGCAGACGGAAGCCGGCAGTCTCCGGGGTCATCCGAAGAGCCGGTGCCGCCAGCCGCCGCCAGGCCGGGGCTCCTCATAGACCAGGGAGGAGATGGTTCCGTCCACAGCCACCTGTCCCCCTTCCAAGGAGAGGGTTTTCAGCTGCAGCTCCCGGCCCTGAACGATCAGAGTTCCCAGGGAGGTCTGCAGCACCACCGCGCTGTCCTCGAAGCTGACCACCTCTGTCACTCCGGTCATGGTCAGCTGCCGCCGTTCGTTCAGCTGTAATTTATGGGGCAATTGTTCTTCCGCCATGCCGATCCCTCCTTACCTGGGACAGCTTATGCGGTGCGGCAGGAGGATATGACGGGAGAAGGAATGCTGAATGCAAAATGCTGAATGCAGAATGGAGGCATCCTCTCCAGAATGATTAAAATACGCGTACAAATTCAGTCTCAGCCAAAACCGCCGGATAAATGATTGTTTCGCGCAGCATCTACCGTACAATGCGGCGCCCTACGGTTGGCGCAAACGCAAACGAATATTTACTGCTGCCCCTTTTTTATTCATCCCCGAAGGGGATACCTTCATTCTGCATTCAGCATTTTGCATTCTGCATTTCCACCACGTCCGTCATCATTGACAGAAATCAAAAATCCGGCTATACTTAAGGTGAAATTCTTTTGAAGGCTGTGATGGATATGAAAAAGAATAACATTCTGTCGCTCATCTACCAGTTTGCGTCTCCCGTAGCGCTAATCGTCCTGGGAGCAGTGCTGCTGCTGTTCCCGGATTCTGCTTCCGTGCTGGTGGCGAAGGTCCTGGGCTGGGGTTTGATGATCGCGGGCATCGTATTTGCCGTATCCGCCATTGCCGCTCCCGGTGGAACCGCAGGTAAGGTGCTGTGTGCAGTGGCCTGCCTGGCGGTAGGCGGCTGGCTGGTAAAGAATCCGCTGGTTCTGGCCAAGGGCGTTGGCCGCTTCGTGGGCATTCTGCTGGCAATCCGGGGCGTCCAGGACATTTTCCAGTCCGTCACAGGACAAGGCAAGCTTTTGGCGGTGGTTACGGCTGCCATTGGCGCGATTCTGATCCTGCTGCCCATGACCACTTCCCGGGTAGTGTTCTCCATCTGCGGTCTGGTGGTGCTGCTGATCGGCATCGTCATGCTGGTTGACCGAATCCGCAAGCGCCGTCTCCTGGAGCCGAAAGACGACCCCAATATCATCGACGCGCTATGATCCTGGCCTCCTGCGCCCTCACTGGGCAGACCGGGCACGAAGCCGGACGGCAATTGCTCCGACAGTTGTACCGGCAGGAAACCGGGGAGGAACTGCCGCCAATTGTTACCACTTCCACAGGAAAGCCCTATTTTGAAAACAGCCCCTGGCATTTTTCCATCTCCCACACCCGCCGCCATGCTTTCTGCGTTTTGTCGAAGGAGAATATCGCCATCGATGCGGAGGAACTGGACCGGAAAATCGATCTGCGTTTGGCCCAGAAGATCCTTTCTCCGAAAGAAAAAGTCCAATTTGACGCCGCAGAGGACAAACGCCGTGCCTTACTGACCTTCTGGGTGCTGAAGGAAGCCGCAGTAAAACTCAGCGGCGAAGGCCTGCGGGGCTATCCCAATCAGACCGATTTTTCCCTGGAAGATCCCCGGGTGCGGGAAATGGACGGCTGTTTGGTGGCAATTGTGCTTATCGGGCAGGGATGACATTGATAGTCATACTATTTCTCGATAAAATGGTTAACACCATTTTATCCTGCGATAGAATCGCAGGTCGCCGGTGGCGACGAGAAATGTATGGACTACGTTTTTTGCGGCGATGCCGCTGACCGCGAAACCGCGGTCTCATAAAACGGTATTTAACCGTTTTATGAAAAACTAGTATCAGAGGGAAACTATGTTAAGGCAGAGAAAAGCGTTCATTTGGGATCTGGACGGTACCCTTCTGGATTCCTACGGGATCATTGTATCCAGTCTCCGGAAAACCTATCAGGAATATGGGCTCCCAATTGACGAAGAGGACGTGCACAGACATGTGATCCGGTATTCCGTTAATTCTTTTATTCGGCATATGGAGGAAAAAACCGGCGTTCCGTTTGCGGTTATGAAAGACCGTTATTCCGAGATCACCGGTAAGCAGATCGATAATATCCCAGCCATGCCCCATGCCAAAGAGATCTTGGAATGCTTATCGGAGCGCGGCGCGGGAAATTATGTCTTTACCCATCGGGGGACATCCACGGAACGAGTGCTGAAAAACTTGGGATTGCATGATTATTTTCTGGAGATTATTACAAGCCAGGAGGGGTTTCCCAGAAAACCGGAGCCGGATGCCCTTTGGTATCTCCTTGAAAAATACAGCTTGGACAGAGAAAATACATTTTACATTGGAGATAGGACCCTTGATATGGAATGTGCGAAAAACGCGGGCATTCATGGCGTCCTGTTTCTCGTGCCAAACGGGTATGGCGATCCGAGCGGTTTTGAGGAGTACATTATTTCGGATTTGATGGATGTGGCATCGCTGTAGCGCTTTCCCTGTCGTATTTCCTGTATCTGACACTGGAAGGGAGATTTTTCATGTTATTTGACACGCATGCCCATATGGATGACCGGGCCTTTGATCCTGACCGGAAGGAACTGCTTGCATCGCTGCCGGAGAAGGGCATCGGACTGCTGATGAATCCGGGGTGCAGCTTGGCTTCCTCTCACAATGCCTGTGAATTGGCCCGGCGCTATGACTATATCTACGCGGCGGTAGGCTCCCACCCTGATGCCGCGGACGAGGTGGATGCGGATGTCCTGGCGGCATACAGAGCGTTATGTAAAATGAATCCCAAGGTCAGAGCCATCGGAGAGATCGGCCTGGATTACCACTACGAGGACATTCCAAGACAGATCCAGCAGAAAGCCTTCCGCGCCCAGATGGCGCTGGCAAAGGAACTGGAGCTTCCGGTGATCGTCCATGAACGGGAGGCCCATGAGGATGGCTGCAAAATTGTGGAGGAATTCCCGGAGGTCACCGGGGTATTCCACTGCTATTCCGGCTCGGCGGAGATGGCCAAGTGGCTGGTCAGCCGGGGCTGGTACATTGGTTTTACCGGGGTGCTGACCTTCAAGAACGCCCGCAAGGCAGTGGAAACGGCCCAGGTCATCCCATTGGACCGAATTGTTCTGGAAACCGACTGCCCCTACATGTCTCCGGAGCCCTTCCGGGGAAAACGCAACGACCCCGGCAGGCTGTACCGCATGGCGGAAAAACTGGCCGAGATCCGTGGCCTCAGTGTAGAGGAAGTTCATGCTGTTACGATGGAGAACGGCAAACGGCTTTACCGGATATAAGCAAGGAAGAAACGATTTTTTCCTGGTAACTATTCAGTCGAGGCAAAATATGCGCGGTAAATGATCGTTTAGCGGGCAAG
>JBJDYN010000069.1:0-2793 GCA_051867395.1 Faecousia sp. | reverse complement strand
TTTTTGTCACTACTACACGGAGGGTGATATCACACAAGATTTTTCATTGACCCAATAGGTTGCTTCCAGTGCTGGTTTTCACAAAAAGCGACAGGTTGGACCGCTCAAAAACTTTCAGCTGGCGGGAGGGTCAATGACCCTCCCCTACAGTGGGTGCTGCTGTAAACGTTCATTTATATTTGGAATATCATTTTCCATTGATAAAATCCTCTATCTGGGAAATACTACCCCTGAAAAGGCGGTGGGTATATGGAGGAATTCTCCTGCAAGACAAAGATCATTTCCGGGGCCGGGGCAATTTCCACCCTGGGGAGTCTGGGGGCAAAACGGCTGTTTTTGGTGACGGACCCCTATTTTATGAAATCCGGCGCTGCTCAACGGACAGTAGAGGCGTCAAAATGTGTGGATGTGGAAATTTTTGACAAGGTTCAGCCGGACCCAACGGTGGAGCTGGCAGCGGAAGGGACCGCCCGGCTGCGGGCGTTTGCGCCGGATCTGGTGGTGGCTCTGGGTGGCGGCAGTGCCATGGACTGCGCCAAGGCCATGGCATTCTTCGCAAAAGGGAACTACAAATTCGCGGCGATTCCCACTACCTCTGGCTCCGGCTCAGAGGTGACGGATTTCGCCATCCTGACCCATAACAAGGTCAAGCATCCGCTGGTGGACAAGCGGCTGCGGCCGGATGTGGCGATCTTGGACAGCGACCTGCTGCAGGAGCTGCCCAAGGGCTTGATCGCCGAGGCGGGCTTTGACGTGCTGGCCCATGCGGTGGAGGCGTATGTTGCGAAGGGCGCCGGAACCATGACGGACCTGTTCGCCCAGGAGGCCTTCAGCAGTGCGTATGCCGCATTGCCCGCCTCCTATGCCGGGCGAAAGGAGGTCCGGCTGAAGGTCCATCTGGCGGCCACCATGGCGGGCATGGCCTTCACCCAGGCGGGACTGGGGCTGTGTCACGCCATGTCCCACAGCTTAGGCGGTATGTTCCATGTGGCCCATGGACGGCTCAATGCCATTCTGCTGCCCTCTGTGATCAGCTGCAACGCCCATGTGGCGGGTAGAAAGTATGCGGAGCTGGCCCGGGCGGCGGGGATGGGAGGCAGCGCCGATACCATTGCGGTGCGGAACCTGCGCAACGGTCTGGTCCGGCTGCGGCGGGAGCTGAACCTCCCAGAGACCCTGGCTCAGGCGGGGGTGGACCCCAGGGCGGTGTGGCGCAATGCCGGGGAAATTGTGAAGGCAGCCCAGGAGGATCCCTGCTGCAAGAGCAATCCCATGGATGTGGAGGATTTTCTGGTGCGGCGAATCCTGGAAGAGGTGACTGGGCGTGTCTGAATGCCTTCGCAGCGTGGGGCTGGATGTGGGCACTACCTCCACCCAGATGATCCTGTCGGAGCTGACGGTGGAAAACAAGGCGTCTTCCTTCGCCGTGCCGGAGATGGAGATCGCGGAGCGGAAAATCCTATACAAAAGCCCGGTGTATTTTACCCCTTTGCTGGACGAAAGCAGAATGGACGGTGTCGGGCTGCGCAGGATCGTGGAGGAGGAGTACCGCAGGGCGGGGATCACCCGGGACAGCGTGGACACCGGGGCCATCATCATCACCGGAGAGACCAGCCGGAAGGAGAACGCCAAAGCGGTGCTGGAGGCCCTGTCCCATCTGGCGGGAGAGTTTGTGGTGGCTGCGGCAGGACCGGATCTGGAAAGTGTGCTGGCGGCAAAAGGCGCAGGCGCGGTAGATTACGCGGAGCGCACTGGGAAAACCGTTCTGCACATGGATATCGGCGGCGGCACCAGCAACCTGGCGTTGATCCGGGAGGGAAAGATCGTCCGAACCGGATGTCTGAACGTGGGCGGACGGCTGCTGAAGCTGAACAAGAACGGGACGGTGACTTATGTGTCTCCGGTGCTGAAGGGGATCTGCGGACTGAAGGTGGGAGACCTGGCGGCAAAAGAGCAGGTGGAGGCGGTGGTGGAAATCTTGGTCCAGACCCTGGAAATGGCTTCTGGACGACGGGAAGCGGGTCCTTTGCTGGGACAACTGACCACGGAGGAATCGAAGGAGCCCTGGCTTCCGCCGGAAGGGGAGACGGTGATCTCCTTTTCGGGAGGGGTGGCGGACTGCATCCGGCAGGAGTTCCCCTGGCTGGAATTCGGGGATATGGGACCGGTGCTGGGCCAGGCCATCCGAAAAAGCCGCCTGTGCCGTGGGGACTATGTGCTGGGCAGCGAGACCATCCGGGCCACAGTCATCGGCGCCGGATGCCACAGCGCCCAATTGTCCGGAAGCACCGTGTTCTATCAGAATGTCCGGTTTCCGCTGAAAAATGTGCCGGTGGTGCGCCTTGAGACCCTTTCCGACATCCGGCGCAGTCTCAGCGCCCAGGAGGGACCGGCGGTATTGGCCATGGAGGGACTTATGTCGCCCAGCTACCGGGAAACTGTTGCTATGGCGGAAGAAATCCTGGCCCAGACCCAGGGACCAATCCTGCTGTGCCTGGAGCAGGATATGGCGAAAGCATTGGGACAGGCCTTGGCAGTACGGCTCCCCCGGGAGGCGGAGATCCTATGCATTGACCGGGTGAAGGTCAGCGAGGGCAGCTATCTGGACATCGGCGCTCCGGTAGGCCACGCTCTGCCGGTGGTGGTAAAGACGCTGGTGTTGGAAAGAAAAGGATGAATGCCGACTGTAAAAAAGTTTGGTAAATGATCGTTTAGCGTACCAAAGCCTTCCCCTCTGGGGTGGTGCTCCGCGCAGCGAATCCAAATCATAATGATTGCCGGTGGCAATCATAC
>JBJDYN010000068.1:0-2799 GCA_051867395.1 Faecousia sp. | reverse complement strand
AAAAGAGCGCTGCCCCGGTGTCCTGATTCGGGAAGATGTTCTTTTGGATTCCCTTTCCGATATGCTCCAGAACGCTTTGGATGCGGCCCTGGGCAGTTACTCACTTTCCCTTTTGGAGCTGCCCCAGCAGGCAGCAGAACGGGCAGATCTGAACGAGAAGATTGCCAGCCGCAAGCAGGAAATTCAGCGTCTGCGTGGTCTGATCCGCAGCCTTTACGAGAATCTGATCCAGGGTATTCTTTCAAAGGACGAATACATCACCTACAAAGGAAAGTATGAATCCAGAATCCAGCAGCTCTCTGAGGAAGTATCCCATTTGGAAAAAGGCTTGAAGGCACTGGACAAACAGGCGGAACAGCACCGGGCTTTGAAGCGGGATTCCGATAGTCTCCGGGAGAACCGGGAGCTGACCGCCGCTCTGATCGACAGGCTGATTGACCGTGTTGAAGTTTCCAAGGACAAGCAGATCACCGTCCGCTACCGCTTTGAAAGCGAATTTGATTCCTGTGAGGAGGTGCTGAACCAATGCAAAAATATGTGATCGCCCTTTATATCCGGCTGTCCATTGAGGACTACAAGTACGACAGCATGAGTATTGAGAACCAGCGCCTTGTGCTGAATGAGTTTGCGGCAGCTATGCCGGAGGCACTCAACTCCGAAGTGCTGGAGTTCGTTGACAACGGCTACAGCGGCACCAATTTTGAGCGTCCCCAGGTACAGAAGCTGATTGAGATGGTGCGGGAGAACAGGATTGACTGCATCATCGTCAAGGACTTCTCCCGGTTCGGGCGCAACAGCATCGAAACCGGCTATTTCCTTGAGCGGGTTTTCCCTCTGTTCCATACCCGGTTTATCTCCGTCAGCGATGACTATGACAGCAACAACTACAAGGGCGATACCGGCGGCATGGATGTGGCCTTCAAGTACCTTATCAGTGAGTATTACAGCCGGGATATGTCCATCAAGACCAAGAGCGCCAAATACGCCAAGATGCAGCGGGGAGAGTATCAGAGTACGATTTGTCCCTACGGCTACCGCAAGAGTGCAGATGGCAGAATGGAGCCTGATCCCGAAGCTGCTGCTGTGGTTCAGTTGATTTTCCAGCTTGCCGCCGAAGGAAAGAATGCCCCCATCATTGCCAGGGAGCTGTACAAGCGGGGCATCCCTACCCCCGCTGAATACAAGATCACAAGGGGTCAGAAAACCCATGATGTTTCCCGTACCCACGGCATCTGGTGCGATTCCACTATCGTGCGATATTTGGCGGATGAGCGGTATACCGGCACCTACATCATTGGGAAGCGGGCAGTCCTTGAGGTCGGCGGAAACAACAGCCGATTTAAGGACAGGTCTAAGTGGTACATCATTCCTGACCACCATCCGGCAATCGTAGACAAGGCCTTATTTGATAAGGTGCAGGAAACTGTACGCCGCTTTTCCCAGCCGCATAAAAAGCAGCGGGATTATCTTCTGAAGGGCATCGTGTTCTGCGGCTGCTGTGACCATGCGCTTTCCTATGTCGCAAACAAGCACCCCTATTTCCATTGCCGCCGCTCTCAGGCGGCTGAGAACGGCCCCTGCCATGATTTGAAGGTTGATGCCGAGGAACTGGAACAGGTCATTTTCCAAACCATAAAAGCACAGTTGGAAGCCGTTCTCTCCATCCGCATGGATGGCTCCATCTGTCTGGACACGGTGGTTGCTGAGCGCACCGAATATGAGAAGCAAATTGAAGCGCTGGAAGATAGCAAGCAATCCCTGTTCGAGCAGTACATCATGGGCGAAATTGATGTGGAAGCCTACAAGTCCGAAAAAGCAGCCTGTGACTCAGCCATCCTGAAAGCAAAAAATGCCTATGCCGCCATTGCGGCACAAGCGAAAAAGAAGAAGGAAGAACAGAACCGGCAGTCCAGCCGCACGGAGATTGCAAAGGCAATTACCGGTGCGGAAAGTCTGACCCCGGAGCTGGTCAACCTCCTGATTGAGAAGGTCTATGTGTTCCCGGACAAGTGCATTGAGATTGCGTATAAAGTCCAAGACCTGTTCGATTGAGAATCAGCTCCTTCAGTAATTGAAAAAGCCGGAATCCCAGACCATCGCAGTATGTTTGATGGTTTGGGATTTCTGCTTTTGCAGGAAATATTTTTTTGTCGTGTGCTTGACATACGGGTGACGGAAATCATGGAACCGCATATACCATAAATCCCTCGTAAATCCCATCTCCGAAATACTACAGTTTCCATGACTTTGCTACCCCCGCTTCTCTATACCTCTTCGGAATTTTCGCCGCT
Source organism: Faecousia sp. (assembly GCA_051867395.1). Lineage (GTDB taxonomy): Bacteria > Bacillota > Clostridia > Oscillospirales > Oscillospiraceae > Faecousia. The sequence goes on along the minus strand of JBJDYN010000068.1, from coordinate 508 downwards.
TAGAGAAGCAAAAAACGGGAAAAATCGCCCTTAAAAGCTACAGTTGTCACAGAAATTCCGTAAGCCGCGCTGTCGCCAATAGGAGGGCATACACCACCCCAAAGGCAATCGCCTCACCGCATTGGTGAGGCGGTTTTTGCTTCCTGTGAGAGAATGGAAGTTCCCAGTTGCAGCGCGCGATCATCGATCACTGCGATGGTCACGTCCATTTCGTAGGGGCTTTCCTGAATGGCTTTGATTGCCACGCGCCATGCTTCCTTGACAGGGTAGCCATAGATGCCGGAGGAAATCAGTGGGAAAGCGATGGAGCGGCAGCTCTTGGCGCAGGCAACCTTCATGGCATTTTGATAGCAGCTGTACAGCAGCTTTTCTTCGTTGCAATTGCCGCCCTGCCAGATGGGACCGACGGCGTGGACGATGTACTTTGCCTTCAGCTTGAAGCCGGGAGTAATAACTGCCTCGCCGGTGGGACAATGCCCCAAAGCGTCGCAGGCGGCTTGAAGCTCCC
>JBJDYN010000067.1:0-19363 GCA_051867395.1 Faecousia sp. | reverse complement strand
CCTCATAGGCTTTGTCCATGCCGTCATAAATATTCTCGGTATCGATTGTCAGCGCGGTTGGAATGGTGCTTTCCGGGACGGGAGGGGCAGAAGGCAGCGTTGGCTCTGTGCTGGGGTCAGTTGGATCTGTGCTTGGCGTAGTTGGCTGAGTGGGCTGTGATGGTTCCGTAGGCTGAGTTGGCTGTGATGGTTCCGAAGGCTGCGAGGACTCCGAAGGGTCTGGCTCTGTGTCTCCCCCTGTCTGCTCCAACAGTTCCGTTTGACCGTTTTCCGATGTAGCTCCGATTGTTGCTGTAGATTCATCTGTAGACACTGTATCCTCAGCAAAAGCCGTAACCGGAGAACTTGCAACAAACAGGAATGCCAGCAGAACGGCAAGTATTCTTTTGTTCATGGTGATACCTCCTCGGTTATACTCTCAGCATCTGCGTCCAGTTCACCTGCTCCGGGGCCGGTGCGCCGCTAAGATAAATGAGAACGCTGTCTTTGGGCCTTATGGCATGGAAAGCCTGCCATAAGGCATCCCGGTCAATGTCAGGTAAATCATCCAGAAAACCGTTCAGGACGATTACCTGCGGCTTTCGAATCACCGCTCGGATAATTGTTGCGTGAGCCTGTTTTCGGGTGTTGCACTTTCCGGGAATGTTGAACAGGTTGTGCAGGGGCATGAGTTCCGACGTCAGTTTACGGATATGCGCAATGATAGTTTCATCATCAACCCCTGCCAGCTTCATAGGTAAGGCGATCTGGTCGATCATACGCAGCTCCGGGATCAGGCCCAAATCCTGTGGGACAGCACCAATGGTATCCCGACGAAAAGTGGCCGCTTCCTTTGCTTTCATCTCATAAGGATTTCTGCCACACAGCTTGACTTCGCCTACATCCGGACGGCGCAGACCGCAGAGAACTTCAAAATGGGTTTCACACCGTTTCGGGGAGCCGTTAATGAAGATGTTGTCCCCGGCCTTGCCGGTTATGGACAGCAGCTTGTCTTTTCTGCCAATGCTCTTTAAGTCCGCTATGTAATTGGCATTTATCAGTTCGTCCATTATCTCACCACCGTTAAGATACCAGCGTCCATCTCGCAGACTGTATCGCACAGCTCGTCAATGTCCACTTGGTTATGGCTGGCAAGGATCACAGTCTTGCCCTCTGTCCGCAGGCCCTTGATGACATTGCGGATATGGACCACACCATATTTATCCAATCCGTTAAAAGGCTCGTCAAGGATCAGCAGACTGGGATCTTCCATAAGGGCCTGAGCAAATCCCAGCCGTTGGCGCATACCCAGGGAGTATTTGCCCACGGGCTTTTTCATGTCCGGGTCAAGGCCGACTTGTTCCAGCACCGCCCGGATGGTATGGTCATTGGCTTTCTTTTTAAGGGAAGCCAGAATTTTCAAATTTTGAGTTCCAGACAGGTGGGGCAGGAAACCCGGAGTTTCGATGATGATACCAATATCCTCCGGGAAGTCCGTATCTCGGCCCACCTGCTTGCCACCCACAAAGATCGTGCCGCTGTCGGGTTTTAAGAAGCCGCAGATGCACTTCATCAGAACCGTCTTACCAGAACCGTTATTGCCGACAATGCCATGGATCTTGCCGGTCTCAAAGCTGTGGGACACATCCTTGAGGACGTGTTCTTCGCCAAAGGACTTGTTTACACTCTGCACTTCGATCATTGCATCCATGGTTACCCCTCCGTTCCGGTAAAGTTAAAGTTGTATCGCTTCACTGCACGAACAGCGGCGAAATAGCAAATTATGATTAAGGTAATAAAAATCGTGTAGGACTGCCACAGTCGGGGCAGCTTATCGTAGCCAAAGTTGTGCATATGAAAAGTCGCATGGTTCAGGGGTGAAAGCCAGCCGATGGTGACATTCGCAATATAGTAGGCTTCGTCCGGGAGCCGCAGGAGAAGTTGGATGGTATCCGGCTGCATGAGAATACCGTACAAACTGAACACCAGAACACTGACAACACCCGCCGCCTGTCCATAGCGGAGATTACACACCAGCATGATCATCACCATGACACCGGCATAGCCAAGCATTAGTGTAAATATGGAAATCATGCTCTGATAGGGCCAGCTCATTTCCAGAGTTTTCACCAGAGCCGGGATCGCCACTCGTTTACCGGCATTGGTATAGCCGAGGATCGCCGCCGTGGGGCTCCACATATTGGCAGGAAAGGCATACTTCATGGAAAGCAAGATGGTGGACACCAGCACGAACAGCATATAAATAGAGGTTGCGGCGATGATGTAAATGACCTGCCCGGTGATCCAGGTTCTTCTGTCCGTTCGAACAAGATAGAACGGGGTGCCGGAGGACAGGAACGGCATATCCGCAAAGAGCATCACCAGCAGCACCGAGGACAGCAGAATGGAATTGCTGTCACCAAAGCTCCAAATGAAGGTCTCCACCAGCTGCAAGGTAGTGTTATGCTCCACAGCAAAGCGGACTGCCTTATCGGTCAGCAAAAAGCAGAGAATAAAGGACAGGGCGAAGGTCACAACGATTCTGGGATTGCCCCGCCAGAGCCGGAAGTTGTATCCGGCGATGGAAAAGGCTTGCCTGATTTTCTTCATAGCTGCTGCAACCTCCTCCCGGCTCGGAACGCAAACAGGATCGCAAAAATAAGAGTCATTTCTAATAAGAAGATGGCAGCTCCCCAGCATCCAAAGGGCCAAGCGGCAGGGTCTGTCCATGTTTTGGGGTAGATGATAAAAAGATCGGAGAAGTACCGCTCATAAAGGATCACCAGAAGATAGTATAGAACAAATGGTGTCGCATACGAAATGTACTTGCTCTCCATGAGAGTACTCATAGCCATGCCCACCACAGACCAGAAGCCGCCATTTAGGAATAGCAGGAAGCAGATTTCTACAAGGCCATCGATAGACGCAGGTTCCATGCCCTCAATCTCCCGTTCTATGGGGATCAGTACCGCAGCGGTGGTTCCCCACGCAATCAGTGCACCGGATAGAATAGCCAGACCGCCAGCCAGAAAGCCGACGATGATGCGGCTGATGATGTATGTACGGTAGCTGCTGCGGACCAGAAAGAACCGGGCAAACTTGCTTTTCAGATCATCCACAAAGCAGCCGCCAAAGGGCAGAGCCGCCAGAATCGGCAGGAAGGAAATGAGGGCATCCGACTGAAAATCTTCCGTTAAAATTTGAATATGGAAGCCCTCCACAAAGAAGCCGGTTTCCCGGTAGGTACGAATCACAGTATCAACGAAGTTCATCATGATAACCGCAGCGGTCAGTACCGGCACAAGAACAGTGCCGATATTCGCCGCTTGCCGGAAGCCACCGGATATTGCGTTCTTCATAATGACACCTCCTATTACTTCTTGATTATACAAACCGGGAACGACGGATACTTTAAGGAAACCTAATCAATCTCCTAAGAAATTCCTAATTGTATGGCCTATTTATGACTACACACCGACCGAAGCCGGTGTGTAGTCAGTTATTTTAGGTGATTGTTCCATCCACAGCCTTCAGGGACAAAAGACGATTCTGACTCATTTTACAAATCGTGTTGCCTGTAACCATAGTCCGGCAAGCAATCATTCAATATAAAGTTCGATATTCGAACCATCGACAGCGTTCACCGCCACAATGGGGATAATCCGGTCATTCCAGATTCCCGCTCCACTGGAAACATTGAGAGCACCGGTCTCACTTTCCAAATAATCAACGGTTCCGTACAAGACCATTCCGGGCACATAATAATAGCTTTCATCGTTGTTGGGCACTTTTACCCGCAGCATACCATACTTCATTTGACAAATATCCACATGGCAAGTAAGCTGTGTATCTGTACTATACAGGTAGTCGGCACTCAACCCATATTCGTAATAGTCGCTCAGCGTCAAATGGTTTTTCGCCAGCTCCATCAGTTCGTCTACACTCTTTGTTGCAACATTCTCATTTAGAAGTTCCTTGGTATCAATAGGAGAAAACATACTAAAGGACACCAAATCTCCATTAGCAGAAAACTGAAAACTTGCGTCTGTAAAATAGTAATTGGAAGCGTAGGCCAAAGTGCTTTTCAAATTACCGATCTGAGGTACGCGGGCTGCGGAAGTCCCGTTAAAGACAGGCACAGCGCTGACATTGATAGTATACTCCGGAGTGTCTCCATAATAGGTGGTATGTATAGAAGCCGAATCAATTTGCCACTGCCCTAAATCCATATCGTGCAGCATTTTCTCGGCTATGGCTACTACAGCAGCGATATCATCATCCGTTGGCTTTTCTGTGCGACAAAGCTTTGCTTGATATATATTAGAATCGATAGAAGACGGGGAGCTTCCATCACCCAAGTACAAGTATATGTTATTCAGTTTGAAATCGCTCATGTTTCTGATTGCCGCACTAAAGGTATATTCAACCTCCCCAACTTTTGCGACAGCGTAGATGACGTCATTTTCCTCAGATAGGTCCTGTCCTGCTAATGTTTCCGCCGAGTAAAAGCCGTAAGATTCTTTTTTGAATGTCCATTCACACGCCTTTGGGGTGCCGGAGGGTGCGGATTCATAAAGATCGGAATATTTTTCGATAAAGCGCTTAACATTAGCTACAACGGAATCCGTGTATTCAGGCTCTCTGGCGAGCAACTCCGAAATTGCTTCCGAGTTGGCATACTGAGTCCATCTGTTAATTTTTTCCAGAATCTGCTCTTTTGTGTATTTTGGTTCCATTCGTGGTTCTTGTTCAAACCAATCTACATCTCCAAGAAGAGCCGTTGCAACCCTCTTGGCATCTTCTGCTGTCAAATAATGGGGTACCACTTCTACGACAGGCATGGGAAGCGCTGTGATTTCTTCATCAATATCGATTGTAAATTCCACGCTTCCGTCGGTGCTGGTGAAGCTGTTGGTATACTGCACCGTCTCGTCTGCCAGGGTATCCTGACTTTCCGCCGGTTTGGTAGCAGACTGCACCACATTCACATCAAAAGAACCGTCATTTTTGCTCACTACCACGTTTTTCTCGGGATTGGCAGCACAGGCTGTCAGGATCACGGCGCAGACCGCGAAGGACAGGGCGCTGACCCATTTGGGGGGCTGTTTCCACTTTGCCATATTCTTGATACGACTCTTGGTGTCACCCTCGCCAAAGGCAAGGGGTGTGCCTGCGATAATCCTGCGGCCCGTGGCAAGGGAAAGCAGGGATGCGGAGTAGTCCGCCCGGATACCCTCTCCCAATTTCTTGATGACCGCTTCATCACAGCTCATTTCCAGATCCTTACCGGACAGGATGAATGCTATCCAAACAAAAGGATTGAACCAATGGATGCACAATGCCGCAAAGGACAGATGCTTGGTCACATGATCCAAGCGGCGGATATGATACTGCTCGTGGGCAATAATGTATCCCATTTGCTTCAAAGGAATGTCAGAGGGTAGATACACCTTCGGGCGGATCAGACCGGCCACAAACGCAGAATCAATGTGATCCACCAGATAGATATTATCCTTGACCTGCACGGCACCGGTCAGATGCTTGCGGAAGCGAAGATAGCTTCCCACACCAACGATTACCATGACGGCAATACCGGAAAGCCAAATATATGTAACGATTTCAGCGGCTGACAGGGGTTCCCTCCGGGGTTCCACCGTTGCCTGCTGGCTCTGGGTGGGGGCCTGTGCCCTGGTGTTCTGTGGCAGATCAGAGAGCTGCTGTGAATTCTCTGCCGCCTTTTCCACTACCTCATATGGAATATACTCCACAGCAGTGGTTGGCCCCTCGGATTGTGCCACAGGCGCATCCAGCAAACCCAGCAGGGATACCGGCGATGGCAGGGACACCGGGCAGAGAAGCCGGAACAGGACTACCGCCCACAGTGCATAGGAAAACACCTTGGGCGATTTCCGTAAAACGAATCGTGCCGCGATCACAAGCACAATGACCAGACTGGCGGTCAGGCTCATGTTCAGCACCTTTGCGAAAATTTGGGTTAAGGTCATGGGATCACCCCCTCATGCTGTCGATGATCTTCTGCAATTCATCGATCTCTTGCTGATCCAGCTTCTTCCGGGAACCGAAGGAAAGCACCAGCGCGGGCAGAGAGCCGTGGAAGGTCTCATCCACAAACTTCTCGCTTTGATAGGAGTTGTATTCCTCCTTGGATACAAGGGACGTGACCATGCTGTTTTCCATCTTAAAAAAACCTTTTTCTGACAGCTTCTTCAAAATGGAATAGGTGGTCGTCCGCTTCCAGTTCAATTCTTCTGCGCACAAATCTACGAGTTGTTTTGTTGTCATGGGTTCGTTATCCCAGATAATGTCTGCAAACCGGGATTCGATAGCACCTAACTTATAATCTTCCATAGTAGTACCTCCTAAGTTGTCTGTTATCAACCGACATCTATAGTCTATCGCGAACAGACACATTTGTCAAGGCTTTTTAAGAAGAATTAAGAATTTGGATCGAAACAGGATACAATATGCCCCCCACTGCATAATACAGTGGGGGGCGATGTATTAAGATGCGCCTATGATACTGCCGTCGATAGCATTGATCCAGACCAAGCAGCTGCTCTTATCCGGGTCTCGTATAACAAAGGAATCCACTTCATTGTCCGTACCTTTGTCATAGTATTTCGTCGTGCCATAGACTGCAAGGGTGGGTGTATAATAGTAGGTAAAGTCCTTGTTTGCTACCTTCACCCTTACGAGACCAAGTTGAACTTGATCCAGTTCGATCTTACAGATCACAGGCGTTTCATAATATATGGATAGGAGGTAATAGTCCCGGGTCTCTTCGATGCCAGTCAGGGCCAAATGATCTTTTGCTTTATTCAACAGCTCCTCCATAGAGAGGGTGGCGGCTCCTTCGTTGACGACTGCACTGATGTCAACCGGGGAAATCATATCAAAGTAGATCAGATCGCCGTTTGCTGAGAAATAAATACTGGCAGAAGCCGTATGATAATTGGAAGCGTTGGCATCCTCACTGGTCAGATTTTCGATGGGCTGGTCAGAAATTGCAGCAGTATTGTTCAGGACGGGCACAGCGCTAATCATCACTCTATATTCAACGGTATCCCCGCAAAGTTCTTCGGATACTTCTGCATCGCTGACCTGCCACTGACCCACACACATCTGATCAAGTAAAGACTGCGCTTTCTCAGATAACTGATTAACCTGTTCTTGGGTAGGCTTTTCTGTCCTGACAAGCTTACTGCACAGGTAATCTTTATTCAGATAGTCCCTGTTGTTGCCTAAGCCGATAGAAAGGCTATTGAGCTTATAATCACTCTTGTCCCGCTGGACTACGTAGACGTAATACTCTAAATCTTCTATGTACGCCGTGGCATGGATGACCTTGTTACCATAGGAGGGTGATACATAGAGGCTCTCATCCTGGAAGGTCCAGTCGCACAACGGTCGGGGATTTTCTTCCGGAGCAGTTTCCAGCATGACAGTGTAGTATTGCATTGTACCTTTCAGAATATCCAGCTCGTCCGTGCAGTCGTAGTCCGGGCCAAAACCAAGCAGTTCCCTAATTGCGCTCTCATTGGCAAGCTCTGTCATCCAGCGGATTTTCTTCTGAAGCTCTTCCTTGGAATACTGGGGATCGTCCTCGTGAACTTGTTCCCGCCATTCCACATCGCCCAGCAGTACATTGCAGATGCGCTTAACCTCTTCTCCGGTAAAGAAGTGGGGAACCACTTCCACAATGGGCAGAGGGTCGGAGGTGATTTGCTGCTGCAAATCCATCACATACTCCACCGTTCCATCGTGGCTGGTAAAGGTGTCTGTATAGACGATTTCCTCATCCAGCGGCGCTGTTGCAGGTATCGTCATGTTCTGCTCAAAAGCACCGTCATTCTTGATGGTAACGCTTCCTCGGTTCGGGTTTGCTGCACAGGCAGTCAAGGTCGAAAAACACATGACCAGGGCAAGAACGCCGCACAGTCGCTTTTTTACTTGCTTCATAAATGGACACATCCTTTCGCAGTTTGTTTTATCCTACGGTCAGATTATAGCAAATTGGATATGGGCGGTTCGTTAATGAAAACTAATTGTTTTCCTAAGATTCTCCTAATTTCAGATTCCGCATATACCAATGCCCCCTCTTACAGGGGGCATTGGAACATTCACGATGCGTTCTGGGCGGGCAGCTCCACCGTAAATGTTGTGATTTGCTTCTCGCTGGTAACCGAAATGGTACCGCCATGGGCAACTACAATTTCCTTTGCGATGGCCAGTCCCAGACCGGCACCGCCGGTATTGGTGGATCGGGCATCGTCCAGACGATAGAACTTTTCAAAGATCATGTCCAGCTTCTGCTTTGGGATCGTCTTGCCGAAATTGGAGATGGAAACATGGATCGTATTTTCCCGCTTTTCCGCATAAATCTCTATTTCCGTATTGTCATAGCTATATGCAACTGCATTCTTTAGAATGTTATTGAATACACGAGCCAGCTTAGCAGAATCTGCCGCAATGGGCAGGTCCTCGTCTGCGTGGATGCTGATAGATTTTCCGTGCTGTTCCAGAACTGGGTAGAACTCATCAGCCATCTGCATGAGCAAGAAGCCCAAATCAAAGGTTTCTTCCTCCAGTACGATCTCTTGGAGGTTGTAGCGGGTAATGTCAAAGAACTCGTTGATAAGGCTTTCCAACCGAAAAGCCTTTTCCAATGCGATATTGGTATATTTTGCTCTCTGTTCCACGGGCATATCCGGTGCTTCTTTCAACAGGCTTATGTATCCGATCACAGAGGTCAAGGGCGTTTTCAGATCATGGGCAAGATAGGCAACCAGTTCATTCTTTCGCACAGATTCTGCCCGGAGCCGTTCCTCGCTGTTCTGGAATTGTTCCTTCAAAAGAACGGTGTAATCTGCCATGTTTTCATATTGCTTTGGGAAAATCTTCTTGTCCTCCTTGACGAAATACCGGCGCATGAGTTGTTCCAGTTCCTGAGCGGTTTGCCGTTGGGTGCTGCGGCGAACAAGCACAAATGTAATGACAATGCTTGCAGCCCAAGCAATGACCATAACAGCACCGCCCGTGTAAAGGAACCCCTTTAGAGTATCCCACTTCAGATCATAGACGTGCCACTTGCCACCATTGAGAAAGGTGGCATAGCCCATATCGATGAAAAACCGTTTGTAAAGCCAGTTGAAAAACTTTTGGTCAAATGCGATACTCAAAAAGAGAAACAGGCCGATGGCTACCGCCGTAATAATAGCGGCAAAGATAATTACCTTGATGGTGGTATTGATTTTAGTTTTCAATTTTATACCCCACTCCCCAGACGGTTTTGATATACTTGGGGGACTCAAAGGAATCTCCCATCTTCTCACGCAGATGTCGGATATGCACCGTGATGGTGTTGTTATTTTTTGTGTAGTATTCTTCTCCCCAGACACTATGGAACAGCTCCTCGGCACTGACCACACTTCCCCGTTTCTGGCAGAGGATTTTCAGGATCGCAAATTCCGTAGGGGTCAGAGAAAGGGGCTTTTCATTCAAGGTACATTCACGAGTCTTGGCATTGATAACAAGGCCGCTGTATTCGATCACATCTTCGTCCGGCTGAACCCCGGTATTATACTGCTTGTACCGGCGGAGCTGTGCTTTCACACGGGCCACCAATTCCAGCGGCAGGAAGGGCTTGGTCACATAATCATCTGCACCCAGAGTAAGGCCGGTGATCCGGTCAACTTCTGCAGTTTTGGCAGTCAGCATAATCACCGGATAGGTATAGTCCCGGCGAATCCGTTTGCAGATTTCGAAGCCGTTCATATCCGGGAGCATCACATCCAGAATCGCCAGATCCAGCTTCTCCTTATCTATACAGTCCATCGCTTCCTGCGCCGTGTAGCACTTAAATACGGTGAACCGCTCATTTTCCAGATACAGTGCAACCAGATCTGTGATTTCCCGTTCATCATCCACGATCATTATACATTCAGCCATATCTCACACTCCCATTATCAGTATCTATATCTTACCGTATGGTTTACCCTCTGTCCACAAAGACTTTCCTAAGAAATTCCTAATTTTGTCACATAGAAAACTGGTTGGAACAGTAATGCCGCCAAAATCAGATTGCGTCCCAGCCTCGGATTTACTCACATCTGACCATTTTATCTTCACCACATTGATAACCGTTTCTTGTTTCATTTGGGACAGTGGGAAGTTGTGAACCACCGTATCTTCATAGACTTTGGTTCGTTACTGCCACAGATCGGGCAGTGAGTTCTTGGGCATCTTCTATTTTGCTGTTCATGTGAGATTCTTGCAAGGAGTATAGTTTAACTTAGTTGTTGGTTTTGCGGATATTCCTTAACGGGTTTCATTTCCAGTGGGATTTGGACAAGGGCGGAGATGATTTCGTTTGAAAATATGGTTGGGTTTGCTTCCTATATCATCCTAACAGGCATTCATCACGAAGCCGTTGGCACTGCGCTTCAATTTCTTTTTCCTCCTGCACAGTCAGATCGTCCCGTTCGCCGCCTGTAAACTGTAGTTCCAGATTACTGGAATATACACCCAGCAGCGCATCCAGCATGGATTTCGGCGTTTCCAAAAGCTCTGCGCTGTACCATTGGTTCCTGTATGAATCCCACCCCAGCATCGTATAGCCGTGACTGGTGGAAACCACCTCATATAGTGGGTCTTGCCGTAGAATATCTTCAAAGACTTGCAGGATTTTTTCAAAAGATAACATGGTTTTTCCTCCCGATTCTTAATCGTAAATCAGCTCTGACAATATAATTTCCGCTGCCTGCGATTTCGATGCGTTCGTCAGCTCCATAAGCTGAATTTCCAATATTATGTCTTATTCTTTTGGAAAATGCAAGGATACGATAGGGATGATGCTTTTTCAACTAGCCGTTATAACCAATTTGGTACAATAGGGGTTATACCAAATTTGGTATAATAGCGGCAAGCAATGCATTCGTATATACGAATACGAAAACCCCTCATTTTCACGAAAGTGGAAATGAGGGGTTTTCTGCTTGTTGAGGCGCTGCCCCAATCCCCGCAGAACACTGAAAGTGTGTTCTGGAAACGCTGGAAAATTCCAGCGGCTGCGCGATTTTGCAAATCGCTTAAATGGGCGTCAACGCCCGTCCTTTTCAGATTCTCTCTCCGCGGTGAGAGAATTGTCCCCAAGAATTCGCTCCACATTTGCTTTGGCGGTTTGGAGGGAACGCATTTCATTTTTCGTCTGCTGGTACTCTGCGTACATAGCTTTTTTCTCAGACAGGAGCTGGGCATATTCGGCTTGCAGGCTCTTGACGGTGGGCAGCTTTTTCAAGCCCTGCTCGTCAAAGAACTGCTTTGCCGCCTTATGCAATATGATTTCCGATTCATGCTCCGCAAGGAACTTTTTGGAATAGCCAGCCTTCCGATAGGCAACATAGGTGTCGCGGGTTTTGGCGTAATTGATGATGTGCTGCTGCAATACTTTGATTTCCGCCATGCGCTGCTCGGCAGACTTCATCTTGGCGGACAGGGCGTGGTACTGCGCTGTGACAGCGGCAGTCCTTTCTTCCAGAACGCTTCTGTCCAGCAGATTGTTTTCCTCCAGATAGATCAGCGTTTGGGAAAGCTGCTTCAGATTGAAGTTCTTTGCCCACCGTGCGTAAACAGCCCCCTTGCCTTCTTGCAGCTTTGCCTGAATATCGATCAGCAAACTGCCACTGGGTTTAGCGGGAGCATCCATGACCCGCTTCTTTTTCGGGGAGTGCTTTTGGGTTCCGGCAATGATGGCACGAAGATCATCCGGGGTGTAGCCTGCGCCCAGCGTGTCCATGCGGATGAAGCGCTTTTGTCCTTCCCCCAGCAGGGAGGGAACCTTGCCGCCCTTGACCTGATACCCGGAGCGTTGCAGCAGCTCCAGCAGTTTCTCAAAGCTCTGGGGCTTCTGTGCCAGTGCTTCATCAATGGCATAGCAGATACGCTCCCGGTGGGAGGGCTGCTTCTGATCGCCCAGCCACTTATCATAAGACTTGCCTTTGCCCTTTGGATTCTCCACGATGGAGTAGCCGTTCTCAACGCAGATCGTATCGTTGAGGCGGCGCAGAGCTTTGGTGCTGCCCCAGAAATTGCGGAACTTGCTGTGCTCATCGAGAGCGGTGGAGTTCCAGATCACATGATTGTGAATATGGGCTTTGTCGATGTGCGTACAGACGATATAGGCATGATTGCCTTTTGTGAACCGCTGTGCCAGCTCGCATCCCAAACGGTTTGCTTCCTCTGGCGTGATCTCACCGGGACGGAAGGACTGGCGGAGGTGGTAGGCAATCACATCATCCGCACCCCGCACCCGTCCGGTGTTTCTAATGTACTGCTGCTTAGAAAACAGGAACTCCCTGTCGGCAACACGACTGTCACATTGCCAGCTTGTGATCAGATTGCCGTTGTCTGTTTTTCCTGGATTTTCAACATAATCGATAATCGCAGCGATTGCTGTTCCGACTGTTCGCCCTTTGCCGATGTGCAGGGGCATCAGCCGCGTGGTTGCCATGGGGTGTCCTCCTTACAACAAAAGCTCCGGTGCCAGGATGACACCGGAGCCAGGATCAGATAGCTTTTACGAACTGAGAAATGCCTTGAAGAACGCTGAGAATCCAAACAGCCAACATGGGTAGCCCCATGGGACTGAGCAGGAAAGCGATGGTCAGAAGAATCATTCCGTTCTTCGGGGAATATGTCACCAGAACTGCGGTTCCAAGAAGTGCAATGATTCCGCTGACGATTCGGAGGGGGAGAGCCGCGCAGGAGATAATTCCCACGCAGACGAGCGTAAGCAGATCAATGAGCAGGACAACAGGGAAGGTCAGTATTTTGAGAATCCATTTCATGGGCCATACCTCCTTTGTGATTTCATTATATGGCTGATGGGGATGCAGCACAAGGATGTGGCGGCAGCCTTATAGCTTCGCTAGAGCGGTAAGGATACTCTGTGCGGCATCCCAAAGCCGTTCGTGGCTTTGCCGCAGATCCTCCAAATCAGTATCATAGAATCTTCCGGTTTCATGGACACGCTTTGTAAGCTGGTTCAGATTATTGCTGGAATACCGAAGTAGAGACACCATCTCTTTCAGCTCCGGCAGCTCCAGCTTGACTACATATCCATCAATCGCCATCTTGCGAACAAAGGCAGAAAAATTTGTCGTGCCAAATTGCTGCATCTTCTGCTGGATCGCCTGCAATTCATCCGGGGTCATGCGGATGATCTTCACGATATTGCGGTCAGCCATAGGGATTACCGCACCACCTCCTTTTTATTCGCCGAAATTTTCGGCGAATTTTTTACTGGCTGATTTTGCAGCTTTGCCCGGACGGAGGGCTTGTGGGCTTTCTCCTGTTTCTGGCAGTATTCCTGACGGACGGTGCTGAGAAACAGATTGGTCAGTCCCGGATGGCTGTTCACTACAAAGCTGGTGTTTCGGTCCGCACCCCATGCGTCGGGATTGGGGTGGATGGGAATGGTTTTTGCCCATTCCTTATTGCCAGGGGAAAACCGCGCGTCCCAGTCTTTCTGCTGGACAGTATTTGCGAGGACATACAGCGTCCTGTCCAGTCCGAAGGCGTTCACGACCTGTGCTGCCGCCTGACTGTCCAGCGAGTTTCCATCGTAATGCTCCCGGATTGCTGCTTCGATAGCTTCTTTGCAGGCGGCGTTGGCCTTGTTGGATGCCCGATACTGCTCCAGCTCCCCATGTTCCTGAGCATAGCTGGCAGGATAAGGATACACCGGCGTTTCTCTGAGCGCACGGCGCTGTTCTTCCAGAAGCATATCCGCTCTGGATTCCAGACAGTCCCAGATCGTCTCCATGTGGTCTGTCTCCCGCTTTTCAAAATCCCGGAATACATCCGCCAGCGGGCTGGGGGATTTCATCAGAGCATCCGCCTGGGCATCTGACAGGTCATGGTATTCCAGAGACAACAGAATATCTTCCCGGACGGTGTATTCATAGGCATGATTCAGAATTTCCTCCAGGGGCTGACCTTTCAGCCAGTCCCGGAACTTCTCCTGTTCGGCAAACATCTTCTCATATAATGCCGTGTTGCGTTCTTCGTTGGTCATTATCGCACCTCCTCATGGCGTTTCTGCTTTTGGTTGCTTCTGATGGGAGCAGGCTGGCTGCGCAGTTTGTCCAGAACCGAGGGGCGGGCAGATTTGGCGATCACCTGCTCCGTCTGGCCCCCCTTGTTGGCATCCAGATTCAATTCCGCATCCAGAAAAATCAGCCGCGCGGTTTTGTCCCGCAGCTCCTCCTCAAAGGGGAATGGCTTGCCCAGCTCCGCCTTTGCCGCTTCCTGCTGGTGGTAGGTTTCGTCCAACTGTGTCTGGAAGGCTTTCAGTCGCTGGGGCATCTGCGCCAGAGCGTTGTCCAGACGGATGAGATTCCCTCTGGGGTCGCTGCCCAAAATTGCCTGGTGTTTTAATCTTCCCTGCATGGTCAGCACATACTTTTTGCCGAAGTCCTCCAAAGTGGCGGACATCGTAAAGCCCCGGTAGGTGCCAACCTCCACCGGGTCAAGCCCCGTGGCTTTCTTTGCCGCCTCAATCAGAGCGGCACCGGCGTTGTCCTTGTCGGTCAGATCGTCTGCCAGAACGGTCATGCCCGCAAAGCCGTCCGTGGGATGTGGGTGGGCTTCCAGCGTTTTCATATCCTCCTGAATCGCCTGGATGCAGCCCTTCAGCTTTTCAATCTGCTCCGGGAAGTGCCGCAGCAGACTATCCTCCAGCCGGTACTGCTTGCTCTTGTGGTCGGCCTTCATGATCTTCAGCCTGGAAACCTCCACATCCAAATCCATGCGCTCCTTAATTCGGGGATCACCGGCGCACAGGGCTTTGATTTCCGCAAAGGACAGGGCCACCTCATCCACATCATTGCAGGAGCGAACCGGGGATTTGGAGGTCATGATCTGGGAAATGAACTTCTGCTTATTCTCCACGGTCTGCCACAAGAAAGCATCGAAGGTTCCTTCTGTTACATAACGGAACACATGGACTTTCTCATTCTGGTTGCCCTGGCGCTCGATTCTGCCTTTGCGCTGCTGCAAATCACCGGGCCGCCAGGGACAATCCAAATCATGGATTGCCACAAGCCGGTCTTGAACGTTGGTTCCGGCTCCCATTTTGGAGGTGCTTCCGAGAAGAACACGCACCTGGCCGGAGCGAACCTTTCCGAACAGCTCCTTTTTCTTGACCTCCGTGTTGGCGTCGTGGATAAAGGCAATCTGCTCTGCCGGAACGCCGCCGGCAATCAACTTGGCACGAATGTCATCGTAAACGGTGAAGGGAGCATTTTCCTCCGCAGGGAGTGCGGCGGCTTCCAGTGGGCTGCCCGCAATGACAGCCTGTTTCGCTTTCGGCGCAGCCTGGGGTGTGGAAATATCGCAGAACACGAGCTGGGTCAGCTTGTCCTCCTTGCCGTCCCTCCAGACTTGCAGAATGTTGTCCACACACAGATTGACCTTGCTGCCTGACTCATCCGAGAAGTCCGGGTTAATAATCCGCTGGTCAAGCCCCAGTTTCCGCCCATCCGAGGTCACTTTCAGCATATTGTCAATGGAGGGGTCTACGCTGCCGGAATGGATTGCGGCGGCTCGTTCGGACAGCTCCTGCACCAGTCCCTGCTGAACCTCCGTGGGCTTGGCAACCACATTGTGATACTCCACCTCCGGGACGGGAAGATGGAGCTGATCCGCCGTCTTGATGTCTGCCACTTCCTTGAACAGATTCATCAGCTCAGGAAGATTAAAGAACCGGCTGAACCGTGTCCGGGGACGGTAGCCTTTTCCTTCAGGGGCCAGCTCCAAAGCGGTGACGGTTTCCCCAAATCGGGATGCCCAGCAGTCGAAGTGGGTCATGTGCATTTCTTCCAGACGGGCATACTGCAAATACCGCTGCATGGTGTATAATTCCGTCATACTGTTGCTGACGGGCGTACCTGTGGCAAAGACCACGCCACGATTCCCGGTGAGTTCATCCATGTAGCGGCACTTGCCGAACATATCGCTGGATTTCTGCGCATCTGTGGTGGAAAGACCGGCGACATTCCGCATTTTTGTGTATAAGAACAAATTTTTGTAATTGTGCGCCTCGTCCACAAACATACGGTCAACGCCCAGTTCTTCAAAGGTCACAACATCGTCTTTCTTATCGTCAGCCCGCAGCTTCTCCAATCGGGATTCCAAACCGCGCTTGGTACGCTCCAGCTCCTTGACGCTGAATTTTTCACCGCTGCTTTCCCGCAGCTCCGAAATGCCCATGGTGATCTCCGCGATCTGATCCTGCAGAAGCCGCTCCTGCCGCTGTTTGCTGATGGGGATTCTCTCAAACTGGCTGTGACCGATGATGACCGCATCATAATCGCCGGTGGCAATCCGGGCGCAGAACTTCTTCCGATTCTTGGTTTCAAAGTCCCGCTGTTTCGTCACAAGGATATTGGCGGAGGGGTACAGCCGCAGAAATTCCGATGCCCACTGTTCCGTCAGGTGGTTGGGAACCACAAAGATGGACTTCTGGCACAACCCCAGACGCTTGCTCTCCATGGCGGCGGCAACCATTTCAAAGGTTTTGCCCGCACCAACCTCGTGCGCAAGCAATGTGTTTCCGCCGTAAAGAACATGGGCAATGGCATTTCGCTGATGCTCCCGGAGGGTGATTTCCGGGTTCATGCCCGCAAAGACAATGTGACTGCCATCGTATTCCCGTGGGCGGGTGCTGTTCATTTCCTCGTTGTACTGCCGGACCAGCGCCTGACGGCGTTCCGGGTCTGCCCAAATCCAGTCCTTGAACGCATCCCGGATGAGCTGCTGCTTCTGCGCCGCCAGTGTGGTTTCCTTGGCGTTCAGCACCCGCTTTTTCTTTCCGTCCGCGTCCTCAATGGTGTCAAACACCTGGACATCCCGGAGATTCAGGGAATCTTCCAGAATTTCATAGGCGCTGACACAATCCGTGCCGTAGGTGTTCCACGCAGCGACATCGTTGTAGGAAATCCGGGTTTTGCTGCTGATGCTCCATGCGGCGGTATAGGGGGAATACTGTACATCCATGGAATAGCGCAGATAGCGGGGCGTGTCGAAGGTTTCAAACATGAACTGCTTGATGTAGGATTTGTCAATCCAGGTTGCGCCCAGACGCACCTCGATTTCCGAAGCATCCAAATCCTTGGGCTGTGCTGCCCGCAGGGCTTCCACATTAACCTGATATGCAGGATTCTCCGCCGCAGCCGCTTCCGCCTGCCGGAGCTTTTGCCGCACATTGCCGGACAGATACTCGTCCGCCGTCACCCAGCCTTCATTATCCGCAATGGCACCCAGGGTAGGATCGTGAAAAATCACACCCCGCAGCTCGGATGCCAGTTCCTCGGCGGTTTTCCCGGTGAGACTGGACATATATTCCATATTCACCTCTGCCTTTTCCGCGATGGAAAGGGTCAGGGCTTCGCTGGCGGTATCCACGGAGGTGATTACCCGATGGGGCTGGATGGTTCGTTTGGTGAACATATCCGCCTTGCGCTGGAAGTTCCCGTCATCGTCTATGACTTCCAGCGCGCACAGGAGGAAATAGGAGGAATCGTCGGAAAATGCCAGCCGGTTGCCGCGACTGTTGATAATACCGTATTTCTCCGTAAAGCTGTCGTAGAGCCGATTCAGCTCCCCCTGCTTCTCAGCAATGGCGGAATCCGGGGTGGATTCCTGCATCTGGAGGTCGATCAGTTCGTGGACACAGGTTTTCAGGGCAATCATGCCCTTGACCCGCTCCTTGGCAGTGCTGCTCAGTTCCGGTTTGACCATGATGCTGTTTTCCCGGAAATAAACCTCACCGTCCACAAGGGTATAGGAGAAGTTCTTCACATCCGGGTCAGCCGGGAGGGTGTTCTGAATAGCTTCACCCTCGCCCAGATCGGGCAGATCCGCTTCCTGATAGGTGCCCTGGATATGCCGCACCGCTTCATGGAGCTGGTCGGCAAGGGAAATGTCCTCCAGCGGCTCCACGGTGTAATCCATGCCGTGAGCGGTGCTTTCGGAGCTGTTTCTGCCCATGACCATTTCCGGGTGGTCGAGGAAATAGCTGTTAATGGCGTAGCCGTCCTCCGTCTGCCCCAGATGCACCCAGTCCGGGTCAATCTCAATAGGACGATCCCGCTTTTGCAGGAAGATAATGTCCGACACTACCTCTGTGCCGGCGTTGGCTTTGAAAGCGGTATTGGGGAGCCGGATGGCACCCAGCAGGTCGGCTCTCTGGGCAAGATACCGACGCACGGTGGAATCCTTGGCATCCAGGGTATAGCGGCTGGTGACGAAAGCCACCACACCGCCGGGACGCACCTGATCCAGCGCTTTGGCGAAAAAGTAGTTGTGGATGTTGAAGCCCAGCTTGTTGTAGGCAGGGTCGTTGACCTTGTACTGACCAAAGGGGACATTGCCCACGGCGAGGTCGAAGAAGTCCCGGCGATCTGTGGTTTCAAAGCCTGCCACGGTGATATTGGCTTTGGGATAGAGCTGCTTGGCTATCCGTCCGGTGATGGAATCCAGCTCCACACCGTAAAGGCGACTGTTGCGCATTTCCTCCGGGAGCATACCGAAGAAGTTGCCGATGCCCATGGACGGCTCCAGAATATTGCCGGTCTGGAAGCCCGTATTCCCAACCGCTTCATAGATTGCCCGGATAACCGTGGGACTGGTGTAGTGGGCGTTGAGGGTGGAAGCGCGGGCGGCTTCATATTCTGCCGGGGTCAGGGCGTTTTTCAGCTCCTGATATTCGGATGCCCAGCCGGATTTGCTGTCATCAAAGGCCTCCGGCAGACCGCCCCAGCCCACATACCGGGACAGAATCTCCTGCTCATCACGGGTTGCCTTCCTGCCCTCGGATTCAATGGCTTTCAGGGTGGTAATGGCGTCCATATTCCTGCGGAACTTGACTTTGGCACCGCCCATGCCCAAATCCTCGTCCGTAATGCGGAAGTTTTCGGCGCTGGGGATGGGCGCATCACGGGGCGGTTCCGGCTTCTCTGTGCGGAGGGTTTGCACCACAATGTCATAGGGAAGGTTATTCTTTTCGCCGGGGTAAACTGCCACGGTTTCGGTGGACATTTCCGGCTGAACAGGCTGTTTCTCCTGCTCCTCGATATACCTTCTGACAAAGGAAATGGGTTCCGTGCGGAAAATGGGGAAGCCGGTGGAATTGGCAAAGGTAATATCCTGAAAGTTGACGGAGCGGGAATCCAAATTCACCCGGTCAACAAGGAAGGTTCGCCCATCGATTTCAAAGGTGGATTCACCGGAAATCAGGTGTTCTCTGGTAAATTCTTCGTCCGAAATCCGCTGGGCATCCGCTTCCGCCTGCCGAACAATGGGG
>JBJDYN010000066.1:51779-72088 GCA_051867395.1 Faecousia sp. | reverse complement strand
ATGCCGACGGCACCTTCGTTTCCGAGGCCAAGACCTCCGGCACCGACGGCTTCGGTCATGCCCAGCTAGGCGGTCTGGCTGCCCGGCTCACCGAGATCATCAAGGCCGAGCTGGGCGGCGTCAAGGTCCGTCCTATCGAGCTGAGCCTGCTGCAGCGCTGCGCCGCCCACTGTGCCTCCGGCACCGACATCGCCGAGTCCTTTATGTCCGGCAAGGTGGCCGTGGAGTCCGCTGTGGCCGGTATCACCGACAAAATGGTTGGCTTCAAGTGCACCCGTGACGAAAACGGCTACAAGTGCGAGCCCGAGCTGTTCGACCTGAGCCTGGTGGCCAACACCGAGAAGAAGGTGCCCCTGGAGTGGATCAACGAAGCCGGCAACGGTGTCACCCAGGGCTTCATCGACTACTGCCTGCCCCTGATCCAGGGCGAGACCGGCATGGTCAAGGAAGACGGCCTGCCCCGGTTTGTCCAGCTGAAGCGGGTCTTTGCCAAGTAATTTCCCCCACAACCAATTAGAGCCTGCCCCAAACCTGGGCAGGCTCTTATTCATTGGATGGATGTGGGGGAAATGATCGTTTACAGTACGTAGGGGGCGGCATCCTTGACGCCCCATTTGCATGCAGTACTTTTCGTGAGAATCTTACATCGTACCGTAAGGGGCGTCAAGGATGCCGCCCCCTACGCAATGCCGCCCAGATATCCCTTTCTCTTCCGAGAGGTTCGCCGGGAAATGGTGGAAACCTTTATTCCACAGTTACGATCCTTTGGGTGATGCCCTGATCGTTCAGATATACCGTGGTGGCGGTGTCATGCTGCCACCAGAACAACTCCACCTTCCACATTCCGGCTGCATCGTCATGGTAGGTCCGGGTCTGGAGATAGCCGTTGTCAAAGTCCAGGATCCGGGACATGGCGCATTCCTTATCCGCCAGAGCCACCGCGTCAGCGGTAGTTTTCACCAATTTTTGCGTGGTATTCCTGAAGCCGCCGGTTTGCGCGTTGGGAGTATTTTTCACATCCTCCGCATAGGAGAAGACCATAGGCTCGGAAACATTCTGGCTGTCAATGGTTCGGGCAATTTCGCTGGCGGAGGTATCATAGACCACCAGTTCCACATTGACGATCTTATCCTTCTCGGCGCAGTCCGCCGTGGGCAGATAAGACTTTGTCATTCCTGTCAGTTTGCCGTTGCCGTCAAAGGTCAGGGTGATTTCAGAATTGGTATATTTGTCATTGACATCGTAGGTTTCCAGAATATGAATGGTATTTCCCTCCTGATACACGTCCTCCACTTTTGCGTCATACCACTGGAAATCCCAGCTCCACATGGAGAAGTTGGAATCGTCCATATACCCGTCCACACCCAGCCACCAGCTGCTGACCGGGGAGACCGCCGGTTCCCCGGACCACTCCAGGCCGTAGTATTCTCCGTCACGCCACATGCCGCCCCGAACGCTCTGCATCTGGGTCAGGTTCTTCCGCAGAGGATAGCGGGTAACCTCCAGATAATCCGGGCCATTCTTCCACACTTCGCTGCTTAAACAGTAGTCATAATTCTGCTCCGTCAGCCAGTTAAAGGAATACAGATGGTAGCTGCTGCTGTTGATTAGCGCGTCAATGGCACTCTTGCACTGGTTCAGCAGCGCATCGTTATTCGGGTCATAGACCCGGAATTTGGCGTAGCAATGGATGGTTTCCGACTCTCCGGAGGCCATTGTGGCTGTATAGTAACGGCCCAGGCGGTAGAAGCCCCGGTCCAGGGTGCCGTAGCTGTCCTGCCAGTTGATGCTCACCCGGTCCTCCGTGGACCAGGAAACATGGATGGCTGTGGCGGGTGCATTGGTGACCTCTTTGGCAGGTTCCAGCACGATCCAGACGCCGCCTACCAGCTTCTCCAGCCAGAAGCCCTCCTCCGCCACCAGGGACTGGTGGTCGTCGCCGGACTCACAGTATTTCAGGGTCAGGCCCGTGGCGCTGGCGTTTTCCGCGCCCAGGGCAAACTGCCAGGCCTGGTCAAAGAAGTACCACCGCATCTGCCCGGAGCCAAGCATAAAGTCCTTGTCGTAATCCGTCTTGTTGCTGGGAATCTCCGTGATCTTATCCCGCTCCCTGCGGACCTGCTCCAGCTGATCCACGGGAATGCACGCAACAGCCTGTTCCTCAATGGCATGATAGGTATCTTGGGGATCTTCTGTCTCAACGGTCAGCACATTGGTATACAGGACGGCCTCAGAGCCATCGTCCTCCGTTTGTCGGGTGTACTCCCTTCTGATCTCAGCCACAGTGCCGTCGTCATGGAAGGTGAACGTAATCACCCCGCTATACTCCTGGTTCCAGCCGTAGGAGTCTGTCCACTGGGCCCCAAAGGACACGGAGTCGTCGCTGATCACGCCGGTCCCCTCTGGGAATGTGACGGTTTTCCCCTCCGGAGAATAGTCCTTCAGCCATGCGTTGGGATCGTCATTTTTCAGTGCGCTTCTGCTGCCCTCGTTGACCCAATAATCGCCGTAATGGCTGCCATACATATCCCCAAAGTACAAGCTGCTGTTCAGATAAGTGATCTCCCCGTTATCCATCTGTTCCAATTGCAGGTCCAGCATGTCATTTCCATACCGGCGGACCAGACTGGCAGAGGTGTAGGCCTGATCCCCCCGTTCCGGATAGAGGTAGCTGCTTTTCCGGGAAATCAAGTAGCTCTCCCGGCTGCACAGATCCTCTATGGCTTTGGTGCAGACTTCCTCAATATCATCCTGGGTCAGGGTGGCTGCATAGGTGGACTTTCCTTCCGTCTCTACGGCAATGGGTTCCGTCTCCCCGGGTGTGGTTTCCTCCGCAGCCGCAGTTATCTCCCCAGTGGCTGGTGTGCTCTTCTCCTTGGTAGGATTGGTCACCAGGCACACCGCCACAAACAAGATAGCGATGACACCCAGAAGACTGATCCAGAAGCTGGGCCTGCGGTAGTTCAGCACCGATTTGATGCGCGCCTTTACACTGACCTCGCCGAAGGCCACGGGACAGGCCGCGAAGTGCGCCCGATTGGTGCTGCAGCTGAGCAGGGCCGCGGAGTAGCATTTCCGCTCCTCCAGGTCCATGAACTGCACCACCCGCTCATCGCAGGCCATCTCAATGTCCTTGCAAAGCAGAGTGTAGGCCACCCACACCAGGGGGTTGAACCAGTGGATCGCCAGGGCGATGTAGCCAATCATCTTGAACCAGTGATCACCCTTTTCCAGATGGGTCCGCTCATGGGCCAGGATGTACTTGCGGTTGGAGGCCGACATGCCCATGGGGATATAGATCTGGGGCCGGATAAAGCCCAGAATGAAAGCGGTTTCAATGCGGTCGCATTCCCAGCCGCTGGGGATCTTAATCGCCTCCCGCACCTGATACCGCAGGCGCAGGTAGGAATACAGACTACTCAGGCCGAAGCAGCAGGCCACGGCGAACCAAAAGTACGGCACCAGAGCCGCCCAGTCTACAGCAGGCTCAACCTGACCTGCGGAGTTGGAGGAAACCTGCCGGGAAACGTCATCCTTCCCGGCAGCGGAAACGCCGGGTGACTCCGCCTGAGGCACGTCATTATGGATCACCGGAGTATCCTCCAGTGCAGTCACAGGCTGTTCCGGTTCTTCCTCCACAAAGAGGAGAGGTTCCGGCTCCACGGTCTGCTGCTGCAGCACCACGGAAGATGTGTCCGGCTGCAGGCTCAGGCTGCTCTGAATCTCAAAGGGCATCAGCAGCCGAATTCCGGCAAGCAGCCATAGGAAGCACAGGAATTTTTTCGGGGTCTTCTTCAGCAGCAGCCGCAGCACGATCACCGCCGCAATGACAATACTGCCGTGGAAACTGGCAGTCAGTACATTTCGAAACAATTCGCTCATAAGGACACATCTCCTCCGGCGCAGTCTAATTGGATAAACCTAACAAGTACAGTTTAACACAGTAAACCGAATTTGTCAATAGAGAAATTACAAAAAATTCATTTTTTACAAAATATTCTCCAACCTGGTTCATTTGTAAATGATCGTTTATGCCTGCACCACCGTAGGGGCCGATGCCCACATCGGCCCTTACACTTTTATTCCGAATTCGCCGCAGTCTGGTCCTATAATTCCGTCTTCCCTGCGGGCCGATGTGGGCATCGGCCCCTACGATGGGCGCATAAGGGAACGATAGATATTGCGGTATACGATCATTTATCCGCTTATACGCAAAACAGGAGAGGAAAGCCCTCTCCTGCGTTTTCATTTTGCATTCAGCATTCAGCATTCAGCATTTTCTCTCTCCCCTGGCAGGTAAAGCAGATGACCTGCCGGTTTTCCGCTGTGGTTTTCAAAATCTCTACCGCCGATTTCATGCGTTCGTCGTCGAAGCGCACCAGAGCATCGTCCAGGATCAGCGGGGCTTCCGGCGTCAGCTCCTCCGCCACTGCCAGACGCAGTGCCAGGTACAGCTGGTCCACCGTGCCGTCGCTGCGCCACAGGCAGTCCCGGAGGGTGTCCTCCTCCCCGGCTCCGGCCTGCAGGGAGAAGTCCTCGCCCATGGTCAGGCTGTGATACCTGCCCCCGGTCATGGCGGACAGAAGCGATTGGGCCCGCTTGGCGATTCTGGGGGCAAACCGGCGCTGCAGCTCGGCCCGGGCATCCGCCAGGGTTTCCATGGCAATGGTCAGGGCAGCATAGGTGTCCTCCAACGCGGCAATCCGGCGACTGCACCGGTCCCGCTGTTCCTGAAGCGCCGCCCTGTTCCCCAATGCCTCCATCCGGCCCTGATACTGTCCCAGCCGGTTCTGCAGCCGCTGCTGCTCCACGGCACAGTCCGACAGCAGCTGTGCCGTTTCCGCATCGGAATAGGTCAGATTGTCCGGGAAAGCGGGCTGCTCCACAGGTTTGACCAAAGCGCTGAGGGCGTCAAAATGGCTCTGGGCCCGCATGGCCTCCCGGCGTGCGGTGTGATAAGCGTCCCACTGGCTCAGCACCTGCTGCCAGAAGTCCAGCAGTGCCTCCGGCTCCTGGCTGCCGCAGAGGGTTTCCCGCCGTTTGCGCAATACCAGGTAGCGCACCTCCACGTCGCCGCCGGACTCCCGGTAGAGCTTCACAGCTTCATTGTAGACCCGCAGCTGCTCCTCATATTCCGCCACCGGATCTGCCCAGTGCCGCCATTCGGAGCTTCCGTATTTCTTCTCCAGTGCCTGGATCTGCTTCTTGGCAGAAACCATCTCATAGACGCCCCAGACGATGGCGATCAGCGCCACAGCCGCCGCAGCTGCTGCGGGGAGATAGGCTTTCAAAAAGATCAGTGCCCCCGCTGCCGCCAGTCCCAGAACGCCCAGCAGCGCAAGCAGCAGATATGCCCTGGAGGAGGACACAGAAGCATAGGCTTCCCCATCCCGGCAGGCCATTTCCCTTGCCTGCACCGGGGACATCCCCCCGAAGGGCGGTTCCAGCTTCGGCTCCTGGGGAACCTCGGGAAGCATCTGTTTCTCCATCTGGATGGCGTTCCACTGCTCCCGGAAGGATCGCAGTTCCTTGGTCTTCTGCTCCGCTTCCTCCCGGGAAGGGAGCTTGGCGCAGGCTTCTTCCTGCTCCCGCAGGGTCTGCTCCGCCTGGTCCCGGGCGTCTCTGGCCTGGGCCAGACGCCTGGCATTCTCCCCCGCCTCCGCGTAGGCCAGGGCCTGCCGGTGATTGCTCAGCCGTCCGATCTCGTCCTTGATCTCATCCAGGCGCATTTTGAGTTTTCTGCTCTGGATGTCCAGGGATTCCAGCTCTGTCAGCTTGTCCTCCAATGCGTCCCGCTGGGCTTCCGCCTGGGGCAGCAGGCCGCTTTTGTTATACCGGCAGCGGTTCTTCAGGTCCTTCAGCTGCTCTGCCAGCCGGTCCGCCGCGCCGCTCTCGTCTCCGGTGGTGACCAGAGCATTCAGGCGGCGCCGCAGGGCTTCGTCCTGGGTCACCGGCAGATCGGAAAAGCGGATGAAGCCTGCCCGGCGGAACACTGTCTGCTCCACCCCCAGCAGCAGCTGGCCGCAGTTCGCCGCCGTCAGCTCCTTCACCGGCAGGCCGGAAGCCGTATCATAGGCCGTGAATTCTCCCAGGGGAACCCGGCGCTTAGTCCGGCGCTCGATGGTGATATCCCGGCCGTTCCAGTTCAAGTCAATGCGACCCTCCATAGGGATGCCGGACCAAGGGGCATAGCGGTCCTTGTCCGCAAGGGCTGTTTTAGTGGACTTGGCCCGGGTATCCAGGCCGTAAAGCATGGCCATCAGAAAGGCGCACCAGGTACTCTTGCCCCACTCGTTGGGGGCGGTGATGATATTCAGCCCCGGCTCCAATACCAAAGTCTCATGCTCCAGCTTGCCAAAGGTGGCGGTCATTTTGTAGATTCTCATAAATTGACCTCCCTTCCGCCCAGCAGCTTGCGGGAAATCTCCGCCGCCAGCTGGATGCGGCCGGCGTTTTCCGGATCAGACTCCATGGCCTTGCGGAGCATGGAAAAATACACACCCTCCAGGGTGTCCTCCCCGGCATCGGCCCACAGGTCGGTGGGCGTCTCCGTCTTATCCCGAAGCTCCAGATTGGGGAAGCCCGGGAATTTCCGCTGCAAGCTTGCAATATCCACTTCCCCGCAGCCGGTCAGAGAGATCCGGTAGAAGTCCTGGCTTCCGGCAGCCGGAAGCACCGTTTCCAGAGCGGAAAACGCATCTGTGCCAATGTCCACTTCCAGCTCCTGAAAGCGCAGGGTGTCCAGGCTCACCGCCCGGATGTCTGCCCCTTCCTCGGACAACGTCACGATGCACACACCCTTCTCCCCAGTCTCGTCCCAGCCGCGCCCCATGGGGCAGCCGGGCCAGGCGCACAGAGTCCCGCCGGAGCGGAAGGCCCCCGCCTTGTGGATGTGGCCCAGAGCCAGATATTGCAGCCCCGAATTGCGCACCTGGGCGGCAGTGATGGGATTATAAGGAGAATTCTTCTGCATTGGATCTCCATGGAGCACCGCAATGCGGTATTTCTCTTCTCCCTCTGCCCGGAAGCCCTCCAGCAGAGCGGGGCAGTCCATACTCTGGTAGCCCGCGCCGTAGATCCTGCAGTCCAGGCCGGAGATGGTCACAGATTCCAGTCCGCCAGTGAAAATAAACACATTCTCCGGCCAGCTTTCCTCAAACCAAGGGCTGCCGGGGGCGCAGAAATCGTGATTGCCCGGAGCGATCAGCACCGGCACCCCGCAGAGGCGCAGTTCCTTCTTCATATCCTCCAGTGTCTCCCGGCTGGCCTGCCCATCCAGCAGGTCTCCCGCCAGCAGCACCATGTCGCAGTCCTCCCGGCGGCACAGATCCGCCACCAGCCCCGGAATCCTCCGCTGCTGCGCCTTCAGCACTTTGCGCTGATCGTCGGAAAATCCCGCAAAGGGAGAATCCAGATGCCAGTCGGCGCTGTGCAGTATTTTCAGTCCCATTCGTCTACCCTTTCTGCCCTCAGGCATTTTCCCGTGGCGGCATCGATGGTAAACAGCGCCGCCTCCATTTTCGTTGCTCCGTCGGCCCAGCGGTAGCGCTCCGGCAGGTCTCCCCGGAACTTGGCAATGGACAGCTCCGGCCGGATGCCCAGCACCGACTCCTTCGGGCCAGTCATGCCGAGATCGGTCACATAGCCTGTCCCCTTGGGCAGCACCCGGGCGTCCGCCGTGGGCACATGGGTATGGGTGCCCCAGACGGCACTGACCCGTCCGTCCAGCATATAGCCCATAGCCAGCTTCTCGGAAGTGGCCTCCGCGTGGAGCTCCACCAAGATGATCTTCGTGTCGATTCTCTTTAAAATCTGGTCGATCATCAGGAAGGGGTTATTGGGGCCGTAGTCCATATTGCACCGGCCGATTAAATCAATCACCGCCACGTCCCCCACCCTGGTCTCGTAAATCCCCCAGCCCCGCCCGGGGACCTGGGGGGCATAGTTGGCAGGCCGCAGGATCCGAGAGCAGTCGTCCATATAGGACACGATCTCCCGCTTGCTCCAGGTGTGGTTGCCCATGGTGATGACGTCCGCTCCGGCGTCCAGAATATCCTCCGCCTGATTTGGGGTCAGTCCCACCACGGCGGCGTTCTCTCCGTTGACCACCGCGAAATCCGCGCCGGTCTTCCGCTTCAGCTGCCGCAGATGGCGTCGCACCCGCTCCAGACCGGGATTGCCCACCACATCGCCTACCGCCAATACCTTAAATTCCATTGCGATTTCCTCCATGCAAAACTTTTTCCAATTATATAACAGAATTCCCAATTTCGCAAGGGTTAGACAACAAACCGCTCCGGAAAGACTCCGGACAGCCTATGACAGAATTGCTGCTGTAAATGATCGTTTATCGCAGTATGTTCGATAGAAGGTTATATGCAGACAATTATGCTGTGAGCGTAGGGGGCGGCATCCTTGACGCCCTTTGTGACGGTACTGCGTGCAAAAGGGGCGTCAAGGATGCCGCCCCCTACGAACTGTAAACGATCATTTAGCAAAAATCCTATAGTCCGGCGCATTCTCGGGGTGCCCAAAACACAGCAAGAGGAAAACCGTATGCTGGTTTTCCTCTTACAATGCTTCTAAAACCCCGATCAGCTCCCGCCAGTCGTGAATATGCAGATGGGCAAAGTCAATGGTCAGCCCGTCGTTTCTGTGGTCGAAGGAATTCCCGATCTCTATTTTCCCATCGAAAAACACCGGAAACATCCCCGCGTTTTTTGCCCCATACACATCGGCCCTTATGCTGTCGCCGCAGTACCAGACCTTCGACCCAGGCAATTGGGCCTTTTGCAGGCCGACCTCAAACAGCCTTCGGTCCGGCTTGCGAACCAGATAGTCGCAGGAGGACAGCACGAATTCAAACCGGTTATTGGGAAGCAGCCGGTCCATCCGTTCTTTCAGCGCCTCCCCGGACCAGCCGTTGTTGCTGATGACCCCGGTGCGGATGCCCGCTGCATTCAGATAATCCAGCAGCGTATCGGCATAGGGCACTACAGCTCCCGGTGTAGCGGCGGACCAGAACACGATCTCCTGCTCCAGCGGCGTCAGTGACAGCTGGATCCCCAGGTGTTCCAGAATCAGCCGGGTTCCGGTAGCGCAGGGAACATCGTAGTGCAGCACCTCTGTGATCCTATCCAGCTCCCCAAAAACCGCTTCCGACTCCCTCCGGAAGTCCTCCGCAGTACAGTGGTTGGGGTTGCAGGTGATATATTGAAACAGCGCCTGGTCTCCCCGCTCCGCGTCCCAATCCGGCTCATAAAGCAACGTGCGTCCGTAGTCAAACAGGATCATTTCCGGCTTTTTCATTCTCGTCTCCTTTTCCGTCAAAAACCCACGCCGCGGGGCGTGGGTTTTGTGTGTTATCGTACCGATTTGGCGTACTCCGTAGGGGTGATGCCGAACTTCTCCTTGAACTGCCGGGAGAAGTGGTGCACCGTGGAATACTGCAATTCCGCGGCAATTTCCGTAAAGTTCAGGTTGTTCTCCCGAATCATCTGCTTGCTCTCCTGGAGCTTGATACGGCGGATGTACTCGCCGGGGGAAATCTGCAGGTTCTTGTGGAACAGGGCCGTCAGATAGCTGGGGCTCACGTCCACCTGCCGGGCAACCAGGGGCACCGACAGCTTCTCCCGGATGTGGGCGCTGATATACTGCTGGGCCTGGCGGATGATCTCGTTCTCCGAGTGGATGGCGTTCGCCGTCTGCAGCTTGCCTCCGCTGGGCGCGGCGGTTTCCCGCAGGAGCAGCAGCAGAAGAAGATTCAGCTGGGACAGGATGATGTCGTTGGAATAGGGATCCATCCGCTCCTGCTCCCGGAGCATGTTCTGCAGCACCGTC
This sequence comes from Faecousia sp., assembly GCA_051867395.1. GTDB lineage: Bacteria > Bacillota > Clostridia > Oscillospirales > Oscillospiraceae > Faecousia. The sequence continues at coordinate 62,248 of JBJDYN010000066.1, read as the reverse complement.
ACCGCATTCTGGGGCGCAGTGAATTTCCGGTTCAGCAGCGGATGCATATCCATGCCGCTGACATCAAAAGAGATGGTAACAAATCTGGGTGCGACACCGATATCGGCGTACTGCATGTGCCACTGATTCGGGCCGTAGATCACCAGATCTCCCTGCTTCATCAGAAGGTCCTGGCCCTCCACCACGGAGTGCAGTGCCCCCTGGTCTACATAGGTCAGCTCCGCCATAGGATGGGACTCCCCGGGGAACAGGAACCCCTGCTCTTTTTCCTGGTAGAAGAAGGTATAGATACCGTCTACCTGGAGCTGATGATTCACCCGCAGACCGTCCGTGGACCGGATGCCCACTCGCTCCGGGGCTTCCTGGGCATACAGCAGTACCGATGCCTCTCCCAGGAAGGGGCTCAGGGAAAACAGCACATCCTGCCTGACGCACACCGTCTTGTCCAGATAATAGTGCTTGAAGTTCTCTCCGTCCTTGCTGACGAACAGCACGCACATGCCGCTGCCGCAGCTAATCCAGGTCTCGGCATTGGCCCGATAAATATCCGTCTCCGTTTGGGACAGATTCCAGGTGACGGCATCGTTTTTATCAAACTCTTTGGCATTCTGGGACCGTTCCGACGGCACGGTGCCGAAGCCCTGAAAGGTAAACTGATTCAAATTCCGGATCATGACGCTCTCCTCCGAAAAAGAAAAACTTACGTCTGGTAGTGACGTAAGTTATTATACCGGATAAAGTTGAAAATGGCAAATACTTTTCCGAAAAAAGTAAATTTCTTTTTGGTAAAGGGCCGTTCCCGAAGCAATATGTGATAAACGTGAGATTTCTGTGATATATGATCGTTTACAGGACGTAGGGCGCGGCATCCTTGACGCCCCTTGTGATGGTACTGCGTACAAAAGGGGCGTCAAGGATGCCGCCCCCTACGCTCCCTGTACAAATCTTTTGGGTATGTCCTTCTTTCGAGTATACTGCGGTAAACAATCATTTACAGCAGGAAAGAACCGAGCGGGTCAAGGCAAACCCGCTACAGCTCCTCCCCTGCTGTTTCCGCCGCAGCAAATTACGCTTTTACCGCTGATATTCAAATTCAAAATCGTAAATATCCACGGTGTCTCCGTCCTGGATGCCCAGTTCCTCCAGCCGCCGGAACAGGCCGACTTTTCTTAACTGCTGGTCAAAGTAGTTCCGGGACTCATAATCCTCGAAATTGATGTTCTGCACCAGCCGCTCCAGCCATGCGCCCGTCACAAGCCAGGTGCTGCCGTAATGCTCAATCTCGAAGGCGCTGGGGTCCTGCGGGGCCTCGATGACCTCTACATACTCCGGCTCATAGATGGTCACCGGCGGCAGGGTCCGCAGCTTTTCCGCCACTACCCGCATCAGGTTCCTGGTGCCCTGGGTGGTGCCGGCGCTGATCTCGTACAGCTCACAGCCCGCCTCTTCCACGGCTTGGCGCAGACGCTCCAGATTGTCGGACTCCGGCATCAGCAGGTCGGTCTTGTTGGCTGCTACGATCATGGGTCGGTTGCTCAGATCCACGCTGTAGTTTTTCAGTTCCTCGCAGATGGCGCGGAAATCCTCCACCGGGTCCCGGCCCTCGCTGCCGGACACATCCACCACATGCACCAGAAGACGGCACCGGTCAATGTGGCGCAGGAAGTCATGGCCCAGGCCAGCGCCCTCCGCCGCGCCCTCGATGATACCAGGGATATCCGCCATGACAAAGGAAACACCCTCATCCACATAGATGACACCCAGATTGGGATACAGAGTGGTGAAGTGGTAGTTGGCGATCTTGGGGTGGGCGTTGGAGGTGACAGACAGCAGGGTGGATTTGCCCACATTGGGGAAGCCCACCAGGCCCACGTCCGCCAGCAGCTTCAGCTCCAGGATCACGTCCCGCTCCTGGCCCTTCAAGCCCGCCTTGGCAAACCGGGGAACCTGACGGGTAGGCGTGGCGTAATGGGCGTTGCCCCAGCCGCCCCGGCCGCCCTTGGCAATGACGAAGTCCTCGCCGGTGGACATGTCCACGATGATCTGATTACTTTCCGCGTCCCGGACCACAGTTCCTCTGGGAACCTCAATAATCAGGTTTTCGCCCCGCTTTCCGGCCATTTTCCGCCCCTGGCCGTTTACGCCCGCCGGAGCCGCGTATTTGCGCTGATACCGGAAGTCCAGCAATGTGGAAAGGTTGTCGTTGACCCGCAGAATGACACTGCCGCCATGGCCGCCGTCGCCGCCGTCCGGGCCGCCGGAGGCAACATATTTCTCCCGATGGAACGCCACCGCTCCATCTCCGCCCCTGCCGCCGATGACGGTGATTCGTACTTTATCTACAAACATAGTTAACCTCCTTGTGAAAGGAATCGGTGTTAATGCTGAATGCAAAATGCTGAATGCCGAATTATGGTATTCCTTTCAGGCATGATTTGAAGTTTATCCCCGCAGGGGATACCATCATTTTGCATTTAGCATTTAGCATTTTGCATTCAGCATTAAAAAAGCTGCCGCAGGTAGTTTGCGGCAGCTTTTCGGCATTATGCGCTTTTACTGCTCAGCGTAAACGGAGCACTGACGGCGATCCTTGCCCTTGCGCTCGAACTTGACGGTGCCGTCAACCAGAGCGAACAGGGTGTCATCCTTGCCGATGCCAACGTTGACACCGGGATGGATGTGGGTGCCTCTCTGGCGGACCAGAATGTTGCCGGCCAGAACGAACTGACCGTCAGCACGCTTGACGCCCAGGCGCTTGGACTCAGAGTCACGGCCGTTCTTGGTGGAACCGCCGCCCTTGTGGTGAGCAAAGAACTGAATACCAATCTTCAGCATTGTATTACACCTCCAAAACTTCGATATAATCAGGATATTCGTCCCGGAGCGAGCAGAGGTACAGCATCATTCCGGCAAGCACTGCCTGAACGGTGTCCTCTTCATCGCAGGACGCGGGGAGGGTCAGGGTGATACGAGCCTGCTCGTCCTTGACCCGAACCTTGGCCTTGGCGCCGCACACATCGTTGATGGTGGCCTCAGCCATGGCAACTGCGGCGCTGACGGCGGCGCAGACAATATCACTGCCTGCTTCCGCGTAGCCGCTGTGACCCGAGACGGAGAATCCGGTGATCCGCTCGTCCTGGGTAAAAAATTCGCATCTTGTCATAAATTACAGAGCGATCTTGGTGATCTCCACCTTGGTGTAGGGCTGACGATGGCCGATGTGGCGCTTCTCGCCCTTCTTGGCCTTGTAGCGGATGATGTCGATCTTCTTGCCCTTGCCGTTCTTGACGACCTTGGCCTCGACAGCGGCGCCTTCCACGGTGGGAACGCCGATCTTGGTGTTCTCGCCATCCAGGACAGCCAGAACCTGGTCGAACTTCACGGTGGAATCAGCCTCGGCGTTCAGCTTCTCGATGTAGAGCACGTCGCCCTCCGCCACGGTATACTGCTTGCCACCGGTCACGATAACTGCTTTCATTTGTTTCACCTACTTTATTTGTGTAGTCTCGCTCTTGAGGCGGGTGTTTTTTGACGCACCAACTTAAAGCCCCTTCAATGCGGCCTGTACATTTTATCATTGCGATTTGAAAAAGTCAAGGAGTTTTTTCTCTTTTTGTTGCGTTTTCTCAAGAATTTTGCTATACTTAGCTGGTGAATTCTGTCCCACTCCCGAGGTAACGCTATGAAACGGTTTTTTAGTTTGATCTTGCTGATCGGCATTCTCCTATGCGGCTGCGCCAAAGCATCGGAGCCGGTGCGTCAGACGGTTTTCTGCATGGACACCGTCATGGACCTGCAGGTTTGGGGAAAGGACGCGGAAGCGGCTATCCTGCAGATCACGGAAAAACTGAACACCCTGGAGCGCACCTGGTCCGCAACCGATCCGGATTCCCTGCTTTCCCGGATAAACCGGGGAGAAGCTCCGGAATTGACCCAGGAGCAGGCCCAGCTTCTGGAGCGGATCGAACGTCTGTCCCAGTGCACCGCAGGCGCTTTCGACCCGCATTTGCGCGCTCTGAGCGAAGCCTGGGGCTTCTATGGGGAAGAACCCAGCGTTCCTTCCCTGGAGGAGATCACCGCCGCCCTGGCACAGTCCCAGTGGGATCTGGGTGCGGCTCTGAAAGGCTATGCCGGGCAGGAATGCGCGGACCTTCTGGCAGAATGGAATGTAGACCGGGCCATGCTGGTTCTGGGCGGCAATGTCCAAACCTATGGTCAAAAGCCGGACGGAAGTCCCTGGCAGATCGGCATTCAGAATCCCGACGGAGGGAACAACCTGGGAATTCTGTCCGTCACCGGCACCGCGTCCGTAGTCACCTCCGGAGACTACCAGCGCTATTTTGAGGCGGACGGCCTGCGCTACCATCACATTCTGGACCCGGAGACCGGATATCCCGCTGACAGCGGCCTTCGCAGCGTCACGATTCTCTGCCGGGACGGGCTGACAGCAGACTGCCTCTCCACCGCCCTGTTCGTCATGGGCCTGGAAAAGGCAGCAGAGTTCTGGCGGGAAAGCGACGATTTTGAAGCCGTATTCGTCACCACCGACGGTACCATCTACGCCACGGAAGGCGCAGTGCTCTCCGGCTGTTCCTACGAGGTGATTTCCCGATGAAGACAAAAACCTGGATCGTGCTGTTAACCCTTGTTCTGATTTTGTGTCTTGCGCTCAGCGCCTTTTTCCTGCGTCCTCAGGACGCCGTGTATGCGGAGATCTCCAGTCAGGGCAAGGTCCTAAAGACTGTGGACCTGCGCCTGGACCAGGAATTCACGGTCACAACTCCGGAGGGCGGCAGCAATGTCGTCACCGTTCGGGACGGGAAAATCGCTGTGACAGAAGCCAACTGTCCCGACCACTACTGCATAGACCGCGGCTTTTGCAGCGGCGGCGTACAGATCGTGTGCCTGCCCAACCGTCTGGTGATCCGCTTCCTGGGTGAGCAAACCATTGATGCCGTTGTGGGATAAATTTTCGAAAAAAGCCTTGACAAAACGCGCCGAAGCGTGTATATTAAATAAGTGCTTCGGCGCAATCAAATCTGGACGATTAGCTCAGCTGGCTAGAGCATCCGCTTGACGTGCGGAAGGTCATAGGTTCGAGTCCTATATCGTCCACCATTTCTTCTTAACTACATACCGTTTGGACGATTAGCTCAGCTGGCTAGAGCATCCGCTTGACGTGCGGAAGGTCATAGGTTCGAGTCCTATATCGTCCACCAACAAGGAAACCCATCCGTTTGGATGGGTTTCCTTTTTTGGTATGGCATTGGAGATTGGACTCGAACCCTTCTATATGTGACACTCCGGTGGACTGTCGCTCGCCGGGTAGGGAGCCGGAGATTCCAATGCCATTGCTATAGCAATCCTTCGAACATTTCCTATGGCTGTTCTATCATACGGTTAGTTAATACCGAAGAAATATAGGCTTCTGTAAAACGGCACATCTCTTCGGGGACAATGGTAGTGTCATCATGGACGCTTTGTGATACGGCTGCACACGTGGGGCACACGGATTTGGAATTGCACACCGAACACTTTCTCGGAAGCTTTATTTGATCCATCAGGTCCTTCATGCCAGCCCATACATCCTCAAAATTATCCGGATTTACCTCCGCGCCAAAGGTAGGAAGCATACCGCAGGGCAGCATATGACCATCCCAAGTAATCCAGAACGCACCGCGGCCTGCCATGCAGGAGGAAGCGCGGCTCTCGCCCTCTTCCGGAATGGGGCTTTTCTTTTCTGCAATTGCCTGGAGTACGGAGAGCCTTTTCTCCTTTTGCTCCGGGTTCATTGTGATGGCATCAAAATGTGCTGCCATTTGACCATAGGTTTCCGGGGAAAGGAAACAGCTTTCATTGGCCTCCCGGTTACAGCGTACCGGTGGGAAAAGATAGCTTGCCATCCGGATCGGGATGTGCTCCTGCTTTGCAAAGGAGACAATATCCTCCATGTCCTTTGCATTGTTCTTTGTAAAAGTCGTATTGATAGAAACCGGGATCCCAGCCGCTTTCAGCATCCGAATACCGTGGATGGCCTTTTCGTACCCGCCTGCGTCGCCGCAAACCTTTTGATAGGTTCCGGAGGATGCACCGTACAAAGTCACGTTGACCTTTTCCGGCAAATGGGCGGAAAGGCAGCGAATCATTTCCTCCGACATCAGCGTTGCGTTGGTATTCAATGAGATCAGAATACCCATCTTGGCAAGCTCCGTGTAAATTGTGCAAAAGTCTTTACGCAGCAGCGGTTCGCCGCCGGTCAAAAGGAGGTAAATCATTCCGGCATCCACGGCCTTGCGACCAAGTTGTATCCATTCCTCGGTACTGCGTTCTGTGCCTATTTTGCTTTCCTCTGCTGGTGACATGTGGATATAGCACATTTCGCAGTTCAAATTGCAACGGGGCGTCAGTTCAAACGTGCCGCTGACAGGAATATGGCAGGCTGCACCTTTTCGAAATATATACTTCTTTATGGACAAATCGGACATACACTACTCCTTTTGAAAACGGGGCTTCCAATCAAAATGCGTGGAAGCCCCGTATGTCTGGAAATAACGGTTAGCAAATGTTCAAAGAGAATGTCATGGAATCAGCGGAACGGGTTCCATTCGCAAGGATTGCGTAAATAGTGTAAGTACGCTGTCCTTTTTCCTCAGCAGTTGGACTGAACATCAAACAATACATATCTCTGTCTGCATTCCTTGTGTTCGTCGAAGATTTAATAATCTCGATCAGTTTTCCCTGATCATTGTAAATTTCGAAACCATTTATTTCAATATCCTTGTAAACGCTGACACTTAAGGTAGCAATCTTGCCAACATTCACCTTAGATGTCTTAAACGCTCCCTGGACGAAGCAATTCACTTCGCTGACGTCCTCAACACGGCGCAAATTCGCTGCAACGGTTTGGATATCTGCCAAAGCCGCATCTACATCCGCCTGATCATAAACGCCGCCATTCAGGAGTTCCTTTGCATCCTCCACAGCCTTGGTATACGCAGCAAAGGACTCAGCGGTATATTGGCTTTCATCTGTCGTCTTATAGGTTTCAATAGCAGCGAGCAATTCAGAAGTATCCACGGCAGGCTTCTTCTGAAGAGCGTTCTTTGCAGCATTGATAGCCTCTACAGCAGCATCCACTTCCGTCTGGCTAGGCTTATCCGCAACGAGCAACTTCTTGCCCTCTTCTTGAGCCGCCGTGTATGCATTGAAACTGTCCTCGGTGTACTCAGAAGCTATGTAGCTGTCGTACTCCGCAATTGCCACTTTCAAAGCGCTGACATCGGCTACCTGATAAATCTCTGGTACTTCGATATTACCGGTAGGAGCATTTCCGATCTTGTTTATATTGGCGACAAACGTACTATAATTAACTTCTGCATTAGCACTTGCGTTCCATGCCTTTGCGCCATTTGACCGAAGAAGCGGCAGGATCCCAGCCTTCACTTGTTCCGCGGTTTCCGCGCTGGGATTATCACACCACACGCAGAAAGCGGAGCCTTTCACATTTGCATTGCCGATTGCAACGTTTTTTCCGCTGTTGGAGTCTCCATAAGGCGCAAACACATAGGGATTCCAGTTTTCATAAATCCGCTGAGACGTGCATCCTTCATAACCGCCGCTGCCAGAATCGGTATGGGTTTGTCCCAGCACGTAATAGCTGTAGGAATTCAGGAAATTATATGCCTTGTAGCCTTTATTCAGATAGGTCCAAACATTGTTGCTTTTATTGTTCGCCTCAGGGGTCCAATACTGAATTTCGATATTGGGATTCAATGTCACAACACTGTGATAGCCGGTATCATAAGTGCGCAGGGCATCGTCATTCCACATGCGGACAGAGGTATAACCGTAGCTACTGACAAGCTCATAGAGATCATTCATGTAGTACATGAATCCGTCATAGGCGACGGCGCTGGAATAATTGCTCAGGCCCTCGGATTTTGCCCGCTTCTGCGCATACGTCTTCCAATGATCCAGCTGCTTCCACCGGGAAGCAGTGGAGGTGCTCACAACAGCAGAACCCCAGCCCAGCAGTTCGTCGCCGCCGATGTCAAATTTCGTACAGCCCAACTCCCGGAACAGTGCAGCATACTCTTTATAGAGGTTCTGGGCAAAGGTGACGGCCTCCGGGTTGGAAATGTCAATGCCTCTGGAATAGCTTTTCTGCGCAGCTTCCGGTCCGGAGCCCTGTACAATTGCGGTTTTGCCATTGTAATGGAAGTAATTTCCGATATCCGTACCATACTGCTCGTTATATTTTTTCACCGCGTAGTTCATATGGCCGGGGCTATCCAGGGATGGAATGAGCTCCACATGATACAGCTTTGCAACTTCGGCAATCTGACGCAGTTCGTCCTGCGTGATATATTTTCCGTCATCCTCAGGCACACCGCTGTCAGAGCCATTGACGCACAAGGTATGATCGCCGCCAGCGAGCCAGGGATAGGTCTTACTCTCTAAGCGGAACCCCATCTCCTCAGAGAAATGGAGATAAAGCGCATTCATGTTAGACCAAGATATTTCCCTGATCATATCCATGATCCATTCGGGGGAATAGTATTTCCGACCGCAGTCCAGGAAGAATGCCCGTTCGGCACAAACCGGCGCATCCGAATAGGTCTGTCCGATGGTTAAACCGGTTCCGGTCAGCAAGGCCTGCTCCACATAGCGGCAGCCATAAAACAGGCCATCCGCGTCGGAGGCGGAAATAATCAGCTGTCCGTTTTCTACCGCAACCTGATATCCTTCCTCGGAAATCCCGAGAGACGAATCCAGCACAAGCAGGATGTCATTGCTTTCCGCGTACTCCCGGTTACCGAAGGAAATAGAAAGTGCTCCATCGGTCACGCCTTTGGCTGCCAATTCCTGGGAAAACAGCTGTACCTGGGCATACAGGTCCGCATCATTAATGTCTGCATCATTTGTGCTTACCCAAAAGATTTCCGTATCCGGAGAGACGGTCCATTCCGATGCCGCAAAGCCATGCACCGGAAGTAACCCAACGCACAAGATCAAAGCAAGAACAACCGCCAGAGTTCGTTTCGGCCAACTTCTCTTTTTCATTTTATGTTTCCTTCTTTCTGTGTCTGCATCCACTGTAAAAGAGAATCCACGGCAGTGCGATCCGGCAGACAGGTAAAATGGATATACTTCGTTTTTGCTGGCATTTGCTCGGTAATTGTCAGAATTTTTTGATTGAAATCTTCATCCCAGTCACTTTTTGCCGCTTCTTTGTAAAGCAGCAGGAAAGCTTCCCGGTTGGTTAATTCTCTAATAGAATTATGCGTACCTTTTTCCAGCTGAATGACTGCGGCAACCGGGGCGCATTTGTCAACGTAGATATTGGAGCTCCCGGCAACCGGTCCGCCATAGGCAATCATATTTTCCCCCGCGTCCCACAAAACGACTTTATCGCCATTGAGGATTTCCGCACCGCAATACCGCCGCCATAGCTCCGCTTGGGTTGACTTCCCGGTCCCGGAAGGGGCGGTAAACAGATAAGCCTGGCCCTGATAGATGACAGCGGAAGCATGCAGAAAAATTCTTCCAAAGTGGACGATCTGCCGTTCCAGCGCAAAATACAGCAGCCAATTGACATTTTGGGAAAAGTAACTCACAAAGCGATCCGGGAAAAAAAGGGAAAATGAGCCCTTATGCTCGGAGGACTCAACCCGCGTAATATATTCATCGCCCTCCAGATGATACCGCTGCACTGTGCCGCCCTGGCAAGCGATGCAATCTTTTTCGGAACCTATGGAAATGGCAACTGAACAGTCCGACATTTCCGGAATTGCTTCCGCCCGAAGAAACGGGCGGAAGCAATACGGAAGGTTCAGCTGAAAGGGAGATTGGATACAAAACCGCAAATCATAGATTTGTAGATTGTAGCTGTATGCCATCACTTTTCTCAATCAGGACAGGAAAGCTATTTGAACGTTGCTGTGATAGCAAATGGTATCATCACCCCATACAATCTGGTCTTCACGTATTGTGCACTTTTCGTCTCCGAAATAACCCAATTCTATTAAAGAATTCATATCTTCTTTATTTGCCATGCAGCCTGCCGCAATGGGCTGATCCAACTGCAAAGCTTCCACCGCAATTTGAGGTTTACTATATGGCTTTTTCATTACGTACCTCCTTACTTAATTGTTACGGTAACTTCCATGGTGTTGACAGAGGCCAAGCCATCAGCATCGTAGACACGGATCGTGTAGTCAAGTGTATCACCACGACTGCCGGTAACTTTCCATATGAACTGGAAGGAGACCGTATCGCCGCTTGGTTTTGCCTGGACTTTCGTCGGTGTAACCTCATTGCCGTCCGCGTCTGTCACTATGATGGTACTGGCATCAGCAGTTGCTTTCACAGATAGAGTCGCCACTTTACCGGAGACAACGCTGGAAGCCTTCAGCCCGGCGGAAGTAATGGTCAGGTTCTCATTCACAGGATCCTCAGTGATCGTTTCT
>JBJDYN010000066.1:0-51679 GCA_051867395.1 Faecousia sp. | reverse complement strand
TCCGGTATCTCTTCGGTTGCATCTTCCGGTATCTCTTCGGTTGCATCTTCCGGTATCTCTTCGGTTGCATCTTCCGGTACCTGTTCGGTTGTCTCTTCAGGCACCTGTTGCTGAGTTTTTCTGAGCCGATCACTGTACACTGCTTGCACTGCCTGTACGACGGGGGATTCAGACAGTATCCCATTCTCGGAAGCAGCCTGAATCTCCTTCTCAGCATAGCTGATGGTGTAGCCGGAGAGCTTTAAACTGGTCAGTGCCAAGGTAGTACCATAATTTTCACTGCCGGTTGTGCCGATCAAAACCAAATAGCGGCCATCGCTGTCCTTAACAAGATCATTCACGTCAATGGTGTAGTACTGCTCCGTACCACTAGCAACCGTGTACAGATGCTCTTCTTCAAGAATAGCTTCCGCCGAACTGCCATAAACCATGGAAACGGAACCGGTATCATCATACATAGAGTCTACTTTTCTGTGAGCGCCGACTTGAATGGTCCTTGCTCCCTCCGGTACAGATTCTTCCGGGGTCAGGTAGAACACAATTACGCCAGTTGCTGCGTTACCATCCAAATAAATTTCGTTGTTTGGGCCAACCTTCATATAACCATTGACACTGTCAATAGTTATCAGCACATTATTCGCATTAACATCTTCAACAAGTGTTGCGCCACTTACAAACTCGACTATACCATCGGTATCAGAGTCATCCGCATAGATTGTCTTGCCTTCCTGGATCAGCTTCTTGATCTCAAAGAAAGAAGCCTTGTATTCCTCCGGATTGTAGTATTGCAGAGCTTCATCATTCGACAGCGGGCCATAGATACGGATGCCATCAATATACAGCACACGGGTCTTAGCCGCTGTGCTGCCAGCAGCTTTCAGAGTCACGGTATAGGTATCCCTGGTCAGGCCGGTTACGGAAATAATGGGCACCTGGTAGAGGGTACCACCCTTGCTTTCCGTGATAACCGGGAACTGCTTGACGACGTCCCCATTGCTTTTTTCAACTCTGACGCTCACAACCGCATACTGATCTGCCGTCGTACGGCTGACAATCTCAAAGCCGGTACCGGTGAACGTAAAGCTCATTACGTCGTCGGTTTTCTGAACCGTCAATTTCTTCACGGTGCCGTTGGAGTCAGTGCCGCCCAAGCCCAGATAGGCATTCAGGTCTTCAATACCTTGCTGCTGAATCGCATCTAAGTCGTCCGTAGCAAGCACGAAATCTGTCTCCTGGAGCGTTCCGGTCTTATCCTGCGCGTAATTAGGGTCAGAACCATAGTTCATATCCTGGTCGGCGCTCTGCTCCGTACCGGCAACGGAATCGCCGTTTTCATCTACAGTCTCATACTGCACCCAATCATTTCCGTTCGTGTTGTCGCAGTATGTAATGCCGGGGAAATCATCCTCATAGTACACGACGCTTGCCGGAGCAGTAGTGACCGTCTGTCTCATTTCAACGCCGGTGGTGGTAGTCAACTCCTCTGCATTCGCCTCGATCACGCGAACAATTACTTCGACACTATCGGTATTATCGATAATCTTATTCGGCGTGTAGGTCAGTGAAGTGGTTTCCCCATCAAAGGTGAAATAACCATAGTTTGTGGTCGGATTCTCGATCTTGGTGATATAATCTGTAGTCACGAAGGGATTTACTGATAACTTTAAGGTGTCATTGACTCTCAGGCCAAAGTCCGGGCCGTTCAGTTCAACCGCCAAACCGTAGTCCAGAACATAGGTGTTATCCGCCACATCGTAGCTGTAAACCGTGACGGCAATGGGGCCGTAGTTGCCTACCATGTAATAATAGGTATCCGACCCGGTCGCGGTGCCGGTGTACAGGATTCCTTCGGAGGTCACCTGGGCTTTGCTGTTGATGCCGGCGTCGCTAATTTGGCCGGATGCAGAGCAGAGCTTGATATCCGCGCTATCGGCTGATATACCGCTGTTGGAAACCGCATCCAGAACCGGCTGAATCAGCTCCGCCTTGGTGGCGGTGACGCCATGCCCCTTCCACTCATAGTAATGCAGAGGGGCATACTGATAGGTCTGCTTCTGGACCTGGCAGGAGGCGACGCCGTTCAGGTTCTTGTGGGAGGCGTTTTCACCCGTGGAAATTGCCGTGGTGTAAACGGTGTTGGGGAACTGGTTGTCAACCCACTTTGCCTCAGGAATCGTATAGTTAAACCCGTAAATTGCAACGGATTCGCCCACCAGCAAGCCATCGGTAAGCACCTGCTTCAGTTTTTCCTCCGTCACTTCACCGACGGTATAGTGGACTTTATTCGTTCCGTTCGGGTTCAGAACATAGACAACGAGATTATTGAACGTCGTTTCGCGGTTAAGGGTAATGGCATCCTTGGTCAGGTTCACGCCGATGTCGTCATCCTTGAAGGTCAGATTCTGGATCTGGGCTTCGCCGTTGTTGGTCAACTGGAACGCATAGGTCACAGGCTTATTGGGGTTCACATAACCGTTGTAACCAACGTTCTGACCGTCCTGGTAAGCAGTCTTTTCCGTCAGCATGGAGGGGTCCACGATCTTGATGTTGGTCTCGATGCCGAAGTTGGCGGCGGTACCGTGGCGCTCCATGTAGTAGAAGTCGAAGGTATAAACCTCGCCATCCTTCAGGCCGCAAAGCGTTTTCACACTATTCAGGGAAATGCCGCACTTGGAGATCGCGTGAGCGCCGCCCATGTCCAGTACGCGGGTGCCGTTGATGTACAGGTACACGTCATCGTCACCGGTGAAGTTAAAGTACAGGTTGTCATCTTCGTAGTAGATGAACTGGGCATGACCCTCCAGGGTCAGGTTGTAGTTTGTTGCGTTGTAATACTTGTCGTTTTCCGTGTCGCCAATCGCCTTCGCGTATGCGTCGCCGTTCTTGCCATAGTAGCTGTTGCCATCGCCGAGGGCGGCAATGGGGTCGAACCGACTCTCGGGCTGCAGATTACCACGGACATACGTTGTGCCCTCACGGGTCGTGATTGTATCTGTCTGGGAATTATAGATCACACCGTTGGCGGTGTCATAGACCGTACCGTCATAGGCGGAATTGTAGACGTAGTAGGTTTTGCCGTCCACAGTTTTCTTCACCAGATTGATGGTATGGTATTCGTTGACGGTCTGGCCGTAGCCAACACTGTCCGAGAAGGTATTGTGCAGCAGGAAATAGGCCGCATCAAAATAGGTGGTGCAGTCCGTGACCTGATTCAGCGTCTTCGCCTTGGTGGCCGCATAGCTGCCCAGACCGCCGGTGATGGTACTGCGCAGGACAGAGGCAAGGTCTTTCGTCGCGCTGGTCACAGGGCCTACATAATTGTTATTGTTGTCAAAGAGCTTGGTGCCCATGACATACCACATGTTGTAGGTACCGTCGCTGTTTTTCCACACTTCGGGCAGGGTCTTCTGCATATAGTTCGCCAGATAAGTAACCGTGGCTTCCGTGTAGACCGGCTTACCGTTGGCACCCAGAGTCGGCTCCACCAGGTCGGTACGGACATAGCAGCCGTACAGGGTCTGCTTTGCGCCGCTGTTCAGCGTGGTATCACTGGTAGTCACATCGGCAGAGTTCCAGGTACCGTTCTGGGTCAAGGTCGTACCGCTGATGGCTGCAGCATTTGCCAGATCATTGAAATGGTCTTTCGTATCCGTCTGCAGCAGGCCATAGCCCTTGGTGGAGCCATGGTGATAGGTTTGGCCGCCGGCGGCCGTGCCGCTGGCATAGTTATCCGCATCCGCCTTGCTGGAGAAGAACGCGATTTCCGCGATATCGATATGCGCGCCCGAAGCAAGGCGGGGATAGATCGTCACATACGATACTGTTTCACTGCCGCTTCCCAAATCCACCACAACAGACTTAAAGTCAGACTGATTATATCCGCCAGTCGGGAGGTTGACATAATGATTGCCATTGTTCCACCGGTGTCCAATGGTCGGCTGTTCGGAATAGCCTGCTGCATTGGTGCGATATTTCAACACGCCGTAGCGCATGGATGTTCTGGTATTGCCTCCACTGACGGAATATGTGATGTAGATACCGGTGGAGGTTGACGTGTACCGGACATAGCCGTCCCCGGTGGTTGCGTTATACGCACCGCCGCCGGCCTTTTCGGTATATTTGACCTTTGGCGTAGGCAGAGAACTGCCAACCACCTGATTTCCGGTTGCGCCCAGTTCGTTCCACTGGAACAGCATACCGTCCGCAGCATAGTCGCGGATGGTGACAGGCAGCGAAACATACTCCGTGTCTGTCTCCGCGGCCTGGGTCATGATCCCCGTCCCAAAAAGCATGGACAGCGCCATGACGGCAGACAGCAGCGTGGTTAAGAATCGCCTTTTCATTTTACATACTCCCTTTCCTCGCTTAAGTAGTTGTGCTTCTTCAGTTCTGACAGAAACTCCCGGATATCGGTTGCCGCCGTCTCCTGCGTTACCTCATATTCCTGAAGAACGGACAGCAGCAGCTCCTCAAAGGTCTGTCTGGACTGGAGCTTTTCCCAAAGAAATTTTGCCACAGGATTGATGATTGCCATTTTTCTATCCGCCATGGCAGTTCCCCCCACCGGGATTACAAGACTTTCGCCAGCAATATCCCGGATGCAGTATCCCGGTTTGATCTGGTACCGCACCTGCGCTTCCTCTGCAAGCAGATTCCCGTCATCGGAACATGCAGCGGCGCTTGGTTGCGGCGGCGCAAAAGGTTTTTTTTCACTCATAAGCTTCTTGCATGATAGAGTAATCTTCCCTACATACGCTCCTTTCGTAGTGATTATTCTCTCTAAAATGGTTTTCACCGTTAACAGTAGAAAGAGAATACTTTGCGGCACACAATGCGTCATGCTTATACTCTCTCATCATGCGATAATTATATCACAAACAGAATTTCTGTCAACTCCTTACAATGGAAAAAGCTGGTCCCTGCTCGAATTTTCACCGTACATTTCGGCGTTCCTTTGTCCGTATATCTGTCAGGGCATGGGGGAACTCTGTGCTTCACTTTCATGGATAAGTCTTTTCACGATGGGACGCCGCCGAACCCATTACCATGTTTTCATCCGCTTGGCCCAAGAATAAAGGCGCTGGATCAAGCGGCGCACCGGAATGATCCGGATCCACCCCTTCTCAAAAAATTCCCACCAGAAGCTGCCGGGGGCAAGCTGTTTTCCCTTCCGTTCCACCCGGGTCACAATGGCGATAACCTGCTCCGGTTGGATGCCAGGCTCCAGCACTGTCTGCGCGTCGCCGATCATGGTCAGGCTCTCCGGCCCGGCCTTGAAAACCCGGTGAAGAACGTAGTTTCCGTTTTCCCGCCGGTAGAGCAGCACATCCCCCCGGCGCACGGGACGGGTCAGCCGGGACAGATACACGGTGTCCCGGCCATGGGCCAGGAACGGATTCATACTGCTGCCGCTGATAACCAGGGGCAGCGCGTCAATGGAGGGGTCCTCCCGCAGCAGACGGCGGTATTCCTCCAGCAGGACCTCCGGCTGCATGATTTTGGTTTCGGTCTTCAATGTCTGTTCCCTCCCGCTACAGGCCCAGCCTTTCGTGAAGCTGCTGAATTTTCCGCACCTCGTCCTTGTCCGCCGTCAGGATATTCTGCATTTCCTCGGTGTGCTGGTGCCAGGTGGCCCTGGTCTTGATGAGCCGGTGGACCCAGGCCGCCGGAAGCAGCCAGGGCTTGTCCTGCAGATAGGTATACCGGTTTTCGATGGTCTTCGCCGACGGGAAAAGCCGTTGCAGCACCGTGCCGGTCCGGGAAATCTTTTCCTTGCCCCGGCTATGCCATTGCAGGGACTCGGCGCCGCTGTCCCGCTCCGCCCGGCCGAAGACGCCTCCCGCCATGGTGAATTCCAGGAAAGACCGCATCGTCTCCTCCTCCACTGTTGTCAGCGGGATGGGACTCTCTACGCCGAAGGACGCCTGCACCATATGCAGGACGATATTGGCAAACTCTGTGAGCCGCAGCTTCTCCAGCTCCTGCCGGACCCAGTCCCAGTCCAGGGACCCGCCGAAGTGCCGGAGGAACGCCGCCACGTCCAGATACATCCGCACCCCCGCCCCGGAGCCGGTGACATGCTTGGCAAGGTGGGTCAGCAGATACACAAAATGAAACTCCGGCCGGAACCGGTAACAGTGGCCGCCGTCCGACTCTGCATAGCGCCACAGATCCCGGAAGTACCCCCGGTAGTCCGTCTTGTCGGTGACATTGACATCCATGATCTCCGTATGGATCTCATAGTATTCCACTTCCTTGATATATCGGAACACCGGCTCCCAGTCAGCCTCCGGCTGATATCCAAGAGAGCGCAGCAGTTCGTCGCTTTTTCCCCGATCCTCCAGACGGATCACAATGTCGATATCGCCGAAGGTTCGCAGCTCCGGCACCGGGTAATACCCCCGCAGGACATAGCCCTTCATCACGATATGGTCGATCCCGTTCCGGGACAGGGTCTGGCTGAGTTCCTCCGCCAGCGCCCCCCGGCGGGCAAACAGGGCGATGGTCTGCCTGCAAACGCTCCGCAGGGCTGCTTTCATCCGCTCGTCCGGGCAGATGGGCCAGGACATGGTCATATAGCCCAGGATCCCGGTCACGCAGTGGATCTGGGCCAGCTGCACCAGCTTGATCCAGTCCACATCCTCCCAAACCTGTGGCTCCTCCTCCCGAAGGTAAGCCCCCAGCAGATGGAGGAGATACTGATATTCACGTTCCATGGAGGAGACTCCTTTCGTTTTACGATATCACACTAACATCGTAAGGATTCCGTCGAACCCAAACTTCCTTATATAAATGATCGTTTATCTGGCATTTCCTGGCCGCGACGGAATCGTTGCGTTTTGTGAATTATAGCACGATTCGTTCTCTTATTCAATATGAAGTTCCGTAAGAAAAACCCGCTATCTGTATGCCATTGTCGGAAAAAACGCACATCGCGGGGGTGTAAAATCCGGCAGACATTTTCTGCTGACAGACCGTCTGCGCCGGGCCCGGAAGGAATTGCATACGCATTGACAATGTCATTTAAATGTGATATTCTTGATAAAGATTTTATGGGTTCACTGCCCTTTTTCCAGAAATAGGTGGTTATCCAACCAAGGATATGTTTCGATTTTAAAGAATTGCGAGCGTTTGCCATGTTTTTTTCCCGTTCCGCGAAACATCAATTTCATCAGGAAAGCTTCCAGCAGATCAAGCAGGAGCTGCTCTGGCTGTGGGGCCATGTCAAGCGCTACGGCATGCTGACCCTGGCCGTCGGCGCGCTTGGCCTTGTGGGTACCGGCATGGGACTTGCCTCCAGTGTGGCGTCCAAGTATCTGATTGACGCAGTCACCGGATACGGCACCGATATTATTGGACGGGCCGCCGCAATCATGGCAGGCATGATGCTGGGCAACCTCGTGCTGCAAGCCGTTTCCTCCAGGGTCAGCGCCCGGGTCCATATCCGCGCACGAAACCAGATGCAGTTCAACACCTACAGCCGGATCCTGCGCTCCACCTGGGAGTCGCTGGAGCCTTACCGCAGCGGCGATCTGCTGAACCGTCTGAATTCCGACATCAATACCGTGGCAGACGGTGTGATCAGCTTTCTGCCCAGCCTGCTGACCACCGGCGCGAAATTCGTGGGCGCTTTCGCCATTATGCTGCATTTCGATCCCTCCATGGCGCTGGTCGCGTTGCTTGGAGCGCCGGTGACATTGGTGCTGTCCAGATTCCTGATGGGCAGGCTCCGCCGCCACAATCTGCTGATGAAGGAATTGACCGGGGACGTCATGTCCTTTCAGGAGGATTCCTTCCGCAATCTGACCAGTATCAAAGCCTTTTCCGTAACCGGAAGGTATGAGGAGGAGATGTCCCGGCTCCAAAACCGGTACGCCGAGGCTTTCCTTTCCTATAACGGTTTTCAAATCGGCACATCCGCCAGCCTGTCCCTGGTGAGCATGTTGGTTAGTGCCGCCTGCTTCGGCTGGGGCGTTTACCGGCTGTGGTCCGGTGCCATTACCTACGGTTCTATGACCATGTTCCTGCAGCTTGCCAACACGCTGCGGGGTTCTTTCTCCTCCCTGATTTCCCTGGCCCACCAGGCAATCTCCATCACCACTTCCGCCAGCCGCGTTATGGCGGTGGAATCCCTTCCACTGGAGAGCGCTGCCATTCCGGAGGGCTTGCCGGATGCCCGGGAACTGGAAATTTCCCTGCGTCAGGTATCCTTCCGGTACCGGGACGGAGATATTGTTCTGCATCCATTTGATTTTTCTGTACATCCCGGCGACCAGGTCGCCATTACCGGTCCTTCCGGCGAGGGAAAAACCACCCTGCTGCGGCTGCTGCTGGGCCTGGTTGACCCCTGTGGAGGAAGCGCGGAGCTTGTGGGGGAAAATGGGACACGGTATCCCATTTCCGCAGGCACCCGATGCGCCTTCTCCTATGTTCCTCAGGGGAACAGTATCTTTGCCGGAACGATTGCCCAGAACCTGTGCCTGGTCTGTCCCGATGCCACC
The DNA here is from genome assembly GCA_051867395.1 of Faecousia sp. Classification (GTDB taxonomy): domain Bacteria; phylum Bacillota; class Clostridia; order Oscillospirales; family Oscillospiraceae; genus Faecousia. Next base: position 43,178 of record JBJDYN010000066.1, on the reverse strand, counting down.
CAGGAGGACATGGAACAGGCGCTGAAGGCAGCCTGCGCCTGGGACTTTGTCAGCCAGTTCCCCGACGGTCTGGAGCACCGGCTAGGGGCCGGCGGCCGGGGGATCTCGGAAGGACAGGCCCAGCGAATCGCCATCGCCCGCGCCCTGCTGCGGAAAGCCCCTATTTTGCTCCTGGATGAAGCCACCTCCGGCCTGGACGTGGAAACAGAGCTGCAGCTGATGCAGAATCTGCGCAGCAGCGGATTGGCACACACCTGCATTCTGATAACACACCGCCCGGGAAGCACGGAATTCTGCAGCCGTGCCTACCGGATTTCCAATGGGTATGTAACCGAACTGCACTGCGGAGAAAACGCCCATGATTGATCTGCACAGCCACATTCTGCCGGAACTGGATGACGGCTCCCAAAGTCTGGAGGAGTCCCTGGCCATGGCCCGGATGGCCGTCCAAAGTGGTGTGACCGTCATGGTAGCCACACCCCACTGCACAGATGACCGGGCGCAGCAGGTGTACTCCGCATGGCGCCTGCTGCGGGAAGCGCTGCGGGATACCGAGGTTCCCCTGAAGCTCTACCTGGGCATGGAGATCTTCGGGACGCCGGACACCGTTCGGCTCCTGCGCTCAGGACGACTGTTCCCCCTCAACGGCACCCAATATCCTTTGATTGAATTTTCCTTCCGCTCCACCGGAGAGGAAGAGACGCAAATCCTGCGCCAGGTCCTTCAGGCGGGATACCGGCCCCTGGTGGCCCACCCTGAACGCTACGGTTATGTCCAGGAAAATCCGGAGCTGGTCAACCTGTGGACAAAAATGGGCTGCCTTCTTCAGGTAAACCGCGGCAGCCTGCTGGGACGGTTCGGAAGCGGTGCCCAGCGAATGGCTGTGGAGCTGGTGGATCGGGGATTTGTCACGGCGGTTGCCACCGATGCCCATTCCCCCCGGATACGGACCCCCTGGATGAAAGACATTCAGGCCCTCCTGTCCCAGGAGTTCTCTCCCCAGCTGGCCCATGCGCTGCTGGTGCGAAATCCCCAACGCATTTTGAAAAACGAACCGCTGCTGCCGGTGGAACCGGAGTGGTTTTAACAGAGAGGCGACGAAACCTATGAAAAATAAAAAATGGCCCTATCTGCTGCTGATTGCCTTGTGCTTGGTGATCTTTGCCGCGTACCAGGCTGTAACCCGGATCCGTGCGGATACCGAGGCCCCAAAGATTACCGTGGACACGCAGCAGCTGCAGGTATCCGTTCAGGATGACAAATCCGCTCTGCTTCAGGGCGTCACCGCCAGGGACAGCAGGGACGGCGATGTCACAGCGTCCCTGTTGGTGGAGAATGTCCAACTGCTGGACAAAGACGGAACCATAACTGTCACCTACGCCGCCTTTGACAAGGCTGGCAACGTGGCCAAAGCGGAACGGGAGGTCCAGTACACCGATTACGAAAGTCCGAAATTCTCCCTGAGCGCCCCGCTGGTATTCGCCCAGACCACCAGCTTCGACATTCTCAGTGTCATCGGCGCTCAGGATGCGGTGGACGGCGATATCCAGCACCGGATCCGCGCCACATCGTTGGATGAGGCCTCCGTGGCCGCCCTTGGCAGCCATAAGGTACAGTTCCGGGTTACCAATTCCCTGGGCGATACGGTGGAGCAGGTATTCCCGGTGGAAGTTTATTCCGCCGGAACCTATGCCGCAGGGCTGACGCTGACCCAGTATCTGGTCTATCTGAGCGTGGGTTCCAACTTCCGCGCAGAAGCTTATCTGGAGGATTTCACGCTGAATCAGGAGACCACCTCCCTTCGCAGAGGTCTTCCTGACAACTACTCGCTGCGCACCTCGGGCAGCGTGAATACGAATAAACCCGGCGTGTATTCGGTGGCCTACACTGTCACCTACACCCCTGAACACGAAGAACGTATCCAAACGGTCCAGAAATATACCGGTTATTCCAAACTGATCGTTGTGGTGGAAGGATAAGCCTATGGAAACGAGAAAAAACTACGCCGAAGCCAGCCTGCTGACCTTCGACCCAATTGTGTTGATTCAGGATGTGGCGAAGCGGTGGCTGGCAGTGGTACTGGCCGCATTGGTGCTGGGCGTGGGCGCCTACATAAAAACGGACCTGTCCTACACGCCGGTGTATCAGACCACCACCACCTTTGTGGTCACCAACCGGGGCAGCTCCTCCACGGTCTACAGCAATCTGTCTTCCACCACCAGTCTGGCCTCCGTGTTCACGGAGCTGCTCAACAGCTCCATTCTGCGCAAGGCCATACTGGAAGAGATGGGAGCGCAGTCCTTTGACGGAACCATCAGTGCCTCTGTCGTTCCCGAAACCAACCTGCTTACCGTAACCGTCACTGCCTCCGATCCCCGGACGGCATTTCTGGTGGCCCAGGCCATCATCGACCACCACGAAACTGTGACCTACCGGATCATCAGCGGCGTGGTGCTGGAAGTGCTGCAAAGTCCTACGGTACCCAGAAGCCCCATCAATCGTGCGGATGCCGCCGGGCAGATGAAGAAATTTCTGGTCATCGGCGCTTTGGGCGCTATCGTTCTTCTGGCGGTGATATCCTTCTGCCGGGACGCTGTACGCAGCGGCAGAGAAGCCCGGGAAAAGCTGGACTGCAATTTTCTGGGGGAAATCCCTCACGAGAAGAAGCGAATGTCCCTCTTGTCCCGTCTGAAGGGTAAAAAATCCGGAATTCTGATTACCAACCCTGTCACAAGCTTCCACTATGTGGAAACGATCCGAAAGCTCCGCCGCCGGGTGGAACAGCATATGCCCAACGGGAATGTGCTGATGGTCACCAGCCTGATGGAAAACGAAGGCAAATCCACCATTGCCGCCAATCTGGCTCTGACCTTGGCCCAGAAGCACCGTCAGGTACTGCTGATCGACTGCGATATGCGTAAGCCTGCCTGCCATACCGTGCTGGAGGAAAACGATTTTTCCCATGGACTGGTGGACCTGCTGACCGGCGAAGCACCTCCGTCTGAATGCCTGATCCACTACAAAAAGACCAATCTGTATCTGCTCTTGGACAAACATGGTTCCAGCAGCTCCAGCGACCTGATTACCTGTGATAACATGCAGGAACTGATTCGTTGGGCCAGAGCGCAATTTGATTTTGTCATACTGGATCTGCCTCCCATGTCCGGAGTGTCGGATGCGGAGAGTATGGCAGAATACGCCGATGCCTGTCTGCTGGTTGTCCGGCAGAACACAGCCACAGCCCCCGCCATTAACAGGGCCATCGCCTCTCTGGATGGCAGCAAATCCAAACTGTTGGGCTGCATTCTCAACAACGTCTATTCTACCAGTCTGTTCTCCGGTCAAGGGCACAATTACAGCGGTTATGATAAGTACAATCACTACGGAAGCTATCATCACTATGGTGCGAAAACGCCCAATAGCTCCACGAAATAGGGAAGGCTGCCGGTATGGAATTTGAAAATTACGAAGAACAGAAACTGGACCTGTATATCCTGCTGGATGACTTCCTGAAGGAAGCCAAACGGATGTGGTTTCTGGCCCTGGTGATGATTGTCCTTGGGGCCGCCGGGCTGACCGGCTATCGTTACCTGCATTTCCGCCCCAGCTATGAGGCCACCGCCTCCTTCACTGTGCAGGTCTCCAACCCCCTCTATGCCAATGTCGGCGGTTACAATTCCAAAACCGCGGAACAGCTGGCCAAGACATATCCCTATATCATTTCCAACAGCATATTACAGAACCGGATAAAAGAGGAGCTGGGAATCTCCGCCATGCCCAGCATCTCCGTATCCACCATTGCTGGTTCCAGCATCATCACAGTGACTGTAACGGATTCGGATCCCCAGCGGGCCTATGACGTGCTGAACGCGGTCATACAATACTACCCTGAGCTTGCCCAGTTTGTCGTCGGCTCCACAGAAATGAGCCTGCTGGACGAAAGCGGCCTGCCCACGCAGCCGGTTAATTCTTTCAATATCAAAACCAATTTGATAAAAGGCGGTGCGATGGGTGGTCTGCTGTGGAGCGCATTGGCCCTGTTCCTGGTGCTCACCAAAAACACTGTGCATAATGAGGACGAACTGAAGCGGGTACTGAATCTGCCGTGCCTTGGCCAGCTGCCGAATGTGAAGGTGCGCAAGGAGACCTGTCCCCTGATCTTTAAGGGCAAAAAAATCCCCGGTTTTACAGAAGGTGTTCGACTGCTGTGTCTGCGGGTGGAGAAAGCCATGGAGGAAGAACAGAAAAAAGTTCTGTTGATCTCCAGTGCCATTTCCGGTGAAGGAAAAACCACCGTTTCGGTCAACCTGGCCATTGCTTTGGCGAATAAAGGCAAACGCGTGCTTCTGATTGACTGCGATCTGCGCAATCCTTCCGTAGCCAAGGCGCTGCAGGTATCTGACAACGGCACCAATAACCTGCTGGAATATCTGCAGGGCAATGTGAATGCCCGGGACATCCTTATCCCCACGGAGTTTTCCAATCTGACCGTTGTCTGCGCCGGTCCCGGCGAAAAATCCGATGCCGCGGAGCTGCTCTCTCAGGAGCGTACCGCTCGTCTGATTCAGGCCGCCAGGAACACATATGACTATGTCCTTCTGGACACACCTCCCTGCTTCCTTCTGGCAGATGCCGCTGAATTGGCAGGCATGGCGGACTGTGCTCTGATGGTCATCCGCCAGGATCTGGCCACCCGGGATCAGATCTGGGACGGTGTCCAGCGTCTGACTGACGAAGATCTGCCTTTGATTGGCTCTGCCTTCAATGGAATCCGCAAGACCCTGTCCGCTGACTATGGGTATGGCTACGGATACGGGTATGGCTACGGCTACGGATACGGAAGCAAGTCAAAATAACCCTTTTCGGAAAGCTCTGTGAGCAAACATGCCCCGGGAGCGTATTCCGGGGCTGCTGCTCTTTTTCAGCGCCACCAAACCTGTTTTAGGACAGCACCTAAGGGGCCAAAATAACCATTGACAAACCCATACCGAAAAGATATAATGACTGCAGGATTAAACAATGCTGATCGTAATTTATTATCTGGAAACAGAAACTGCGATTTTCGTTGTTCCTATCCAGAAGGAATTACATTCTTCGATTTTTTTGAGGGAGGAGTAAATCAAAATGAGAAAGATTGTTACCTTTGCTGCGGCACTTGTCCTGTGCCTGAGCCTGTCTGTCACTGCTTTCGCTTCCACCGTCAAAAGCAATCAGGGTGGAAATTACGGCGGTGACTCCGTGTCTCCCAAAACCGGCTCCAGTACGGTAGCTGTATTGCTGGCAACTGCCTGTGCCGCAGGCGGTGTCGGCCTGGTTTCTTACAAGAAAAGCAAGGAAGAATAAGGACTGAATGGAGCGGTAGGTTATATCGCTCCATTAATAATATGAAAAATGCAGAATAAGAAAAAGCTTTATATTGTCATTAGCATTGTGTGCCTTCTGATCGTCTTAATTTCACTGCTGGCGATTGGTGCGTTGCTATACTCCTACAAGCACAGCAGCGATGGCTATGCCCAACTGGCCCAGGAAGCGCGGATGGAACCCACAACTACGGAAACAGCTGCTGTGGAAACTACAGTGCAGACCCTGCCAACGGCTCCTGCGTTGGTGGAAATTCCCATCAATTTTGACTATCTGAAGGAACAAAACGAGGATATCATTGCTTGGATCACCGTGGACGGTACAACCATCGACTACCCGATCCTGTATGACGACACCTTCAATCTCTACTATCTGAAGCATAACTATCTTGGAACCGCTACCGACTATGGTTCCATTTTCGTTTTGAGCGAAAATGCCGATGATTTTTCTGACTTCAACACCTTAGTTTACGGTCACAACATGCTGGATGGGCAGATGTTTGCGCAGTTGCATAAGTTCCGGGAGGAAGAATTTTTCGACGAGCACGGTCAAATCCTGATCTATACGCCAGACAGGAAACTGACCTATCAGGTCTTTGCCGCTTATCGCACAGACAATCTGAATATCATCGTAAATAACGATTTTTCAACGGAAGAACTGCGGGACGCGTATATCGAACGCATTTATACACACACGGATTATGCGTTTTTTAAGCCCAAATATCCGGTAACAGCCTCCGACAGAATCGTCACCCTTTCCACCTGTATTGGCAATCCGGATTACCGGTATTTGGTGCAGGGTGTCCTGGTCAGTGATGAACCAGGTGAATTCAAGGAGCCGCAGGCTATGGATGAGGATGCGAACAAATCATGAAACATCATAAAGGAAAATACCTCGCCCAAAAACCGGTGGTGCAGAAGACGACCAATCGGGCAAAAAAGGCCGCCATCGTGTTCATCATCCTGACAGCGGTGCTGGTTCTGCTTGCCGCAAGCATTGGCATTTTTTTGTGGTATTCCAGCAGTGTGCGCGGATCTATGTTCGCTGCCCGCAGCAGCATCTTGGCTACTGTTCCGCAGCCGGATGCCTCTGATTCGGCAGGATCCGAAGCTACGGAAACCTCTGCTCCTATCCCCGCAGACTGGATTGATAAAGACGGCGTGGCCTACAAATATCGAGACGATGTGATCTCGATTCTGGTCATGGGAATCGACTACATGAGCGACGAGCGTCACTGGGACAGCAAAATGATCTCCAATGGCGGAAATGCGGATGTAATCGGACTGGTAATCCTGAATCCCAAGACTTTTGAATTCTCAATTCTGTATATCCCCCGGGACACAATGGCAGATGTGATTGCCATGGACGCGGACGGAAATTACATAGATACCGTCCGAACAAACATTTCCGCAGCACACAGCTATGGAGATGGTAAGGAGTTAAGCTGCGAATTGGCACTGGACGCTGTGTCGCAGCTGCTGTATGGCATACCGGTGAACCGATATGCAGCGCTGGACTATAATGCCCTGTACACGTTGAACAACATCATCGGCGGACTGACCATCACCTTCACAGAGGATTATACCTACATCAATACCGCCTACACCAAAGGCAAAACCGTCACTATGAACAGCGAGCAAATGTGCCGGTTCATCACATATCGTAACCTTAACGATGTCAGCGGTGCTTATGACCGTGGCGCCCGGAATATGGCTGTCCTGAAAGCATTGTTCGAGCAGTGCAAGGATGCGATTGTCGAGGATCCAACAGTGGCGCTGAACATGGTGAGTCAGCTCGGCAGCAATCTCACAACGGATCTGGACTTGAGTGAGATCACCTTCCTGGCCAGAAACATTGGAAAAATGAGTTTTGATTCCGATACAATCATTCATATCCCCGGTGAATCCGTGATGGGTGAAAAATACGCAGAATTCTATCCCGATGAACAATGGCTGCATGACTTTGTGGCAAATACCTTCTGTGTCCGGATGGAGTAGCATACATCCCCCCTATGCCAAACGAGCAAATTGCTGGTGCTGTATCTTGATTCAGCGCCGGCAGTTTTTATTTATCAAGCAGTAGCGTAACTACTCAGTTGTACCCCAAGTTCCTCATATAAATGATCGTTTATCTTCGAATGCAAAATGCAGAATGCAGAATGCAAAATGAAGGTATCCCCTCCGGGGATAAAATTGAAAAAGCGATAAAGGAGCGTTTCCTCCAGGCAATCAAGAAATCTATTCGCGTTTGTCTGCGTGTTTTATTCATCCCGAAGGGATACCATCATTTAGCATTTAGCATCCAGCATTTTGCATTCGCTCTGCGCTAAACGATCATTTATCGCACAGAGTTACGCAGTAACAAAATAATACCCCTGATTTTCTGTTACGAAAGTCAGGGGTTTATGACTTTTTCAAATCAGAATGTCACCGTTTTCATCTGCGGGTATGGGGATGATCTGCATCAGATCAATGATGGTCATGGCCATGGGGACACCGGTCCAGAAGAAGACCAGATACAGCACACCCAGCACATACTGCTTTGCATGGAACCGATGACCGCCGCACCACCCCAGGAACAGGGCCAGAAGAAGATGCTTCTTCTTGTTGACCAGCACCTTTTCCCGGGCGTCCCGGCGCTCAAAAAAGCTGGAGATTAGGTGGGAGATTTTGCCTTCTTTTTCCTCGATGCCATGCTCCTTGCGCAGAGCCTTCAATTCTGCTTCCGCGGCCAGATAATCGTCAATGTTGACATCCTGTTGCTTGTTCAAATTTTTTGTGTTTTTTTTGCTCATAATTGAAATCCTTTTATTATCAAAGGCTGCCGCAATGCGGCAGCCTTTGCGCGTAGATTCCGAAAAGAACCCTTTGGTGAAGAGCTATCAAGCATTCTCTGCCATAGCCTTGGCCTTGATGGCAGCGACTTCGGCCTGAATTTCTTCCATCTTTTCCTTTGTCAGGGGATAGAATTTCATGGCGATCAGGTTGCAGACCAGACCGATCATGATAACGCCGTAGGCCAGGAACACAACGCCGACAACCAGCTCACGGGTAACAGGGTCGCCCTCGATGGGGTTGTGATCGGTGAAGCCAACCATGGAGAAGACGATACCGGCGATCATGGGGGCGAAGGAGGAAACCATCTTATCCACGAAGGAGAACAGGGTACCCATCAAGCCGGGAACGTACTTGCCAGTACGGTAAACCTCGTAGTCGGCGCAGTCGGCAGTCATGGGGATAACAATGTTGCCGGAGATGCCCTGGAAGCCGGAAGTAATAACCACCAGAACGACATAAGCGGTCAGGAAGAAGCCCCAGTTCAGTGCGCCGGTAGCAGGATCGGAGGTCATGGTGGTGGGATCACCGAACAGCCACAGCACAGACAGCAGGGCGTTGGTGATCAAGCCGCCGATGGAGCCGATCAACATTGCCTTCCGCTGGCCCAGACGGGTTGCCAGGATGGAGATGGCAGCGAAAGTGATGATGCAGGAGGGGATGGTGGTGACAGCGTTGACCTTGCCTTGCAGCAGAGTGGAGCCGGCGATACATGCGAACATGGCGACGGACACGGCACTGGTTCTGGCGGAGGCGCCCAGCTTGTCAGTGGAGGCAGAGACAACCAGCATCTGGATGGCCCGGTTGCCCTTCAGGGTCTCCCAGTAGTCCTTCAGGCCAACCTTAACAGGCTTGCCGGTGCCGAAGAACTCAGGACGGTCCTTGGGAGCGATGGAGAACACAGCGATGGCGGTAAAGAGAGCGGAGACGATGGCGGTGAAGACCCAGATGGCATGGAAGAACTGGGTGCTGGCGTAGGAGCCCACATCCTTGTACTGGTTGGCGAAGTTGGCGTAAACAATGCCAATCAGCGCAAACAGGACGGTGTTGTACACTCCGTCAAAGGAGGCGAACATGGGGCGCTGCTTGGGGTCGTTGGTCATACAGGACTGAGCAGACTTGGTGACCACGCACTGGCAGGTGTAGCCCAGGTAGTAGATGGCGGAGACCACGACGAAGAAGGCGAAGCGGATGGTGGTGTTCTCCGGCAGCTTGTGAGTGACATGGAACAGGATGAAGCTGGAGATGCAAAGAATTGCGTTGCCGATGATCATGAAAGGCCGGTTCTTACCGAACTTGCCGTTGGTCTTGTCCACCAGGAAGCCTACGAAGGGATCGGTAACGCCGTCCCAGATACGCATCATCATGGAGAAGCTGGACGCGGTGACCATGGCGACGCCTACGAAGCCCATCAAATAGAAGCTCACGTAGCCCATCATCATCAGGTACAGGTTGGTTGCTGTGTTGTTCAGGGCGAAGCCGCCGATTCGCCACAGCGGTACGCGGTGAATACCGTTTTCACCGTAGTACTTGGATGTGTTTCCCATTAATTTTCCTCCTTATGTACGCAGATTCGGGAAATCTGCTTCAATACTTTCTTATTATAATCTATTAACGATTTATTAACCAGAGACAAAAATGCGATTTTGTGTCACAGCCTGCCGATTTATTCCCATCAAGTTTTGGTTAAATAGCACAACAATCTTGATTCCAGCAGCAAAAGCTGTTATAATATATAACAAGTCATTTTCGCGTAGGAGGCACCACCCTTGTACAAAGCATGCAAAACCGAACAGTCCGCCGCCCGGCAGCGGGAATTGGAGCAGGGATTGCTGGCGGCCATGATCAGCCATCCCTTTGACGAGATTTCCATCAGTGATCTGTGCACCCAGATTGGGATCCCCCGGAAGTCCTTTTACCGGTATTTTTCCAGCAAGGAAGGCGCCCTTCACGCACTGCTGGACCACACCCTGATGGAGATGGAGACCGTCTATCTCACCGCCGAAGGGGACAAATCGGTGCCCTTCACCAAGGAGCTGGAGCGCTTTTTTCAGGACTGGAAGGACAAGAAGCCTCTGTTGGACGCCCTGAACCGCAGTGGGCTGAGCAATTTGCTGATTGAACGGGCTGTGGAGCTGGCGGTGTCAAGCAACATTGGCACAACCAACTGGCTGCTGTTCCGGGAAGGGAACCAGCAAAAGGGACACGCCACCGCTTTCCTGATCTGCGGTCTGATGTCTACCGTTCTGCAATGGCATCACAGTGGCTATCAGGAATCCCCAGCCCAGATGGCACAGATCGCCTTCCGCCTGCTGACGCAACCTTTGATCCCGGAGCAAAAACCATAAAAAGCGTCCCCGGAAGCGGTTCAATCGCTTCCGGGGTTATGTATTTTGTTTTATTCATCCGCTTCCTCTGGATCCATGCCCCACTGGTAGCAGAAGGTATGTCCGCCGATTTTGCCCCAAACGTTTTTGTTCACCGCATAGGTGGCAAAGAACACCACGTCCTTGGGCAGCACATAGGGACCGTTCAGTGCCTGCTCAACAGCTTCATACTGGGTCTGGGTGGGCTCCGCATCCTCCAAAAACGCTGTGGAACGGAACTGCCCTTCCGCATAGATCACACCCTTCAGGGTGTCCTGGAAATTGTCCGCAGCCAGGCGGTTCAGGACAACCTCCGCCACGGCCTGCTGGCCCTCCTCCGGCTCGCCCTGGGCTTCCACCCAGACCATACGAGCCAGAAGCTCGATATCATCCTGGGTCAGCTCCAGATCCGGGTAGCGGCACTCCACTTCGACTTCCTCTTCCTCATAAATGAAGGGCTCTTCCGGCATCTGCGCCGGGTCGTAAAGCCAGCAGCCCTCGTAACCATTGGAAATCGTAGTGGGATGGAATCCGTTTTCAAAGCCAGCCTTCAGCTCCCAGTTGTCGTAGTTCGGACCGGAGGGGTCGTTGACCAGAACCTTTCCGTCCTCTGTCAACCCGGTCAGCACGATGAAATGCTGCCCCTGGGTAAAGGGGGAACGGCTGTTCATCAGAACAATGGCAATCTTCCCTTCCTCCATCGCAGCCAGGGCCTTGTGCCAGTTCTCGGCCCGCTGCCAGGGCAGCTGCAGCATATCGGAGGCATACTCCAGCCGGTCAATATTGCTGCCTACATGGCCGCCGAAATACCCCGCAAGCTCGTCCGGGTAGTAGGTGTGACCCGTCAGATAGGTCGCCACCATGGCAATACAGGTTATACTGCAGCCGCTGGTGGGCATAGTGCCACTGCCGTAGCGCACGTTGGGATAGTCCGTCTGCAGGAACAGTGGGAACCCATTGCGAAGAGTCACGGTTTTTTCTTCCGGCTCTGTCTGCTCGGGAAGGGTCTCCTCCTGGGAAGCCGGGTCTGTCTCTTCCCCGTCCTCCGATATCGCCTCCACGGAAAGTCTGATCCGCTCCTCCGGGATTTCTTCCCTGGTGCCAATGGCGCAGGCAGGCATTGCCGCAATGTTCACAGCAGCAACAAAAGCCAGAAAAAGGCAAAGCATTCTCTTTATGGAACGCGTCATTCAATCGCTCCTCTCGACGCATTGTAAATCAAGTCAGGCTGTCCTGCGAAAAGCACTTCGCATCCGGTTCACACTCCCCTCCGGGAAGCAACCAAAAACAACAGCTATATTATACCATAAGCGGAAGAGAATGCAAGTATTAATTTTATTACTCTTTTGCTTTTTTGCAATTTTTGTATCTATTCAGTCGTAGCTAAGTATCCTATGGTAAATAATCGTTTACGTTTGCACCAACCGTAGGGCTTATGTCATGACCCCGCCGACCAGCCCAATCGCTTGCCTATGGAAATTAGATGCGTAATGTTCGGATTTTGCCTCTAACCAGGAATATCTATCAACATAGTGCATCGGCTTACGTCATGACATAAACCCTACGGTTGATGCGACGCTAAACGATCATTTATCTGATAATTACTGGCTGCGACCGCATCGTTACATTTTTTCGTATTTTCTCAGCATTTCGCATCCAACAGAGCCACCGCCACATCGTTTACATTGGTGCCGGTGGGGCCGGTCATAATCAAGCCGCCGGTTTTCTGAAGGGCATGATAGGCATCGTTTTCCTGGAGAACACGGTAGATCTCCACCCCCTGGGCCTTCAGCTCTCCGGCGGTTTCGTAATCGGCGTAGCCTCCTGCCGCATCGGTAGGGCCGTCGGTGCCGTCGCTACCCACACTGAACACGGCTGCGCCTTTTAGATCCCGGATGCCCTCTGCGGCAGACAGGGCCAGCTCCTGGTTCCGGCCGCCTTTGCCCTTGCCCGTCAACTGGACCACTGTTTCCCCACCGGCAAGGAACGCGATTTTTTCGCCGTCCCCGGCATGGGTTTTCAGGATGGAGGCCAGAAAGCTTCCTGCTTCCTTGGCCTGGCAGCACAGCCGGTCCGTCAGGATCACGGGCCTGTACCCCAATTCCCGGCAGGCATCAGCAGCAGCGGCACAGAGCTGCCGGACGGAGCCGGTGATCTGGGTCGTGATGTTGTTTAGCTCCTTGGGTGTCTCCTGCGACAGAAGCGCTCTGGCCCCGCAGGACAGTTTCAGGCCATATTTGTCCGCAATGGCCAAAGCCTGCTGGCAGGTACTGCTGTCGGGATAGGCCGGTCCGGAGGCGATCATATCCAGCGGATCCCCCAGAATGTCGCTTAGGACAACGGAGAATACCCTGGCCGGGGCGCAGGAGAGGGCAAACCGTCCGCCCTTCACCCCGGAAAGGCGCTTTCGTATGGTGTTGATCTCCACAATATCCGCGCCGCAGGCCAGAAGCTGCCCGGTGATATCTTGCAGCTCCTCGCCGGAGACCAAGGGTTTTTCAAACAAGGCACTGCCGCCGCCGGACAGCAGAAACAGCACCGTATCTCCCTGCCCAAGGCCGGAGACCAGCTCCAGCGCCTCCTTCGTGGCAGAGAACGAATTCTCGTCCGGCACGGGGTGGCCTGCCTCCCGGCAGGCAAAATTGGCAATGGGTCCCATGACATGGCCGTACTTGGTGATGACCACGCCGCTGTCGATCCGGGTCCCCAGGCAGTCATAGGCGGCCTTTGCCATCTGCCAGGCGGCTTTTCCGGCGGCCACCAGCACCACCCGGCCCGGAAATTCCTGACCGGTCAGGGCCCGCTTCACCGCCGCATCCGGCTGAACCGCCCGGATGGAAGCAGCCACCACAGCATCCGCATGGGCGCGTAAATTCCTATCCATGAATCACAGTCCTTTCCTTTTTATCCGCAATCGCGGCTTTGGGAAGTAAATCTTCTCAGATAAATGATCGTTTATCTTCGCACCCATCGTAGGGCGGGGTCATGACCCCGCCCTACGGTTGGTGCAAACGTTAACGATCATTTACGCGAAACTCTATCCGTCTGCGCTTTTCTGTTCCTTTTCCAACCGGATGAAAACAGGCAGGGGGGATGTCCACCCTGCCTGTTTTGGAAAATTGTATCAGAAGATCAGCGACAGGATGAAGATTCCGACCATGGAGGCAATACCCAGGGCCAGCGTCATAGCTGTCTGTGTCTTGTAGCCCTGGTCAGGGGTCATTTCGCCGAAGTTGGTAACCACCCAGAAGTAGGAGTCATTGGCATGGGACACAGTCATAGCGCCTGCGCCGATGGCCATGACCGTCAGAGCCGCCTTGGCAGGGGTGTCCAGACCAAGAGTGCCCATCAGGGGAGCCAGAATACCGGCTGTAGTAGTGATGGCCACGGTGGAGGAACCCTGAGCGCTCTTCAGGATAGCCGCCAGCAGGAACGGGAACAGGATGCCCACGGTCTCCAGCGCACCGGCGTTGGTGGTGATGTAGTTCACCATGTCGGAGGAGGCGATGACCTTGCCCAGGACGCCGCCGGCAGCGGTGACGAACAGGATGGGGCCAACGGTCTTCAGGGTATCGTTGGTAATGGTATAGAACTCTCCCATTTTCTTGGCGGTGCCCAGCTGAATGACGCCGAAGACGGTGCCCACGGCCAGCGCGATGATGGGCTTGCCAAGGAAGGTGCACAGGTCACCCAGGAGGCCGGACCAGCCTGCCATGGAGGAGATGGAGCCTAAAGCCATCAGCGCAATGGGCACCAGGATGGGAGCCAATGCGTTGGCGCCGCCGGGCAGCTTGCCGTATTCCGCCACCAACTCCTCATAGGTCTTCGCAACCTCGCCGGAGGGAGCCAGCTCTGCATCGGTCTTGACCTTCTTGCCGATGTACTTGGCATAGAACAGGCCAGCGATCAGGGGCAGAATGGAGGCCAGGACGCCCATGCCCATGACCAGCAGCAGGTTATCGCCGATGCCCAGGGTGTTAGCCGCAGCAATGGGGCCGGGGGTAGGCGGGATAAAGACATGAGAGATGTACAGGCCTGCGGACAGCGCCACAGTCATGGCCACGCTGGAGGTGCCGGTACGGCGGACCAGAGCGCGGCGGATGGGATCCAGAATAACAAAGCCACTGTCACAGAACACGGGGATGGAGACCACCCAGCCCATGAGCTCCATGGCCAGTTCGGGGTTCTTCTTGCCAACGATTTTGATGACCATATCCGCCAGCTTCAGAGCCGCACCGGTCTTCTCCAGGATGCTGCCAATCAGCGCACCCAGGATAATCACAATACCGATGGAGCTGAAGGTGCCGGAGAAGCCCGCGCCAATGACACCGGGAATCTCTGTCAGCGGAATGCCCGCCAGCAGCGCCAGGATCAGCGACACGGTCATGATGGAAATGAACGGATGGATTTTGTACTTCGAGATTGCCACGATCATAACCACGATCGCCAGGACAAAAACGATAATTAAGGGTAGGCCAGTCATTTTATCTTCCTCCTGCTACCAGAAATTTGAGCAAATCGTCCAAGCACGTGCCTGCAAACCATTGCTCTGTTGTTAGTATTATACAACATTCTTTGGAAAACAGCTATGTTTTTGAAAACGCAATTCACGGCAAATGATTGTTTCCGGGAACAATTGTGCAAAAAATCATCCGTCCGTATTGTGCTATATGGCAAGATACCCCTCGTTTTCCATATCCCGGTAAAACAGCACTGCCAGGTACAGTGCCGGGGCGTTGCTTGGCTTGCGCACGTCCAGGCCGGTGGTCTCCGCCAGGCGCTTGAGCCGGTACTGCAGGGTATTCTTGTGAATGAACATGGCATCCGCTGCGGCAGTCAGGGAGCCTTCTGCGGCAAAATAGGCCTCCAGCAGGGCAATGTCATCCCGAAGCTCCGGGACAGTCCGATCCGGGAAGGTCTTGCGCAGATACTCCAGCTTCGCCTTACCGGGAATATCATCCAGGATCAGCTCCGCGTTCAGCGAGGCGTAACAGACGATGTTGTCCGCGCTGTGGGGCGCTACCCGCCAGGCCCGGTTGGCTTGCAGATAGGCCGTGTGGATATCCCCGGCGGCCCCGTCGATACCGATGGCAGGCCGTACGCCAAACCGCTGCTCCACCATCCCCGACAGCTTCCGGCACAGCGCTGTCAGCTCAGTGGTGGAACGTTTGGGAATCAGCAGGATCTGCCGAGCAGCGTTGCGCAGGATGATGCTGCCCCGGTATTGACTCATAAAACCGTTAACCGCACTCTCCACCCGGTCGATGAACTGCTGGCCCTCCAGGGTGTTGGTGTAATATTCCAGATGACTGACGCTGACCACCACGCACCGCCTGGGGATATGGATGTCAATGCCGATGGCGAAGCCCCGCTCAGAAAGAGCCTGGGGATTGCTGAGGCCGTCGGACAGGACCCAGTCCTCCAGAAAGCGGCTGCGGACCCGCAGATCCAGCCGCTCTGCATCCAGATTGATTCGCTCGCGGATCAAAATCTCCGCCATTTTTTTGACGATCTGTCCGTATTTGATGACCTGGTCATAGTCGCCGGTGATGCCGATGACACCCATCACCTTCCCCTCCGCCTCGATGGGCAGGTTGATGCCCTTGCGGACCAGGGGCATGGTCTTCTCCAGCTCCGCTGTGATGTACAGCTCCGTCAGATGCCGGGTGATGATCTGATAGGCGCCCTCATGAAAAGTGCCGATACGGGCGGGATCGTTGCTGGCAATGATATGCCCAGTCTCGTCCATAAGGTTGATATTCTGTTTCACCAGCTTGCCGATCTCTTCTACGATCTGCTGGGCGCTGGATTTGGAAAGAATCATAGGTTCCCCCTTCTTCCATACGAAAACAGCAGGCCCCCGGCTGTGCAAGGACCTGCTGATTAATTTTATTTCCCCAGGAATTCCCGGGTCACTTCCACAATGTGGTCGGCGCACAGTCCGAAGGCCTTCAGCACCTCGTAGGCAGGGCCGGAGAAGCCGAACTTGTCCTCCACGCCGATGCGCTTGACCGGGGTGGGATAGGTCTCGCTGAGGAAGCTGCAAACCGCTTCGCCCAGGCCGCCGATGACGGAGTGCTCCTCGCAGGTGATGATCTTCCCGCACTCCTTGGCGCACTTCAGAACCAGTTCCTCGTCCAGGGGCTTGACGGTGGACATGTTGACGATTCTCGCGTGAATGCCCAGTTTTTCCAGAGCGTCTCCCGCCTGCATGGCTTCATACACCATCAGGCCGTTAGCGATGATGGCAATATCCGTGCCTTCGCGCATGATTTCGCCCTTGCCGATGGTAAACCGGAAGCCCTCCTCATGGAACTGGGGCACAGCCAGACGGCCCATCCGCAGATAGACGGGGCCCTTGTATTCGTAGGCGGCCTTGGTAGCAGCCTCAGCCTCGATGCCGTCGGCGGGGCAAATGACCACCATGCCGGGGATGGAGCGCATCAGGGCAAAGTCCTCGCAGCACTGATGGGAAGCGCCGTCCTCACCCACAGACAAGCCGCCGTGGGAAGCGCCGATCTTCACATTCAGGTGGGGATAGCCGATGGAGTTACGGATCTGCTCATAGGCCCGTCCGGAGGCGAACATAGCGAAGGAGGAAGCAAAGGGGGTCATGCCGCAAGATGCCAGACCAGCAGCCACGCACATCATATCCGCCTCCGCAATGCCACAGTTGAAGTGCCGGTCAGGATAAGCCTTGGCGAACATACCGGTTTTGGTGGAGCCTGCCAGGTCGGCGTCCAGCACCACAATGTCGCTGTGTTCCTTTCCCAGCTCTACCAGAGCCTTGCCGTAGCCCTCCCGGGTGGCCATTTTCTTGACTTCTGCCATCTTATCTGCCCTCCAATTCCGCAAGCTGCTGGTTCAGTTCCGTCATGGCTTGTTCGTACTGCGCATCGTTGGGAGCCACGCCGTGCCAGCCCGCCACGTTCTCCATGAAGGAGACGCCCTTGCCCTTAACGGTCTTCAGGATGATAGCGCTGGGCTTGCCGGTGACGGTTTTCGCGGTATTCAAGGCCTGCTCAATGGCATCCAGATCGTGGCCGTCGATGGTCTGCACAGCGAAGCCGAAGGCGGCCAGCTTCTCGTCGATGGGATAGGGACTCATGACCTTGGCCACGTCGCCGTCGATCTGCAGGCCGTTGTTGTCGATGATGACGCACAGGTTGTCCAGGGAGTAGTGGCTGGCAAACATGCAGGCCTCCCAGACCTGTCCCTCCTGGATCTCGCCGTCGCCCAGCAGGGTATAGACCCGGAAGTCCTTGCCCTGCACCTTCCCTGCCAGTGCCATGCCGCAGGCGGCGGAGATGCCCTGGCCCAGGGAGCCGGTGGACATATCCACGCCGGGGACGCTGTTCATATTGGGATGACCCTGCAGATAGCTGCCCACCTTGCGCAGCGTCACCAGGTCCTCCACCGGGAAGAAGCCCCGGTGCGCCAGGGCGGCGTACAAAGCGGGTGCGCAGTGGCCCTTGGAAAGGACAAACCGGTCACGGTCCTCCCATTGGGGGTTCTTGGGATCGACGTTCAGTTCCTTGAAGTACAGATAGGTGATCATATCCGCCGCGGACATACTGCCGCCGGGATGACCGCATTTGGCCGCATGGGTACTCTCAATGATCCCCATACGCACCTTGCAGGCAATTGTCTGCAGCCGCTTCTTTTCCTGGGATGTCATAGGATCCTCCTTCGTCTATTCGGAGCGGATCAATACCGCCATAGTTTTCCTAGTATACCCGTATTATACATACGTTATCTGTCGTTTGTCAATTGTCCGAGTTGCAAAAAGGGGGGCAAAAACAGCCGGGTGGAATCGACAGGATTACCAAGAGTTCTTGTTTCTGTGTGGAGCGTGCGTAGAGTGTGGAGCGTGGAGTGTGGAGTTAAGGTATCGCTTCGCGATGAATGAAAAAGGGCCAGGATCTCTCCATGGCCCCAAGGATGCACATTATCCTGGACAGCAGAGGAAGATATTCTTTCTCTGTTGTCCAGACTTTGTTCGAATAACTTACCGTTCCCATCATTCAGCACTTAGCATTCAGCATTTCTTTTTCCTCTCCGTCGTGACCACGATCAATCGAATCACCAGCGTCAGCAGAACCGCGCCCAGCAGGCAGGCGGCCATAACACTGTAGGCGAATACCGCCTCGTTGCCGTGGCGCTGGACGTAGTATTCCATGAAGCCCGCGCCGCCGATGGCTCCGGCAATCAGGAGCCACAGCAGCACCTGCCAGAACCGGAACCCCCGGGCCTTGACCATGCGCACCGAGAAAACCACCACCGCCAGGGCAAGCCCCAGCGCGCCCAGAACCTGGACAATGCTCACAAAGCCGTTGCTGCGGAAGAACAGCGAGTCGTACCGAGTGCTGTCCAATATTACCTGGGAGGCCCCATAGCACATCAGGAAAATGAGGCAGGTGTCCCCGTCCTTAAGCTTTCTCCGCTTGGTACCCCGCAGGTAAAATACCGTCAGGGCAGCAAACAGGAAAAGCGCCGCCATGGCCTGGATTACAAAGGTTGCCAGCCGGTATTCCGCAGCTCCGGACACTGCGTTGGTCACAGGGTACACCCAGGGCAGAGACTGGGTAGTGGTCACGATCTGCCCCCGGTCTGTGGAATTGAAGAAAGAGGCCAGCCGCCCCACGGCAATACCCGCCAGGCCCGCCATACTCATGCAGTCCAGCATTTCCGGCAGGTTCCGGTGCAGAAACACCAGCCGCAGCACCGCCGCCGCCAGGAAGCACCCCAGGAAAGCACCCATCAGGGCATAGCCGCCGGAGGAATAGTCCGTCATGGCGGCGGTGAAGCTTGTGTAACTGTCCGCCCTGCAGTACCAGTGGAAGAACCGGGCGGCAATGAGACTCAGGGCCAGGCTTAGCGGCACAGCCGCGAAGGCCGCCACAGCGTTTCCGTTCTTTCTCAGGTAGAAGGCCAGAAAGAAGCAGATGGCTACAGCTGCCGCCAGGGTCAGAAGGATGGAGTTCCAGTAGACAAAGGAATCTCCGTTGATATACGCAATCCGGTCCATGGCATCAACCTCCGTCCGGCACAGCCGTGGCAAAATAAATGATATCGCTGATCTTTCGCTGCTGGCCGTAAACCGGGCGGTTGATCAGCTCGTCGCCCATGACGATGGCTGCAGTCTGTCCGCCGTCCAGGCAGTAGGCCATTCTACAGCCGGTGGCCGCAATGTTTTTCGCGAACATCTTCACTGTGGGGATGTCCTGGTAAGGCCCTTCGGTGTTGGCCGTCACCACAATGTAATGCAGCTCCCCCAGCTGGCACAGGGCGGCCCGGGCGTAGCCCTCATCGATCTCGCCCACGCCGTACCAGGTGTGCTCCACCGGCTCGTAGTTATCCACCAGAACCGGCCCAAAAGCCAGGCTGAAGGAAATGTCATGCTCGTCCACAAAGGCTTGGACATCCTCCACCGTCAGCACATCCCCTCCGTAGGTGAAGTGCATGTCACCGTTGGTATCAATATAACAGGTCTCCGCGTAGGTGCCCTCCACCCGGCGGGCCACACCCTCATAGACCACGGCGCCAAAGTCCCGGAAGCGGTAGAAGTCGCCGCTGGAGGCCACCACGGCATTGACGCTTTCCGCCATTTCCGTGGTCAGGTACTGCATCTCGGAGCCGTACTCCCCGCCTGCAAGGAAGCGGCGGAACTGGGACGGATGGCCGATCTTCACCTCGGAGAAGGTATACACAGAACCGTCGTGGACCTCCTTCCAGGTGATGGCGAAGATACTGTCATCCATATAATACTTCACCTGGCTGCCTTGGAACAGCTCCACATCCGGCCGGAAATACAGCTCCTGCCCGTCCAGCAGCCAGGCGGCCTGATCCACCACCTGCTGCAGAACCACCGGGTCGTCGCTGGAACCGTAGCCGTCCGGGTTGGGTTCCGGGGCCACCTGGGTGCCCTCCTCGATCCAGTAGAGCTTCCGCACCGGCGGCAGGGTCTCCTCTGGGATCTCCTCCTGGGGCCGCTCCAGGGCCATAAGGGCGCTGCGGACAGTGCTGACCTCCTGGGCCGCATAGTCCATTATCTGCTCCCGGATCGCCATATCAGCGGTTTTCGCCTGAGCGGCAGGCTTGGGCCGGCCCACATTCTGCGCCATGCCGGTCAACAGATGCCAGGTCAGCACCAGGGACACCGGGATCACCACGATCCCCAGCAGGACAAACAGTACGGTGCGAACCACGCTCTTTTTCTGCCGGCTTTCGGGGTTCTGCTTTTGGGACGGCGGGTTTTTCGGCGGCTGATTATGGGAAGTCTGGCTTCTGGGGGCGGCATATTTCGGTTGATATCCCACTGGCATTACCTCCTTGTCAGGCCGCCGGAAATGGCCTGCAGCAGCGCCTGGTCCGGCACCACCCACCACTGGCCGTCCCGCTGGATCAGGCTCAGGGTCACGTCAAACGAGGCGGTCTGCCCGTTTTCCCGGATGGCCTGGTCCACGGCCTCCAGCACGATGGCGTCCACCAGGTCCTGCCGGAAGTTGTTCTCTTCATCATACAGCTCCGACATGTCCTCCGCTGTCTCTACCCGCTGGGTCAGCAACGCATGGGCATACTCCCCCACCGCTTCGGTAACGGTGGAAACATCCAGGGCGGTGATGACCGCATCCCGAGCAAGTCCCGTATCGGTGGCATAACAGCTGCCCCGGAATTCACAGGAAAGGCTGCCCACAAACGCGTCCCAGATCCTCTGCCCTGCCGCGTCTTCGGCTTCCGGTTCCCCGCTCAGCTCCGGCTGACCGTACATCGTCTTCCCAGCGGCGTCAAAATCGCCCTTGGCAATGGCGTCCAGCAGGGCCTGGGATTGGTCTACAGCCCCCTGAGGCACCCGGATCAGCCTGGGAGAAGCGTTCAGGGAAGCAAGGCTCAGCACCAGCGCCGCCAGCATCAGCACAGCGCCCAGAGCGGCGAATATTCCGGAAAATAGCTTTGCGATCTTCATTGTATAACCTCACGATCTCTCCGGCACGGCAGTGGCGAAGTAGACAATATCACTGATTCTGCGCTGGCTGCCATAGCTGACATTGTTGACGAGCTTCCCGTCCATGGCAATCGCCGCAGTCTGGCCCCCGTCCAGGGCGTAGGCGGTGGGGATTCCCAGATCCCACAGCTGCCGGGCGAACTGACTCAAAGTGGGCATGGAATAGCAGGGTTCTTCCGTGTTGGCGATGACCACCAGGTAGTGCAGCTTTCCCATTTGGCACAGGGCGGACCGGGCGTATTCCAAATGGACTTCCCCGGAATTGTACTGCTTGGGCGAACACAGATCCCCATTCAGGATCATCACCGGGCCGAAGCATAGGCTGAACCGGACACGATGCTTGTCCACAAAGGCCTGCACTTCCTCCTGGCCCGTGATCTGTCCGGCATAGGTAAACACCAGATCCCCGCTTTCGTCCACGAAGCAGGTGTCCAGCAGCTCTCCCCGGCTGCGGTGGACCTGACCGTCAGTGACCACAATGCCGATCTCCCGGTAGTCGTAGTAATCGCCGCTGGAGGCCACCACCGCGTTGACGCTCTGGGCCATCTCCGTGGTGGTGTACAGGGTGCCGGAGCCGTATTTCCCGTCGGACAGGAACCGGCGGAGTTGGGAGGGATGGGCAATCTTCACCTCGGAAAAGGTGTACATGGAGCCGCCCAGAGGCTGCTTCCAGGTTACGGCGAAAATGGTCTCATCCAGGTAATACCGGACGGTGCTGCCCTCCTGGATGGGGGTATCAGCGGAGAACAGGGTCTCCTGACCCTCCAGCAGCTCCGCCCCGGCGTCCAGCAGCCATTGAAGCTGGGCTGGGTCCTCCGCAGAGCCATAGCAGGCAGGGTCAGGCTTCGGGGCCACCAGGTCCTGATCGCTGAGCCGGTACACCTTCTTCGCAGAAAGAACGCCGCCCAGGGCATCCGCCAGCCCATCCTGCAGATACTGGCTGATATCCAAATGTCCGGTGCGGACACTCTGGGGCGCGGCGAAACCGTTTCCTGAGGTAAGCATCCACCCCAGCTGAAGCGCCGTCACCGCCGTGCACAGCGCAATGGCCGCTGCCGAAATCCATTTTCTTCCCTTCATGCTTCCGCCCCTATCGGTCATACTGTCTTTCATTATAACTGGTTTTTGCGATATGTCAACCAAAGCGCCGGGGGAATCCTGTGGAGTGAAAACGGTTGACCTGTTGCCAATGGAAAACGCGCCGCCCAGGATTCCGGCGGCGCGTTCGGATCATCCGTTACAGCACGGATTCGTAGACATTCTCAATGGCATCGCCGAAGGCCTTTTTCCCAAACCCGGCGGCAATCTCCTCGCTGCGTTTGGAGGCCTCCTCCCGCCATTCCGGGTCCTCCAGCACGGTGTCGATGGCCTTCAGGAATTCCTCGGCGCTGGTGTACTCGTAGCCGTTCTCCCCTTCCTTCAGCACATCGTTCAGGCACTCGTCCTGGCGGCACAGCAGGGGCAGGCCGTTGGCGGCGGCTTCGATGTAGGTCAGGCCCTGGGTCTCGCTGGTGGAGGCGCTGACGAAGACATCCGCCAGCTGATAATAGTTCTGGACCTCCGAGGGCTCCACCATGCCGGTGAAGATTACATGATCCGCAACCCCCAGTTCCTTCGCCTGCTTCTCCAGGTCCTCCTTGGCGGGACCGTCACCCACGATCAGGAATACCAGATTCTCGTTTTCCTTCTGGGCCTCGGCAAACAGTTCCATCAGTTCTCCCAGGTTCTTTTCGGTGCCCAGGCGGCCCAGGTTCAGCATCACCTGCTGGTCGTCCCGGATACCCAGGGCCCGGCGCTTTTCCCGCCGCTGCTCGGAGGTCAAACGCTGATGGTGCTGCTCCAGGCTGATGCCGCTGGGAACAACACTGATAGGGCTGTGAATGCCATAGCTGTGGAGGGTGTCCTCCACCTTCTGGGTGGGAGCCACCACAGTTTTCACTTTTTTCAACCGCTCCCGGGACAGCACCCGCACCAGCACATTGCCCACCCGCTTGCTGGGCACCAGGTAGCCCACATACTGCTCGTAAAGCGTATGGTAGGTATGTACGATAGGCGCACCGGTGAGCCGGGAGATCCGGGTGGCGAACTGGAAACTGAAGAACTCGCACTGGCTGTGAATCACATCCGGCCTCCAGTCGATAAGCTCCTGGATCAGCTTATGGTGGAATGCGGTGGGCATCCGCACATCGGGATACACCACTCCCAAGGGCAAGGAACGGATATAATACAACGCGCCGTCCTTGTGGGAATGCATGTCATTGGAAAGGGTCAGAATACGCACGTCGTGGCCCTTGGCCTTCAGTTCGCCGAACAGGTTCTGCACCGAGGTAACCACGCCGTTGGTGTTGGTGGTATATAGATCCGTGGTAATCAGGATCTTCAATTTCTTGCTTTGGGACGCCATGAAATCCCTCCGTAACAACAAGCCGCAGGCCTGTCAAAGATAAAAATCGCTTTTGCCCTCCCATTATAGCAGATTATGTTAAAAAATCTACTGTCTTTTTTCTTAAGATTTTGCACTGCTATTCAGCCCCAGTCAGGGTATGCCAGCTAAATGATCGTTTTCCGCACAAATGCCTTCCCCTTTGGGGAAGGTGGCCCGGCGTAAGCCGGGACGGATGAGGCTGGAATGCACCCAGACCAGTATGCACTTAAAGAACCAAGGACTGAAAAAGGAAAGCTGGACAACGGCTTTACCGTTTATTATGGCTGGCACAAACCTTCGGTGCGTACCAACCTCATCCGCCCCAGCGTGCGCGCTGGGGCACCTTCCCCAACGGGGAAGGCATGGGCGCTGCCGCGCCACAGCAACCATCCTACGCTAAACGATCATTTACGGCAAGAAATTCAGATACAACTGAAGCGTTACGATTATACTTAACAACTCCTAACTCCACACTCCTAACTCTACACTTCTCCGTTTGCTTGCATTTTTTCAGATTCGTGGTATAATAAATGCAATTTTTTCCCGGGGAGGGATCGCATGTACAGAAAAAAACGGATGATTGTTCCGGTGATCTTGATATTTCTTCTCCTGCTGGCAGCATTGGGCTACGGCGGCTGGCGGTGGTACGACAGCCATGTGGACCGCAGCGGCTGGGTGGAGAAGGACGGTGTCCGGTTTTACCAGGATTTCCATGCCCAGCCGGTGTCGGGCTGGCTGGAATTGCAGGAGGGCCGCTACTACCTTCATGAGGACGGCACGCCGTTCCTTGGCTGGCAGGACATCGGCGGCGTGACCTATTACTTTGGCAGCGACGGGAAAATGACCACCGGATGGATGGAACAGGGCGGCAAGACCTACTACTTTGACGCCAGCGGCGCCATGGTGTCCGGCTGGCTCCAGGAGGGAGAAAACCGGTACTACTTGATGAGCGGCGTTCTGCGCACCGGCTGGCAGGAGATCGAGGGCAGCACCTACCACTTTGACCGGGACGGCGTCATGACCCTGGGCCTGGCGGAGCTGGACGGCAGCCGCTACTACTTTGGCGATGACGGCATTATGGTCACGGGCCCGGTGGCGCTGGAGGACGGGTTTTACCGCTTCGGCGAAGACGGAGCGATGGTCACCGGCTGGGTGGACACAGAGGAAGGCCGCCGCTATTATCTCCCGGAAGGCCCCATGGCAGTGGGTTGGCTGGAACTGGATGGAAACCGCTACTTCTTTCTGGACGACGGTCTGATGTACACCGGCTGGCTCCAGATCGGGGAATACAGCTACTACCTCCGGGAGGACGGCACCGCAGCCGTGGGACCCACAGTGATTGATGGACAAACCCATTATTTCAGTCCCAAGGGCATTGAAGTGATCCTGGTCAACGGCCTGAATCCCGTGCCGGACTACTATGAAATGGACCTGGTCAACGTCGTGGACTACCACGATGTGGATTCCCGCTGCTACGACGCTCTGATGCAGATGCTTGCCGACTGCAATGCCGCAGGCATAGAATATGTGTTCAACTCCGCCTACCGCACCCTGGCAGAGCAAACCGCTATCCTGGGGCTGCGCACCCAGGAGCATATGGAGGAATTCGGCCTGGAATTTACCGAAGCCCGGGAAAAGGCCCTGGAAACCGTAGCGGTTCCCGGCACCAGTGAACATCACTTGGGGTTGGCGGTGGATCTGCTGGGCGACGAAGCCATCCCCTGGTTTCGGGAGCACTGCTGGGACTACGGCTTTATTGTCCGCTACACCGAGGAGAAGGAGTCCATCACCGGCATTGTGGACGAACCCTGGCACTTCCGGTATGTAGGCAAAGAGGTCTCCCTGGACATGAAGGACTCCGGGCTGTGCCTGGAGGAATATCTGGGGGCAGAAGCCGTGACCTGGGAGAAGGTCCAGGCTTTCCACGGCGACAAGCTCTACGAGGAGATAGACCTGGAAGAACTCCTCCCCGCAGACTGATCCCCTGTAAATAAACACCGCGGCTTGAAATGGGAAACCCATTTTGAGCCGCGGTGTTTTCCAAAATAGCTCTCAGCCGCACCGGAATTCCGACCTTTCATTTGCATCCCCATATAGCCAGCTCTTGTATGGTTTTCGTTCTTCGAGGTATACTACCGTCGAGGTGAAGAACATGGCAAAGCAGGGCATGACCCATCCTGATGTTCCCCGGGGACCCAGGAATGACGTTTCTCCCGTGCCCCAGATCCAGGGCAAGGCCAGAAGCGGCAAAGAAAAAGCGGCCCCCATCATTGCGGGAACCGCAGGCGCAGGCCAAAAGGTCTGGCACGAAAAGCCTATTTCCAAGGCCCACGGGATCATCGACACGGACCTGGCCAGGGACAACCTGGAAAACGACATCCCCTTCGCGGACCTGCAGGACCTGTGACCGGCAGAAGATTGGCCGATAAATGATCGTTTATCGCAGCAATCTGCCGAAATGCGATGCGCATCAAAGGTTTGCGCACTTAGCGTAGGGGGCGGCATCCTTGACGCCCCTTTGGCATGCGTACCGTCACAAGGGGCGTCAGGGATGCCGCTTTATTACGAACTGTAAACGATCTTCCACTGCACCTGCGGTCGAGGGGCCCAAAGGATGTTCGTCCGCCACCCAAAGTGCGTAACGCATTTGCCGCGGGCCTTGCCCGCTAAACGATCATTTCTCTTTTCAACTATTTTCCCCGGGCAATCTTTTCCCGGGTCTGGCGGTTGATCTCCTCTTTCAGCTCCTTCAGCCAGGGAGAGAACTGTACATTTTCCTCCCCGTAGGTCAGCTGCAGGTCGTATTCCAGGGGCAGCCAGGTAGCAATGTCCGACTCGTTGTGCTGGATCACAGCTTCCAGCTTGTCCAGCGCCTTGTAGAGCTTTGCCTCCTGAGTCTGCAGGGCGTTCATTTCCGTAAGAAGGGCGGAAAATTCCTCTCTGGTCTTCTCCGGCAGGGTGGCAACCCACTGGTCGAACAGGGTGTCTTCCTTCTCTGTATCGGCGGCGGTTTTGTCGAAGGTGGGAATGTCCCCGGTGAAGGCCTCTCCCAGGTCGTGGATCAGACACATGCGGATGACCTTATCCATATCCGCCTCCGGAAATTCGGAGGAAAGCAGCATAGCCATCAGAGCGACGCGCCAGCTGTGTTCGGCTACGCTTTCATGGCGTCCGTTGGACGTATAGCAGTGGCGGGTATTGCACTTCAGCTTCTCCGCCACGGACAGGATCTCTATCAATTCCGTAGACTTCATATTTTCCTCCCAGTCATATTTTCATCGTTGCAATAAAGGACAGGGCACGCATGGTACGTGCCCTGTTGTATTTTTAAGAAAGCAGCAGCTTGTCGTCTGCCTCGTCGGAGCCGGAGGCCTGGCTGAACAGGTTCAGCAGCTGCTCCACCGTCAGGTGCTTCTTCTCCTCGCCGGACACGTCGATGATCACATGGCCCTCGTACATCATAATCAGGCGGTTGCCGTAGGCAATGGCGTCACGCATGTTGTGGGTAATCATCATGGTGGTCAGGTTGTCCTTCTCCACGATGCGCTGGGTGGCGCTGAGAACCTTGGCCGCGGTCTTGGGGTCCAGGGCGGCAGTGTGCTCGTCCAGCAGCAGCAGCTTGGGCCGCTGGAGCGTTGCCATCAGCAGCGTCAATGCCTGCCGCTGGCCGCCGGAAAGCAGACCCACCTTGGCGGTCATCCGGTTTTCCAGACCCAAGTCCAGAATCTTCAGCTGCTCGATGTATTCCTCCCGCTCGGCCTTGGTGATGCCGGCGCGGAGCGTCCGGGACTTGCCCCGGCGGGCAGCCAGAGCCAGATTCTCCTCAATCTGCATAGTAGCGGCAGTGCCCATCATGGGGTCCTGGAAGACCCGGCCGATGTACTTGGCCCGCTTGTATTCCGGAAGGTTGGTCACATCTGCACCGTCGATGGTAATGGTGCCGGAATCCACGCCGAAGACACCCGCGATGGCGTTGAGCATGGTGGACTTACCGGCGCCGTTGCCGCCGATGACGGTGACGAAGTCGCCCTCCTTCATCTCCAGGTTCAGGCGCTGCAGGGCCACCTTCTCGTTGATGGTGCCCGGGTTGAAGGTTTTCCAGACATTTTCCAGCTTAAGCATTGCCCTTCACCTTGCCTTTCTTACGGAAATACTGTTCCTTCCAGTAAGGGATTGCCAGGAACAGGGCCACAATCAGTGCGGAAATCAGCTTCATGTAGTTGGTGTTCATCTTGAATACGCTGATGACGAACTGAATGACCACATAGTAGATGATGGCGCCCAGCGAAACCGCCAGCAGCTTCAGAGCAAAATTGCGGAACAGCTTTCCAAAGGCCACCTCGCCGATAATGATGGCCGCCAGGCCAATGACGATGGCGCCCCGGCCCATATTGATCTCCGCGAAGCCGTTATACTGGCACAGCAACGCGCCGGACAGGGCAACCAAGCCGTTGGCCAGGGCCAGACCCAACACCTTGTTGAAGCTGGTATTGATGCCCTGGGCCCGGGCCATGTTGCCATTGGCGCCGGTAGCCCGGAGGGAACTGCCCAGCTCCGTACCGAAGAACCAGTACAGCACAGCAATCAGTACAACCGTCACCAGGCCCACCACAATCACGGGATGCTGGTAGAAAGGCCGGGTTCCTTTCTGGACTTCCTGCAGATAGCGCAGGGAGATCAGGAGGTCATAATTGTTCACGTTCAGCGGCATATTGGCCTTCATGTCCATGATGGCCAGGTTCACGGACCACAGTCCCAGCTGGGTCAGGATGCCGGAGAGAATAGCGGGGATGCCGCACTTGGTATGGAAAAAGCCGGTGACCAATCCTGTCAGCAGGCCTGCCAGGGTAGCGCCCAGCATGGCGATCCAGATATTGTAGCCGGCGGTAACCAGCACGACGCAGACCGCGCCGCCGGTGCAGAAGGAGCCGTCCACAGTCAGGTCGGAAATATCCAGCAGCTTATAGGTGATGAACACACCGATGGCCATAATGCCCCAGATCAAGCCCTGGGAAATGGCTCCGGGCAAGGCGTTGAGAAAGCTTGTCATGTCGAAGTCCTCCAAATGGGAATGAGCGGAAGTGGGCGAGGTAGCAAAGCCGCCTCGCCCGCTGATTCGTTTGTCAATTAGCCGATGGGCTCATAGCCTTCCAGCGGAGTGATGCCCAGCGCGTCGCAGATAGCGGCGTTGTACTTGGGAGTCACGGTGTCCGCGTAGCCGATGGGCATGGTGGAGATGTCCGCCTCGCCGGTCAGAACCTGAGCGGCCATCTCAGCGGTCTTGACGCCCAGGTCATAGTAGCTGATGGACAGGGTGGCGATGCCGCAGCCTTGGCAGATGCCTTCCTCGCCCGCAATGACGGGGACACCGGCGGGCTGGCAGATGCCATCGACAATGCCAGCGGAGGAAGCTACAGTGTTGTCAGTGGGAACATAGAGGACGTCGCAGTTGTCAGCAGCGGTCTGTGTCACAGCGGCCAGGTCGTTGGAGTCGGCGAAGGGGTACAGGGTGCAGGTAAAGCCCATCTCCTCCAGGTATGCCTTGACGGTGTCCACCTGGTACTGGGAGTTTGCCTCAGCGGAGCAGTACAGCAGACCAACGGTCTTGGCATCGGGGCACCAGGCCTTGACCATAGCAGCCTGCTCGTCCAGCGGGGCCAGGTCGGAGGTGCCGGAGATGTTGCCGCCCACGGTGCCGGTGAAGCCCTCAATGCCCATGGCCACGCCGTACTCGGTGACGGAGGTGCCCAGGATGGGGATCTCAGCGGTAGCGGCGGCAGCGGCCTGCAGGGCGGGAGTCGCGTTGGCCATGATCAGGTCAACTTCCTGGGTGACGAAGTCGGTAACGATGGGAGCGCAGGTAGCGGAGTCACCGGCGGCGACCTTCACCTGGATCTCCACATTCTCCGCGCCCAGCAGCTCGGTCAGGCGGTCAACAAAGCCCTGGGTAGCAGCGTCCAGCGCGGGGTGAGGAACCAGCTGGCAAACGCCGACAACATACTTTTCCGCGGGAGCGGCAGCGGCTTCGGTCTCAGGGGTCTCAGCAGCGGCAGTGGGAGCAGCGGTTTCCGCAGGAGCCGCAGCGGTGGTCTCGGGGGCAGAGCTGCTGGAACCGCAGGCGGCCAGAGACAGCAGCATCAGGGCTGCCAACAGAGCAGCGAGAATCTTTTTCATAGTCTATTTCTCTCCTTCATTTTGCGTTCTGCGCACATTTGTGCATGCACAGGACACTTGATTGTCATACTATATCACTTTCCCACGCTTTCTGTCAACAAAAAAGCCGAAAAGCCAGGAACGAAAATATAAATGGCTAGGATTAAGAAATTAAATGCAAGCTCCGCAGCTTCATTAAAAACCTCGTAGGGAGGAAGATGGTGTGGAGTGTGGAGTTAGGAGTGTGGAGTTAAGGTATCCACTTCGTGGATGGATTGAAACGAATATGTGCCAAGCTGACGCAAGCTCGAAACCATTTTTATTTCAATCATTTCCGAAGGAAATACCATAACTCCAAACTTCTAACTCCACACTCCACGCTCAATTCAGTTTCCTGCACGCAGCCGCCAGTTCCCGCAATGTGCTGCAGGGAACCATGGGACAGATGGACGCCATGGTCTGGATGCTGCGGATGTACTGCCATTTGCGCTCCGGGATGGGATTCAGCCAGATCACCCTGCCGCACAGCCGCTTGGCTTCCCATAAGGCCGCCACAGCCCGGGGCTGGTCAATGGTCTTGGTGTCGGACAGAATCAGCAGCGTCGTGGATGCGCCCAGAACTGCCGGTTTCCGCACGCACAGCTGTTCCAGAGCAGAGCCCAAATCTGTGCCCCTGCCGTAGATGCCGGAGTCCTTGACAAAGGAGCGGAACAGATCCATGTCCTGCAGCTTGAAGGGGTCTGCCTCCACCATGGTCTCGGAGAACAGGAAGGTCCGGGAGCTGTCCGACACCTGGTTCAGGCTCTGGATGAACCGCAGAGCGAATTCCGAAAACTGCACCATGGAGCCGGACACGTCGCACAATAGCACCAGCTGCTTCCGGCGGGTGGGCTTGCGCTTATACCGCAGCCGGTAGAAGCTGCCGCCGGTCTCCAATCCTAAACGGATGGTCCTGCGGAAGTCCAGCTTTCCGCCGCTGCCTCCGGAGCGCCGTTTGGCGGACAATTCGCCGTTGATCTGCCGGGCCACAGCCTGGATGATGCCGATGGCCTTGGGGATCTCCGTGTCCTTGAAATCCGAAATATCCCTGTAGAGAAGACCCAGCTCCGGGTCCGATTCCTGTCCGCCGATCCCGGCATTTTCCATCAGCATCTGCTGCTCCAGCAGGGTCCGGGTGAAGACGGAGTGAATGAATTCACTGTAGAGCTTGGGGTTCCGCTCGGCGGTACCCCGGTACTTGTCCATAAAATTTCGAAGACGCTGCCGGGCTTCCTCCGGCATGGCGGCGTAGGTCTCCCGCTGTTCCCGGCTTAAGTCCATAGGCTGGCCGTTCAGCTGCAGTTCTTCCTCCGCCTCCTGCCGGTGCTGCTCCAATTCCTGTTCCCGCTGCATCTGCTCCTGGGCCTGCTTTCGCATCTGCTCCTCAGAGAGGAAAAAGCCGTCAAAGCACCGGTCAAAGGAAATCTGTTCCTCCCGGGACTTGGCGTACACCGTCCGCAGGGCAGTTTTTACCTGATCCCGGTCCTCCATGCCCAAAGCAATCAGCAGCCGGCTGGCGTCCTCGGTCTCCTTGGGGCTGACGGACAGACCTTCCAGCCGCAGCATCCGGGAGAAGGCGGAGAGCTTTTCCAGATATACCGCGGGATCAGCCATGGCAGTGCCCTCCGCAGCCGCAGGAATGTTCCTCCTCTCCCGTTTCCTCCAGGGCGGTCAGGTCCTCGTTATTCTTCAGCACGAAGCCTGCCGTCTGCCGCAGAGCGTCGGGGGTCAGCTCCCGGATGCCCAGGGCGTCCAGAGCCGCCGCCCAGTCCAGGGTTTCGGCGATGGATGGCTTTTTCAGGATGGCTTCGTTGGAGCGCAGCTTGTGTACCGCCAGAGCCACCTGGGCACAGAGCCGGTCGTCCACATGGGGCAGCTTGGCCCGCAGGATGGCCAGCTCCTTTTCCATATCAGGATAGTCAATGTACAGGTAGGCGCACCGCCGCCGCAGGGCCTCGCTCAGGGGCCTGGCCCGGTTGGAGGTCAGCACCACGAAGGGAATGGATTTTGCTTTCACGGTGCCAATTTCCGGAATGGTAACCTGCATCTCCGACAGCAGCTCCAGCAGGAAGGCTTCGAATTCCTCGTCAGCCTTATCGATCTCGTCAATCAGCAGCACCACCGGTTTTTCCGAGCGGATGGATTTCAGCAAGGGCCGCTCCAGCAGGTATTCATCGCTGAACAGCTGCTTTGTTAACGTGTCCTTGTCCTGAACGTTCATGTTCACCTGGATAGACAGCAGCTGCTTCTGGTAGTTCCACTCGTACAGGGCCTTGCTCTCGTCCAGCCCTTCGTAGCACTGCAGCCGCACCAGATCCCGGTCCAGAGCGGAGGCCATGACCTTTGCCACCTCGGTCTTGCCCACGCCTGCCGCGCCCTCAATCAGCAGAGGCCGCCCCAGCTGCAGTGCCACATACAGCACCGTAGCCAGGGTATCGTCAAAGACATAGTTTGCTTCCCGCATTTTCTGTTTCAATTCGTCTATATTCATAGCATAGCTCCTTACAAAAGCAGGGAAAGGTCATATGACCCTCCCCTACAAAAATCTGTTTACTTGCAGGCGATGGCCTCGATCTCCACCAGCGCACCCTTGGGCAGGTCCTTCACGGCGAAGCAGGCCCGGGCGGGGCAGTCGGAGGTAAAGAACTCGGCGTAGACCGCGTTCATGGCGGCAAAGTCGGCAATGTCCGCCAGCAGCACCGTGGTCTTCACCACGTCGGCCAGGGTAAAGCCCGCCGCTTCCAGAATGTTCCGGACGTTGGTCAGGGATTGCCGGGTCTGGGCGGTGATGTCATCTCCGGAAAAAGCTCCAGTGGCCGGGTCGATGGGGATCTGACCGGAGACATACAGGGTATTTCCCGCCTGGACCGCCTGGGAGTAGGGGCCGATGGCGGCAGGGGCATTGGGGGTGTGAATGCTCTGATTCATAGTGGATTCCTCCTTATGTCTTGTCGGCGTAGGTATCGAAGTACCAGCCGGTATGGTTGGGGGTTCTGGGATAGATGTCGTAGAGCAGCCAGTCCCGAATCTGCTGGTAGTAGGGCAGCGGGGTGATTTGGTCCTCCTCATATCGCCAGCCGCGGCCATAGGGCTGGGCATCCTCGTTGAAGGTAGACCAGCAGTCCGGATGCTGCGCCCGGAACCGCGCCTCCTCGTCCTTGGACACCCGGCTGACGCCGCCGGGGTACATCTTGGCGCACAGGTGGGTCAGGGGCAGGTCATCCAGGGGCGTCAGGTCCGTAATGTGGGTATTGCTGATGTTCAGCATCTCCAGGCTCTCGCACTGGGCCAGAGGGGTGGCGTCGGTCAGATACTCGCAGAAGGCAATTTCCAGGAATTTCAGCTTTTTGCAGTTGGCAAAGGGCGTCAGGTCCTTGATGGGCGCGCCGGAGATGATGCAGTACTCCAGATTTACCATCCCCGCGATGAAGCTGGTGTCAGTCAGCCACTCGTTGTGGCCCAGGTCAATGCACACCACGTCCTCGCAGTATATAAGGTCACTGCAATTGCTGTCCACCAGATCGCCCACCACACGCATAAGCTGGGCGTCCGTAAGGCTGCTGCCCTTACCGAAGTAGACCCGCCAGACCACCTTCGTCTGGTCCCGGTAGTCCTCCCGGATCTGGGCCATAACCTCATTGGAGACCTGGCAGTTATCCAGCACAAAGCGCTTGCAATTCGTCAGCAGATCCAGAGCCGCCCGGATCTCCGACTCACCCTCGTCACCAATCTTTATGTTTGCCAGCTTGACTTCCTCGGTATCGGTGGACAGCGTCTCGCCGTAGAATTCAAAGGTATAGTGGAAGGCCGCCTCCGGAGCCGCAGCCATCAGGGCCTTCACATCCTCCTTGGTCAGTCCGCTCTGGCCGCTGGCGTCCATCAGCTCCACGGTTTCCAGGTTCGGCAGCAAAGCCAGCTTCTCCGCCACTTCTGCCACCTGTTCGGTGGTCATAGCGGACAGGTCCAGCGCCGTGGTCTGGGTGTCGTACTCCTGGCCCAGCAGCGCCACGGTGCAGCTGAACGTGATCGTCTCATAGGCCGTTTTCAGCGCCTCCATCTGCTCCTGAGAGAGCTCCGGCATCCGCAGCGTGATGGACGTGACCTGGGGCAGATAGGAAAGGTTTTTCATCAGGGTGTCAAAATCATAGTCCCCATTTTCCAGGGTCAGCTCCGTGGTGTCCAATTCGAAGGACTTTCCGCCCAGATCCACCTGATAGATGACCTGGCACTGGGGCCGCTGCTCCTGGAAGGAAACCAGTCGGTCATATTCCCGGCAGCCGCTGGCGTCCAGCCGCTTCAGCTTGGGGAAGTAGGTGAGCAGAATGTCCATATCCTCGTCGGACAGGCTGGAAACCGTCAGGCTCTCGGTATCGTTGGCGTATTTCCCGCCCTGGAAGGGAACATCCCACGCTATCTCACAGTTCGGCAGCTGGCTGTGGACCGCGTTATAGTGGTCAAAGGATATGTCCTGACCCCGCAGGTCCAGACTCTGGGCGTCGATGGGGTACACCGCGTCCTCCACGAAAATATGGTTGCTGCGGTACCAGGCATAGCCATAGCCTCCGGCGGCAGCCAGTGCGAAAATGAGTAAAATCACAAGCACCACGCACAATACTTTTTTCACAGCGGGTAACCTCCATAATGTATCAAACTGTGTTGAATCATACCATATTCTGCGAAAAAAAGCAACACTTCCCCCTGTGAAAGAGTACGACAATTTCGGCGATCAAGCGCGGAAGCAGGTTGGATGCACTATGGTCTTCTTCAGGAACAGAATCCAGACCTGCTCCTATTTTTCCAAGTCATAAGACCGGACCTTCCAGCCGTCCTCCTGCTTGACCAGCTCCATGGACAAATAGCTAAGGCTGTCTGACCAGGCTCCCTCCAGGAACTCCACAGCCATGAACTCCACATCGCCCACCTGCCGCTGCTTTGTCTCAGATAATCCCTTGATGTTTTCGATGGACACAGCTTCCCCGTTTCCGGAATAGCCCTCCACCTGCCACGCAAAGCCTTCTTCCAAATACTCCTGCATTTTTCCCGTATCCGCGGCAAAATACGCTTCCGAGAAATCGGACACGACCCTCCGGATCTCCTGTCGGTCTTCCTCGTCAATGAATTTCGTATCCTTGATAATGACAGTATAGCCGTTCTCATTCTCCGCCGGGTAGATCACGAAGGACACAGTTGCCACCACATTCTCCGGTTCGTCCACAAAGCAGTCAAAATATACGAATGCATAGGTATCATAAGCCTCCTCATGGGGCTCCCAATCCCGGAAGCTATAGCCCACCGATCCAAAATCTGACAAAGATACATAGAAATGGCCGTCCGCATAGGATAGGCCCTCCCGGTTCGGCCGGAAGTCCTCCGGCAAATCGCAGCCCATGGCCAGATTCACATAGTCATTGACCCTTTCCCGGCTGATCTTCACCTGCGTCTCCACCACTCCCAAATCTTCCTGGTATGTGCTGACGAACTCCGTCTCCCCGCAAACCGTCAACGCCTTTCCATCCTCGGACATGTTGGGGTCCGTGAAGGAGAGATAGAGAAAATCATTCCAGAATTCGTCGTCCAGGGAGGCATAGCCGGACCAGTCTGGCATGTAATAGCACATATCCGCCAAAAATGCCCTACCCTCCTCCGTAAGGGAAAATTGTGCTGTTTCCGCCGTAGTCTCCAAAACAGGAGGCTGAGTCACAACAGGCTCCGGCGTTTTGGCGGCTGTGGAGTGCGACAGGTTCAGCATCAGGAATGTCCCGCCCGCCGACAGCACCAGCACCAGGCACACAAGACTTGCCGCCAGGGCCCAGTTGTTTCGTTTTGGGGGGGCGTAAATTCCCACGTTCCTTCTTCCCTGCCGCGCTTTCATCTGTCGCTCCAGGTTCTGCTCGATCCGGCGGGCGCAGCTCTCGGGCATCATCATGGCGTCGTAGGCTTCCAACAAGCGTCTTTTCATGTTCAGCCCTCCTCCAATCGTTTCTTCAGCTTTTTCCGGCCCCGGTCCAGCCGTGTGGTCACTGTGCTGGTGGGGATTTTCAGCAAATGGGCAATCTCCCCGGAGGTCAACTGCTCATAATAGTGCAGGTACAGTACCACCCGGTATTCCGGCTTCAGTTTCCCCAGGGCCTGCACTGTCTCATCCACCTGGGTTCCGGAGGAAAGCATCGTTTCATCCAGGGGCACCGTTTTCCGCCACCAGGCAGACCGCAGCAGGCTGCGGCATTCGTTTGCCGTCACCTGCATAAGCCAGGCCTTTTCCTTCCCCGGGGCCAGCGGTTGCTGCTCCAGCGCTTTCAGGAACACCGTCTGGCACACGTCCTCCGCCTCCTGGGGGTTGTGGGTATAGTTCACCGCCAATCGGTAGACATCATCCCGGTAGCGGTGAAATAAGTACAGAACATCCATCGCCCTGCCTCCTTCTGTATCTTCCTATCTATATAACGATTCAAAGGCGGCTTTTGTCTCACAATGCGCAAAATTTTTTCGGGTAATTTCAGATAAATGATCGTTTATCGCAGCACCTATCGTAGGGGCCGATGCCCACATCGGCCCGCAGAGATAGCCCCATTTTTTGAACCAGGCTGCGGCGAATTCGGCACGCTGTGCAAGGGCCGATGTGCCTCAATCGGCCCCTACGGTGGTACAAACGTAAACGATCATTTACCGCCTTGAAAAAGTCAGAAAAAAAGGAGATACAAGAAGGTTCCCCTATCTTGTATCTCCTATCTTATCTCTCTTCCAGCAGGCATACCGCATGGCAGGCCATGCCTTCGCCGGAGCCGGTGAAGCCCAGCTTTTCCTCCGTGGTGGCTTTCACGTTGACCCGGCTGGAATCGATGCCCAGAGCGGCGGCAATGTTGTGCTCCATCTGGGGGATGTGGTCTCTCAGCTTCGGCCTCTGGGCGATCATGGTCACGTCGATGTTGCCCACCCGATAGCCTGCCGCCGCTGTCTTTTGCCCGACCGCTTCCAGCAGCTTTAAGGAGTCCGCGCCCTTGTATTTGGGGTCCGTGTCCGGGAAGTGGAGGCCGATGTCTCCCAGGCCCGCCGCACCCAGCAGGGCGTCGGACACCGCGTGGAGCAGCACATCCGCGTCGCTGTGGCCGTCCAGGCCCTTTTCGAAGTCCAGCTTCACCCCGCCCAGGATCAGGTCCCGGCCCCCCACCAGGCGGTGTACATCATATCCGTGTCCGATTCTCATTGCGCTTCCTCCATCAGCAGCTCCGCGATTTTCAGGTCCAGGGGGGTGGTGACCTTGAGGTTCCGCTCGTCGCCCTCCACGATCTTCACCACCATGCCCATCCGCTCCACGGCGGAGCAGTCATCGGTGATCTGGGCCCCGTCCTGCTCCGCTTTTGCCAGAGCGCCCCGGAGCAGGTCAAAATCAAAGACCTGGGGGGTCTGGACCGCGAACAGGGTGGACCGGTCCGGCGTCTCCTTCACTGCCCTGCCCTCCACCACCTTGATGGTGTCCTTGACGGGGATCGCCGGAGCCGCCGCGCCGTAGGTATTGGCGGCCCGGACCACCCGGTCAATGAGCTGCCAGGTGATCAGCGGCCTGGCCCCGTCATGGATCGCAGCCAGCTGAACCTTCTCCGAAAGGGCGTTCAGGCCCAGATGGACGGACTCCTGACGGCTCTTGCCTCCTGCCACTACGGCTGTGACCTTGTTAAGGCCCTTGCACAGCCCGGTGATGGGCAGGATCAAGTCTTCCCGGGTGACGATGACGATCTCGGAAATGGCGTCACAGTTCTGGAAATTCCGGACGGTGTGCAGGATCATGGGCTCGCCCTTGAGCGGGGCCATGACCTTGTCGATGCCCCCCATCCGGGTGGCGCTGCCTGCCGCCACGATAACCGCGCCGCAGGTCTTCAAAGGCAGCAGCTTCCGGGCAGGGCGTGTGAGCTTGGTGATGTCCATGGCTTACAGCTCCTTTACCAGCTTTTTGTAGAAATTCCCCCGGACCATGAAGTTCTTGAACTGGTCGAAGGCCGCGCTGGCGGGACTCATGAGGACGATATCCCCTTCCTCCGCGGCGTCAGCAGCGGCACGGACCGCAGGCTCGAAGCTGCCGCAGTCCACAATCTCCAGCGTCTTGGGATCATACTCCGGGCAGTTCTCCACGGCGGCCCGGATCTTGCCGCCGGTAGCGCCACCCAGGAACAACTTCTTCACATGGGCGCAGATCTCCGGTCCAAGGACATCATAAGGGATGTGCTTGTCGTAGCCCCCCGCGATCAGAATAACCTTCTGCCGGAAGCTCCGCAGACCGGCAATGGTGCGGCTGGGGCTGGAGGCGATGGAATCGTTGTAGAACTTCACGCCGTCCTTCACCCGCACCAGCTCGATGCGGTGCTCCACGCCGCCGAAGGTCTTCGCCACCTGGCGGATGGTGTCGTCCCGCACCAGGCCCTCCACCATGGCGATGGCAGCCATGTAATTCTCCACATTATGGACGCCGGGAATGAGAATGTCGCTGACGCTCAGCACCTTCTCTCCATTCCGGCAGATGACGCCGTCCTCCAGGCACACATGGGCCTTCCCCTGCCGGGAGAAGAACCGGGTTTCGCCGTTGCCCCGGAAGGCGGCGGTGATGGCGTTGTCGGCGTTGAGGACCAAAAGGCCGCTCTCGTCCTGATAGCGGAAGATGTTCTTCTTGGCGTCCACATATTCTTCCATGTCCTTGTGGATGTCCAGGTGGTTGGGGGCCAGATTGGTGATTACCGCCCGGTTAGGACTGCGGGTCATGTCCATCAGCTGGAAGGAGCTGAGCTCCACCACGGCGTAATCCTCAGGCTTCATCTGCCGCACCAGGGGCAGCAGGGGCGTGCCGATGTTGCCCCCCAGCCACACCGTCTTCCCCTCCGCTTTCAGCATCTCAGAGATCAACGTGGTGGTGGTGGTCTTGCCGTCAGAACCCGTTACCGCCAGAATGGTACAGGGGCAGACCTCGAAGAAGACCTCCATCTCGGACGTCACCATGGCCCCACGGCTGCGAAGGGCCTCAATGGCGGGATTGGCCGGGTGCATACCGGGGGTCCGGAACACAATGTCCGCCTCCACTCCATCCAGGTATCCGTCCCCCACATGGAGCTTACAGCCTTGCTGCTCCAATTCCAGCACCTCGGCATCCAGCTTCTCCCGGGGGGTCCGGTCACAGCCTGTCACGTCACAGCCAAATTCCAGCAGCAGCCGCACCAGGGGCCGGTTGCTGACCCCAAGGCCCAGTACCGCAATCTTTTTGTCTTTCAGGGATGTAAAATATTGTTCAAACGCAGAACTCATACTCTTTCCTCATTTCATAGGGTATTCCTATAAATGATCGTTTATCGCAGCACCCACTGTAGGGGAGGGTCATTGACCCTCCCGCCGACTGAAAGTTTTTGAGCTGTCAAACCTGTCGCTTTTTGTGAAAACCAGCACTGGAAGCAACCTATTTCACGCTCTGTTTCGTTACGCAGCGGGAGGGTCAATGACCCTCCCCTACAGTGGGTATGCACATAAACGATCATTTACAATTCTGAATATCAGTATATCCCTTCTGAAAAGAATTTGCAAGACATTTGACAATTTGCCTTCCATGGAGTACAATATTCCCGCGACCAGGCCGGACAGCCGCGGACTCATGCCGAAAGGCGGAGGATGAGGAAAGTCCGGGCTCCACAGGGCAGGGATAACGGGTAACGCCCGCCGGGGGTGACCCCAGGACAAGTGCAACAGAGAGATACCGCTGCGCGTATCTTCGGATGCTGTGCAGCAAGGGTGAAAAGGTGCGGTAAGAGCGCACCCGGCCCATGGTAACATGGGTTTTACGATGTAAACTCTATCCCGGAGCAACGCCGTGGAGGGACATGTGATCGGCCCGATCGTCCCGAGGAGGCGGCTTGATCCCAGGAGCAATCCTGGGGCTAGATAGATGGCTGTCAAGACAGAACCCGGCTTACAGGCCTGCGTCACAGCAAAAACCACCGCAATCAGCGGTGGTTTTTTGTTTATACCTGGGTTTCTTCCTTCGGCTCGATAGCGGGGGTCAGGCCGGCAACGTCGGAAACAGGCAAAGAGAAGGCAATGCCCTTGGCTTTTTTCGCCATACCCATTTCCTTGTAGATGGCGTTCAGCACGTTGTCCCGGAGGGATTTCTCCACCACCATCATCAGAATTTCCTTGTCCTGGTGGAGGGTGATGCCGAAAAAGGCGGCGGCTTCTTCCTTCACCACACCCCGGGCGTTCAGGATGGTGCCGCCCCGGACGCCCTGCTCCCGGGCGATGCCCATCACGTCCTCCGCGAAGCCGGAATTGACGATGGCAAAAACCACTTCATGGTCGTTGGTCTTCATACATTCTCCCCCCTGCCCATACGGTTGTCGCTTAAAAACTGATACAGATTCACGCCGATGACGCTGCTCAGCGGCACGGCGAAGGCAATGCCCTTGCCGTTTCGGATGGTGGCAAACTTGTCCTCCAGGCAGTTCAGCACCGCATCCGCCATGTCCTCCCGGATCACGCTGAGAATCACGGCCTTGTGGATGTTCAGGCCCAGCAGTTCCACCAGCTCCGAGTTGGCCGTGCCCATGCCGCCCACCACCATCTGGCAGTTGACGTCAAACTGGCTGATGACATCTAAGTAAAATTCCCCTTTGGGGCGGTCCACCACTGTAAACAGGAGCTTCAGCTTCTTGATGGCGGATTCGTTGATCGCATTGTTCATGGCGGCCCTCCTGTTACATAAAATTAATGATCTGCTGGTCGTCGGCATCCAGAATACGCTTCATAGCCCTGCGCTCGTTGACCCGTTCGGCCACGATCCCCCGGAAGCCCAGCAGCTGAATGGTAATCAGCGGCGTCATCGCCACCATGGCAACCACACCGAAGGCGTCCCGCAGCACCGCGTCGGCCCCCTGGAGCTGCACACAGGCCCCGATGGCAAAAGGCAGGATAAACCCAGAGGTCAGGGGGCCGCTGGCAACGCCGCCGGAGTCAAAGGCGATGGCGGTATACACCGGCGGCACGAACAGCGACAGGGCCAGAGACAGGAAATAGCCCGGAATGATGTAGTAAACCAGCGGGAAGTCAAACACAATCCGCACCATGGACAGAGCAATCGAAGCGCCCACACCCACGCACAGGCCCATCATCATGGCCTTTTTGCTGACCAAGCCGCCAGTAACCTCCTCCACCTGGCCGTTGAGCACATGGATGGCCGGTTCCGCCAGGACCACCAGCACGCCGATAACCAGGCCGAACACCACCAGGAACCCATGGCTCCCCTGGGCCAGGGCGCAGCCAAGCTTGTAGCCAATGGGCATATAGCCAACGTTGACACCGGTGAGAAAGATCACCAGTCCCACATAGGTAAAGCCAACGCCTACAGCGATCCGCTGCAGCCGCTTCCGGGGCAGCTTCAGGAACAGCACCTGGCAAAGCAGGAAGAACAGCACGATCAGGCCAAGCGCAATGGCAACCTCCTTGCAGGTTTCCACAGCGGTGTGGAGGAAAGCGCCCAGAATGTGATTGCTGACAGAATACTCCGGCACGGCGTAGGTCAGTTCGTTTTTGGAGAACAGGCCCAGAATCAGCACCGCAAGCACCGGGCCGATGGAGCACAGAGATACCAGACCAAAGGAGTTTTCCCTGCTTCTCCTGTCGCCCAACACATTGGAAATGCCTACGCCCAGGGCCATGATGAAGGGCACGGTGATGGGGCCTGTGGTGACGCCGCCAGAGTCAAAGGCCAGGGGCAGCAGGGCTTCGTTGCCGTTCACCACCACCAGCAGCGCCAGGGCAAACAGCAGCATATAAAACAGCATCAGGATGTGGGACAGGGACTTCTTGAAGACGATCTTGAGAATAGCTACCACCAGAAAAGCTCCCACACCCACGCCCACGGCATAAATCAGCACCGTACCGTTCATGACCGCACTGACTTGTCCGGCCAGAACCTGCAGATCCGGCTCCGCGATGGTGATCAGCATACCCAGCACAAAGCAGACGCCCAACAGTAGCCCCAGCTTCCTCTGCCGGGACAGACCGGAGCCCACATGACTGCCCATAGGCGTCATGGCCAAGTCCGCCCCCAGATTGAACAGTCCGATTCCAATCACCAGCAGCACCGCGCCGATGGTAAAGGTAATGAGCTCCACCTTGGACAGAGAAAAAACCGGAGTCAATATCAAAAGATAAACCAGCGCCGTAATCGGCAGGGCAGAAATCAACGCCTCCTTGATCTTGGAATGAAGTTCCTTCAAATCTCATCACCTTCCCTGTAGACTTTTTCAACATTATACCAAAGAAATTCCTTGAGGACAAGCAAAGCGGGAAGAAACTCATGAATGAATAGTGAATTTACCGTTTCTTTGCCGCAAAGAGAGCGTGGAAGAGTGTGGAGTTTGGAGTTGTAGTATTTCCTTCGGAAATAATTGGCATAATTTGAGATATATCGCACTTTCCGACAAGCTGCGACAACCACAAAACATAATTCTATATTCATCCACGAAGTGGATACCGCAACTCCACACTCCACTCTCCACACTCCACTCTCCAAACTCCACTCTCGTATCCCCCAACGAAAAAATTCCCCAGCCTTTCCCAGGCTGGGGAATTCGTTATTGATAGGCTAAGAGATTAGTCGGAAACCTCGGTGACAACACCGGAGCCGACGGTACGGCCGCCTTCACGGATAGCGAAACGCAGGCCCTTCTCGATAGCGATGGGGGTGATCAGCTCAACGCTCATAACAACGTTGTCGCCGGGCATGCACATCTCAGTGCCTTCGGGCAGGGAGATGATGCCGGTAACGTCGGTGGTACGGAAGTAGAACTGGGGACGATAGTTGTTGAAGAAGGGAGTATGACGGCCGCCTTCTTCCTTGGACAGGACGTAAACCTGGCCAGCGAACTTGGTGTAGGGGTGGATGGAACCGGGCTTCGCCAGGACCTGGCCACGCTCGATGTTCTTCTTGTCGATACCACGCAGCAGAGCGCCGATGTTGTCGC
>JBJDYN010000065.1:0-20084 GCA_051867395.1 Faecousia sp. | reverse complement strand
AGGCTTTTATTTTGACACTTTGAAATGGAATCCTTAAGTTGATGACATTGCCCCAAAGGGGAAGGCATGGGCGCTGCCGCGCCACAGCAACCATCCTACGATAAACGATCATTTACCACAGCACCTACGGTCGAGGGGCCCAAAGGATGTCCGTCTATCACCCAAAGTACGTAACGCATTCGCCGCGGGCCTTGCCCGCTAAACGATCATTTACCGCGCAAATTTTACCTCGACTGAATGGTTCCACAAAAAGGATGAAAAGCGTCCGCCGGGAGGTTCCCAGCGGACGCATCAACTATATATGAAAGAGCTTGCGGAATTTCCATTCGGAATACATCCGGAAAATGGTAGACCCCAGCAGGATGCCCACGGCCATAATACCCGCGATGGCGGCAGTGTGCATCCCTTGCTTGGCAAACAGCTCCATCTCTCCCCGGAAGGCGTAGTTCATGGTGTAGTATACACCGGCGCCGGGGATCATGGGGAAGATGGACACCACCAGGTAGGAGATGGCGGGATACTTGCGGATCCGGGCCATGGTCTCGGAATAGACAGAGGAGAACAGAGCGGAGAAGAAATAGGCCAGAATGTCGCTGCCGCTGAGCTCCAGAGTGATGCAGTAAACAGCCCAGGCCAGACCGCCGCCCAGGGCGCACAGCAGGCCCCCGGGACCGTGGATATTGAACAGCACCGCGAAGCCGATACAGCTGATGAATGCCAGCAGGCACTGAATGATGATCGGGTATGGGATATCACTGACGCTGACGGGTTCCCCCCAGAGCAGTGACGAAAAGCGCCAGGCGGTGGCGGTGCCCAGAGCCAAAGCCGCTGCCACCAGCAGCACCTGTACGATCCGGTTGATGCCGGAGTTGGTATCGCCGTAGATGATGTCCCGCATGGCGTTGGTGAACAGCAGACCGGGAACCAGCAGCATCAGTGCGCCGATGGTCACGGCGTCGGGGTTTCGGGTCAGACCCACAGCGCCCATGGCATAGGCCAGCAGGGCCATCAGGAAGGAGGAGGCAATGGTGCGGAAGAACTGGTTGGCCTTCCGTTCGTCCAGAACTTTGTTGACGAAGCTCACCAGGATCCCACAGACGCCCGCACACAGGCTGTCGGTCAGATTGCCCCCGAAGAACATGCCGAAGCCTGCCGCTCCCAGAAAGCTGCCGAAATGCTGGACCGCCGTAGAATATTGCCGCCGCTGGTTGCGAACCTCCTGGAACCATTTCAGTCCCTGGGCAGGGTCCGGCTTCCGATGGCACAGGGCCCGGCTCAGACCGCTGAATTTCTCCACTGCGTCCAAGTCATTCCCGTGATGCCCGATGCGGCACATGCGGGTGATGGGCTGGCCGTCCTCGGTGAGCATACTGACAATCAGGCAGTTGGGTATGGAAAAAACCTGCGCCTCCACCCCGTAGGCAGACAGAACGCGGCTGATGCTTTCCTCCACCCGGAAGGTT
The DNA here is from genome assembly GCA_051867395.1 of Faecousia sp. Lineage (GTDB taxonomy): Bacteria > Bacillota > Clostridia > Oscillospirales > Oscillospiraceae > Faecousia. The sequence continues at coordinate 18,621 of JBJDYN010000065.1, read as the reverse complement.
TCCGCGCCGCTCATGGCAAGCTCATAGCCCAGGTCTGTGGCAAGGTCCAGAAGTGTGCAGTTGTCCATGGGACACCTCCGCAAAACAAAATCGCAAGGGACAGTATACCATATCCGATCAAAAAAACAAGAGGAAATCCCATTATTTCAAGGGAAAACAAAACGGCAGGCCGCAAAAACCCGCTGGCCTGCCGTGTTCCGTTTATTTCCTGACGAATAGGATGCCCAGGGTGCCTGGGCCGCAGTGGCAGGAGATCGTGCAGCCAGCGATGGTCTCGTAGACGGTCGCGAAAGCGCCGCTGGAGCGGACGGCCTCCATTACCACATCACGGCATTCTTCGGAGATGGTGGTGTGGGTGACAAATACGGTGCCGCCGTCCAGATCCTCCCGTCCGGAAAGCCGGTCGTGGATATAGTTCAGCAGACACTTGGTGAAATTGCCCCGGTACTTTTTCCCTACGATCATTTTTCCATCCCTGACCTCGATACAGGGCTTCAGATTCAGCAGGTTCGCGCCCAGCGCGGCCGCAGTGGAGCAGCGGCCCCCCTTGACCAGGTAGTCCAGCTTGTCCACCACGAAGCTGGCCTCCACCTTGACAGTAAAGGCGTCCAGCTCCTGCTTCAGCTCGTCCAGGGAAGCGGCATTCTGGGCCAGCTCCCAGGCCTTCAGCACCACCAGGCCTTGACCGGTGGACAGGTTCCGCGAGTCCACCACCCGGACATTCTCGAATTCCTCCGCTGCCAGACAGGCGTTCTGATAGCTGGAGGAAAAATCGGAGCTGATGTTGATGTGGACAATGCCGTCGTATTCCGAAGCGTACCTGGCGAAGGTTTCCTGGTAGTAGCCTACGCTCCGGGCGGCGGTGGTGCACAGGCTGCCTCCGGCGGCCACATGGGCAAAGATATCCGCCGGTGTGATGGTGATGCCGTCTTCGAATTCCTGGTCGCCTTTCATGACGATCAGGGGCACCAGGCTGATGTTGTACTTGGCAAGCAGGTCTGCGGACAGGTCGCAGGTGCTGTCGGAGGTGATTTTGATATTCATACGATTCTCCTTTGAAACCATTTGGGCGAGAGGATTTGCTTGCATTTTGCGATTCCTATGATAGAATAGAAAGGATAAGAAAATAGTACCACAAGGTAAAATTTGTGTCAACTGTTTTGCGCCTGCTCCCGCTGCCGGAGCAGCAGAGGAATTTTGGAGGAGACATACAATGGAAATGATTTTGAAGGTGGAAGGCATGATGTGCGGTCACTGCAAGGCCCGGGTGGAGAAAGCCTGCAAAGCCGTTCCCGGCGCTTTGGATGCCGTGGCGGATCTGTCGGCAAAGACTGTTATTGTTACCGGTACCGCAGACGAGGCCGCTTTGAAGAAGGCCATTACCGATGCGGGCTATGAAGTTGTGGGGTGAAACCATGCGCAAAGATTTCTGGTTTGAGTCCCATGGCCAGGGGATGATTCATGTGTGCCGCTGGGAGCCGGAGGGCAGTCCCAAGGCGGTTTTGCAGATCGTCCACGGCATTGCGGAATATGTGGAGCGTTATGACGGGTTTGCTAATTCCCTGACGAAGCAGGGCTTCCTGGTGGTGGCGGAGGATCATATGGGCCACGGCCAGTCCATCAACGGCGGCGGCATCCAGGGCTATTTCCACGGCGGCTGGTTCACCGCAGTGGAGGACACCTACCAGCTGCTGACCGACACCCGCAGGGAGCTGCCCAACGTACCCTATGTGCTGTTCGGTCACTCCATGGGTTCCTTTATGGCCAGGACCATCCTGTGCAAGCATCCCGACAGCGGCATTACCGCGGCGGTGATCTGCGGTACCGGCTGGCAGCCGTCCTTCGCGCTGCCGGGAGCCATCAAGCTGACGGAGAAGGTCTGCGAAAAGATCGGAGAGACAAACCCCAGCGAGAAGCTCCAGAATCTGGTCTTCGGCAGCTACAACAAGAGGGTGGAGCATCCCCGGACGGATTTTGACTGGCTGACCCGGGACGCGAAAATCGTGGACGCTTACGTTTCCCACCCCTTATGCGGCTTCACAGCCAGTGCCGGGCTGCTGCGGGACATGATGAAGGGCCTGTACTTCATCGAGCAGCCGGGGAATCTGGCGGCCATGCGCAAGGATTTGCCGGTATTTTTCATTGCCGGCGGCGACGATCCCGTGGGCAATTACGGCAAGGGTGTGCTGCAGTCCGCCGACGCCTTCCGCAAGGCGGGACTGACGGATGTGTCCGTTAGGATCTATCCCATGTGCCGCCATGAGCTGTTGAATGAGATCAACAAGGAAGAAGTTTACCAGGATGTCACCCAATGGCTGGAGCGGTACATAACGGTTCCCGCAGCGGCGAAATGAAATGCAGAAACAAGGGTTCTGCCGAAGTTAGATGCGCACCAAAGGCTTGCGCATGGATCGTAGGGGGCGGCATCCTTGACGCCCCTTATGACGGTGCTGCATGCAAATGGGGCGTCATGGATGCCGCCCCCTACGCACCGTTTCCTGATTGTCTTCTGCGCAAACGATCATTTACCGCACATTCTTTTAAAAAAGTCCGTTTTATTGGACAGATGCTTTGCTATACTATCGTCAGAAATCAAAACGAGAGGTTGATGACGATGTATCAGATGCGTTATGTGGGCGGACATGTTCAGGTGTATGATTTGAGCGGCAAGTTCCTGTTTTCGGCGGATACCGAGCGGGAGGCCAGAGAGGAATGGGAGGAATATGCGGAATCTGCGGCTTGACCTGTGCTACGACGGCACCCGGTACCGGGGCTGGCAGCGGCTGCCGGGGAGGGACGATACCATCCAGGGCAAGCTGGAGACGGCTCTGTCCCGGATTTTGGGGGAGCCCATCGAGGTCACCGGCAGCGGCCGCACGGACGCCGGGGTCCATGCCCGGGGCCAGGTGGCGAACTTTCACTGTGAAAGCAGTCTGCCCAGCGGGGAAATTCTGGCTGCCCTGCGCAGGTATCTGCCGGAGGATATTGGCATATACTCCTGCAGGGACGTGTCTCCCAGGTTCCATGCCCGGCTGAACGCCAAGGAGAAGACCTATCTCTACCGCATCTGGAACAGTGAGGAACCCTGCGTCTTTGACCGGCGCTATGTGGCAGTGATGCCGGAGATGCTTGACTTGGAGGCCATGGAGCAGGCGGCGGCGCTTCTTTGCGGCGAGCATGATTTTTCCGCCTTCTGCGGCAACGCGAAAATGAAAAAGTCCACGGTGCGCTATCTCCGCGCCATCCGGATTACACGCCAGGGCAGCGAGGTTCGGCTCCGGTTTACGGGAAACGGCTTCCTGTACAACATGGTGCGGATTCTGGTGGGGACTCTGGTGGAGGTAGGCCGGGGAGAGCGGGAGGCGGACAGCATCCCGGCTTTGTTTGGCGGGAAACGGGCGGAGGCGGGCTTCCTGGCTCCTGCCCAGGGGCTGTGCCTGGAGGAGGTAATCTATTGAACATTCAGATTTTCGGCAAGGCAAAATGCTTTGACACCAAGAAAGCCGAGCGCTATTTCAAGGAGCGCCGGATCAAATATCAGTATATTGACCTGAACAAGTACGGAATGTCCGGCAAGGAGTTTGACAGCGTCCTCCGGGCGGTGGGCGGCATCGACAACCTCATCGACTGGGAGGGAAAGTCACCGGAGATCACCCTGATGAAGTACATGGAGGATAAGCGCGCCAAGGAGGACAAGGTTTTCGACGATCCCACCCTGATGAAGACCCCGGTGGTCCGCAACGGAAAGCAGGCTACGGCGGGGTACTGCCCGGAGGTTTGGGCAAGCTGGGAGTAAGCGAAAAATGCAGAATGCTGAATGCAAAATGCAAAATGATCGTCTGATTTTGATTGGGAAATGATCATTTCTCAAGGATAAACCGCCTGGCTGTGTCCAACGGACACTTGGCAATATACCGTACAAAAGCAGTTCCCACAGTTTGGGGACTGCTTTTTTGTCATTTTTTAATGATTTGTGAATTTTTTATCTTGCGATATTCACAAAAAAGTGGTATGCTAGGAGGACATAATGACCAAATTCCTGTCTGATCTCAATGCCATCGTCTGGGGTGTCCCGGCGCTGGTGCTGATCCTGGGGGTGGGGCTGTATCTGAGCCTCCGGCTGGGATTCGTGCAGCTGGCACTGTTTCCCCGGGCGCTGGGAGAGTTTTTCGCCAAGCTCCGGCCCGGAAAGAAAACCGGCGGCGTCTCGCCCTTTCAGGCATTGTGCACCGCTCTGGCGGCAACCGTGGGCACCGGCAATCTGGTGGGCGTGGCGGGGGCCATCTGTTTGGGGGGGCCGGGCGCGATCTTTTGGATGTGGGTCTGCGCCCTGCTGGGGATGGCGACCAAGTTCGCCGAGGTCACCCTGGCGGTGCGCTACCGGGTCCGGGCCAAGGACGGCTTCGTGGGCGGCCCCATGTATGTCATCACCCGGGGGCTGGGGAAACGGTATTCCTGGCTGGCGGCGGTATATTGCCTGTTCGGTATCATTGCTGCTTTTGGCGTGGGAAATGCCACCCAGATCAACGCAGTGATTTCCGGTGTCAACGGCGTCCTGACCCGTTTCGGCGGGGAGGAGACCCGGATGGGCAATCTGGTCATGGGCATTGTCCTGGCGGCACTGGTGGGCACACTGCTTCTCGGCGGTGCGAGACGCGTCGGCGCGGCGGCGGAGCGGCTGGTGCCATTGGTCTCCGGGATCTATATTTTGATGTGCTTTGGGGTTTTGCTTGTCCGGTTCCGGCAGCTTCCGGCAGCGTTCCGGGCCATCGTGGAGGGGGCGTTTTCCCCAAGAGCCGTCACCGGCGGGATGCTTGGCTCCGCGTTTCAGGCACTGCGGGTGGGCTGCAGCCGGGGCGTTTTCACCAACGAGGCCGGGATGGGCACCGCGTCCATCGCCCATGCCTCGGCGGAGGTTGCCCATCCGGCGGAGCAGGGGCTTATGGGAATCATGGAGGTCTTCCTGGACACCATTGTGATCTGTACCCTGACGGCCCTCGTGATCCTGGTCAGCGGCATTTCCATTCCCTACGGCTTAGACGCCGGAGGGGAACTGACCACCTCGGCTTTTACCGCCATCTACGGGGAGGGCGCGGCTGTGGTGATTGCCCTGTCCCTCATCTGCTTTGCCGTTGCCACGGTGCTGGGTTGGGGACTGTACGGCGCCCGGTGCGCCCAGTTTCTCTTCGGCCCCGGGGTCTGGCGGTGGTTTGTCCTGGCCCAGACGGCGGCGGTGATTCTTGGCTCTGTGCTGGACACAGGCACGGTGTGGCTGCTGGCGGAAACAGTAAACGGCCTGATGGCGATTCCCAATTTGATTGCACTGGCAGCTCTGACCCCAGAGCTTGTCCGTCTTACCAAAGAATATAAAAAATCCGGCGGCAGGGCTGCCGGTGGAGGTACTTATGCAGATATCCATCAATGCAAACCGTTGTGAACCCTCTCCCATGCGCAAATTCCACCCCTACGCGGTGAAGGCACAGAAGGAGGGCAAGAAGATCTACCATCTGAATATCGGCCAGCCGGATCTGCCCACGCCGAAGGCCTATTACGAGGCCATCCGCTCCTTTGACGAGAGAACCCTGGAATACGCAGAGTCTCCCGGTAAGCCCATTCTCATTGATGCCGTCCGGAACTATTACCAGGGCCTTGGAGTAGACCTGGACGAGAACGATGTGCTCATTACCACCGGCGGCAGTGAGGCGCTGCTGCTGACCTGCCTGAGCATCCTGGATCCCTATACCGAGGTCATCATCCCGGAGCCCTACTATCCCAACTACACCACCTTCGTCCACGCCGCCGGCGGCGTTATCCGGGCGCTGCCCACCAATCCCTGGGAGGGGTACCGCTATGCCAAGCGGGAGCGGATTGAGAGCCTGATTACCAAGAATACCCGGGCCATCCTGATTACCAACCCCGGGAACCCCACCGGTGTGGTGCTGGATCAGGAGGAGATGCGCATGATCGCGGACATCGCCAAGGAGCACAATCTGTTCCTGATCTGCGACGAGGTGTACCGGGAGTTCTGCTATGACGACAAGTTCGGCGTACCCACCATGGCCCGGTTCCGGGACATCGACGAGAACCTGGTCATCATCGACTCCGTCTCCAAGCGGTTCTCCGCCTGCGGCGCCCGGGTGGGCTGTGTTGTTACCCGGAACAAAGAGCTTCAGCAGGCGCTGCTGAAATTCTGCCAGTCCCGTCTGGCGGTGGCCACCATCGACCAGATCGGCGCGGCGGCCCTGTACAGCGTGGACGCGGATTTCTTCCTGCGCAGCAAGGCGGAATATCAGCGCCGCCGGGACACTGTGATCCGCAAGCTGCGCCAGATCCCCGGCGTGGTGGTGGAGGAGCCTATGGGCGCTTTCTACCTGATGGCCAGTCTGCCGGTGGACGACGCGGACAAGTTCCAGTACTGGCTGCTGGAGGAGTTCTCCGATGATGGAGATACCGTCATGTTCGCCCCCGGGGCACCCTTCTACGAGACTCCCGGCAAGGGCATCAACGAAGTCCGGATTGCCTATGTGCTGAAGCAGCAGGACCTGGAGCGGGCCATGGATGTGCTGGCCAAGGGTATCGCCTGCTATCAGCGCACCGTGATGAAGATCACACCGCCTGCGGAAATGTAATACGGATCAGGGCTGATGAAATGCATCGGCCCTGATTTGTTTTTTGAATTCTCCTGGATGGACTGATAAATGATCGTTTAGCGGGCAAGGCCCGGGGCGAATACGTTACGCACTTTGGGTGGTAGACGAACATCCTTTGGGCCCCTCGACCGCAGGTGCAGTGCTATGGTAAATGATCGTTTACAGCAGCAATGTTAGATTGGTGGGCGTAGGGGGCGGCATCCCTGACGCCCCTTGTGACGGTACTGCATGCGAAAGGGGCGTCAAGGATGCCGCCCCCTACGCACAGTTTTCCAATTCTTTTCTGTGCTAAACGATCATTTACGCTTGAACCCGAGGCTGAGGGGCGGATTGGATTTTCTTTTTCTTTCAAGTCCGGTTCGACATCTTCTTTTGCCAAGGCTGTGTATACTGGAAAGCAGCCTTACGAAAGGGGAGTTGCGGATGTTCAGACGAGTGTGGGCTGGGTTTTTGGCGGTGCTGCTGCTGCCGTTGCTGGGCCTGCGGGTTATGGCAGCGGAGGAGACTGGCTCCATCCGGGTTACCATGCAAAGGGGAGAGAAAACTGTAGGCGGCGCTGTGACACTGTACCGGGTAGGGGAGCCGATCCCGGAAGGGTACCGGTTGTCGGCGGACTTCGGCGGCGGTATTGTCCGGGAGGAGGATGCCCAGTCGCCCCATCTGGCCCAATGGCTGGCGGAGATGGCAGGGCAGCAGGGCGTGTCCCGGAGCCTGGAGGACGGCACCGCCGAATTCAACCGGCTGGAACAGGGACTGTATCTGCTGGTGCAGACGCAAATCCAGGCGGGGTATCTGGCGGTCAAGCCTTTCCTCATTGAGCTGCCCTGTGAAGGCAAGTGGAATGTGCAGGCCTATCCCAAAACACAGAGCGCTGAGATCCCCGCCACTGGCCAGAGCCCACTTCCAATACTGGGAGGAATCGGCATGGTGCTGTCCAGCATTGGCCTTGCCCTGTGCGCCGGAAGAGGAAGAAAAAAATAATACGCAAATGCCAGCGCGGATGCGTTGGCATTTCTTTTTCTGCATTTTGCTTTCCTTTTTTGCGTAGGGGGTCTTCTCAAAAACGGTCAACGGTGTATAATGGATGTTGACCGAGCCGGTTAATGGAGGAAAGTGCTATGAATGAGAAATTCTTCTCCCTTCCCCAGGAGAAACAGCAGGCGATCATCAACGCGGGCTATCGGGTGTTCTCCCAGAACTCCTACAAAAACAGCCCTATGAGCGAGATTGCCGACGCTGCGGGGATCAGCAAATCCTTGTTGTTCCACTATTTCCACAACAAAAAGGAGCTGTATCTGTTCCTGTGGAACAAATGCGCCGAGACCACCATCGAATACCTGCAGCAGTATCACTGCTATGAGCAGAAGGACCTGTTCGAGAGCATGTATTTAGGCATGAAGGCCAAGATGGAGATCATGAACCTGTACCCCCATGTGGGGGCCTTTGTGCTGAAAGCCTTCTATGAGCGGGATCCCCAGGTCTGCGGCGACATTCAGGCCAGCTATCACAAATACTTCAATCTGAAATCTGACAGGACCCTGGTGAACCTGGACCCGGAGCAGTTTATCCCGGGGCTGGACATTCCCATGATGTACCGGGAGATGTACCTGGCATCGGAGGGCTACCTCTGGGAAATGGTCCAGGGGGGCAATGTAGATATGGAGCGCATGGAACGGGATTTTATGCGGATGATTGACTTTTGGAAAAAACTATACTTAAGAAAAGAGGGCGAAGCATGAATATCATCGAAACCAAGGACTTGACAAAATACTACGGCAAGCATCGCGGCATTGAGAATGTGACCTTCCAGGTGCAGGAGGGGGAGATCTTCGGCTTCATCGGCCCCAACGGCGCGGGGAAATCCACCACCATCCGGACCCTGCTGTCCCTGATCCACAAGACCAGCGGCGAGGCCACCATCTTTGGCCTGGACTGTGAGCGCGACAGCCGGGAGATCCTGAAGCAGGTGGGGTATCTTCCCAGCGAGGTGTTCTATTATGACAAGATGAAGGCCATGGACCTGCTGACCTACTCCGCCTCTTTCTATTCCGGGGACTGCACCGGAAGAATCCGGGAGCTGGCCTGGCGGCTGGAGCTGGACCTGAACAAGCGGGTGGAGGATATGAGCCTGGGCAACAAGAAAAAGGTGGGCATCATCCAGGGCCTGCTCCATAGCCCGAAGCTGATTATCCTGGATGAGCCCACCAGCGGCCTGGACCCGCTGATGCAGCGAACCTTCTTCGACCTGATCCGGAAGGAAAATCAGCGGGGCGCCACGGTGCTGTTCTCCTCCCACATTCTGGGAGAGGTTCAGCGGATGTGCCACCGGGTAGCCATCATCAAAGACGGCACCATCGCCGCCATTCAGGATATGGAGGCTCTGCGGGACAACGCCTGCAAGAAGGTCACGGTGCTGACCCGGGACGGCAGCTTCCGCCCGGAGAGCCTGCCGGGGGCAGCCGACATCACCCGCAGCGGCAAGGAATGCGCCTTCCTGTACCGGGGAGACTGCGGCAGACTCCTGAACGCCCTGGCCGGATGCAATCCGGTGAACGTGGATATCAGCGAGCCGTCCCTGGAGGAGATCTTCCTTCACTACTACAGCTGAGGGAGGGACGGATATGGTGTACCGTTTTGAACTGAAACGGCAGCTGACGGGAATCTTGCTGTGGGCCTTTGTACTGGCGGCGGTGCTGTGGCTGCTGGTTTACGGCTTTTATCCTATTTTCCTGGACTGCCGTCCCATTATGGAGAACTATATCGCTTCTTTCCCGGCAGGGTTTGCGGAGGCCTTCGGCTTTAACCTGGACGACCTGTTCGGCATGGACAGCTTCTTTTCCTTGGTGTACCTGTATGAGGCCCTGCTGGGGGCCATCATGATGACCGTGACGGCGGTTTCCGTATTTGGCCGGGAGAAGAAGGAAAAGTGCGCCGACTTTCTCATGACCAAACCGGTGAGCCGGAGCGCAATCTTCGGCAAGAAGCTTCTTGGCTGTCTGACGCTGCTGGTCATTGGGGATCTGCCTTATCTGGCGCTGTTTCTCATCAGCCGCCGGGACTTTGGGAATATGGAGACCATCACCGGACAGGTATGGCTGAGCATGCTGTGCCTGCCCCTGACCCAGCTTGTGTTCCTGAGCATTGGGATCTTCGCCGCCGTGTTCCTGCGACGGATCCGCTCTGCGGCAGGACTGGGCACCGGAATCGGTATGTTCGCCTTTTTGCTGTCTGTGGTCCACTCCCTGACGGAGAAGGAGGCCTTCAAATTCCTGTCGCCCCTGTTCTACTTCAGCCCCCAGGCGGTGGCGGACACCGGCGGATATGACGTTCCCTGTGTGGTGCTGGCCGTAACGCTGATGCTGATCTTGACCGGGGCAGCTTTCTGGAAATACACCCGGGAAGATCTGACGGTGTGAGGAGGTGACGGCAGTGAATATTCTGAAAAGAGAACTGAAGCAGAACTTCAAGGCCTTCCTGATCTGGACGGCAGGCCTGGCCTTCCTGGTGCTGTGCGGCATGGTGAAATTCTCCGGCATGGCCCAAACCGAGGCAGAAGGCATGAATGAAATGCTGTCCCAGATGCCGAAGCCTGTGCTGGCCCTGTTCGGCATGTCGGAGGTCAACATCGAGACTCTGGGGGGCTTCTATGCAGTGCTGGAATTTTACGCCATGATCGTCATTGGCTGCTATGCCGTATCTCTGGGAACCTCGGCGGTTCTGCGGGAGAGCATGGACAAAACCTACGAATTCCTGTTCACCAAGCCCTGCGGACGGCTGCGGATCCTGACCGTGAAGCTGCTGGGAGGGCTGATCTATCTGACGCTGCTGTGCGGTCTGAACGCCCTGTTTTCCTGGATTGCCCCGGGGCTGTACGGCATTGAGAATACCATCGGAGAAGAAATGCTGCTGTATGCCGTCGCCGTCTGGCTGGTGGGACTGGTGTTCTTCTCTCTGAGCGCCTTTCTATCCACTTTGGCTACCCGGTCAGAACGGGCGATGCAGCTGTCCTATGGCGCGCTGCTGCTGTCCTACGGACTCTGTGTGGTGTTTGACATGGACGACCGGTTCCATTGGCTGCGGCCCGTGACGCTATTCCGGTATTTCCGGGCGGGAGAGCTGCTGGAGGGGCGGCTCCACGGCGGGTACTTGCTGGTCACAGTGGTATGCTCCGCAGTGCTTCTGATTGCCGCATACATCGCTTTCCGAAACAAGGATCTGAATGCTGCATAATCTATTTTCGCCGCAGGTGTCATGCCTGCGGCGATGGGTTTTTATGGGGAAGGCTTTGGGGCGATAAATGATTGTTTATCGCAAAAAAGAATTGGAAAACTGTGCGTAGGGGGCGGCATCCTTGACGCCCCTTTCGCATGCAGCACCGTCACAAGGGGCGTCAGGGATGCCGCCCCCTACGCCCACCAATCTGACATTGCTGCTGTAAACGATCATTTACCACAGCACTGCACCTACGGTCGAGGGGCCCAAAGGATGTTCGTCTACCACCCAAAGTGCGTAACGCATTCGCCGCGGGCCTTGCCCGCTAAACGATTATTTATCCTTAAGCTTTCAGGTCTCTGCCGCTGTGGTTGATGCGGTGGGAAATGAGATCCCGGATTCTGCCTCTTGATTTCCCGAATATCCGCGCTATAATAGTGACAAACATGGATTTTTTCGATGCTTGTTCCTTGCGGAATTAAAAAACAAAATGGAGGGGAGAGCCATGGATCTGCGGAATCTGAATCTGTTCATCGAGGCGGCGGAGTTGGGAAGCTTTACCCGGGCAGGGGAGAAGCTGGGCTACTCCCAGCCGACAGTCTCCTTTCAGATCAAGCAGCTGGAAAAGGAACTGGGGGTGCAGCTGTTTGACCGCATCGGCCACACCGTCACCCTGACCGACGCGGGCCGGGACGCTCTGGTCTACGCCAAGGAAATCTGCCATATGTGCCAGGAAATGACTCTGGGCAGCGCGGAGCGCCGGGAGCCTGCCGGTGTGCTGCGGCTGGGGATGGCGGATTCCCTCTGCGCCCCGCTGATTGCGGGGCATTTTGCTGAGTTCCGCCGGAGCTATCCCAAGATTTCCCTGGAGATTCAGACCGGTGACACCGGAGTGCTGCTGGAGCTCATGGACCACAATGAGGTGGATATGATCTGTACCATCGACGACTACGTCTGCGACACCGGCTATGTTATTGCGGATGAGGAGGAGATCGGTGTTCATTTCGTGGTGTCCTCCGCCAATGCCCTGGCGAACCGGGAGGAATTGCAGATCCGGGAGCTGCTGGACCAGCCCTTCCTGCTGACAGAGAAGGGCATGAGCTACCGCCGCCTGTTGGACGGAAAGCTGGCCAGGGATTCCCGGGAGATACGGCCTGTGTTGGAGACTGGCCAGGCGGATCTGATCTGCCAGCTGGTGGAGCAGAATATGGGAATCGCCTTCCTGCCGGACTATGTAACGGAGGATGGCGTCCGGGCAGGGAAGCTGGTGCGGCTGAATGTGGTGGATTTCCCCATGGTGATCTGGAAGCAGCTGCTGCACCGCCGGGACAAATGGGTGTCGCTGCCTATGCGGGCCATGATCGAGCATCTGACTGGAATCCGGCTGTGCAAGGCAAATACGGAATGATGAATGATAAATGAAGAAACTGTTGCGGTGGTTAATTTCCTGTTTTTGGGAAACGGCTTTTGGAGAAAAGGAGAGGGGATATGAAACGATTCGCTGCGTTGCTGTTGGTGTGCCTGTTTTTTCTCGGAGGCTGCGGGAAATCGGAAAGAAGTCCGGAAACCCAGAATCAGACGGCTCCGGCGGAGCAGACCAATGAGGCTATGACGGAAACGGCCCCTATTGAGATGGAGCCTACGGAAACCCTGCCAGAGGAACCCCAGGAGGACGCCTTTGTCCGGGTGCTGGACTACCTGCCGGAGGCGTCCCAGGAGCTGATGTATGCCACGGACCAGAATTTCACGGGCCAGCGGATCTATGATTTTACGGAGGCCTACCTGCGTTACGGTACGGTGAAGAAACTGGCCCTGGTGGCCGCCGAACTGGAGCAGCAAGGGTTGTACCTAAAGATCTGGGACGGTTTCCGTCCGGTAAGCGCCCAGTTTACGCTATGGGAAGTTTGTCCAACCCCCACCTATGTGGCCAATCCCAACACCGGCTTCAGCTCCCACAGCCGGGGCAACACAGTGGACCTGACCCTGGTGGATGCCCGGGGGCAGGAGATCGAAATGCCCACGGGGTTTGACGACTTCTCCGCTTTGGCGGACCGGAACTATTCCGACTGTACCGAAACCGCCGCCGCCAACGCAAGACTTCTTCAGGAAACCATGGAAAAATACGGTTTTTCAAGTTACTTCGGAGAATGGTGGCATTTTTCCGATACCCAGTCTTACCCGGTGGAGGAAATCTTCGAACCCGCAGCAGGGTAAGGAGAGTTAGGAGTGAGGAGTTCCAACTTCTGTTTTTTAATCATCCCCGAAGGGGATACCACAACTTCACACTCCACACTCCACACTCCAAACTCCACTCTCACGATTTGTGCTTGTCCTTGAGCGGAGGACAATTGTGGAATATATGCGAACGGCCCGCTGCTGCGGGCTGTTTTTTGTCGGTTTTGTGTGTTGACAAATTCATGTACGAGCGTATAATTGTATACAATTGAACAAAAGAGCAACCTTTGAAAGGAGCGCTTCCTATGCTTGAGATTTCCAGTAAAACCAACCTGCTGGAGCAGAAATCCTATAAGTATTCCTTGCAGGATGTGGCGGAGCCAAACCTGCAGCGGGATGTCTATTCCTACGGCACCGTGCCCAAGGTGGCCTTCAACCACCGCCGGGTGCCTATGTCCATGCCGGAGGAGATCTGGATCACCGACACCTCTCTCCGGGACGGCCAGCAGTCCGTGGAGCCCTACAGCGTCGATCAGATCGTGAAGATCTATCAGCTGCTTAGCAAGCTGGGCGGACCCTACGGCATCATCCGTCAGACGGAATTCTTTATCTACAGCAAGAAGGACCGGGAGGCTATCGAGAAATGTATGAGCTTGGGACTCAAATTCCCGGAGATCACCAGCTGGATTCGGGCCAGCAAGGAGGACTTCAAGCTGGTGAAGGACCTGGGCATCCGGGAGACTGGCATCCTGGTGTCCTGCTCGGACTATCACATCTTCAAGAAAATGAAGATGACTCGGAAACAGGCCCTGGATTACTATCTGGGCACCGTTAAGGATGCTTTCGACGCAGGCGTCATTCCCCGCTGCCACCTGGAGGACATCACCCGGGCGGACTTTTATGGCTTCGTGGTGCCCTTCGTCAACGAGCTCCAGGTCCTGAGCCGGGAGGCCGGCATTCCGGTGAAGATTCGGGCCTGCGATACCATGGGCTATGGCGTGCCCTACACCGAGGCCGCCATGCCTCGCAGTGTGGCCGGTATCATCTACGGCCTGCAGCACTACGCCGACGTGCCCAGCGAATGCCTGGAATGGCATGGGCACAACGACTTCTACAAGGCTGTGGCCAACGCCTCCACTGCCTGGCTCTACGGCGCCTGCGCGGTGAACTGCTCTCTGCTCGGCATCGGCGAGCGGACGGGCAATGTGCCGCTGGAGGCCATGGTTTTTGAATACGCCTCCCTGCGCGGGTCTCTGGACGGTATGGACACCACGGTGATTACGGAAATTGCTGACTTCTTCCAGCACGAAATTGGTTATCAGATCCCGCCCATGACGCCCTTCGTCGGCTCCGCCTTCAATGTGACCCGGGCTGGGGTCCATGCCGACGGACTGATGAAGGACGAGGAGATCTACACCATTTTTGACACCCGGAAGATTCTCAACCGGCCCCCCACGGTGCAGATCAGCAAGACCTCCGGCCTGGCGGGCATCGCCTACTGGATCAACCAGACCTACCGCCTGGAGGGCGACGACATGCTGGACAAGAAATCTCCCCTGGTCATTGCCATGAAGGAATGGGTGGATTCCCAGTATGAGGACGGACGCCAGACCGTTCTGTCAGACCGGGAGCTGGAGGACAAGATCCAGGAGCTGGCCCCGGGGTGCTACCGGAGGGCATAAGGAGAAGATAGCAATGATGAATCAATTTAAAACCACTTCCCTGGCAGACCAGGTGTTTGAGCGGCTGGAAAACGACATCATCCAGGGCGTCTACCCCAAGGGTGAAATTCTGACGGAGCTGAAGCTGGTGGAGCAGCTGGGGGTCAGCCGCACCCCCATCCGGGAGGCCCTGCGCCGCCTGGAACAGGAACGGCTCATTGAGGACACCGGGAAGGGTTCCCGGGTTCTGGGCATCACCGAGGACGACCTGTGGGACATCATGACCATCCGGGAGCGTGTGGAGGGGGTGGCGGCCTACTACGCCACGAAGAACATGACCCCCGAGGGCCTGGAGGAGCTGACCCACATCGTGGATCTGCAGGAATTCTATTTCTCCAAGGGCGACGCGGAGCACCTGCGGCAGGTGGACGATCGGTTCCACGATGCCATCTGCACCCTGAGCAAGCGCAACGTCATTATGGACACCCTGATCCCCCTGCACCGCAAGACCCGCCGGTACCGCCGCCTGTCCATGGAGGACTGGAGCCGTACCACCAATACCAAGCGGGAACATTATGAAATTTACCAGGCCATGGCCTCCGGCAACGCGGAGCTGGCCCAGGAGCTAACGGCGCAGCATATCACCAACGCCAAAAACCACATGCTTGAAAGGATGAAGAACAATGGGTAAGACTATTGCGCAGAAGATTATCGCGGCCCATCTGCTTTCCGGGGACATGACTCCCGGCAGTGAGGTTGCCCTGCGGATCGACCAGACCCTGACCCAGGACGCCACGGGCACCATGGCCTATCTGGAATTTGAAACCATGGGCATTCCCCGGGTTAAGACCGAACTGAGCATTGCCTATGTGGACCACAACACCCTGCAGTGTGGTTTCGAGAACGGGGATGACCACCGCTATCTGCAGTCCGTCGCTGCCAAGCATGGCATCTATTTCTCCCGTCCCGGCAACGGCATCTGCCATCAGGTGCACCTGGAGCGTTTCGGCAAGCCCGGCAAAACCCTTATCGGCTCCGACAGCCATACGCCCACCGGCGGCGGCATCGGCATGCTGGCCTTCGGTGCCGGCGGTATGGATGTGGCGGTGGCCATGGGCGGCGGCGCATACTACATCACCATGCCCAAAATGTTTAAGGTGAACCTCACCGGCAAGCTGCGCCCCTATGTCACTGCCAAGGACGTCAGCCTGGAGCTGCTGCGGATCCTGTCCGTCAAGGGCGGCGTGGGCGCGATTATTGAGTGGGGCGGGGAAGGGGTAGCCACCCTGTCCGTTCCCGAGCGGGGCACCATCACCAACATGGGCACCGAGCTGGGAGCCACCACCTCCATCTTTCCCTCCGACGAGATCACCAGGGCGTTCCTGGCGGCCCAGGGAAGAGAGGAAGACTATGTGCCTCTGGCCAGTGACCCCGACGCGGAATACGACCGGATCATCGATATCGATCTAAGCAGCCTGAAGCCCATGATCGCCTGCCCCCACAGCCCTGACAACGTTGTGGAAGTGGAAAGCCTGAAGGGTGTCAAGGTGGATCAGGTCTGCATCGGCTCCTGCACCAATTCCTCCCTGTACGATATGCTCAAAGTTGCCGCCATGCTGAAGGGCAAGACCATCCATCCTTCTGTCAGCCTGTCCGTTTCTCCCGGCTCCCGCCAGGTGCTGACCATGCTGGCCGACTGCGGCGCGCTGTCCGATATCCTGGCCAGCGGCGCACGGGTACTGGAATGCGCCTGCGGACCCTGCATCGGCATGGGCTTCTCTCCCAACTCCGGCGGCGTTTCCCTGCGGACCTTCAACCGGAACTTCCTGGGCCGCAGCGGCACCAAGGACGGCCAGGTCTATCTGGTGTCCCCGGAGACGGCGGTGGCTTCCACACTGACGGGGTACATCACCGATCCCACCACTATTTCCGAACCTCTGAACGTGACCATGCCGGAGAAGTTCCTGGTCAACGACTCCGCTGTTCTGCCTCCCGTTCCGGCGGAAGAGGCGGAGAATGCCCCGGTACTTCGCGGCCCCAACATCAAGGAGTTCCCCAAGAGCAAGCCCTTCGCGGATTCCCTCACTGCTGAGCTGGTGCTGAAGGTGGGCGACAACATCACCACCGACCACATCATGCCCGCCGGGGCCAAGATCCTGCCCTACCGCTCCAACATTCCTTACTTAAGTAAATTCTGCTTCGAGGTCTGCGATCCCAGCTTCCCGGAGCGGGCCAAGGCGGCGGGGGACGGCATCATCGTCGGCGGCAGCAACTACGGCCAGGGTTCGTCCAGAGAACATGCCGCCCTGGTGCCCATGTATCTGGGCATCCGCTGCGTCATTGCAAAGAGCTTTGCCCGAATTCATGTCGCCAACCTGATCAACGCTGGCATCCTGCCGGTGACCTTCGCAAACCCGGAGGACTATGACAAGCTGAGCCAGGGGGCCAAGCTGACCATTTCCAACATCGTGAAGGGTATGGAAGATGGTACGCTGACCGTTACCGATGAAAACGGCTTTGCATTCGACGTGGTCTGCAATCTGACCGAGCGTCAAAGAGCGATCCTGCTATCTGGCGGGCTGCTGAATTACACCAAGGAGGGTGGTCAATAATGATGAATGTAGATCAGGCTGTTGAGGCCTTCAAGATCCTGCTGGAGGAGCAGGCGGCAAGAATCGCCAATATGTCTACGGAAAAGACGGACTTTACCACCAAAAAATGTGTCACCATCGGTGTCATCGATGGTGACGGCATCGGCCCCATCATCACGGCCCAGGCTTACCGTGTGCTGAACAAGCTGCTGGAAGCGGAAATCGCAGCCGGTTCCATCGTACTGAAACAAATCAACGGTCTGACCATCGAAAACCGCATGGCCTGCGGCAAGGCCATCCCTGACGACGTGCTGGCACAGATCAAGTCCTGCGACGTGCTGCTGAAGGGGCCCACCACCACGCCCCACGGCGGCACTATGGAATCCGCCAACGTGGCCATGCGACGGGAGCTGGATCTGTACGCCAACTGCCGCCCGGTCTGCGTGCCGGAGAAGAACATCGACTGGATGTTCTACCGGGAGAACACCGAGGGCGAGTATGTGCTGGGCAGCCGAGGCGTGGAGCTTCCCGGCATGGCGGTGGACTTCAAGGTCACCACGGATCTGGGCACCCGGAGAATTGCCCGGGCTGCTTTTGAGTACGCCAAGAACAATGGCAAGACCCATGTGTCCATCGTCACCAAGGCCAACATCATGAAGAAGACCGACGGAAAGTTCACCGCCATCGCCCATGAGGTCGCCAAGGACTACCCCGGCATCGAGGTGGAGGACTACTACATCGACATCATGACCGCGAACCTCATCAAGGAGCCCCTTCGTGAGAAGTTCCAGGTGGTGCTGCTGCCCAACCTCTACGGCGACATCATCACCGACGAGGCCGCCCAGATCCAGGGCGGCGTGGGCACCGCAGGCTCTGCCAACATCGGTGACAGGTACGCCATGTTTGAAGCCATCCACGGCTCCGCCCCCAGAATGATCGAGCGGGGCATGGGCCAGTACGCCAACCCTGCCTCCATCATCAAGGCAGCCGCAATGCTGCTGCGGCACATTTGCAGAGCTGATGCCGCCGCAAAGCTGGAGCAGGCTATGGAAGCATGCACTGTGGAAGTCAAGTCCGACGGCACAGCAGCCACTGCCGCGGAATATGCCGATGCCTTGATGGCATTGCTGTAAACAGAAAGAAAAATCCGTTGCGGTATTTCACTGCAACGGATTTTTTGGATTCATACTGATTCTCTTTTAAAATGTTTAATCAATGTGGATTAAACATTTTAATTAGAGAATCATATGAGACGGGAATATGTGATTTTCTATCATGAAAATCACATATTCGGCAACGCCATCAGGCGGTGCCTTCTCGATAAAAATTGAA
>JBJDYN010000064.1:0-2993 GCA_051867395.1 Faecousia sp. | reverse complement strand
TATGCGCCAGTAGCTCAGTTGGATAGAGTGACTGACTACGAATCAGTAGGTCGGGGGTTCGAGTCCCTTCTGGCGTACCAACTGTTATTGTCACATCTGGATTCATTCAAATCACTGTGGCAAGATGAAATTCCTCCCGGGTAACTCTGGGAGGAATTTTTTATTCCAAACATCAAAATCCCCGTCCCTGGATTTACTCCAAGGACGGGGACCTTTTATGCGATTAGCAATCCATAGCTTCTAAAAAAATTTTTATAAATTACGCTAATTTTAGCATTTCCCTCTTGACAATACGCTAATAATAGCGTATAATATAGACAGTTAAGGGAAACACCCACACAAAGCCAGGAGGGAACAAAAAATGAAGTACACTATGGAAAGAAGAAACAGCACAATCACTCTGGACACCGCCACCGGCAACATTACTGGGGACACCTACCAGATGAAAGATGTTATCAAAGAGGAGTTCCCCGGAGCTGCCTGGAACAAGGCCGCAAAGGCATGGACAGTCAACAATCTGGCTGAACGCATCGAGGAAATCCGTAGCTATCTGACCCGGTGCTATCGGCTGTCCGAGGTAAAAGCCGACGAATCTCCCGTTACTGTCCGCGACGCAGTCATCAACCGTATCAACGGTCTCTGCCCCCGCTGCCACACTTACTGCTACGGCGATTGCTCTTTCCGCTGATCCATTCACAATCCAATATAAAATTAGGAGGAAATATAAAAATGACAGACATGGTAAAGGAATTCATTCATAACAATTTCGGAGAAATGAAGCAGTATTTCTGCAATCAGGAAAACGCCGCCAGAACCGCTCATGGCTATTTGGAGAATCTTCTGGACGGGAAACTGAACAACGGAATCAGCGTGGAACAGTATGACACTGTTATGGAATTTGTTTTGGAAGACATCAACTTCTGGTCCGCAATGGTTAAGGCAGTGAACGATTACTACAGCTATGTCATCTCCCCCGTCAAGTCCCCGGTCCTCCGGAAGCCCAGCGCCGAGAAGATTGCGGCAATCGAGGATGCTGCGGAATTCGCCGCGAAGTATTACGCCAACAATGTACTGCATATTTAAACAGGAGGTATCGTATTATGCAAGTAACAATCTACCGTGTTGATTCCGGATTTCGCAACGTCCCGGACGGGCTCACGCTCAGTGAGCCCTCCTCCGATGTAAATTACTCCAGCGCAGTATATGATTTGCCCGACGGATACACTGTTGACGTGGCCCCACATGGGGAAAAGGTCGTTGTTGGCCCCAAGGGACAAGTTATGTCCCTAGCCCCCAGCAATGCCCGTGGCAACTCCGCCGTCCTGATGATCGATGACCATGATATGATCGCGCTGAAAAAGGCAAAGGCAGATGTGGCCCCTGCAGGTTTGCGTGCTGTCAGGATCGCCGCCGGTTTGACACAGCAGCAGCTGGCAGATGCGTCCGGCGTCAATATCCGTCAAATCCAGCGGGTGGAGCTTGGCAGCTCCGATGCTGGGAATCTGACCGCCCGGAATTTGCTGGCCATCGCTGACGCTCTTGGAATTGATCCTCACGACCTGATATAAACGGGGGCGCATCGTATGAGAGACAAGGACACACCGCTGGCACTTGTCCGGCTTTGGTCAAAAATGGCTAAGGACTGCTATGCGCAGCTTGACAGGTGCCGCGCCGCAAAAGACGATGGGCAAATGGACTGGCCGGATTATTGCCTGCTGCCCATCAATGCCGCCTACACATACCTGGTACACGCCTTTGGGCTATCGGACACCGATGCTGCTGCAGGCTGTGCTGAGCTTACGGCCTGCTGGACATGGCGGCAAAATAAGATCATCTATCATTTTGACAGCGATATGGCCGCCGCCCTTGCAGACCAGGCAGAGGATGTCAAGGATACGGATGTGCTCCCGGCGGATCTGCTGATGCATCTGCCATATCCGTGCATCTATATCAAGGCTCCCGGTCTGCTGGAGCATATGGACGGGTTTTGGGCCTGGATGGATTTTGACACAAATCGGCAGGGGCCGGAACTGCGTATACAGTGGGTATTTGATACGATGGATGCCAGCTTGCCGCAGGTACTCCACATCATCCCCGGGGCAACGCTGCAGGAGTGTTTTTTGGACACGATCCAAACTACGTTGGAGCATACAAAAGGGCCTGTAGACGTGTCCCACACAGCAGACAGCTCCAGGATCATCCTAAAGGCTATCCAGCTCCTGTTGTATATCCTGGCAGACAACTCCGATGTCGAGGATGAGCCAGCGCCTGCACAGCTCCGGGTGGTAAACACACGTAAGCCAAAAGGCAGCAAACCAACAGTCCAGGATAAGGCGGGCGAGGTAAAGGCAAAAAACGTCGGCGTCCGCATTGGCGCAGCGTTCCGCCACGCGACGGCCCGCAAGATCAACAACAGCAGCACCGGAACCGGCAGCGCAAAGCGCCCGCACATGCGGCGTGGTCACTGGCACCACTACTGGAGAGGGCCAAAGGATGGAGAGCGTGAGCTGATCCTGCATTGGACCGCACCGACGATGATCCATGGCGATATAGGGGTAGACGACAATGTTATCGTTTACCCAGTCAAAGACAACAAATAGCAAAATCCCCGTCCCTGGATTTACTCCAAGGACGGGGATGCTATCATTCTGCAGTATCTTCGATTCGCCGGACAGCGTCAGCGGAACTCTCTGCCAGCAGGGGCCGCTTAAACGCTTCGTTGAACTCAGCCACCGCCGCCTCGATCAGCACCTGCATTTCCTCAGCGTCGAAATCAATGCCCTTCTTTTTCAGCAGCGCCGCGGCGGTTTCCAGAGCCTTGGCCAGCTTGTCCGCACCGTGGAGGGTAGTCCAGACCTGCTCCACAAACTGGACCGCCACCTTGGCGACGGTCCGCTTGGTATCGTCGTTGACGTACTTGGTGGCCAGCCGCTTGAGCGCGTAGCCCAGGCAGCCGAAGATCGCGCACAGGATGGCGGTCAGGATCTGGGTGC
>JBJDYN010000063.1:5397-73295 GCA_051867395.1 Faecousia sp. | reverse complement strand
CTGTTACCTATGTCACTTCACTATCTGTTACCTATGTTACTACTCTATACATCACCGACCCTCCCCTGCAATGGGTGCAAACGGAGACGACCATTTACGGAATGCACCGATCCTGTTTCTCATCATACTAACGTTTTCCGAATGCGTCAAGAAAAATCGCGGCAGCGGGGAGCTGCCGCGATGGGGTCACTTCTTCTGGAAGGACTTGCAGTCGGTGCACTGGTCCACTGTGGGATTGGCTTCGTGGGTGCCCACCAGGATCCGGTCCAGGGAGCAGTAGTTCTCATTCTCACAGTGGTAGGCGCACTGCTGGACGGTGCATTCGATACACTTGTTGGCATGACAGTTCATAGAGGTTCCTCCTTTGATATTCCTTCACAAATTATGAAGCAGACACCGGCTTGCGGCGTTCGGAATTAGTATGGACCGTCGGGAAGAAACCATACTGGAAATGATTTCCAAGGTTGCATTTTGGCCTGAGCTATGGTATTTTATGGGAAGTAAATGTTATCGAGGAGAATTCGCTATGGCCAGAATCGCACCCTCTATTTTATCCGCTGACTTTGCCAATCTGGAACGGGATATCCACGACATCGAACAAAACGGCGCCGACTGGGTCCATGTGGATGTGATGGACGGCCTGTTTGTGCCCAATATTTCCATCGGGATCCCGGTGGTGAAGGCCCTGCGCCCGGTGACAAAGCTCCCACTGGATGTCCATCTCATGATCGACCGGCCCATCCGGTATGCAGAGCAGTTCGTCAAAGCCGGCGCCGACTGGCTGACGATCCACATCGAGGCGGACCAGCCTCAAAACAATCTGGCTTGCCTGGACAAAATCCGGGAACTTGGCTGCAAGGCCGCCATTTCCCTGAAGCCCGGCACCCCGGCGGGGGCGGCGATTCCCTATCTGAACAGATGTGACATGATCCTGGTGATGACCGTGGAGCCCGGCTTCGGCGGTCAGAAGTTCATGTCGGACATGATGCCAAAGGTCAAAGCGCTTCGGCAGATGCTGGATGAAGTCAATCCTGGCTGCGTCATCGAGGTGGACGGCGGCGTGGATGTCCAGACCTGCGCGCTGTGCAAGGAAAACGGCGCGGAGGTGCTGGTGGCGGGCTCTGCCTACTTCAAAGCCCCTGACCGGGCGGCATTCGTAAAGACCGTTCAGGAATCATTGGGTTCGAGTTTATAGGGAATCGGTGTATTCTGATTGATTTTCCGCCATCCGGGAATTGACAATTGCCTTCCAGGAATGTATAATATATGCGGAAAATCCCGGTTTTCCACAGTGTAATCCAAAGGCGAAAACAACGCCTTTTGAAAGAAAGGAAAATTGCCATGATTTATAGTGCAGAAGTACAGAATATGTGCTCCGTGGCCAAGGGCGCCTATCACGGCCCCGCTCCCATTCCTGAAGAGGGCAAGTGGGTCCAGGCCAAGGAAATCAAGGACATCAGCGGTTTCACCCACGGTGTGGGCTGGTGCGCTCCCCAGCAGGGTGCCTGCAAGCTGACCCTGAACATCAAGGAAGGCATCATTGAGGAAGCGCTGGTGGAGACCCTGGGCTGCTCCGGTATGACCCACTCCGCCGCCATGGCCGCCGAAATCCTGATCGGCAAGACCCTCCTGGAGGCTCTGAACACCGACCTGGTCTGTGACGCCATCAACACCGCTATGCGGGAGCTGTTCCTGCAGATCGTCTATGGCCGCAGCCAGTCTGCGTTCTCCGAGGACGGCTTGGCAGTGGGCGCTTCCCTGGAAGATCTGGGCAAGGGCCTGCGCAGCCAGGTGGGCACCATGTTCGCCACCAAGGCCAAGGGTCCCCGCTACCTGGAGATGGCCGAGGGCTATGTCACCCGTGTGGCTCTGGACGAGGACAACCTGATTACCGGTTACGAGTTCATCAATCTGGGTAAGATGATGGACTTCATCAAGAAGGGCGACGATGCCAACACCGCTCTGGAGAAGGCCAAGGGCTCCTACGGCCGTTTCGCTGGCGCTGCTAAGTACATCGACCCCCGTAAGGAATAAGAGGAGGACGCTGCAATGGCTTTGTTTGAAGGTTACGAAAGAAAGATCGACAAGATCAACGGCGTCCTGGCCCAGTACGGCCTGAACTCCGTGGAGGAGTGCCGCGAGATCTGCCAGGCCAAGGGCTTCGATCCCTATGAGATCGTCAAGGGCATTCAGCCCATCTGCTTTGAGGACGTGGCTTGGGCTTATTGCGTGGGCGCTGCCATCGCTCTGAAGAAGGGCGTCAAGACCGCCGCTGAGGCCGCTGAGGCCATCGGCATCGGCCTGCAGGCGTTCTGCATCCCCGGCTCCGTCGCCGAAGACCGCAAGGTCGGCCTGGGCCACGGCAACCTGGGCGCTATGCTGCTGCGGGACGAGACCAAGTGCTTCGCGTTCCTGGCCGGTCATGAGTCCTTCGCCGCTGCGGAAGGCGCCATCGGCATCGCCCGGAATGCCAACAAGGCCCGTAAGGAGCCCCTGCGGGTCATCCTGAACGGCCTGGGCAAGGACGCCGCCCAGATCATCTCCCGGATCAACGGCTTCACCTATGTGCAGACCAAGTTCGACTACTACACCGGCGAGCTGACCATCGTCAAGGAGTACAAGTATTCCGACGGCGAGCGGGCCGCTGTCCGCTGCTATGGCTGTGACGACGTCCGTGAGGGCGTTGCCGTCATGCACAAGGAAGGCGTAGACGTCTCCATCACCGGCAACTCCACCAACCCCACCCGCTTCCAGCATCCTGTGGCCGGCACCTACAAGAAAGAGTGCATCGAGCAGGGCAAGAAGTACTTCTCCGTGGCTTCCGGCGGCGGTACGGGCCGTACCCTGCATCCGGACAACATGGCTGCGGGTCCTGCTTCCTACGGCATGACCGACACCATGGGCCGTATGCACTCCGATGCCCAGTTCGCCGGTTCCTCCTCCGTCCCCGCCCATGTTGAAATGATGGGCTTCCTGGGCGCTGGCAACAACCCCATGGTCGGCATGACTGTCTCTGTGGCTGTCGCTGTTGAGGAGTCCCTGAAGGGCTAATCTTAATTGAATAGTTAGGAAAACAACTGTATTTTCTGATATTCGATAACTTATCCCCCTGTTTTCAAAACAGGGGGATATTTTTCTGCTTTTGAACTGGCCCCAGTTTTGGCCCCAGATGTCTCGGATTTTCCAGAAAAGTTTGTGCAACATGACATATCTTTCTGGTCAGGTCGCTGCCATCAGGTGGGCATAAACGGCGTCCATGGCAGCCTTCAGCCCGTCTCTGTCCAGCGATTTTAGGTAATCTTCAAGAGAAGCATTATCCGAAATTGGTGTGCCTGGGGCAACTGCCTGCGTGTTCATACCACGGTAGGAGCGAGTAGCATTATCAAACTGGGCGTAATCAATCCGCATGTATTTTTCGGTAGTGGTTTCGTTTTTGTGACCTAGCATTGCCGAAATGACATGCTCAGGAATACCATCCGCTCTGCGTCGGCTGGCAAATGTGTTTCTCAGGGAGTGGAAGTTGAAATCCTCATAAATTACAGGCCGTCCATTGCCTCCCTGCACAACGTCACAAATACCATTTGAATAGTCAGCCCTTAGCAGCGTTCCATCCTCACGGACATTGACAAAGTGGAGGGGATAGCCAATTCCACAGGTGTTGATGACCCCGTTTTCAAAGGTATCAGCAGCATAGTAGCCGCCCTTTCCTCTCTTACGGTTAAAGTTTTCAAAGGTTCGTTCCGAGAATTTGGGATCATATTCTCTGGTATACCAGTAGTTCGTGTACTCTGATTGTTCATTAGAACCTCTCTTTCTAATCCCGTTGGGATTGCCTGTGTAAATGTGCTGTCAAAGCACGCCTTTTTGAAACCATATACTATATGCAAAACAAGCTGCGGTTATTCCTCTCCCAAGACGAGGTGTATCATGCGTAATACTGCCCCTTATTTGGTCACATAGTCCTCCGACAGCTGTTGCAATAATATGCATGTTCTTGCTTGCGTTATGTTGACGAGATGAATCTATTTAGATATAATTGCACTGAAGTAAAACAGAAAGAAGTGGTATGCTTTGGCCTTGATAAACTGCCCAGAATGCGGGAAGCAAGTCTCAGATAAGTCAGCCATATGTATCCATTGTGGTTATCCTATCGCTGAGCATCAACAAACTACAGAAAACAACAAAACGAACATAATACAAGATGAATCTATTTCCTTGCTCGAAAAGGGGAGGCATTGTTATGAATCAAAGCATTTTGAGGATGCCTTACGCTATTTTTATCAAGCATCAGAATTAGGGAATGCAGAAGCGAAATGCTATTTAGGACACTGCTATTTCCAAGGTTGCGGAGTACAGCAAGATATCGTATGCGCAATTGATTGGTATAGACAGTCAGCACAGTCCGGGTGCCACCAAGCTATGAATAATTTGGGTATCCTGCATCTGAATGGTCAGGGCGTTCCCAGAGATTACGATAAAGGAATTGCCTATTTACATAAGGCTTCAGAGCTCGGAAATAAAGATGCATCAGGTAATTTGGCAATAATATATGAGCAAGGAATTGGAACGGCAAAGGACTTTGCAAAAGCCTGTAAGATGTATCAGCTTGCGATTTCACAGGGTGAGACTAGCGCAGTCCTAAAACACAAGTTGGCGTTGCTCTACATGAACGGATCAGGCACTGATGTTGATTTCGAGAAAGCAGAAGCATTGTTACTTGATGCTATCTCTCAGGGACTGCCCGCAGCACAGAGTACCTATGAGGAACTACGAGTCCGAAAAGACCCTCCAAGAAGAACTTTTTCCATTGCAGGCCGAGAGGTTTCTTTTTCCAATGATCTGGTTACATACAATAATTTGAGAAATCAATTTGTTAATCAGTCCATGGTGCTGGAAAAGGAATTTACTAATTTTTACAAAAGCCGCAAACATACTTTTGACGGTTTGTTTGAAGAAGAGATCCCTACGGTTGTATATAAAATCATCGATGCTCTCCATTATGGTGTTTCTGTGTTGATGGAGTACGGGATAGACGATATCGATGATAACGAATTGGGCAAAATGGTTGCCGGGAACGAAGGTGTCCGAGATGCTTTGGAACCCATCTATCAGAAAGCGCAAGAAATAGAAGACCTTGCTATCTCAATGGGAGAATACCGTGCTGTTCAACGAGCAGGGCGGGGATATTGGGAAGGCGGTGGTTTTGGCATCGGGGGTGCAATTAAAGGAGCACTGACCGCAGGTGCGCTTAACATGGGAACAAACATGTTCCGTGGTATCGGAGACAGCCTGACCAATGCAAGTGATAGGGCAAAAATTTCTAAATTGAAGCACGAACTTGCCAATAATCCCGCCATTGAGGAATGTCTTCAGGAAACAATTCATCACTATTGCATGAAAACCTTTTATGCGGTAAGGGATATTCTGACTGACGAGGGTAAACTTCCTTTCCTTCAGTTTGATACAAAAAGCGCACTCGCCAGGGCGAAAAACTATGTTACCAAATATTACAGTAATAACGAACTGTATGATGCGACGATTGACGTTCTGTGCGAGAGTATTCAAGATTCCCCATACACAGCTCAGTTGTATTTTGAGTTGTATCGTATTTACAAGGGAGATAAACAACCAATCCATCAACTCGCCAGTTATTTTGGAAATAGGCGCAAATACAAGAACCTACTTATTGCGTTTGATACCGAAACAGTAAACGAAATATCCAAGATGGAAGAAAATTCCACAGAAAAAATAGACATAAAGATTCAGAAATACAGAGCATTGTTGAAAGATAATCCCTATCTGGATTTGTCTGATAATATTGGGAAGTTGAAAGAGAAACGGCGTGTTATCGAGGCTCATGAGAAAAAAATCAACGAGGCACATTCCATCAGCAATACTATAAGAGAAAGAAGAAAAGCTTTTTTGGACTATTTAAATTCTGGACTGGAAGAAGTGGTCTGGGAGGCTGCATATCACAATGACTTGTGTGCCTTATACGAATTGAAGGTGTTTTATTATCACCAAACACAAGCAGCCAGCGGAAACCGCTCCCGAGCGGTTCAAGCAATGCCGGTAATCATAAGAAAGCTGGGATCAGCGGATTCGGATGTTGGAATCTTTATGCAAAGAGATAAAAAATGGAGAACAAATGATCTGGTAGCGAGGTATCTCTATGTATTCCTGACATATACGGTATTGGAACAGATTAGCTGGCTGTTTAGAAGCGGCGCAGAAGATAGTGAAAAAACCGAGTGTTATCGCCAAATGACTGATTTGGCAACCAAAAACAATATTATGGCTATTGGTGATTTGGGCTACATGAAATGTACTTTCTTCTCTATGTCAACTGCCAGTGCAAAAGCTGAGGGTATCAAAATGCTCAAAGATGCGGCCTTACAGCTTGAGCCGTTTGCTTTGCTCCATCTGGGTCAGGGATATAAAGACGGAAAATGGGGATTAACGAAAGATGCAACCTTAGCGGAGTATTATCTAACCCTTGCCTCAGCATATGACCTACAGGAAGCCGCAGCGGCGCAGGAAAAAATGGCTACTAAGCCAGCTACTCCCGCCGATAGTTCTAGTGGCTGCTTTATTACATCTGCTGTATGCCGTTCTTTTAATAAGCCCGATGATTGCTACGAACTAACCGCGTTCAGGAATTTTAGAGATAGCTGGTTGTCAAAACAGCCGGATGGTTCGGCCTTGATTCAGGAATACTACCTTGTTGCGCCAAAAATTGTTGCTGAAATTGATACAAGGGATAATGCGAGTATGATTTATCTAGGGATATGGGAAAAATACTTACAGCAGTGCCTTTCACATATTGAGAACGAAGAGTATGCTGAATGCAAGGTACTGTACTGCGAGATGGTAACCACGTTGAAGCAAAAGTATCTTACTATTAGAGAGTAGGTCGGGTATTATGAGGGATGAGTTGTCTGATTTTATGAATGGGTCTCCAGTTGAGTTTATTGCAGAATTCATTGGATATGGCAATATGAATTTTGAAGGCGAAGTGGAGTATGACAATCCACTAACCTATCTGACCACCCCTATGGAATTTGTTAATTCCGAAATTCCGATTGCTCCGATGAAGATTGTAGATAAAACCACCATTGTCCGTCCTATTTCTGTAAATAAGAGGCAAATCAATAATATTTCTGAGATGTGGATAGGTTGCCATCTCCAAGCATTTCCTGATGGTTATGACTTTAATAAGGGAGATATTCTGCAAGCATTTGGTTATATATGGGCATACACACGAAAGAATATGACAAGAGATTTTTGTTTTGTCCCATGTAGTGCAATTACGCATCTGAAATGACATTTTGAGAAATAGTAATACCTTAACAGGGGGGCGTGTGGCCCCAATTTGGCCCCAACGTCATCTGAAAGAGGTTGAAAAAAGCCCCTCTATATAGACGAATATTCATCAATATCGACTAAAAATATGGTGCCATTTCGGAAGAATTGCACAGTTTTGAAGCAGTTCTGGAGACCACCCAAACAGGCAACAACCCCATGGTCGGTATGACTGTCTCTGTGGCTGTTGCTGTTGAGGAGAGCTTGAAGTAAGAGGGAAAACCCCTTGGTTTTGAGCCGAAAAAGTTCAAAGCATCCATAACCTCATAAAAAGGGAAGCACGTCCGATCCGGGAAACCGGAGAAGATGTGCTTCCTGTTTTTTGCGCTATGGAGGTTTTTGACCGTTTATGGACGGTTTCGTATGCCAGAATTGCCCCTTTCGTGTGGTGCCTTTGATAAAATGCTAAACCGCAACAATCAGTACGTCTTCCTTTCCGGCAGGGACCTCTTGGGCAATTTCTCCCTTGGAAAAGAGGGCAGCGCCGCCCTTCGCAATCTCATCGCCAGTTTTATCCAAACAAACAGAATTGACGTACAATACGTTATCGCAGAGTTCACCTGCTTGCGCGGCATATTCCTGTTTTATGGTTGTGTTCCACGCATGAAAATCGAAGTCGGTATATACAGGCCAAAACACTATGTCGGGAAATAATTGACGCACGCTTCGAACATTTTCTTCGTACCAAAAATCTCCACACAATCCAATCACAATTCTTTTCCCCATAAAATCGAAGAAATGGAAGCCGGTACCCTCGCAATAGTTCTTATTGGCAAAGGTTTCCTTCCAACCGGGGGAGACTCTTCGATACACATCGATTGTCTGACCACAAGCGTCAATCGTCATTTGAGAGCTGTAAAATTTACCGTTGGCTTTTTCAAGAAAGCCAAAAGAAACTGCCACGGCATATTGCCTTGCGATCGAAGAAATATCCTTGATTATGGAATCGTTCTGTGTAATCGCCAACTTGTCATCATGTTCAGTATCAAAAGTAGCGCCATAAAAGCCTTGCAGAAATGCTTCACCAAAGATAGCAATGTCAACTGCCTTTGAATATTTCACCATCGTATTCATAATCACTTTTTTATTGTACGTCAAATCCTCGTTGCGGAATCCCATCGATGCCAGAGCACATCTCATAGTCATCACCTCTTTCACAATAATATTAGATTATGATTCAGTCATACTACAGTTATTTCTTGAAAATGATTGTTTTGCAGTAGGATGATTGCTGTGGCGCGGCAGCGCCTATGCCTTTTCCAGAGGGGAAGGCCTTTGGTTTGCTAACAAAGAAACCGCTCCTTTGCCATCTGTTGACAAAGGAGCGGCAGAAGGTTATCCAAGAGTAATTGAAAAAAACGGAGTTTTTTTACAGGGAATTACTCCTCCCAGTTGTGCCAGATGTTCTGCACATCGTCATCCTCTTCCATGATGTCAATGAGCTTTTCCATCAGCTTGATCTGCTCTTCGTTTTCCAGCTTCTGGTAGTTCTGGGGTACCATTTCGATCTGGGCGGAGACGAAGCTGTAGCCCTTGGCGGTCATGGCGTCGGCCACGGCGTTGAAGTCATCGGGATCGGTGTAGACGGTGAACACGTCGTCCTCGGCTTCGAAGTCGTCTGCGCCGCAGTCCATGGCGTCCATCATGACCTGATCTTCCTCATAGTCGCCGTCCTCATTGTCGATGACCAGCACGCCCTTCTTGTCAAAGCTCCAGGACACGCAGCCCGTGGCGCCCAGATTGCCGCCGAACTTGTCGAAGTGGTGGCGCATGGAGCCTGCGGTGCGGTTGCGGTTGTCGGTCATGGTCTCCACGATGACCGCCACGCCGCCGGGGCCGTAGCCTTCATAGGTGATGGATTCGTAATTGTCGCCGCCGGCGCCCGCCGCCTTCTCCAGGCAGCGCTTGATGTTGTCGTTGGGCATGTTGGCGGCCTTGGCCTTGGTGATGACGGTGGCAAGGCGGGAGTTATAGGCGGGGTCAGAGCTGCCGCCTTCCTTCACGGCCACGATCAGCTCTTTGGCGATCTTGGTGAAGGCTGCCGCACGCTTGGCGTCCTGTGCGCCTTTGGTTTTCTGAATGTTATGCCATTTGGAATGTCCGGACATGTGTATCTCTACCCTTTCTGGTATAAATTTAAAAAATCACCCATCTATTCTAGCAGATGGAATAACAAAAATCAACCGTTTTCACAAGAATTTCATGCAGTCGCGGTGGGTTTCGGAAATTTTGACCGCCACTTCCGGAAACGCGGCCTGGATTTTAGCGGCGAGATAGAAGACTACCGGGTTCTCCGTATAGAAATGTCCCGCGTCGATCAGGTTCAGCCCCAGATCCTTCGCGTCCCAGAACTGGTTGTACTTGATGTCGGAGGTCACAAAGGTATCGCACCCGGCATCCACAGCCTCCAGCATCTCCGAGCCGCAGGAGCCGCCGCCCACCGCCACCTTGCGGACAGGCTTGCCGCCATCCACATAGCGCAGACCTTCACAGCCAAGGGCTTCCTTCACAAAGGTCAGGAAGGAAGCAAGGGACTGTTCTTCCGTGTAACCACAGCGCAGCAGGCCCCATTCCCGTCCCGCTTCATCCACGCCGCTGGGGTGGATCACCCGGACACCGGACAGCCCCAGCTTCGCCGCCAGGCAGTCATTGACCCCGCCGGGAGCCACATCCAGATTGGTGTGGGCATTGATATGGGCGATTCCGTTTTCGATGAGGAACAGCGCGTTTCGTCCCTGTTCATCGGCATCGGTGAGGAAGCCCGGCTGGAAAATCAGCACATGATGGGTCACCAGCAGCTGGGCGCCGAAGTCCTTTGCTTCCTGACACACATGGGCGAAGGGATCCAGGGCCACCAGAATTTTGGTGACCTGCCGGTCCAGATGGCCGCAGTTCAGGCCCACATTGTCCCAGCTCTCCTTCATGGAGCGGGGAGCTAGGGTTTCGATGCAATGCAAGATATCAGCCACGGTTGCCATAGGTTTCCTCCAATTGTTGCAATTCCCCGAGAATTGCCAGATATTCCTCGTGTTTTTCTCCCCCGGTCCGGGAAAGCCCCTCCACAGTCTGCCGCAGCCCGCCGGTCACCCGGTTCAGAAACGCAGGCAGAAGGGGAGAACCGCTGGCCAGAAGTGCGGGAGTGATGTAGCATTCTGCCGCTGTCAGCATTTGCCCGGGAGTATAGACCACTTCCATTACGGGGTAGAGGAATTTCCCATCCTGGGCCAGGGTTTCCCGGCAAATGGCGAAGCCTTGCCGGGTTAAATACCGCCGCAGTTCCGGACGCTTACTCTGACACTGTAAAATCAGCCGGTATTTGGGATTTTTCAGCCAGGGAGCGGCCTCCAGAATGGAGATCATGGTGTCGCCCCCCATACCGGCGCATACCAGCACATCAAACTCCCGGGGAATACTGCGGACACCATTGGACAGGTAGAAGGACATATGCTCCTTCACTCCGAACTTCACCGCGTTGTGCAGGGCGCTCTGCAGGGGTTTCTCGTTCACATCGGAAGCGATGACATTGCTGGCAATGCCGTTTTTCAGCAGGTAGATGCCCAGATACCCGTGGTCGCAGCCGATGTCCGCCACCCGGTCCCCTGGGGACACGAAATCGCAGCAGGCCAGCAGCCGGTTGGAAAGGGGAAGCTTCATGGGAAATTCTCCTTTACATAGAAATGCCATCCCGGCAAGACCCGGGATGGCATGGCCGGTTATGGGTTACGCGTTCTTCTCCGCTTCGCTGGCCTCGTAAGCCTCCAGGAAGTGGTTCAGCTGCTCCAGGAAGGAGTCGCACTCGATGCCGTGGACCATGCAGGCTTCCTCAACGGTCTCGCCCCGGGAGGAGGGGCAGCCCAAGCAGTGCATGCCGATGGCGAAGAACAGAGGCGCAGACTGAGGCGCAACATCCAGAATGTCGCCGATAATGGTTTCTTTTTCAATTTTAACAGCCATGATAATGACCTCCTATTTGTTTCTCAAAACATTATAACCGCCCGCGTGGGAAAAAACAAGAGGGAAAGCGATAAAAAGATAGGAGATACAAGATATCCTGTTCCCCCAATATCGGAACAAATCGATTCTGCATATAAATGATCGTTTGCGTTTGCACCACCGTAGGGGCCGATTGAGGCACATCGGCCCTTGCACAGCGTGCCGAATTCGCCGCAGCCTGGTTCAAAAAATGGGGCTATCTCTGCGGGCCGATGTGGGCATCGGCCCCTACGATAGGTGCTGCGATAAACGATTATTTACTTGGGTGTTTCCGCCGCAGCGGAGTTGTGACCACATATCGTATACCTTTTGCAGTCATGATTTCTGCTTCTTCAGGTCTCCCGTTGCCGGGTTGTCGATCAGTTTGCCGTTTTCGGTAAACCGGGAGCCGTGGCAGGGGCAGTCCCAGGTATGCTCTTGAAGGTTCCATTTCAGGGCACAGCCCATATGGGGGCAGCGCTTGGGCGTCAGGGACACCAGATTGCGCGTTGCTTCCCAGGCGTTGATCCCCAGCTGGGGCCGAAGAACGGTTCTGGAGGGGGAGAAGACCTCTGTATAGGGGCTGCTCTTGCCGGTGATGAGATCCGTCAGCAGCTGTGCCGCAACCATGGAGGAGGTCATGCCCCATTTGTTGAAGCCGGTGGCTACATAGAGGTTCGGCGTCCGGGCGCTGTATTGACCGATATAGGGAATGCCGTCCAGGGTCATGCAGTCCTGGGTCGCCCAGCGGTGGGTAATCTTTGCCTGGGGGTAGTGGGCGTGGGTAAACTGCTCCAGCTCTTGCCACCCGCCACCGGGCTTTCCTGTCCGGTGTCCGCCGCCGCCCAGGATCAGGCTGCCCCGGAAGCTTCGAAAGGACAAGCCATTTTCCCGGGCTTCCAGGTACATCCCCTCCAAAGGCTGGGCATTCTCCAGAGACAGGGCATAGGAACGCTGCTGGAAAAGCTTGAGAAAGTAGCTGCCGTGCTTGTTCAGGAAGGGGAAATGGGTGGCCACGATGATTCGTTCGGCGCAGATCCTCCCGTGATCAGTAATGGCTGCGACTTTTGTAAGCTCCCGGACAGGGGTGCTTTCATAGACGGTCAGATCCTCGGCGATGGCGGAGAGAAATTTCAGGGGATGGAACTGGGCCTGATTCCGGAATTTAACCGCCCCTACCGTGAGGAAGGGCAGGGGAAGCTCCTGGACAAATTCCGCAGGACAGCCAATGGCCTCCAGGGCAGAAAGCTCCGCTTCCAGGGATTGACGATTGTCTTTGGAATAAATAAAATTGTCCTGTACTGTAAAATCGCAGTCGATGCTCCGGCACAATTCCCGATATTTTGCCAAAGCCTGTTCATTTGCCTGGTAATAGAGCGTTGTCCGCTCCGGGCCGAAACGGTCCAAAAGCTGCCGGTAAACCAGCCCATGCTGGGAGGTGATTTTGGCGGTGGTGTTTTTGGTGACGCCTCCGGCGATGGTTTTCGCCTCCGCCACGGCGCATCGGACACCGGTCTGCTGTAGCTGATATGCGCAAAGCAGTCCAGCCATGCCTCCGCCAATGATTAGCACATCGGTGCAGGTTTCTCCCCACAGCGGCGGGAAATGGGGCATATGCGCCGTGCTTGTCCAGATGGATTCCATTTGATCGACTCCTTTGCGAAACGCTGACGAAAACTCTGGAGACAAAGATAAATGATCGTTTATCTGTGTAGCTCTTGGCTCTCCCTTTGGGAGAGCTGGCACGCCGAAGGCGTGACTGAGAGGGGAACGATGGCCCTCTCCGACCCGGCATTCGCCGGGCCACCTCTCCCAAAGGGAGAGGCGAGGACGCTGCTAACGCAGATAAACGATCATTTATAGTAGAAACACAATTCTGAATCAGCGTTTGTTTTGCAGATAGTATTCACCAAATTGGGCAGCTTATTGCGCACGGGAATGGAAAAATCCCATTTCTTGACTTTCTTTTCATTTTTGCATATAATACAATAGATTTATTATGGCAAGCTTAGGCAGGTATGAAACATGGCTAGTAAAAAGCAGCAAGAACAGTATGGCAATTCCAGCATCTCCATGCTCAAGGGCGAGGACCGGGTGCGCAAACGTCCTGCGGTGATCTTCGGCTCTGACGACCTGGAGGGCTGTAAGCACGCGGTGTTTGAGATTCTCTCCAACGCCATTGATGAAGCCCGGGAGGGTCACGGCGATACCATCATCGTCACCCGCTATGAGGATCTCAGCGTGGAAGTGGAGGACTTCGGACGGGGCTGTCCCGTGGATTATAACGAGAAAGAGAAGCGCTACAACTGGGAGCTGGTGTTCTGCGAGATGTACGCCGGCGGCAAGTACGGCGAAAACGGCGAAAACTATGAGTATTCCCTGGGCCTCAACGGTCTGGGCTCCTGCGCAACCCAGTACGCTTCGGAATACTTTGATGCCACCATCCGCCGGGACGGCTACCGGTATGATCTGCATTTTGAAAAGGGCCGCAATAAGGGCGGCCTGAAAAAGGAACCCGCAGACCGGAAGAAGACCGGCTCCAAATTCCACTGGAAGCCGGACAGGCAGGTCTTTACGGATATCGACATTCCCGTGGAATACTATCGGGATGTGCTGCGCCGCCAGGCAGTGGTGAATCCGGGGGTCACCTTCCAGTTCCGCAGCCAGGTGGGGGGTAAATTTGAGACCGAGGAATTCTGCTACCAGGGCGGCATCAAGCAGTATATTGAGGAGCTGGTGGGGGACAATGCTTTCACCATGCCCACCTTCTGGGAGACGGAGCGCCGGGGCAGGGACGCGGAAAACCGCCCGGAGATGAAGCTGAAGATCACCGCCTCCTTCTGCTTTTCCAAGCAGGTCAGCCACATCGAGTATTACCACAACTCCTCCTGGCTGGAGTACGGCGGCAGCCCGGACCGGGCGGTTCGCCTGGGGTTCACTGCGGCATTTGATAAGTTCCTGAAGGACAACAACAAATATACCAAGAACGAGAGCAAGATCCTGTTCCAGGACATCCAGGACAGTCTGGTGTTGGTGACCAACTGCTTCTCCACCATCGGCTGCTTTGAGAACCAGACGAAGAAGTCCGTCAACAGCAAGTTCACCCAGGATGCCATGACCGCGTTCTTCAAGGAGCAGCTTCAGGTCTGGTTCATTGAGAACAGGCAGGAGGCGGATCGTGCGGCGGAGCAGATCCTGGTGAACAAACGGGCCCGGGAATCCGCCGAAAAGACAAAGAGCAACGTAAAAAAGAAGCTCTCCGGCAACATCGACATCGCCAACCGGGTCCAGAAATTTGTGGACTGCCGGAGCCGGGACACCAACCTCCGGGAGCTGTATATCGTGGAGGGCGACTCCGCACTGGGCAGCGTCAAGCTGAGCCGGGACGCGGAATTCCAGGGCATTATGCCGGTTCGCGGAAAGATCCTGAACTGCCTGAAGGCGGACTACAATAAGATTTTCGCATCTCCTATCATTACCGATTTGATGAAGGTTTTGGGCTGCGGCGTGGAGGTTCAGGGGAAAAAGGCCAAGGAGCTGTCCTCTTTTGATCTTTCCAGCCTGCGCTGGAGCAAGGTGGTCATCTGCACCGATGCCGACGTGGACGGCTTCCAGATCCGCACCCTGATCCTGACCATGCTCTACCGGCTGTGCCCCACTTTGATCCGGGACGGCTATGTGTTCATCGCGGAATCTCCCCTGTTTGAGATCACCTACAAGGACAAGACCTGGTTTGCCTACAACGAGCAGGAAAAAGTGAAAATTCTGAAGGAGCTGGAGGGCAAAAAGGTCATCATCCAGCGCTCCAAAGGCCTTGGCGAGAACGACCCGGAGATGATGTGGATGACCACCATGAACCCCGAGACCCGGCGGCTCATCAAGGTCATGCCCGAGGACGCTGAGCGCACCGCCCACTATTTTGACATCCTCCTGGGAGACAGTCTGGCGGAGCGGAAGAACTTCATCGCGGAAAACGGCGCGAAATATCTGGAACTGGCGGATATTTCCTAACAATGCCTTCCCCTCTGGGGAAGGTGGCACGGCGAAGCCGTGACGGATGAGGGCAGTACCATCCTTCGGTAATGCCTGCACTGAGGCGGGGAGAAACTATGGAACATAACAGCAAATTAACCCCTCGCGCGCAAGAACTGCGGAAAAATATGACCAAAGAAGAGCGAAAGCTGTGGTACGAATACCTCCGCAGTTACCCTTTCCGCTTCCGCAGACAAGTAGCCTTTGGAAACTTTATTCTGGATTTTTACTGCGCCACAGCAAAACTGGCGGTTGAATTGGACGGTTCGCAGCATTATGAACCGGAGGGCCAGCAGTATGATCTGTACAGAAGCGCATATCTGAACAGGATCGGTATTTCTGTTTTGCGTTTCTCCAACACGGATGTGCTGCGAAATTTTGATGGCGTATGTCTGACCATTGACCAAACCGTGAATGAACGAATCAAATAAAACCTCCCCTTCGGGGAGATGCCTCACCCGCCCCTTCGGGGCACCCTCCCCAGCGGGGAGGGCATAGGGGGCATTTACGATAAGGAGTGCAATATGGCACGAAAGAAGCAAGAACCTGAGAAGAAGAAAAATGTGAATACCGACGGCATCATGGGCCTCCTTGGCTCCACCACAGAGCAGCCAATCTCCGAGACCCTGGAGATCAATTACATGCCCTATGCCATGTCCGTCATCGTCTCCCGGGCCATTCCGGAGATCGACGGCTTCAAGCCCTCCCACCGGAAGCTCCTGTACACCATGTACAAGATGGGGCTGTTAACCGGCGGCAGGACCAAGTCCGCCAACATCGTGGGCCAGACCATGCGCTTAAACCCCCATGGCGACGCGGCCATCTATGAGACCATGGTTCGCCTGGCAAAGGGCAACGAGACCCTGCTGCACCCCTTTGTGGACTCCAAGGGCAACTTCGGCAAGGTCTACTCCCGGGACATGGCCTACGCTGCCGCCCGATACACTGAGGCTAAGTTGGATCCCATCTGCAATGAGATTTTCAGGGACATCGACTGCGACACCGTGGACATGGTGGACAACTACGACGCCACCATGAAGGAGCCGGCGCTGCTGCCCACAACCTTCCCCAACGTGCTGGTGTCCGCCAACCAGGGCATCGCCGTGGGCATGGCTTCCAATATCTGTTCCTTCAACCTGAAAGAGGTCTGCGATACCACCATCGCCCTGATGAAGAATCCGGACCACGACATTCTGGAAACCCTGCCGGGGCCGGACTTCTCCACCGGAGCGGAGCTGCTGTTCGATGAGGCAGCCGCCCGGGAGATCTATTCCACCGGCCGGGGCAGCTTCAAGCTCCGGGCCAAGTGGCGCTATGTGAAAGAGGGCAATCTGATCGAGATCACCGAGATCCCCTATTCCACAGCCACCGAGGTCATCATGGACAAGGTGGCGGAGCTCATCAAGGCGGGGAAGATCAAGGAGATCGCCGACATGCGGGACGAGACCGATCTGGGGGGGCTGAAGCTGACCATCGACTTAAAACGGGGCGTGGACCCGGACAAGCTGATGCAGAAGCTGTTCCGGCTGACCCCCCTGCAGGACAGCTTCCCCTGCAACTTTAACATCCTCATCGCCGGAATGCCCCGGGTGATGGGTGTGGGGGAGATCCTGGAGGAGTGGATTGCCTGGCGGACGGACTGCATCAAGCGCCGGATCTTCTACCAGATCCAGAAGAAGGAGGATCGGCTCCACCTGCTGCGGGGTCTGGAACGGATTCTGCTGGATATCGACAAGGCTGTGGCCATCATCCGTCAGACAGAGCTGGAGAGCGAAGTGGTTCCCAACCTGATGATTGGCTTCGGCATCGACGAGATCCAAGCTAACTTCGTGGCGGAGATCAAGCTGCGCAACATCAACAAGGAATACATCCTGAAACAGACCAAGGCCATCGACCAGCTGGAGAAGGAGATCACCGATCTGCGGGATACCCTGAACAGCCCCCGGAAGCTGAAGAACGTCATCATCAAGGAGCTGCAGGGGGTTTCCGAGAAATACGGTAAGCCCCGGAAAACCGAGATCGTCTACAACTTTGCGCAGATCGTGGAGGAGGACGAGGAGGAGCAGACGCCGGATTACCCGGTTACCGTCTTCGTCTCCAAAGAGGGCTATTTGAAAAAAATCACCCAGCAGTCCCTGCGCATGAGCGGCGAGCAGAAGTTCAAGGAAGGGGACAGTCTGCTGCTGACCAGAGAGACCACCAATAAGGCGGAGTTCCTGGTGTTCACCGACAAATTCCAGTGCTACAAGTCCCGGCTTTCGGACTTCGACGACGGCAAGGCGTCGCAGCTGGGCGATTATCTGCCCCAGAAGCTGGGCTTCGAGACAGGGGAAAACATGGCGGCTCTGGTCTTCTGCGGGGACTACAAGGGCTTTGTGTTGTTCCTGTTCGAAAACGGCAAGGCGGCGAAGGTTCCTCTGTCCGCCTACGAGACAAAAACCAACCGCAAGAAGCTGACCGGGGCATACTCCGACAAGAGTCCCCTGGTGAAGGCTCTGGCGCTGGAGACAGACACACAGATCGTGCTGTATTCCACGGATGACCGGGCCGCCATCATCTCCACGGCCCAACTGCTGCCCAAGACCACCCGCAATACCATTGGCGTGGCGGTGATGACCCTGAAGAAAAAAGCGGTGCTGAAGGATGCGGTGCTTCTGGAGGACAGCGGCATTGTGAACCAGAGCCGCTATCGCAGCAAAACCATTCCTTCCGCGGGTATGCTGCTGAAGGAGGAGGATTCGCCGGAGAAGCAGCAGACCTTTGATGTTTGATATGATCTGTCAGGAGGAGAACTATGAAAGCGGTGTGGCATAAATTCGGCTGGATCGCTGCCACCTTAGTCGGCAGCGTGGTGTTTGCGGCGGGATTTTCCTTGTTTTTGGAGCCCAACGGCCTCAACCCCGGCGGCATCTCCGGTTTGGCTATGGTTCTGGTGGAGCTGCTGGGATTCGGCAGCGTGGGTTTCATGACCATTGTGATTAACCTGCCCCTGTTCATTTTGGGCGGCATGAAGATCGGCAAGCGGTTTTTCGCGGGCTCTCTCATTGGCCTGCTGGTCAGCTCTGTGCTGATTGACACCTTTGCTTTGATCCCCTTTCCCTGTCCGGACGTGCTGGTCAGCGCCCTCTACGGCGGCGCGCTGTGCGGTTTGGGCCTGGGTGTGGTCTATCTTTCCGGCGGCTCCACCGGCGGCTCCGACATTCTGGTGCGGCTGCTGAAGCTGCGCTACCGCAACGTACCGATTGGACAGATATCCTTGTGTTTTGACGCCGTTGTGGTGGTTCTGACGGGCCTGGTGTTCCGGGATGTGAGCAAAGCGCTGTATGCCGGCGTGGCGGTGTTTATCTGCGGGCAGGTGGTGGACGCGGTGATTTACCGCTTCGATTATTCCAAGGTGGCCCTGATTATTTCCTCGGAGTATGAAGCCATTGCGCAGGCGATTGGAACCAAGCTGGACCGGGGCGCCACATTCCTCCACGGCGAGGGCACCTACAGCCATCACAGCACCAAGGTGGTGCTGGCAGCAGTGAAAAAACAGCAGGTGGCGGAGCTGAAGGAATTGGTGATGGAGATCGATCCCAACGCCTTTGTCATCGTCCAGGAGGCCCACCAGGTTCTGGGAGACGGCTTCTCCCACTATTCCAAAAACTCGATTTCGTAATATCCACGAAGAAGCAAGGAGGGGCGTTATGAAGCGGAAAATGGTGTGCCTGTTTGCTGTAGTCAGCCTGCTGCTTACCGGCTGCAGCTGGCTGGACGGCAATTATGTCAGCGTAGCGCCTCACCGGGAGCAGGAGCAGAGCCAGCAGACCGGCGTGATCTCCGCCGCCAACTACCAGGAACTGCTGGATGCCCTGGAGGAGTTGATCGCCTCCGGAACGGAGTCTGCCGTTATCAATGTGGCGGAATATCCCTCCAACATGGTGGAAAACGGCGTGGCTCTGGCGGTGCGCTATGCCAAGGGTACCTATCCCATGGGCGCTTACGCAGTGGAGGATATCGTGTGTGAACGTGGCACCAGCGGCGGCAAGCCTGCTTTGGCGGTGACGATTACCTATCGCTACAGCTGGGCCCAGATCCGGCGGATCCGAAAGCTGGAGAATATGGAAGCGGTGGAGACAGCGGTTGTCCAGGCACTGAAAAGCTTCGATCCCAGTTTGGTCCTGTTGGTGGAGACGTATGAAGACCGTGATTTTATCCAGATTGTGGAGAACTATGCGGTGGAGCACCCGCAGATCGTCATGGAGACGCCTCAAGTTACGGTGAATACGCATGGCGGAGGGAAATCCAGGGTGGTGGAGCTGATCTTCACCTACCAGAACAGCCGTGACGTTTTGCGGCAGATGCAGTCCCAGGTGGAGCCTGTGTTTAATGCCGCGTCGCTGTATGTCAGCGGCGAGGGCGCGGACCGGCAGAAATTCTCCCAGCTCTACGCCTTCCTGATGGAGCGGTTTGACTATACCGTGGAGACCTCCATCACCCCGGCCTACAGCCTGCTGCGCCACGGGGTAGGGGACAGCCGGGCCTTTGCCACGGTCTACGCCGCCATGTGCCGTGGGGCTGGGTTGAAGTGCCAGATTGTCACCGGGACTCACGCCGGAGAACCTTGGACATGGAATATGGTGCTGGATAATGGGTATTACTACCATGTAGATCTTCTGCGCAGCAGCGAGCAGGGCGGCTACCGGGAATATACCGACAGCGAGATGCGCAACTATGTGTGGGATTATTCTGCCTATCCTGTCTGCACAGGTGCGGTAGTGCCGGAAGATCGGGAGAGTCAGTCTGCGGAAACGACGGTAATGGCGGACCCTGAGGAAGAAACTCTGCCGCTGCCTACTATGGCAGAGGAGACTGTCCTGCCGGAGGAAACCACCGTTACGGAGCCGGATAATATTTTGGAAGAATTCAAAAAAGGGGCTTGACATTTCGGGAAAAATCGCTATAATAAGTTATGTTCCTCGCGGGTGTAGCTCATCTGGTAGAGCGCCACCTTGCCAAGGTGGAGGTAGCGAGTTCGAGCCTCGTCACCCGCTCCATAAAAAAGAAGCTGCGTAAAGCAGCTTCTTTTTTATCCACCCTGGGATATATTCCCGTTCTGCTTCCAAAACGAGCTGCTTTTAGCGGGGTGTTCGTAAGACAGTTAAATAGGCAAAAGGCATGACGGAAGTGGTCACGCCTATTTTCATGCAAGGATTGCCGCAGGGGACCGAGCTGTTCGGTCTCACAGAGTGCACATACGGGTTTAATCCGTATAGAAGTGCGCCCTTACGCTTATTTTACAGCATATCTGATTTGGATGGAAGAATAATTTCTTGCTATCCATAGTCCGTTCGTCATTTTGCCTTGTGGAGAAACTTGCCTCTACATGGCTACTGAATAGTTACTAGAAATCAATTGTTTGATTCGCTTTGCGGATTTTTTCTTTCTTCTTTCGCAAGACACCGAATTTTCCAAAATCGGGGCTGAAAAAAGAAAAAATTGGGTCTTTACAAAAGCACTGGTTTCTGCTATAATCCATATTGTTCTTGGCCCGGTGGTGCAGTCGGTTAGCACGCCAGCCTGTCACGCTGGAGGTCGACGGTTCGAGTCCGTTCCGGGTCGCCAACATAAAAAGCTACTCCGTTTGGAGTAGTTTTTTTATTTTTCCGGAGAAATCAGTTTACTTGCGTCTTGACAGAATAGATTTATTGTGTTAAACTTCATGCATAAGATTTAATGCATTAAATCTACTTTGGCAAACATGGGAGGGAAACATATGATCGGTTCCCCAATATCCACACTTCTGGCCGCAATGGCGATCGCCTTGCTTGCCGTATTGCGCGTCAGGTGATCTCTGATGAAAAACAGAAAGGATGAATGTTGAATGAAAACCAAGAAGCTGATTATTACTGCAGCACTGCTGAGTTTAACGCTGATTGCCGGCTGTGCTTCCAATTCTGCACAGGAAACCACCGCTGTGGAATCCGCTCCGGAAGCCGTTGCGGCAGCGCCTGAAACAACCGTTCCTGCAGAAACGGTTCCGGAAACCGTAGCCACGGAAGCGCCTGCCGAAGCTGGCGCGGACTTTGTGGTCGAAATCACGCCGGTGATTACCGAAGAACAGAACCAAGTCGCGGTTGCCACTGCGGATGAATTCCTGGCAGCCATTGCTCCCAATACCGAGATTCTTCTGAACGCGGAGCTGATCGATCTGAGCGAAGCAACGGGATACGGCGAGACGGATGGGGCGTATTATTATTGGAACGATGGCTATGACGGTCCCGAACTGCGGATTGCCAATGTGTCCAATCTGACCATCCGTGGCAGCGGCGAAGACCACGGTGCCAATGTGATTTCCTGCGTTCCCAGATATGCCTATGTGCTCACCTTTGAAAATTGCAGCAATATTCATACCGTAGGCTTTACCGCTGGACATACCAAAGAGCCCGGTTACTGTATGGGCGGCGTGCTGTGCTTCCGGAACAGCCGGGACGTTTTGGTGGAAGACTGCGGCCTGTTTGGCTGTGGCACCTTGGGGGTTATGGGCGAGAGCAGCAAAAATATGCAGATCGTGAACAATGAGATCTATGAATGCAGCGTAGGCGGCGTGGAGTTTACCAACTGCGATGCCGTGAATGTGGACGGCAACTCCTTCCGGGATCTGGGCGGACCGGTTTTCCGGATCTACGACTGCGGCACCATCACCTGCAACGGGGAAAAGGCAGTTCCTTTTCAGTAAAAAATGAAAGGAGTTTACCCCATGGAAACGCCGAAAATTTTTGAAAGTGAGTACCGGTTCTGCCTGCTGCTGTGGGAGCATGAGCCGGTGAATTCCACGGAGCTGGTCACCCTGTGCCGGGATCAGCTGGGCTGGTCCAAGTCAACTACCTATACGGTCATTCGCAGACTGTGTGAGCGCGGCGTGATTCAAAATGAAAAATCCATGGTATCTTCCCGGATTTCCAAGGAGCAGGCCCAGAGCGCCCGGCTGGAAGAACTGGTGGAGGAGACCTTCGAGGGCTCCATGCCCGCCTTCATCGCGGCCTTTTCCAAGAGCAGCAAGCTGACAAAAATGGAGGTCGATCAGCTCCGGGCATTGATCGACCGTTTTCAGGAGGACGGAGTATGAACGCATTCTTCCAAACCATACTGACCACCAGCTTTCACGGGAGCATCGTCATCCTGGCGGTGCTGCTCCTGCGGCTGAT
Source organism: Faecousia sp. (assembly GCA_051867395.1). GTDB lineage: Bacteria > Bacillota > Clostridia > Oscillospirales > Oscillospiraceae > Faecousia. The sequence continues at coordinate 50,739 of JBJDYN010000063.1, read as the reverse complement.
TCTGCACAAGGCTCCCAAGAAATACATCTGTATGCTGTGGATGCTGGCGGGGCTCCGGCTTCTGATGCCGATCCCCCTGGAGAGTTCCTTCAGCCTACAGCCCCAGAACATCCGCATTACGGTTCCGGCGAGTCTTTCCACCGTCCTGATGGGAATCTGGATCGTTATGGCTGCGGTCATCGGCATCTACAGCCTGGTATCCTACATCCGCCTGCGCCTGCGGGTGATGGACGCGGTGAAGGTCCCCGGGGGCTGGGAATCCGACAGGATTGAAACCGCCTTTGTCCTGGGCTTCATCAAGCCGAAAATCTATATCCCCACCGGTATGTCCAAGGAAACCCGCAAGCAGATCCTGGCCCACGAGCGGACCCATCTGGACAAGGGCGACCACTGGATCAAGATGATCGGTTTCCTGGCTCTGGCCCTGCACTGGTTCAATCCCCTGGTGTGGGTCAGCTATATCCTGCTGTGCAAGGATATCGAAATGGCCTGCGACGAGCGGGTGATCCAGTTCATGGAGCTGGACGAGCGGAAGGCCTATTCGTCCGCGCTTCTGCGGTGCAGTACGAATCAAGTCCATTATGCGGCCTGCCCTGTGGCCTTCGGAGAGATCAGTGTGAAATACCGGATCAAGTCTATTCTGAATTACCGCAAGCCCGGCTTCTGGATCTGCCTGCTGGCAGTGATTGCCTTTGTGTTTGTGGGCGTGTGTCTGATGACCAGTCCCAAAACCGTGGTGGAGGTGCCGGTGGACGCCGACGTGCCTCTGCGGGAGATCAGCCAGGAGGACCCCGCCAAGTTTACACCTGCGGTGCTGCCGGAGATGGAGCCGAATCCCGACTGGGGCGTGGATGTGATTATGGACGCCACCTCTTCCACTGGCGGTAAGATGGTCTATGTGGTGGAGGAACGGTTCGCAGCTGCCTCGGAAACCATCACTATGAAGGACAGCGTTCTGGAAAAATGGAACGGCAGCGCATGGGAGAGCGTTCCCAGCCGGTCCGGGAAGACCACGGTCTTTGAAGATTTCCAAATCGGGTTCGCCCAGACCCGGCATAGAGCGGTGGAGTATATGCCGGAGGAGCTGGACTGGGAGCTGAATTATGGCCCGTTGCCTGCAGGCGATTACCGGATCTGTCAAACCATTGAGAGTGTCAGCGACTCCGCCACGTTCCGGGCCGCTTTCCACATCTATCGGGAGGACCTGCCCTCCGATCAGGAGGCAGCCCTGGATCGGTGCGAAAAGGCATTGTCCAGCCTGACCGGAAGCCAATACTCGGTGCTGCTGTCGGAAACCGCCCCGGATGGGGAAATCTATCCCACCAAGCGGATCACCAAGAGCGGCAGCGGTGTTCGTGTTGACCATTATCTGGGCGAGTATTGCGTGTCCAGCAATAATTCGGAGAATGCCCTTTACGCCGTGCAAGGCTGGGACGCGGCCTTCCAGGTGGATCAGAACCGGCAGTTCCTGTTCCCGGAGGGGCAGTCTGTGATCTCCCAGGAGGAAGTGACCTTCCGCTCCGTCTGGGCGGACTACAAGGGCACGGCCTATCAGGGAATCGATACCTTCCGGTTCTATGAAGACGGCCAGCTGAAATCTGTGGATAGGCTGGTGCAGACCATGGACGGAAACGGAACGGTCATTGCGGAGCAGGTGCAGCGCCTGGAGACCGCGGCGCCGGGAACCATGTACTACAGCGAATATATTTCCAGCATAGGCTCTTACAACACATCAGATGCCTTTGATGCCACGAATAATTCTCCCTGGGGGATCTTCTTCCGGGTGGACGATGATCTGCTGTCCCCCAATGGCGGTGAAGTCTGGATCGGCACCGACACTGTGGGCGTGTCCAACTACACCACGGACGGAAACTATTGGCTGGAAAAGAAAATCGGCAACGACTGGCAGCGCCTTGGCGGCGACGATACCCAGGCCAGCTGGGGCGAGGAAACCATCCAAATCGTCAGCCAAACCGCCATGCGGCAGGTGGATTGGTCCTCGGTCTACGGCAAGCTGGATGCCGGTGTCTACCGCATGGGCAAGCGGTTCTACAATGGAACGGAGTCCATCATCCAGTACGCGGAATTTGCCATTTACCAGACCGGAGGAATCTTCGGAGAAGGCGGGGAAGAGGCCCTGGCCCGGGTGGACGCCGCTATCGAAAAGATTCAGAGCGGCAATTACCGGGTGGAGAAATATGAGTCCAGCTACAGCGCCTATGAGGATGGCTTCCATATGACCGAGGTAGACTGGAAGTATGGCGATACCATGGTCATCGATTTCTACAACAACGCGGGAGGGTATTCTCACAGCGCGGTGCAAGAGCCGGACGGAATCTTCTACGGCCTGTGGCTCAAGCGCAGCTTCTATGAATCTGAGTATGACTCTATCTACTTCCCCCAGGGCTATGGCCTGATTAGCGACAGGGAGATCCGGCTGGCCTATTCCTATTCTCAGAATGCGGCAGAGAATCCCTGTACGCTGTACACCTACCGGTTTGACGAAAACGGGAATTTGACGGAAATTGAGCAAGAGAATTGTGACGGCATGTGGGGCGGCTATGTGACGCGCTATGTTGTCACGGACACCCCGGAGAGCGAGATCCGGGCCTGGGTGGAAGCCAAACAGGCGGAACAATAACGCAAAAGCCGGAGACTGGTTGACGGACTTATACAGGCGCGTCCGTTTTTGACTCGTGCTTGATGAGCAGGTAGACGGCCAGGTACATAACGAGCACGAACACCACGAAAACCAGCGTGGACTGCTCCGTTCCGCTCATGCAGCAGGTGTCGTAGACACCATGGAGCAGTACCGCCGCCAGGTAGCCCAGCACCAGATTGACCTGGCAGCCGAACAGGTTGCCCCGGTCATAGCAGCGCTTGGCCCGGCCATAGAAGATGCCCATAAAGACCGCGAAGCCCATGTGGCCCGGAACAGCCAGAATGGCTCTGGGAAGGGCCACGGACAGGCCGTAGCTGAATACATATTTCACATTTTCAAAGGCGGCGAAGCCCAGGGAGACGAAGACCGCGTAGACGATGGCGTCGAAACGGAAGTTGAAGTTGGGATCGTGCCAGGTTCGGCGGTACAGGAAGAAGAACTTGCACCCTTCCTCCACGACGGCTACCACCAGGAAGGCCAGCAGGATCACATAGTTGGGGTTGTCCGGGGACACCAGGGCATCCAGAATGGACTGCCCCAAAAGCTCCAGCACAATGGATGCCAGCGCCGCCAGAACCCCGCGCCAAATCAGGTTGACCAGCAGCCAGGGCGGCTCCCGCTCAATGCGGTCCTGCTTGTAGATGTAGCGCATGAGAAAAATAGCAGGCACCACTGCGGCAAGCACATAGGCAATCATCAGGTAATAGACCGGAGCCGCGATCAGCGGAGCAAAAAAGAACATGGAGCATCCCTTCCTTGAATAGATTGCATTTATAGTAACAGAGCTGAAAAGAAAAAGCAACCTTTCCCCGTTCCCTTTTGACAGATTTCCGGCAAGCTGCAGAATAAAACTGGAAAGGTATCTATTCAGTCGAACCGAAATATCTTGCTGTAAATGATCGTTTACGTTTGCACCACCGTAGGGGCCGATTGAGGCACATCGGCCCTTGCACAGCGTCCGAATTCGCCGCAGCCTGGTTCAAAAAATGGGCTATCCCTGCGGGCCGATGTGGGCATCGGCCCCTACGATGGGTGCTGCGCTAAACGATCATTTACCTGACGTTTTCTGGTCACGACTGAATAGTTGTCTGGAAAGAATCCTTTCCGATCAAGTCTCTTTTGCGGCCCGGTAACTGGTTCTTTATTTCCCATATTTCTGCCCTCCCTGCATGTCTTTGCGGGGAGGGTTTTCTGGATTGGCAGAAAGACAGCTGTATTGTACCGGTATTTGACTGGATAGCTTGTTGAAAATGGGGAAAATTCTGGTATAATAAAATAACTTGTAAGCTTCGCCCCCTGTGGGCATGTTACTTCCAGATCTGAAAGGAAACGCCATCATGAAAAACAGAGAAAAAAACATCTCCCGGAAGCTTGCTCTGGGGATGATTGCGGCCGTCTGTGCCATTGCCGCGGCGGGCTTTGGCGTGAAGGCTGCTTTAGACCCCTATGGAAATCGGATCGTGTCCGACGTGACCGTTGCCGGATTGGATGTAGGCGGCATGACCCGCTCCGAGGCCCGAAAGGCGCTGCAAGATACCGCTGATCGTCTGGCACAGGAGGATATGGTGATTCGCCTGCCCCAGGAGGAGCTGCACCTGGCACCGGATGCTACACACGAGAAGCTTTCGGTCCCAGAGGCGGTAAAGGCGGCCTTCGCCTACGGACGGGACAGCACTCAGGAGGAACGGGATTTGGGTCTGCTGCCGTTCCTGCAGCTGGATCAGGAGGTAATCCGTTCTGCTCTGCAGGACTACGCCGATCAATACGATGTGGAATTCTCCGACTGGCATTATGAATTGGAAGGGCAGAAGCCCGCATTGACGGAAACAGAATTTGACGAAACCGCGCCCTGCCAGACCCTGCTGCTGACGCTGGGAACGCCGGAAGAGAAGCTGGATGTGGAAGCTGTCCTTGCCCAGGTGCTGGATGCCTATGACCGGGGCTGCCTGCTGGTGGAGGTGGTGCTTCCCGAACCCCAGACGCTGCCGGAGGCACCGGACCTGAAGGCGGTTTACCGGGAAGTCTGTACGGAACCGGTGGACGCGTCTCTGAATCTGCAGACCTATGCCCGGCTGGATGGGGTTTACGGCTATGATTTTGATCTGGAGGAAGCAAAGACCCTGATGGCGGACGCGGAATACGGCGAAACCGTTGCCATCCCCCTGCGGACCCAGGCACCGGAGATCCTGGGAGACGATGTCTACTTCCGGGATGTACTGGGGGCTTATAATTCCGGCCACTCCAACCGCCCCAATATTGTGAACAATCTGGGATTGGTCTGCGGCTTCCTGGACGGAACGGTGATCCAGCCGGGAGAGACCTTCTCCTACAATGATACGGTGGGAGAGCGGACGGTGGAACGGGGCTTCCTCTATGGTGAATCCTTCACGGGCTTTTTGGAGAGCCGGAGCGCCGGAGGCGGTGTGTGTCAGGGCTCCTCGGTGCTGTATGTCTGTGCCTTGACTGCGGAACTGGAAATCGTGGAGCGGGTGAACCACGGTATGGAAGTGAGCTACACCCCGCCGGGCCAGGACGCGGCGGTGAGCTGGGGAGGACCGGATTTCCGATTCCGGAACAACACCCATTTCCCCATCAAGATCACGGCGAAGCTGGAGGACAACGAAATGAAGGTCCAGCTGCTGGGCACAGATGAGAAGGACTATTACATAGAGCTGGAAAGCACCTACGGCAAAGACTCGCTGCAGAGCTACGCCAATGTCTACGCTCGAAAGTATGACAAGCAGACCAAGGAGCTGATCAGCAGAGAAAAGGTTTCCAACTCCGCCTACCGACTGACATAACCCAAAACTCCCTGCCGGACAAAACCGGCAGGGAGTTTTTGAAAAAATTTTTTCTTATACCACCTGAAACAGGTAGAATTTCAGGTAATCTGTCTCCGGTACGTTCCAAAGAATGGGGTGATCCGGGGCCTGCTGGCGGGCTTCGATCTGGCGAAGCTCCACACCGGCATCCAACGCGGCGGAGCGGAGCATCTTGACGAACAGGTCTGAGGGCATGAAGTGGCTGCAGGAAGCTGTGGCCAGATACCCGCCTCTGGGCAGCAGCTTCAGAGCCCGGAGGTTGATTTCCTTGTAGCCACGCTCGGCGCTGCTGACTGTCTTCCGGGATTTGGTGAAGGCGGGCGGATCCAGGATGATGAAGTCGTAGGGCGCTTTCCCCTTGGCGGCCAGCTCCGGCAGCAGGTCAAAGACATCGGCCACCACGAAATCCATCCGGTCCGTCAGGCCGTTGCGCGCGGCGTTGGCCTTTGCCATTTCGATGGCGGAAGCGGACACGTCCACCGCCGTCACATGCTCCGCGCCCCCCAGGGCGGCGTTCATGGCAAAGGAGCCGGTGTGGGTGAAGCAGTCCAGAACCCGCTTTCCTTTCGCCAGCTTTGCCACCGCCAGACGGTTGTATTTCTGATCCAGGAAGAACCCGGTCTTCTGCCCGTTTTCCACGTCTACACTGTAATAGATGCCGTTTTCCCGGATCTCGGTGACCGGGCTTTCCGGCAGAGCTTCTCCCGGCAGGGGGAACCACCCTTTGTTTTGCTCCATGCCCTCCAGGGCTCGGATGGCTACGTCGTTGCGCTCGTAAAGACCCCGGATCTCCTGACCGTCCTCCCGCAGCACCTGAACAAGCAGGGGGAACAGCATGGGCTTGATCCGCTCCATGCCGACGGAAAGGGTCTGGGTCACCAGAATGTCAGAGAACCGGTCCACCGTCAGACCCGGGAAGCCGTCTGCCTCGCCAAAGATTACCCGGCAGCAGTGAATGTCTTCCCCCATGACGGTCTTGCGGTAATCCCAGGCGTACTGGATCCGGCGTCGCCAGAAGGCCTCGTCGAAGCGGTCATTGGCGTTGCGGGACACCAGCCGCAGGCGGATCTTGCTGTTTCTGCTGACGAAGCCGGTGCCCAGATATTTCCCTTTTTCGCTGACCGCGTCCGCCAGAGCGCCGTTTTCGCAGTCTCCTTCCTCCCGGATCACCTCTCCCTCGTAGATCCAGGGATGCCCCTGCTCCACCCACCGGGTTCCTTTCTGAGTGATGATGCATCGGGGAAATCCTCTCTCAGCCTTCATAAACGACCATCCTTTGTAAAAAGATAGGCCAATTGTATCACAGAAACACAGAAAGCTCAAGAATGATCTTTCTGCATGCGTTGCGTCCCTTTGTCAATCCTATTGCAAAAATACAGGCGGAAATGTCAATTCCTGGACAAGCTTGTCTTGCAAAGTGAGGGAAAAAGTGATATGCTTGATAGCAAGACGGGAAGGCCTGCTCCGGCAGTGCATCCCTATGCGTTGGGACAACTGATTGTATATTCCTACACCAGAAAGGAGATTATCATGGGAAAAAATGTAATTGAGACCGATCTGACCGGCAAGGTGGCGGTGGTCACCGGCGCCAGCGGCACCTTGTGTTCCGTGTTCTGCATCGCCCTCGCCAATGCGGGCGCCAAGGTGGCCCTGCTGGGCAGAAATCTGGGCAAGCTCAATGAGCTGGCAGCCAAGATTGAGGCCGAAGGCGGCGTCGCCAAGGGCTACGCCTGCAACGTGCTGAGCAAGGATAATTGCATCGCCGTGGCGGAGCAGGTTCAGGAGGACCTGGGCCCCTGCGACATTCTCATCAACGGCGCCGGCGGCAACAACAGCCGGGCAAATACCGACAAGGAATTCTTTGAAATGCCCGACCTGGACGATGACACCGTCACTTTTTTTGACCTGGATGAAAACAGTGTCCAGAACGTGTTCAACCTGAACTGGGTTGGTACGCTGCTTCCCACCCAGGCCTTTGCCCGGCAGATGGTGGGCCGGGAGGGCTGCAACATTCTGAACATCTCCAGCATGAACGCCTACACCCCCCTGACCAAGATTCCCGCCTATTCCGCCTCCAAGGCCGCCGTCACCAACTTCACCCAGTGGCTGGCTGTCCACTTCTCCAAAGTGGGCATCCGGGTCAACGCCATTGCTCCCGGCTTCTTCGCCGCAGAACAGAACGCCAAGCTGCTGTTCAACGATGACGGTACCCCCACCGCCCGGACGGAAAAGATTCTGGCCGCAACGCCCATGGGCCGCTTCGGAGACAGCCAGAAGGATCTGGTGGGTTCCATCCTGTTCCTGCTGAACAACGACGCTGCCGGCTTCATCACCGGCATCACCCTGCCCATCGACGGCGGCTTCTCCGCTTACTCCGGCGTGTAATACGATTCTCCAAGGAATCTTTGATATAATCCGTACCGCCATACAGGCTTTCATAACACCAACAAAGCAATGGTGGTACAGGGCGATGAAGCAAGCAATTCCATACTAACCGGGGAATTATTTTTGAAAAAATCCAATGACTTATCAGGGGGAACATAATGGATAAAACAGTTGAAACCACTCCGGAGCGGTATGGCAAGCTGTGGGGTGTGGGTGTCGGGCCCGGAGACCCGGAGCTTCTGACGCTGAAGGCGGTGCGGGTTTTGCGGCAGGCGGATGTGGTCATACTGCCGGACGCAGGCGGCCAGGAGAAAACGGCGCTGAATATTGTGCAGGAGCATATCGACGGCAAGCCCCTTTCTTTTGTGAAAATGCCCATGGTCCGGGACAAAGCCGTGATGGAGGAGGCGCACGAACAGGCAGCAAAGGAAATCTGCGCTCTGCTGGACCAGGGGAAGCAGGTGGCTTTTCTGACTCTGGGGGATCCCACGATCTATTCCACCTATATGTATCTCCATGAGAAAGTTTTTGCCTGGGGCTACCCGGTGGAGGTGGTGCCCGGCGTTCCCTCCTTCTGCGCGGCGGCGGCACGTCTGAACCGCTCCCTGTGCCTGGGTAGGGAGCCGCTGCTGGTGATTCCCGCGTCCCATGATTCACAAGCACTGCTGGATGTGCCCGCCAACAAGGTATTTATGAAAGCGGGGCGGGCCATCCTGGAGCTGCAGCGGACCCTTTTAGACCGGGGACAGCTGGATGGCGCGTCCATGGTAGAAAACTGCGGCATGCCAAACGAGCGGGTCTACCCCCGTTTTGCGGACCTGAAGGAGCCCTCCGGCTATTTTTCCCTGGTGATTGCAAAACAGAGAAATGCCGGGAGATAAGCGTATATATGCAGAATGCCAAGGAAAGGCTGCTTTCTGCTATAAATGCTTTCTGTACTGAATTCTCCCTCTATGCGAGACAAAACCGCATAGAGGGAGATTTTTGTTTGAAGCGTTCCAAGCCGACACAGCAAAATCGCAAATTATTATTTCCTGTGCGTAGGAGGGCATTTCGCTTCGGAAAAACCTATCGTACATTGCTTCGATAAACGATTATTTCGCTGCTTTTTGCCCAATGCTCGATTTATCGCAGACGGTTCCCATCCTTACTGTACGGTGACAATGATCGGGTCCTCGGCGGTCCAGACGTGGGAATACCGGGGGCAGAGCCAGACCTCGTCATAGGGATAGTCTCTCAGGGATATGCGCTCCAGGAAGGCAGCAATTTCTCCTGCGTTATCAGGCTCTCCAAACAGGGAGCCCCAGCAGTTGATGCTGTACTGGTTCCCCGCTGCGTCGTAATAGGGGGCAGAGAAGATCTGGTGTATGGAATCTTTTTTTCGGCAGGCGGCTTCCCATTCCAGAATCCAGCTGTTTCCTTCCCGCTTCACACTTTGCAGGGAAACGCCCTCGGGGAGCGGCCCGGTCTGGCCGGTTTGGAGGTTTACATAAAGCCTTTCCCGGTCTTTGCGCAGCCATTCCGCGCCGGTGATGACCAGCTTCAGATGTTCCGCTTCATAGAAGTAGGGGCTGTCCGCCCGGTAGGAGATCATGGACGGAGATTCCGTGGAACCTGTGGCGGTAATACCGTTGGCGGATATGTCGAATCGCTTTCCATTGCCGATTTCAATGTAGAAGTACAGTGCTTCGATCCATGCGGTATTGCCATCGGTTTCTTCGATGTTTACCCGGAGGTGGGTGGGATAGACCTCAATTTGCGTGACGGTAATGGTCTGCCCCTCCAGCTCCACGGCTTGGTTGACCGGATAGATTTTTCCCGCTGCTGTGAAGGCAGGATCGAATTCCAGGAGGAAATCAAAAACAGCCAAGTATTCCGGCAGATCGCTGCCCAGGTCGTTCAGCAGATAATCTCCGTCAGATGCGGGCGCTGCGTTTTTCGCTGGCTGCAGGGCGGCATCCCGGACGCTGAGCTGCAGCCGCAGCCGGTCGGGCACATCCTCCTCCACAAAATCGATGGTGATGCTCTGAAGGTCATCGTTTGCCGCGGAATGGTTGTTGAGGGCATAGGAGCAGCTGGCAAAATGCCCATTCTCCAGACGCACTGCCGGATCTACGCTCAGGCTGTTATAGATATCGGAATCCAACCGGAAGAATACATTCACCTGTTTCTGATCCACGATCAGATACTCCACGGAAGCGGTGATTCCCGCTTGTTGCTGCGTCAGGGAAAGGGGCTGCACAAAATCGTTTTCTACCGCGTCACGGAGGGATTTGGAAAAAGTGACAGCCTCTGCCAGAATTCGCAAACCGGGTACCCGGGAACAGGCGTAGGCCACGGGGGCACAGAAATTGACCAGCAAAACGAATGCCGCAAAGCAGGCGGCAGCACCCGCCAGAGGGCGCAGAAGCAGCTTGTTTCGCCTTTTCTTCCGCTTCAATGCTCGGGCCACTGTGTTCTCCAATTCCGGGATAGGCTGGTCTAGTTCTTCCATCAGCGCCAGATACTCTTCACGCCTGCTCATGAAGACACCTCCTCTTCCAGCTCCAGGCGGAGCAACTGTAATGCCCGCCTTTGCCGGGTGGCTACCGTACCGGCGGGGATATCCAGGGCTTGTGCGGTTTCTGCTACGGTGAATCCTGTGAAGAAACGCAGAATCACAACATCCTGCAGCTCCTTTGGCAGATGCCGGATTGCCTCTTTCAGGGGCAATGCATCATATTCCGAAGCGGCGATTTCCGGCAGGTCTTCCAGGGGGGAGAACCGTTTCTGCCGGCGCAGCTCGTTGTGGCATTCGTTGATCAGAATCCGGGTGATCCAGGTGTCGAAAAATTCCGGCTTCCTCAATTTCCGATGGCCGCAGAGAGCTTTGTACACGGCTTCGTCCACCATGTCTAGGGCCAGAGATTCGCTTCCCATGTACAGCATGGCGGTTTTGAACAATTTGGTGCGGATGGCTTCCACCCGTTCGGAGAATTCTTCGTTGCTCACAAGGGCCTCCCTCCTTTGCACATTAGACGGTTAAAGGGACGGTTTTTATTGGGAAACGCAAATTTTATTTGAAAAATGCAGGAGGCTGCCCGTAACCGGGAAACCTCCTGCGGGAAAGGCTATTTTGTGGGGAAATCCAATTCGCTGATCAGCTCGGCATCGGAGGAGGAGATGGACCACTTTGTGTAGCCCTTGGCGGATTTCTTGAACACAAAGGTGTCGTCATATTGGTAATAGGCGGTTTCCGGGCCGAAAAGGAACTCCTCGCCGTACCACTCACTTCCCCGGGCGTAATAAATCGCGTATTCCCCCAGTGGGATGGGGATCTGTGCCGTGGAGCCCCCGCGGACATAGAGCCGTATGTAGAAATTGTTGGCCTGGAGCTGCGCTCTGATTTTGTAGAATTCCCCTTCCCCGGCGGCGGGGAATTCCACCGGATCGATGACGAAGTAGTAACCGCCGCTGCCGGAGGTGCGGATGGAGAGGGTGGCTGCAGCCTCCAGTTGGGGAATTTCTTCAAAGAGGAAGCCGTTCTGTGGTTCCGGCTGAGCAGGGACGCCCATTGTCGGTGTGGTAGTTTCGGCAGAAGCCTCCGCCTGCTGGCCCTGGACATAGCCGATGTCATAGCCGTCGTTGTAGCCGTCAGAGTAAGTGCCTTTCCTGCTGCAGGAGGAAAGCAGCACCATGGGAAGCAGGAGAAAAATCAGAAATTCTTTACGCACGCGGACCCCTCCAGTAAGGACTGCTGCCAGCGTTGTCCGTCCGGCAAAAGCTGTATTCTGTGTAATAAATCCCATTTTTCTCAGTATAACATATTTTTGAGAATAGGACAATATTTAATTTCATCCGTGCCGAATTCACGCAGTGAACCGGGCGTTAAGAGTCCGTTGGTGCAAATCAGCAGCTGGATTCCGGCGGAAAAGTTACAAAACATACACAATTTTCCAAACATTTTCTGCTATACTATCCCCAGACACAGAATCAGGAGGGGAAGAACATGTTGGAAGTATTACTGACTGTACTGTTTTGCTGGCTGCTGTTCAAGGCAGTGGGCCTGGCGTTCAAGGTCGCCTGGGGAACCACCAAGATCATTGCGTCCATACTGTTCGCTGCAGCGGTGCCGCTGCTGATGGTTTGCCTGGTGTTTGCCGGGGGGATCGTACTGATTGTGCCTGTTGCGCTGATCGGTGCTGCTCTCGGACTGCTGAAAAAGTGCGTATAACCCAATCCTAGGAATGCCTCCCGCCCCAAAAGCGGGAGGTTTCGTTATTTCTGGGCATCGATCTTTTCCTTCAGTTCGGTGAGATAGAGCCACCGTTCGGTTTTGGCTTCCAGGGCATTTTCCAGCGCCGTCAGTTCGGCCTGCAGCTCCTGGAGCCGGACATAGTCACTGCCGCATTGCTCCTGGGAGACCTGATTTTCCGCGATTTTGGCTTCCAGACCGGCAATGTCCTGATCGATGGTGGCGAATTCCCGTTCCTCCTTGAAGGAAAATTTCAGCTTCTTTTCCCTGGGGCGCTCCTGGACGGACTTCGGCTTTTCTGCCTTGGCAGGCGTTTCCTCCTGGACGCGCTTGGCAGACCAGTCGCTCCAGTTGCCGGTGTAGGGCAGTACCTGACCGTCGCCCCGGACCTCGAAGATGGAACCTGCCAGCTTATCCAGGAAGAAACGGTCATGGGACACCGCCAGAATGGGGCCGGGAAAGCTCTGCAGATAGTCCTCCAGAATGGACAAAGTCTCCACATCCAGATCGTTGGTAGGCTCGTCCAGCAGCAGAACATTGGGCGCTTCCATCAGCACCGAAAGCAGGTACAGCCGCCGCCGTTCGCCGCCGGAAAGTCTGCCGATGGGGACGCTCTGCAGGTCCGGCGGGAACAGGAACCGCTCCATCATCTGCTTGGCGGTGAAGGTTCCCTCGCCGGTGCGGACTTCAGATGCAATCTCGTGGATGAAGTCATAGACCCTCTGGTTCAGATTCAGCTCCCGGCCCTCCTGGGAGAAGTGGCCGATCTTGACTGTAGTGCCGATTTCTACACAGCCGCTGTCCGGCGGAAGCTCTCCCGCGATCATGTGCAGCAGCGTGGATTTTCCCGCGCCGTTGCGGCCCACAATGCCGATGCGGTCATCCCGCAGAAGACTGTAGGAGAAATTTTCAATGACGGTGCGCCCGTCAAAAGCCTTGCTGACACCGTGAAGCTCGATGATTTTCCGACCCAGACGGCTGGAAGCGGCGGCCATCTGGACGGTATCGTCGGTTTCCGGCGCGTCCTGGTTCAGAAGATTCTCATAGCGCTGGATCCGCTCCTTGGACTTGGTGGTCCGGGCCCGGCAGCCCCGCTGGATCCATTCCCGCTCCATGCGCAGGATGGACTGGCGCTTGCGCTCGCTGGCCTCCGCCATTTCCGCACGCTGCTCCTTCAGCTCCAGGAATTTGGAATAGTTGGCCTCGTAGTGGTACAGCTTGCCTCTGGAAAGTTCGGTGATGTGGTTCACCACCCGCTCCAGAAAGTAGCGGTCGTGGGTCACCATTATCAGACCGCCCCGGAAGCAGCGAAGCCAGTCTTCCAGCCAGGCCACCATCTCACTGTCCAGGTGGTTGGTGGGCTCATCCAGTACCAGAATGTCCGCCGGATGAATCAGAGCCGCCGCCAGGGCTACCCGCTTGCGCTGCCCGCCGGAGAGCGTGCCCACCTTCTGGGTCACGTCCGTAAAGCCCAGCCGGGTCAGCATGGACTTGGCTTCGTATTCTTTCAGCTCCCGAAACTGGGCAGGGAAGTGGAGAAACACCTGCTCCAGCACCGTAGCGCTGTCCTCCATCTGGGGGTTCTGGGGCAAGAAGCTGATCTGAACGTTGGGATTCCGGGTGATGCGTCCCTCATCCGGCGGGAGAACTCCAGACAGAACCTTCAGAAACGTGGACTTGCCGGTACCATTGATGCCGATGACACCCACTTTGTCTCCTTCATTCAGATAGAAGTTCACATCCTGCAATAGCTGCCGGCTGCCGAAATTGATGGAAAGATGCTCTGCGGATAATAACATGCCTGCCTCCTGGTATTCTTGAAAATGATGGATTATCGTTTGTAGGGGGCGGCATCCTTGACGCCCCTTTTACATGCAGTACCGTCACAAGGGGCGTCAAGGATGCCGCTTTATTACGAACTGGAAACGATCATTTTGTTTTTTGCTTTCTTTTTTCGTAACTATTCAGTCGAGGCTACATTTTGCGCGGTAAATGATCGTTTCGCTTCGGATGGTTGCTGCGGCGCGGCAGCGTCCTTGCCTCTCCCTTTGGGAGAGGTGGCCCGGCGTTCCGCCGGGGCGGAGAGGGCCATTGCGTCCCCTCTCAGTCACGCCTTCGGCGTGCCAGCTCTCCCAAAGGGAGAGCCAAGGGCTGCGCAGAGAAACGATCATTTATATGAGAATTTCGGGTACGACTGAATAGTTACCCTTTTTTTATTCTATCACAGAGGGCTGTCATTTACAAATCGTTTATTTGACGAAGCATTGAATCTCTGATAGAATGAATGCAGCAAATACAAGGAGGCGTGACGATGGAAAAATTCATTCCCTACGAAAAACGTTCCAAGAAGGAAAAGCGGAAGCTGGACTTGTCCCGCCGGGGAAGCTGGGGAGAAATCAATCCCGTGACCCGGAAGCCGACCAGCAGCAAAGCCTACAACAGAAAGAAAGCACAGGATTGGAAGCGGAAGGAGCCGCCGGAATCCTGTGTTTTTTCAGGTTTTTCAAAGAAATTTGCAAAACCTATTGACATTCCCCCTTGTGGAAGGTTTATATTGTAGGGGAAAGGCAGGCGGCGGATGTGAAGATCAATGAGGTAGAAGCTCTGGCAGGAATCCCAAAGAAGAATATCCGGTTTTACGAGGAGCAGGGTCTGCTGTCGCCCCGGCGGAACGCGGAGAACGGGTACCGGGACTATGGAGACGAGGAGGTCCAAATCCTTCGCAGGATCAAGGTGCTGCGTAAGCTGGGCGTTCCCATCGAGGAGATCCGGCAGATGTTCAACGGAACCCATACCGTGGCGGACGGCATGCGGCGGCATCTGATCAGTCTGGAGCGGGAACGGCGGAATCTGGAGCAGTCCATTGCCCTGTGCCAGGAACTGAAGGGACAGGACATTCCGGTGGAGCAGCTGGATACCCAATGGCTCTTAAACCGGATGGAGGAGCTGGAGAAGGGCGGCACCTCCTTCCGCAACCAGCAGGCCCAGGATGTTCGGGTTTCCTACATCGCGCCGGTCATCGTGACGGTGCTTATGGTGGCGCTGATGATCGCCCTCAGTGCCCTGCTCCTATGGGCCTACTGGACAGACCCGGGGGATGCGCCGCCGTTCTGGTTTTTGTTCGTACTCATTGGCATTCTGGCCGCTGTAGGGATCGGGGTCATCCTGGCCCTGCTGCAGCGAATCCGGGAAATCGGGAAGGGAGAAATGGACGATGCGAGACACTACTAAGAAAAAAAGGGCCGCTATTCTCAGCGCGGCGGTGATCGTCGGCCTGTTGGGAATCGTGATTGCCACGGTTCTGGTGCCTCTGGTGCGGGAGGCCTATGGAGATGGGATCGCGATAGGATTCCTTGCGGTCTACGGCTTGGTTCTGGTGGCCGTAATCGTCGGTGTCCTGGCAGCGCTGGGGCAGCGGCTGAAGGAGATCGAAGGCGGGGAGGAAGAAGATGCAAAGAAGTATTGACGAGAACGCTCAGAGAAAGCGCCACAGGGATGCCTTTCAGAGCGCGGCGGTTTCCACGCTGCTGCTGGTGCTGTCCGGCGGGGTGCTGATGTTCCTGCGCAGCCAGACAGAGGGCTTCTGGAGCGCGGTGCTGCTGATTTTATCCGTGCTGGAACTGGGGATGGTAATCCCCGTCTGGATA
The DNA here is from genome assembly GCA_051867395.1 of Faecousia sp. Classification (GTDB taxonomy): domain Bacteria; phylum Bacillota; class Clostridia; order Oscillospirales; family Oscillospiraceae; genus Faecousia. Next base: position 34,989 of record JBJDYN010000063.1, on the reverse strand, counting down.
TTACTGAAAACAAGACTGAAAGAAATCGAAGGAGGAGAAGAAGATGCTGCTGCTCAATATTGATCATGTTCCCGGACGGGAGATCGAGGCACTGGGAATCGTAAAGGGAACCGTGGTGCAGTCCAAGAACTTCGGCAAGGACTTCATGGCCGGTATGAAGACCCTGGTGGGCGGAGAGATTACCGGGTACACGGAGATGCTGGTGGAGGCCCGCCAGATCGCCACCAAGCGCATGGTGGATGAGGCCAGCGCCATGGGAGCCGACGCCATCGTGAATATCCGGTTCGGTTCCTCTGCCGTCATGCAGGGCGCTGCCGAGGTCATCGCCTACGGTACGGCAGTTAAGCTCAAATAAGGAAACATCCGCGCACCGTATTTTCTGTTTGGTGCGCGGTGTTTTTCTTCCGAAGATAATAAAAAACATAGCTTTTTCCTAAAACAGTGCTATAATATCGGAAGGAAAACGGGTCAGAAATGGCGGACACCGCGTCGGCCCGCTGCAAGGAGAATGGCTATGCGTGAGATTAGAAAAGACGAGTATTCTGTACTGAAAGTGATCATGACCGTTTTGGTTGTGGCGGCACATGTGGCGAGAATGTACAGCTTTGATGGCGGTGCTATTGCCATGCCGGTCAATAGACTTTTGGATTTTATTATGGTATTTATCTATGAATTCCATATGCCTGTGTTTGTATTTGTGTCAGGCGCTGTGTTTAGCCGGTGCCTCATGAATGGCAAATACAAAGATGTAAAACGCTTTGTTGTCAATAAGGCGAAAAGACTCCTTGTGCCGTACTTTCTGTTTGGTATTTTCTATGTAACGCCGGTTATGGTTTTGCTTGGAATCACAGATCTGGGTGTCAAACGGTACATCGTGGAAGGAATCCTGTGCGACATGAATTCCCGGCATTTGTGGTATTTGTATGCCTTATTTCTCATGCTGGTCTTGACCAGAACAGCGCAGCCGTTTCTCGACCGGCATCCGACTGCGATATATCTTTTGCTCGGGTTCTTTACATGCCTTGCTTGCAGGTATTGGATTGTTCCGGAAGCGTTTGGAATTATGCATGTGGCGAAATTTTACTGCTATTTTCTTCTCGGATACATATTTGACCGAAACAAGGACGTACTCGACAAGCAGACCGCAAAATACTGGTGGCTTTCTATCTTTGGCTTTCTTGTAATCGCGTGTATCGCGCTGTTTACAAGGGAGGAAGCGCTAAGAGTTCTGGCAGGCTTTATTGGAATTTTTTCATGTTACGCGGTCACGATAAAAACCCAAAAGTATTTTTGGGAAACAAAGCTTTATGGAATCATTTTGGAGAACAGTATGGGGATATATTTATTTCACCCAATGATTATTTATGTGCTGTTCTATATTGGACAGGATTATCCGATCAGTCCATATGCGTTCAGTTGTCTGGTCTTTGCTGTTGCCAGCATCTTGTCATATTGGTTTACGAGAATTGTGAAAGATTGTAAGCTTGGCTTCCTCTTGGGAGAATAGACGAGCTGAAAAAGAGATCGCGCATCGGACGGAATTTCTGTTCGGTGCGCATTTTAGCGAATGCTTATGTGCCGCCGAGTGTTTCAGCGGCGGGGCTGTGATGTTTCTTTTTCTGAATTAGAGGAGAGACCGCCTGCCATCCAATCTTCCACAGCGGTATCTGCGCTGCCGGACAGCCCGCTGTATAACTGGATGCCCGCTGCGGCCAACGCTGCCTGGGCACCGGGGCCGATGCCGCCGCAGAGCAGGACATCCACATCCAGCGCGTTCAGCAGCCCGGAAAGCACACCACCATGACCTTGCCCACCGGTGTCAATGATTTCGGAGAAGACAATTTGTTTTCCGGCAATGTCATAGAGTTTGAAGTGCAGGCTGCGGCCAAAATGCGGAAAAACTTCACCATTTTCGTAGGGGACTGCTACTCTTGCGGTGCCGTTTCCTTTCGGCAGGTGATTTTGCTGGCGGAACTGCTGGGCGGAGCAGGCGGAAAATCCGCAGTCCGGGTCCCGCCCGTCACAGAGCTGATAATCCCCGCCGTCGATCCGGATGGGGCGGCTGTCCACCAATGCAATAGCCAGCTTCCTCCGGGCGTTGGCATAGATCTGCTGGACGGTGGTACGGGAGACCTGCATGTGCGCGGCACACTGCTCCTGGGAGAGACATTCCTTGTCAATCAGCCGGATGGCTTCGTATTCGTCCACAGTGACAATGACAGGATTCTTCCCTTCGGCTCCCTGAACAGGACAGAATTCCAATGTCTGGGGGAAATGGCAAACCCTTCTGCATTTTGTAGGTCTTGGCATAAAAAACCCTCCCAATCTGTTCGTTTATTATACAATATATATGGAATCTGTCAAGAAAATGGTTGACATATGCCGAAAACCTCAATATACTTATTAGGTAGCAGGAAACCGCGAAATCCCGGTGGGGAGCGCATAGGAGTGTGAAAACAATCCTTTGGGCAATCTGTTATCTGGTGACCTTTGCGGCGTGTGTGCTGGGAACCATCTGCGGCATGGGCGGCGGCATCATCATCAAGCCTGTGCTGGACGCTGCCGGGGTCATGTCCGTGTCCACCATCACTTTCCTGTCCGGCGTCACCGTGATCGCCATGTCCTGCTGGAATGTGGGGAAGAACTTCCTGAAGAAGGAGTCGGAGGTGGAGCTTCGCGGCACCGGTATTCTTGCCGTCGGCGCAGCCATTGGCGGTCTGCTGGGAAAGCAGCTGTTTACCATGACGGCTGGGCTGTTCCCGGATCAGAATACCGCCGGGGGTGTTCAGGCGGTGCTGCTGCTGCTGATCGCAACGCTGGCGACCCTGCTGTATACCCTGCGCAAGGACCGGATCACGTCTCTGCAAATCTCGTCTCCCGTGGCCAGCCTGCTTATCGGACTGGCCCTGGGTATGCTGGGGGCTTTCCTGGGCATCGGCGGCGGCCCCTTCAATGTGGCGGCGCTGTGCTTCTTCTTTTCCATGCCCACCAAGCGGGCGACGCAGAACAGCCTGTTCATTGTCCTGTTCAGCCAGCTCACCAGCACCCTGAAAACTGTGCTGTTTGACGGCGTGCCGGCGTTCCAGGTGACGGTGCTTCTGGGCATGGTCCTTCTGGGAATCGCGGGCAGCGAACTGGGCTGCCGGATCAATAAGAAGATCAACAACCGGCAGGCCACAGTGTGCCTGGAAGGGGCAATGGTACTGATTATGGTAATCAGCGTATTCAATATTGTCAAATTCTTTGGATAACTTGGGAGGAATCAGCATGTTAAAACAGAAAGCGGCCTATTACTATGGCACTATGGGAAAAAGCTGTGCCGAGGGCATCCTGCTGGCGGCAAACGACGTGTATGATCTGAAGCTGACTGACAGCGAAATTCAACTCTTCGCCGGTTTCCGTACCGGTATGGGCTGCGGCAGCACCTGCGGCGGTCTGGCGGGCGCCATCGGCGTTCTCAGCCGGATGTACGGCCAGCGGGAGGACTTTAAGGAACTGTGCGCCAAATTCGTGGCAGCCTTTGAAAAGAAGCTGGCCTGCGGAACCACCGAATGCGCTGCCCTGGAGGCCCGGTACAAGACCCCAGAGGCCCGGTGCGTGGCCGCAGTGGAGCTGACCGCCGAGGCGCTGGAGGCGTTCATCGATAACCTGGAGGGCAAGACCAAGCCGGTTTCCGGTGAGGGCTGCACCCTGAAGCCGGAGGATATCAAGCGGGTCAAGGCCCTGGGGTTCCTGCAGCACAAGGGCACCAACAAGTTCAATGGCCGCATCATCACCCGCAACGGACGTATCACCGATGACGAGTGCGCCGTTGTGGCCGAGGCTGCCAAGCTCTACGGTGACGGCCATATCATGATGACCACCCGTATGACCCTGGAGGTCTCCGGTATCGACTATAACGACATCGACGCTTTCCGGGCCTATGTGGGCAAGGCTGGTCTGGAGACCGGCGGCACCGGCAGCAAGGTTCGGCCTGTGGTCTCCTGCAAGGGCACCACCTGCCAGTATGGCCTGTACGATACTTACGCCCTCAGCGAGGAGATTCACAACCGGTTCTACAAGGGCTATGCCAGCGTGTCCCTGCCCCACAAGTTCAAGATCGCCGTGGGCGGCTGCCCCAACAACTGCACGAAGCCCGACCTGAACGACCTGGGCATCGTGGGGGCCAAGGTGCCGAAATATGATCCCGAAAAGTGCCGTGGCTGCAAGAAGTGCCAGCTGGAGCTGTCCTGCCCCATCCATGCTGCCAAGCTGGTGGACGGCAAGCTGGTCATCGATCCGAATCTGTGCAACAACTGCGGCCGCTGCGTAGGCAAGTGCCCCTTCCACTGCAACGACGAGGGCGCATACGGCTGGAAGATCTATGTGGGCGGCCGCTGGGGCAAGAAGGTGGCCCATGGTCAGATGCTGAACAAGATCTTCACCGACAAGCAGGAGGTCCTGGACACCGTGGAAAAGGCCATTCTGCTGTTCCGGTCCGAGGGCATCCCCGGCGAGCGGTTTGCGGACACCATCAACCGCATCGGCTTCGACCGGGCCCAGGAGCTGCTGCTGGGTGACGAGTTGCTGAAGCGGAAGGCGGAGATTCTCGGCCTGACCGTTGTCGGCGGCGCGACCTGCTGATGCAATGAAATAAGGATGAGCCGTCTCCCTGTGAGGCGGCTCGCTTTTTTGTGAAGAATACGCATTCTGTCCGATTTATTGTACCGTTTTTATGCTATGCTGAGCGCACAAAACAACGCAAAGTGCGAATGGGAGGAAATTGAATGAAAAAGATCTTTATGGCATGGCGTATTTGCGGAAAATCGGAAAGCGCGAAGGACAAAGCCCTTGACGCGGCATACCAGCCCCTGCGGGAAGAACTGGCCAGCGCCGGGTTGGATGAGGAGACGCTGCGGAAAATGGATCCGGATGACCGGGTTGCCGCACTGGAGGAAGCCCGGCTGGACCCCTATGACTTTATTTATCTGGCCTGCTGATCCTCAGAAAACAGGATAACGCAAACAACGAGAAAAAGGGATTGACAGGAAAAGCTCCTTTCACTACCATTATGGTAAGTTACCGATAGCTGCCTTTGCGGCAGGGGATTCCATAGAAGAAGGAACAGGAGGCAGGGACGGATATGGAAATACGGAAACTGAAAGAATCGGAATACCCGGCAGCGCTGGAGCTGGCCTGGAGGGTGTTTCTGGAATTCGAAGCGCCGGATTACTCCCGGGAGGGGGTGGAGACCTTCCGGAAGGTGCTGGACGACCGGGACTACCGGAAGGAGATCTGTGTCTATGGCGCTTTCGACGGCGCCGTCCTGGTGGGAATGCTGGCAACCCGCCAAAACGGGGAGCACATCACCCTGTTTTTCGTGGACGGAAATTACCACAGACGGGGGATTGGCAAGGCGCTGTTTGCCCTGGCTGTTCAGGACAATCGAAGTGGGAGGATGAGCGTCAATTCTTCCCCCTACGCAGTACAGATCTATCCGCGTCTTGGCTTCCGCCCAACAGGGGAGGAGAAGGCTGCCGATGGAATCCGCTTCACCCATATGGAGCTGGAATTGCTGGATGTAGTGGACGAGAACGGAACACCCACTGGGGAAGTGGTCCCACGGGAAACGGCCCACGCAGAAGGAATCCGGCACAGGACCTCCCATGTCTGGCTGGTCAGGTATCGGGGCGGAAGAAGCCAGATCCTTCTGCAAAAGCGGTGTGAAAACAAGGATTCCTGGCCCGGCTGCTACGATATCTCCAGCGCCGGACACATCCCTGCCGGGATGGATTTTATCCCCTCCGCCATCCGGGAGCTGCGGGAGGAGCTTGGGGTAGAGGCCGCACCGGAGGAGCTGCTCCTCTGCGGAAACAGGCGTATCTGTTCCGACAGTGAATTCCACGGTCATCCTTTCCGCGACCGGCAGTATTCCTGGGTTTTCGCTCTCCGGCGGGATCTGGAGGAAGGGGATTTCGTACTCCAAAAAGAGGAAATCGACGCTGTCCGCTGGATGGATCTGGAGGAATGCATCCAGGCGGTAAAGCAAAATACGATTCCCCACTGTATTTACCCGGAAGAGCTGGAGATGGTCAAAGCAGCGATCAAGTGATTTCCTCATGAAAAGGTAACGACTCAGTCGTACCCCCGGTTTCTCATATAAATGATCGTTTACTGTTCGTAGGGGGCGGCATCCTTGACGCCCCTTGTGACGGTACTGCATGCAAAGGGGGCGTCAAGGATGCCGCCCCCTACGCTTAGTGCGCAAGCCTTTGATGCGCATCGCATTTCGGCAGATTGCTGCGCGAAACAATCATTTACAGTGCGGGATATGGCTGCGACTGAATCGTTACAGGAGAAGCAAAAAACACCTTTGGAGCGCCTGTCGGCAAAGAAATAACCCTTGATCCATCAACTCATCACTTCGCGGATCAAGGGTTATTCCTTTTCATAGGTGGGTTCCATCTGTGGTTAACCTCTCTTTCTATAGATTCGGAGATTACTTAGTACATTGGACTCACTCCTTTTTTGTATCTTTATGATAACACCGGAATGGTTGATTTACAAGATGGGATGGTCCATAAAAAAGTTTGATATATCCTGTACAAAAGGGAGAAATGCTGATAAATTAAAAAATTTTATTGACTTGTGGATTAGAATATAGTACACTAGATATGTTGAGGTGTTAATGGGAGCCGTTTTTGACGGCTCCCATTTCACGTCGTTTCTGTAGGAGGCAGGTTTTTTCTCACTCTTTCGGGGCGTTTTTATTACACTTGCTTTGTGATTCCAGGCCCTTCCTGCTTAAAGATTCGGCGCAGCATTACAATCGCCGCGGCGGCCAGGATCGTCTCTGTGATCACCTGGGCATAGGGCAGGCCGTATAGGGGATATACAGCGTTCATGATGAAAAGCAGAGGAATCTCCAGTACCACTTTACGCAGGATGGCGAAGATCAGCGCGTTCTTGCCCATACCCAGGGCCTGGAACACACCCACTGCCAGGAAGTCAATGCACAGGAAGGTGGAGGCCAGGCACATGATCCGTAGGAAGTGGGAACCATAGTCCACGATCACCTGGTTCTTCATGAACAGACGGATCAGTGTGGGCGCACCAAGGAAATACCCTACCGTCACCACCAGCATAAAGGGGACCACAATGCCGGCGGCAAACAGGATGGACTTCTTCATTCGCTTCCGGTTTCCGCTGGCATAGTTGTAGCTGACCAGGGGCATGATGCCCTGGGAGAAGCCCATGCCCATCTGCATGGGGATCATGTTCAGCTTCAGGGCCACGCCCATGGCGGCCACGGCGGAAGCGCCGAAGGCGGCGGTGAAGTTATTGAGGATCGCAGAGCCCAGCACATTCAGCAGGTTCTGAATGGAGGCGGGAATGCCTACGCCAAAGATGCCCAGCACAATGTCCTTGCTCAGATATTTGAGCTTACGGATGTCCATGCAGACGAAGGTCTTGCCCTTCTTCACCCGGGACAGCGTCAGGAAATACACACAGGCCAGGCAGTTGGACACGAAGGTTGCCAGGCCAGCGCCGGCAGCGCCCATGTTCAGGCCCCAGGGCAGAATGAAGATGGGGTCCAGCAGAATGTTCAGAATGCAGCCGCTCATGGTGCCGATGCTGGCATGGAGGGAGGCCCCCTCGCTGCGGACCATATAGGCCTGAACCACGTTTAGAATTGCGGGCATAGCGCCGCAGCAGACAGTCCAGAACATATAGTTGTAGGTGGTTTCCAGGGTGGTCTCGTCCGCACCCAGCAGATGCAGCAGCGGCATCCGGAAGACCGTACACAGCAGGGAGAACAGCAGACCGCTGAACAACGCGCCGTAGAAGCCAAAAGCGGAGCTTTTTCGCACTTTCTCATAGTCGCCGCTGCCCAGACTACGGCTCATCATGCTGGAAGTGCCCACGCCGAACAGATTGTTTACCGCGTTGAAGGCCAGCATCACGGGATATACCAGAGTCACCGCCGCGTTCTGGATGGGATCGTTCAGCATGCCCACGAAGAAGGTGTCCGCCAGATTGTAGATGATCGTGACCAGAGAACTGACCACGATGGGGATGGACAGCTGCATCACCGCCTTGGGGATGGGCATTTCCTCGAACAAATAGGCTTTTGCGTTTTTCTGTGCCATAAATTTCTCCTGTTCTTACTTTTGACCGGTTCTTTGGGAATCTTCTTTCCATCCGAAATCGGCAAAATACCGAAAATATGGATATAGTATAGCGTGTTTTATGAGCAATTTCAATAGGCGGGCCTGGAAATCTGACCTTCCCAGCGTAAATGATCGCTTTGTTGTGCAGTTATCAATTCATTCCTTTCCGCTGTTCGTCATGCGGCAGACCTTCTCCTGAAAAAAAGCGGTAATCTCCTCGGCGCTGATCCTTTGCTCATCAACCAGCCACACCAGCGCTGTGTTGAACAGAGCCCCGATGTAGACATACAGCTCGTACTTTTGTATGGAGGACGCCGGCATGGTGCCCTCGATGCTCTCATGAAACAGGTTCAGCTCCTCCAGAAGGGCAGTGGAAAACCCGGAGCGGCACAGATTCAGTATGTAGTCCCGGTATTTTTGGAAAAACTGAAAGCTCAGCAGGAGATTGTGATAGGTATAGAAGTTTCCGTCCTCATAGCGGATCTGTTCCCGGTACGCCTGGAGGATATCCCGGATCAGAGTGACCACAATGTCCTCTTTGGAGCTGTAGTTCCGGTAAAAAGAGGCCCGGGCTACTCCGGCCTTGCGGATGATCTCTGTGATGTGGACATCCGCCAGCTGTTTTTCCTGTACCAGGGAAAACAGTGCGGCGGTAATGCTCTTCTTTACCCGCAGATTTTCCTCTTTCCGTTTATCCATAGCCGTCTCTCCCGATCTGATACATTTTCGGCATTTTTGTCTCACAAATGATGGTTGCTGAACCAGAGAAAACGTGATACACTTGTCTCGCATTGTATCAGTTTTTTACAAAAAAGTCAACGCGGTGCCCCTGTGAGGGCTATCGATAGAAAGGCAGTTACGCGACAATGAAAATTGCAATTTCAACCGACACCAACAGCGGCATCACCCAGGAAGAAGCGAAGAGCGCCGGGATCTACCTCCTGCCAATGCCAGTCCTGATCGAGGAACAGATGTATCTGGAGGGCATCCAAATTCATAGCAGCCAGCTTTACGAAGCCATGGAGAAGCATCAGGCCATTTCCACATCCCAGCCCTCCCCCGGCCAGGTCATGGAGCTTTGGGACAGCATCCTCCAGAATGGCTTCGACGAGATCGTGTACATCCCCATGTCCAGCGGACTCAGCGGGTCCTGCCAGAATGCCGCCCTGTTTGCGGCGGATTACGACGGCAAGGTTCAGGTGGTGGACAACCATCGGATCTCCGTGACCCAGCGGGAGTCCGTCTACAGCGCCCTGAAGCTGGCCCAGCGGGGCATGCGCGCCAAGGAAATCAAGGACTATCTGGAAGCGCGGGCCTTTGACGCCAGCATCTACATCAGTGTGGACTCCATGGAGTACCTGAAGAAGGGCGGGCGGATTACCCCTGCTGTCGCCGCTTTTGCCACAGTCCTCAACCTGAAGCCAGTGCTGACCATCCAGGGTGACAAGCTGGACACCTTCGCAAAGGCCAGAGGCATGAAGCAGGCGGAGGAGAAGATGCTGGAGGCCCTGAAGGCAGACCGGGCCACCCGCTTCGCGGACGTGCCGGACGACCAGCTCCAGGTGGAAACGGCGGGAACTCTGGCAGACGAGGAAATGGCGGAGAAATGGCGTCAGCGGGTTCAGCAGGAGTTCCCCAATATTCCTGTGGCCTATGTTCAGCTTCCCTGCAGCATTGCCAGCCACGTGGGGATCAACGCCATGGGCACCGGCATCATCAAAACTTCTGTAGTCTGAAAAACACCCCCCGCGCCAGGATTTTCCGTCCGGTGCAGGGGGTTATTGCATCATGCAGAATAGTGGGGAGCGTGGAATTCAGTGTGGGGTGTGAAGAGTGAAGAGTGGAGAGTGGAGTTGTCGAGATTCCGCCACAGTGCGTTTTTAGGGCCGGACTTGCCTTTACACAAAGAAGGTATCCTACGTCATCCAGCCGTTTCCCATCCAACGAAATTGCTCACGCATTAAGCATTCATCATTCATTCCAAGCTCTTCAAAGTTCTTCCAAATACGCAACGCCTTCGATTTCCCGCAGGCTTCGGAACAGCGTTTCGTGGCTGCGCCGCTCTTTGGATTCCAGATTCAGTACAAAGGACCGGGCTCCGTCCTCCAGGGGTTCCTCATGCTCCATTTGGGCGCTTTCAATCTCCAGCCCCAACTCCCGGAGCCTGCGCAGGAGGGCCCCCAGTCCGAGGGAAGGCGACAGTTCCACATACACCTCCACAAATCTGGAATTCCGGTGCATTCGGCTGTCCCAGCTCTGCATCACCGTCAGCACCAGAAAGATCGCTCCGCCGCCGGTCAGCGCGGCTTCATAGAATCCAATGCCCAGAGCCAGCCCAACCGCCGCTGCCGCCCACAGTCCCGCTGCGGTTGTCAGACCTTTGATCTGGTTCCGCTTGGTGACCACGATGGTCCCGGCCCCTAGGAAGCCGATGCCGCTGACCACCTGCGCCCCCATACGGACCGGATCCCCGGCATCAAACACCTGATAGATATATTGGTTGGTCAGCATAATCAGACAGGCGCCCACGCATACCAGCATATACGTCCGAAGCCCGGCAGGCCGGTTTTTCATTCCCCGCTCCATGCCGATAATGCCGCCCAGTACAAAGGCGGCAAATATGCGAAACATCATTGCGCCATAGGTTACTTCTCTGATTTCCATGGAAACCTCCTTGCTTTCCCGGATTTTCGACGCCCTTCCCGTTACACCAGGAAGCACCGGGCAACGACGGCAATCACCAGCAATTGCAGCGGGTAGATCACATAGTACCCATACTGGGATCGACCGATCCGGCGTTCTCCGTTGTACAGCCCGATGCCGCAGAAAGCCATAGGGCCCAGGGGATCCAGCAGGCTGATCAAAACTCCCAGAATGATTTTAACCGCGCTGTGTTGTTGGAAGCAATAGAAAACCGCCGCCAGCAGCACGGTTTCCAGGCCGCAGTCCACGCGCAGGAGCATCACCCAGAACGCCGCGCACAGCACGGTCAGCATGCGCAGAATGACCCGCTCCACCGCTGCCATATGCTCCGGCAGCCGCAGGATATACAGCATGATCAGCGCCACTGTCAGGCCCAGCATAGGATTCTGCCGGGAAAATTCCAGGAGCTTCCCGGTCATGGCATAATCAAAGGCCAGCTCACTGATCACAGCGGTGACAGCCACCCGGCCCAGGTACTTGCTATAGCTGCCGGTGTGCAGAAAGCCCTCCGCAAGAAGGAACGCAAAGATCGGCACTGCCAGGCCCTTCAGCAGCCCGAGCAGAGAAGCGGCTCCCACCAGACCAGTCAGGCCTGCCTCCGTGTCCATGGCTGCCAGCAGCTGCGCCTGGGTGTAGCTGTCCAGCCGGATCATTCCTTTTTCCAGAAGAATCTCACCGCCGTTCACCAGAAGCAGAATCACCGCTGAAAAGATCTTTAGCCCACGAGCCGTAACCCTGGGTATTTCCGGGGCGTACTTCTTTCTCAAATCAGACATATTTCTTCTTCTTCTCCTTCTTCTTTGGAATCAGAAAAAATGGATACCGCACGCCGCTTCCGCAGGACACGTCCGGTATCCATCCTTTTTGGGGAAATCAGCCCTTTACGGCTCCGCTGACACCTGCGGCATAGTATTTCTGCGTCGCCAGGAACAGAGCGGCAATGGGAATCGAAATAATGACTGCGGCAGCCGCGAAACTGCAGAACCACTGGTCAATATACTCCTGCTCCAGCATCTGATACATACCTACAGCTACTGTGAAGTAGTCCTTGTTGGGGCCGCACAGCACCTTCGCCAGCATGAAGTCTTTGAAGGGACCTGCAAAGGAGGTCAGCAGGGTGTACACGATGATGGGCTTACTCAGCGGCATGATGATTTTCAGCAGTACCTGCCATTTGGTAGCGCCGTCCAGCATGGCCGCTTCATCCAAAGCGATGGGGATGGTATCAAAGAAGCCCTTGGCAATGTGGTAGCCCACACCTGCACCGCCGGCATACACCGCAATCATGGCCACCCGGAGCATAGGCCCGTTGGTCCAGCCCAGCATCTTAAAGATGTAGTAGTTGGCGATCATGGCCATGAAGCCAGGGAACAGGTTGATTATCATGGCTGTGTTCATCAGCTTTTTTCTGGACTTAAACCGCAGCCGGGACAGGGTATAGGCCACGGACACCACAAAGAACGTGGAGATCAGGCAGTTCGCCACGGCGATGAGGACGGTATTGAGCAGCATCTGGGGGAAGTTGAATACGGAGAAGTCCGTAAACAGCTTGATGTAATTGTCAAGAGAGTACAACGTGGGGAAGAATGTAGAGCTGTAGGAGCCCTTGTTGCCCCGGAAGCTGGTCAGCAGGACCCAGAAAATAGGGGCCAGCCAGATCAGGGCCAGGATCGCCAGAAGCACATGGGCCAGGAAAATGAGAACTCTCTTGCGCAGCGGTTTCTTGTATTTGCGCGGTGCTTGGTTGTTCATACTCATCTGAAGCCCTCCTCATTCTTGTACGAACCGCTGTAATGGAACGTCAGCAGCGATACGATACTCAAGGTTACAAAGGTCATAATGCCGATAACCGCGCCCACGTCGAAATACTGGTTGTCGATGGTCAGCTTGTACAGCCAGGTAATCGGCAGATCCGTACTGCCCGCTGTGGATTCCACCGCTCTGGGCATGCCTTTCGAGGTGAGGAAGATCACATTGAAGTTGTTGATGTTGCCTGTGAAGGAGGTGATCAGGTACGGCGTGGTGACAAACAGCATATAGGGCATTGTAATCTTGAAGAAGGTCACAATGGGGCCCGCACCGTCCACCCGGGCGGACTCGTAAAGCTCCGCAGGGATGTTCTGCAGGATACCGGTGATCTGCAGCAGCACATAGGGGACGCTGACCCAGATATTGATCAGAATCACCGTAACCCTTGCCCAGGTGGTATCTGTGAAGAAGGGCAGCGGCGAATCGATCCACCCCAGATTCTGCAGCAGGACGTTGACCGCGCCGGTGGGCTGCAGCATCTGCCGGATAATCAGCAGCGTGACGAAGTGGGGCACAGCAACCGTCAGCACGAAGCAGAACCGCCAGAATTTCTTGGCACGGATCTCCTTCCAGTTGATGAACAGGGAGAGCAGCATGCCCAAAATATAGTTGGAGAATGTCGCGATGATGGCCCAGCTGATGGTCCAGCCCAGTACGGACCAGAAGGTCTGACCCAAGCTGCCGTTGAGGTCGATCATGCGCTGGAAGTTCTTCAGGCCGACCCAGTCAAACAGCACCAGCTTATTGTCCAGAACGCTGTAGTTCGTGAACGCCATGCTGGCCATGAAGAGCAGCGGCAGGACGGTAAAGACCAGCACGCCCAGCACCGGCAGAGAAAGCAGCGTGACATGCAGGTTCTTGTCAAACAGGTCGCTCACTTCCTGACGCAGCCCTGGCACCGTCTTACCGTTTTGCTTGAGAAGCTCTGCCTTGTACGCGCTTTTGATAGAAGACCGCAGCAGCAGAAAACCGCAGAGCAGAACCGCGATGGTCACAATGCCGTACAGCAGAATAATCAGGGAACGGTCACCGTCTACATATTCATAAAGGCTTTTGGCATCGTTCCAGACCTTCTGCTGCTCCACGTCGCCAAGGGTGACCAGTTTGATCAGATTGTAAATGCCGGAATTGATCATATAGACGATGATCATGATCTCGGCTGCCAGATAGAGCGCACCCTTTGCAAACTGCTTTCTTACGAGGCAGCCCCATCCCCAGATAACTGAGGACAGGGTTACCATCGCAGAACCGTTCTTCAGGGCGCCGACTACGCTAATTTCCGTTTCCGGATACACCTTTGTTTTCGTCAACATATCTTCCGCCCCTCAGTTGTGGCCGATTATTCCAGGCCGGAGGAATTGACGGCGATGTTGAACGCTTCGGTCTTCTCCGCGGCGTTCTCGTGGGTAACAACGCCGTCGCGGATCTCGTAGCCCATGCTCTCAGCGGGAGTCCAGAAGTAGGAGAACTCGGTAAAGCTGGACCGGGCAACAGCAATCTGCTCAATGGTCTTGGAGTCCACTGCGCAGATGGGGTCGTTCTGGACCTCAGCAATCAGCTGGTTCTCGCAGGGGACATAGCCTCTGAGCTGGTAGTGGGCCTTCTGGGAATCGTAGCCGCCCAGATACATAGCCAGATTCAGGGCAACCTCAGGATAAGCGGTGGTGGCCTTCACGCCGATGGCCTTGGCGGAGGTGAAGGGCCGCATCTGGGTGTTCACACCGTCGATCAGGACGGAGGGCAGTATCGCCACGCCGAAGTTCTCGCCCAGGATTTCCTCGGTCTGGGCAGCCTGCCAGGTGCCGCAGACATAAGCGTCGCAGTTGCCCTCCCGCATCATGGCGATGGCATCAGAGGGCTCGGCCACGATGAAGTTGGGGTTGGCCACCAGATCCACCAGGCAGTTGGTAACGGCAGTGCCCTTCTCGCCGCCCAGCTGGATGCCGGCTTCCCGGTCGGTGCCTGTCTCGCCGAAGAAGGTGCAGCCGTTGCCCAGAGGGTAGGCAACCTTGCCCTTCTCCAGCATGGTATCCAGGGAGAGGACATCCTCCTCGCTATACACGCTCTTGTCGTAGTACATGAAGTAGGTATTGGTGGTCATGGGAACGCCATACAGGCCACCATCGTAAATCAGGCAGTTCACCAGCGCCTCGGGATAGCTGGCGTATACATAGTCCAGATACCTGCCGCCCCACTCCGCCAGGCAGCTGGCCTGACACAGGTTCTCCAGGCCGGTGGAGCTGTACAGGAACACATCCGCCGCGGCGTCAATATCCTGAGGAACCAGCTTCTTGGCGTCGGACTCGGTGCAGACGCCGTACTCAAAGGTGATATCCCATTCCGGATGCAGAGCGTTGAACTGTTCGCACATGGTGTTCAGCCAGGCGCCCATCTCCGGGTTCTGATCCTCAGAGGGGCTCCAGACCTTCAGGGAAACCGCGATGGGCTCCACATTCTCCGCGGCAGCGGGTTCCGTGTTGTTGGCGGGCGCTTCGGGGGCCTTGGTTTCACTGCCGGAGCTGGAATTGCCGCAGCCTGCCAGCAGACCGGCGATCATGCAGACCGCCAAGAGCATAGCGAAAAGTTTCTTGCACATTTGGTTCGTCTCCTTCTTTCAATTTGCTGATTTTTCCGAAACAGCTACATCTACTGTTTCGGGGAATCTGACCAAATTGTACCACCAAGATTCCAGGATGTCAAGCAATAATTCCCAATAAATTTTCATAAAACATATTGATTTTTGGTTTTCTGATATGATACAATAGCTTCTATCAAAACAATCTGCCAGGTGTTTCGCTTTCTGTTTCGCGTTTCACCGGTCAAAAGAGGGAAACAATATGAAAACAAATTACCACACCCATACGCAGCGCTGCCTTCACGCCCAGGGCAGCGAGGAGGACTATATTCAGGCAGCCTTGGAGGCGGGAGTCTCTGTTCTTGGCTTTTCGGATCACGCGCCCTTCCCGGATGTGGACTACGGCTTTCGGATGCCCTACAGCGAATTGGAAGCATATTTCTCTGCCGTAGACCGGTTGACAGAAGCCCACGCTTCTGATATCATTATCAGAAAAAGTCTGGAAATCGAGTATCTGCCCCAATACAATTCCTATTACGAACTGCTTTACCGGCAGTATCAGCCGGATTACCTGATTCTGGGGGAGCACTTTTTCCTCGATGCCTGGGGCCATATGCACAACATTACCACCCAGGTTGAGAGCACAGACATTTACCCCATCTACGCCAAAGCCGTGGCCGACGCCATGAAAACCGGATACTTCCAGATGGTGGCCCACCCGGATATTTTTGCCATGAGCCGCTACCCCTGGGACCGGAATTGCGACGCTGCTACAGACCTGATTCTGGAAGCCGCCGCCCAGACGGACATCATTCTGGAATTTAACGCCAATGGAATCCGCAGAGGGCTGCACGATTACCCCGATGGGGAGCGGTATATGTATCCCCACCGGAACTTCTGGAATAAGGTTGCCAACTCCGGCATCCGGGTGATTGTCGGCTCTGACTGCCACAATCCTGTCCAGGTCTGGGATGATTGCATGCTGCGCTCCTTCCAGGTGCTGGAGGATTTGGGAATCTCCCCCATGGTAGTTCTGGAGGGAGACAGGCGGTAAGAAGAACTGCGTTTTCGGCTCCGGCGGAATCGCCGCAAGCCAGGTTCTATGGAAATAAGGATATATTGGGAGGAACGCATGAACATTCGGGATATTGCGAGGATTGCGGACGTCTCGCCGGGTACCGTGTCCAAGGTCCTGAACAACTACCCGGACATCAGCGAGGCTACCAGGCAGCACGTTTTAAAAATCATCGCGGAAAACCAGTACGATTCCAAAGCCAACGTCCGCTCCGCCAAAGCCAGCGCCGACAGCGTCAGGATCGGCCTGGTGGTGGAGGGGGTATACAACGCCCTGTACAGCTATATGGAGGAAGACCTGTCTTCCCGAATCCACAATTCCGCGTATTCCCTGATTTCCTTCCATGACAACTACTTTATTCAGGACAAGCAGGAGAAGCTGCAGGAACTGAAAGCTGACATGGAGCGGGACAAGCTGCGTGGCCTGATTTATATCGGAGGCAATTTTGCGCGGATCCGGAAAGAGGATTTGGATTCTCTGTGCTGCCCTACAGTGTTTGTCAACACCGTGCTGCCCTCCCTCACAGAAAATGCCAGCTATTCCAGCGTCCGGGTCAGCCATTACGAAACGGCCTGCGCCCAGATGCGCTACCTGATCGAAAAGGGACACCAGGAAATCTGCACCGTGATTTCCTCGGTGCGGGACGATAGCGTCTATGGCCTGCGGGCCAGCGGTTACCGGGAAACCCTGCGCCAGTATGGGATGGAGCGGAATCTGGACTATTTCCTGGAAAGCGATTATGAGGACAAAAAGGCCCACGCCGCGCTGCTGGCGCATCTGCGGGCCCACCCGGAGACCACCGCAGTGTGCAGCCAGGCGGATATTATGGTGCCCGGCATTCTCCGGGCCATCCACGATGCCGGAGCCGTCCCAGGGAAGGACGTGGAGGTCATCAGCTTCGACGGGTTGAAAAACATGGCCTACTGCATTCCCACGGTGACCACCTTCGCCCAGCCCTTCCGGGAAATGGCGGACTACGCCTACGACCTGCTGTTCGGTCTGATCGGAAAAACCCGGGACCATCAGCACATCACCTTCCAGCCAACGTTTCAAAAAAGAGAATCCAGCTAGCGCACGCCTGCAGGATTCTCTTGCCGCATTCACAGAAAGAGAGAAACCGGAACATGACCTATACCGATTTGATTTTTGACCTGTACGGCACTCTGGTGGACATCCACACAGAGGAGGATGACACTGTCTGGGAGAAGACCGCCATCTACTTTGGCTTCTACGGTGCCCACTATACCGGGCCGGAGCTGAAGCAGGCCTTTCAGGACGCCATGCAGCAGCGGGAAGCGGCAGCGGGCCAGTCCTACGAGTGCTTCCCGGACATCCCCTTTGAGCAGGTCATGGCCCAGCTGTTCCGGGCGAAGGGCGTGACCTGTGACACCCAGACTCTGGGCGTCAATGCGGCCCAGTTTTTCCGTATTCTCTCCATGGAGTACATTCGGCTCTATCCCAACGTTTTGGAGGCTCTGGCACGGCTCCGGGAGCAGGGCTGCCGCCTGTGGCTGCTGAGCAATGCCCAGCACGTCTTTACCGCCTATGAACTGCGGCATCTGGGCCTGGGGAAGCAGCTGGACGGCATCTACCTGTCCTCGGACTATGGCTGCCGCAAACCAGACCTGCGGTTTTACCGGGCACTGCTGGAAACGGAAAACCTGGACCCCGCTAACTGCCTCATGATCGGGAATGACCGGGAGACGGACATCGCCGGAGCCAAAGCCGCGGGCATGGCCACGCTGTATCTGCACACCAACCTGACCCCATCAGACCAGCTGCCCGCCAATCCCGGGAAGCTGCCCGGACAGCCGGACTGCCGCCACTTCGAATACGAGGGGAGCGATTGGGTAGCCCTGGCGGAGCTGCTTTGCAAATTCGCATAACGATAAAAAAGAAGCATTCTCCGTTTTGAATCGGGAGGATGCTTCAATCTTTTCAGAGCGGGTCCTTCGGTAAGCCTATTCTTTTTTCGCGTCGGAAGGCTTCAGCAAGCGGGAATAGCCGCTGCCGTACTGCACACAGCGGGAGACCCGGCTAAGGGTGGCGGAGGAAATGTTGGCCTGGGCCATGACCTGATTGTAGGTATTCCCATCCAGCAGAAGCTTGGCGGCGTAGCAGCGTTCGGCCATGTTCTCCAGCTCCTTGGCGGTGCACAAATCCTCCAACAGGGCTTGGATATCCCCGGGATCCCGGATCTGGGCCAGAAGACAGCAAAGGTCTGTGATCTTATGATGGTAATCGCTTCGTTCCATGGATTCCTCCGTTAAAATATCTGCTGGGCACCCCGGATGAAGCTGCGGGTTTTCTCGCTTCGGGGATGGTCGAAGAGTTCCTCCGGCGTTCCCATTTCCTCAATGACGCCGTCGGCCATGTAGATCACCACATCCGCCACGCTTTTGGCAAACTCCATTTCGTGGGTTACCACGATCATGGTGTTGTCCCGGTCCTTCAGGCCCCGGATTACCCGCAGCACCTCGCCGGTCAGCTCCGGGTCCAGGGCGCTGGTGGGCTCGTCAAAGCACAGAACCTGGGGACTCAGCGCCAGGGCCCGGGCAATGGCTACCCGCTGCTGCTGTCCGCCGGAGAGCTGGTGGGGATAGGCGTCTTTCTTCTGGGTCAGCCCCACCTGCTCCAGCAGCCGAAGGGCTGTAGCATGGATGTCCTGAGGGCTGCCCTGCTTGAGAAGGGTTGGAGCCAGGGTGATGTTCTCCAGAACGGTATACTGGGGGAACAGGTTGAAGTTCTGGAATACCAGACCGAATTTCAGCCGGTTCTGCCGGATCTCTGCCTCCGAGAGATTTCCCCCGGTCAGGCACTTACCGTCTACGAATACCTGCCCCTCGTCCGGGGTTTCCAGGAAATTCAGGCACCGCAGCAGCGTGGTTTTTCCGCTGCCGGAGGAGCCGATGATGGCCAGTACATGTCCCTTCTCCAGCGAGAAGCTGACGCCCTTCAAAACGTCGGTATCCGCGAAGCCTTTTTTCAGATTTTTTACTTCCAATAATGCCATGGCTCAACCTCTGAAATAATCCAGTTTCTTTTCCAAATATCCGAACAAAATGGTCAGCACACCGTTAAAGATCAGGTAGAACGCGCCGGTGTAGAACAGAGGCCACAGCAGGCCCTTTTTAATGAAGGACTCGCCTGCCCAGATGATTTCATAGACGCCGATGATCCGGGCCAGAGAGGTATCCTTGACCAGGGTGATGACCTCATTGCTCATGGGCGCCATAATACGCTTGACCACCTGCAGCAGTACCACTTTAAAGAAGATCTGCGGCTTGGTCATGCCCAGTACCTGCCCAGCCTCGTACTGCCCCTTGGGGATGCTCTCGATGCCGCCACGGTAAATCTCGGAGAAGTAGCAGGCATAATTGATGGTGAATGCCACCACGGTGGCGGTGCTCCGGGCCATGGAGGGCAGATCAAACAGCAGACCAGGGCCATAGAAAATAATCATCAGCTGCAGCATCAGCGGCGTTCCGCGGATGACCCAGACAAAGCCCCGGGTCAAAGCTCTCAGCGGCGTAAACTTGCTCATGGAGCCAAAGGCAACCACCAGGCCCAGAGGCAGAGCAAAGATCAGCGTCAAGGCAAAGATCTTCACTGTCTCTGCAAAGCCGGACAATAGCTGCAGCGTTACCGGAAGGAACATAGGGGTACCTCACTCAAACTGTTTTTTTTATAAATCCAAACGGAAATGCAGATTGTGCTGTAAATGATCGTTTATCTGCGTTAGCAGCGTCCTTGCCTCTCCCTTTGGGAGAGGTGGCCCGGCGAACGCCGGGTCGGAGAGGGCCATCGTTCCCCTCTCAGTCACGCCTTCGGCGTGCCAGCTCTCCCAAAGGGAGAGCCAAGAGTTACACAGATAAACGATCATTTACTGGATTTGATAAATCAATGGGAGCCGATTTCCTGTGATCGGCTCCCATGTAACATTGCGAAGCTCAGCCCGCCAGAGTCAGGCCGTACTTGTCCGCCAGGGCCTGGAGGGTGCCGTCAGCAATCAGTTTGTCCATGATCTCGTTGACCTTGGCAGTGACGTCGGAGTCTTTCCGGAAGCCGATGCCGTATTCCTCGCTGGTCAGGCTGATGCCAGGGGCCAGGTCGGCATAGCTGGTGCCCTCACCAGTCATAGCGTTGGCCATGGTGATGTCGATGACGCAGGCGTCAGAGGTGCCGGCAGCCACTTCCATCAGCGCCGCCGCCTGATCCTGAACAGGGACGATCTGGCTGTCCGGGATGCCCAGCTCCACCACCGCGTCCTGACCGGCGGAGCCGTTCTCCACGGCGAAGGTCAGGGTGGACAGCAGCTCAATGGCGTCGAAGTCCGCCACCACGTCGGCCTTCATGACCAGCACCTGGGCGTTGATCACGTAGGGATCGGAGCAGTTGGTGTTCAGATTGACTTCTTCTGTAATGGTCATGCCGTTCCAGATAGCATCGATGTTCTTAGTCTCCAGCTCGTAGAACTTCTTGCCCCAGTCCGCCAGAACAAAGAACTCGCACTTGACACCCAGTTCGTCACAGACCAGCTGAGCAAACTCGGCGTCAAAGCCGGTCCAGTTGCCGTTTTCGTCCTTGTAGTCCATGGGGGCGTAGTCGGTGATGCCCACGATCATGGTGCCTTTGTCCTGGATGTATTCCAGGTCGGTCTTCTCAGAGGACCCACAACCGGCAAAGCAACCCAGAGCCAGCAGCGCAGCCAGCAGCAATACAGCAAATCTCTTCATAACAATCTTCCTTTCGCGCAAAGCGTTTTTTGATTTCAATGGCATTATACTTTAATTCGCTAAAGTTGTAAAGCATTATTTTCTGTTTTTCCATATTTCGGCAAATTGTACGGATGACAGCCTGCTTTAACACTTTATTTTGGTAAAGCAATATACAGAAAAATCCGCGGCAGGCCCGGAAGCGCTGCCGCAGGTTGGTTATTAGGTTCTGTAGATGATGCCCACCATATCGGGGCCGGTGTTGATACCGATGACACAGCCTACCTCATACTCCGTCAGAGGCGGCTGATCCATGACCTCTGCGCAGGCCTTGCGCAGCTTGTCCAGGGCCTCCATATTGTAGCCGTGGACAATGGCGTAGCTGGTGCCGGGCTTGCGCTCCTTCAGGCAGGTCTGCACCAGGGCTGTGATGGCGGCGTTCTCGCCTCTTGCTTTGGAAAGAATTTTCGCTTCGCCGTCCTCGAAGGTAATCAGCGGCTTCAGGCCGATGGCGTCGCCCACGAACGCGGCGGCAGGGGAGATCCGGCCGGATTTCTTGACGCATTTCAGGTTCAGGGGCACAAACATGGGCCGGGCATGGGGGAGCCACTCCTCCAGGAAAGACAGAACTGCCTCCAGAGACGCACCGTCCCGGATCATCCGGGCAGCCTCGATAACCGGGATGCCGTATGACATGCTGTAGGTCATGGAATCCAGAATGTGGATCTGCAGGGTTTCCTTGGCCTCGGGGTGATCCTCGTAGAACATATCCCGGGACATAACCGCCGCCTGATAGGTGCCGGAGCCCTTGGAATTGATGGTTACATGGATCAGATCGGTATAGCCTTCCTTCCAGGTTTCCTCAAACAGCTGGGTATAAAGCGTTGCGGACACCTGGGAAGAGGCGGGAAGCTTCGTGGAGGCATCGATGATTTTATAGAACTCGGAGGGCTGAATATCCACGCCGTCCCGGTACTCCTTGTCCCCAGCCAGGATGGTCAGGGGCAGCACCGCAATATTCAATTCTTCGCGAAAGGACTTAGGGATATCCGCCGTGGAGTCCGTTGCGATTCTGATTTTGGACATAATCAATTTTTCCTTTCTGTTTTTCCCGATTTTGCATGACAGTCCCGGAAAAGTTATCAGCTATAACCAAGAATATCACGTCTAAGCGCCAATGTCAACAATTTACCGGAAAACCATCTTGTAATTTTCCGGGAAACGCAATATAATCGACGATAGATTGCATTTCAGAAGGAAAAGGACATGATGACCGTTACCTATCCTGTGAAAAACGGGATCTATATCAACATGACCAACCGCTGTCCCTGCGCCTGCAGCTTCTGCCTGCGGAAGAATGCGGACGGCGTATACGGGTCCGACTCGCTGTGGCTGGACCGGGAACCCACGGTGGCCGAGGTCTGCGAAAGCCTGGATGTCTGGGATCTGAACAAATACAGTGAGGTTGTTTTCTGCGGCTATGGCGAGCCCACGGAGCGGCTGTATGACCTTCTGGAGGTGGCAGCCTATATCAGATCCAAGTCCAGCATTCCCATCCGCATCGATACCAACGGCCTTGCGGACCTGATCTGGCAGGAGCATACCGCCCCAAAGCTCCAGGGGCTCATTGATACGGTGTCCGTCAGCCTTAACGCAACCAACAAGGAGGATTATCTCCAAATAGTCCATCCCAAATTCGGCATCGGCTCCTACGACGCCATGCTGGCTTTCACGAAGGAATGCGTCCAATATGTTCCCCATGTGGTCATGACCGTGGTGGACGTGGTCACCACCTCCCAGGAGCAGGCCCACTGCCGGGAGATCTGTGATTCCATCGGCGCCACGCTTCGGGTCCGCCCTTACGAAAGCTGAATGTAAAAAAGGTGCTTATAATTCTTGGAGGATTCAGGATGAAAAGGAACATGGCGATAGAGTAATCAAAACACCACAAAAAACCGCCAAAACAAAATGTTTCGGCGGTTTTTGCGGTATTATTGAACTAAATCTATGTTTTATAATATACAAAACATCAAAAGTCTTAGAGTCGCATAATGAACACCTCTATAACTCATATATGCTCATTATAAAGGCGAAATGCTGGTTTTGCAATATACTTATTCACTATTCACTATTACTTTCAAAAATCGCCTGTATGATTAATTGAAGAGTGAATAGGTAATAGTGAAGAAGTAAAAATCGCCAATCTTCTGTCGAAGATCGGCGATTTTTGGTGGGGGAGGACGGATTCGAACCATCGAAGCGAAACGCAGCAGATTTACAGTCTGTAAAAAAGTGTTTATTCGCAATTACTTTTTGGCAGTTGACACCATTTTTGACATCTTTTCATTGAACAATGCCACGGACTTTTTATTCTGGGCTTCCCGGAGGTCTGTGTAGATTTCCCGGGTGATTTCAATTCTCGAATGTCCAAGAATCTTTTGCGCTGTAAGTTCATCCACGCCCGCCTCAAACATCATTGTTGCAGTTCCGTGCCGGAGATTGTGTGCTGTGATTGTAGGCTTTCCATTGTCCATCAAACCGACCGCCTCGCAATAGCGGTTCCATGCGCCCTCGTAGCCCCGTAGGGTCATCATGCCGCCGCCTTTGCCACCGCGGGTGCTGTCCGGCTGTGGAAACAGGTATTCAGAGCCGGAAGCGGCCTGCCTTTCCTTGAGGGGCTGCTCCAGTATTTGCAGGATCGGCACTGAACGAATGCCGGCTTCCGTCTTTGGCGGCTTTACTTTCGGGTGTGCGCCGGCTGTGTAGTCGATGGACTTTGTGACACTGATCTGCCCGGCCTTGAAATCAACATCATTCCATGTCAGGGCCAGCGCTTCACTTTTTCGTAGGCCGGTGCAGAGCAGAAAGAAGGGGAAGAAACCGAATGGCGCGTCAATATTGCTGCATACCACCTTCACGATATCGTCGCTGGGCGCTGAGCGTTTCCCGCGTTTAAGGCCCTTCGGGAGCCGGACAGAGGTGACGGGGTTGTACTGGGCATAGCCGCCGCAGATGGCATGGTCAAATATCATCCTGTATATGGAGCGGATGGAGTTTACCACGGTCATGCTGTAGCCTTTGGCTTTGGCCGCTGTCAGGTGGTTGGACACATCCAGAGCGCCAACATCGGTTATGGGCTTGTCCCCGTGCCTCGCCAAAATATCAGCAAGGTGGGGGCGGTAGTTGTTCCATGTCCTCTCCTCGATCTCCTCCCGGTGGACCCGTTCCCAGTCCTCCGCAATTTCCCGGAATGTGGGTATCTTTTCCTCCTTCGGCTTTTTGGCCTCCTCAAGACGGCGGAACAGTGCTTCCGGGTCACGGTCATAAAGGCAATGCCGCCCGGTATCATCCGTGTATCTCGCCATGTATCTCCCATCTTTCCGCAGGGTGAACATAGCGGCGTAATTTATTTTTCGTGCCATTGACAATCCTTTCCGGGTGTGATACCCTAAAAGGGTAGACAGCCCCTATAGTTGAGTGTGGGTACTTTCTGCACGCCCTCTCAGAGTTGCCGCTCTGGGAGGGCATTTTCTATTGTTATGTGTTTCTATCGTTTGCTTCGCTTCTTCCTGTCAACATCATAACTACGGATATAATAATCAGATATATATACTGAGCGCAGAACATGAACATAGAGCCGCCTTTTACCGCGCCCATGACTGCGGCGAATAAAAGGAATGCACATCCGACTATTTCATATACACCAACAAAGTAATAACGGAATGCGTGGTGCGAAGGATATATTTTGTCGGATAGCTGAACAATAAGGGTAGGTATTCCGAGAGCTGCACACCAGAGGATGCTGCCTACTACCCCTCCCAGAGAAATTACAATAATTACGATTGCGACTACAGGCAGTTCGTTCAACCACGAATAAATAAACAATAGCAGTTTTCGCATAAGATCTACGATGTACTGAGTGGCTAGCATCATAAGTACAGTGCTTACCCACGCAACCGGCCTTAGAATCCAAGATTTTTTATTTTCCATATTTATCTTCCTTTCGGTTGTTGCCCACCCCTGTGGCCACACAGGGGTTGCATTTTTGCACGGATAATAACACGCGTGCAATCGCCTGGTTAGGATTTGCACCGATTATACTATATTCTTTCGCAACCGGCCCTGAATAAAGAGTAACACAAAACGTACACAAATTCAATAATTTTTTACAAATGGATAATATATAGCCGCTTCGGGAACCCTATCACCAGTTATTGGTGGAGGTATCGCATGACCGAAAACAATGTGAAGAAATGTCGCAAGGCCAGGGAACTGACATTGGAACAACTGTCGGAGAAGTCCGGCATCCCGGTCAGTACGATCAATGATATCGAACATGGTGCGGAGCCAAGGGTAATCACAGCCATCTGCCTTGCGCAGGCGTTGGGAACCACGGTGGAGAAACTATGGCCGCTCCAATAATTCCGGTAGACCGGATTCCGGTTTACCGGAAATTTCGTCCCTATTCGACTGCTTTATTACATAAGATGGTGAATAATGGGAAAGGAGGGAATGAAAAATACCCGTTTTATTGGACCGAATGTGATATATAATAATAAAACAAACGTTTGAGAACCGGGCTTAAACAACAATCACTGCGTTTCTCAACAATTGAGTGAATGGAGGCGAAGAAAGCATCAAATCGGATTGTATGGAATTAACATAGGTGACTTATGGCGCGGCAGTTCGTGAGCGTAAGTCCACAGAGACATAGGAGGGCGTTATGAAGGAAGATTTATTGAAGATTGTTGAAGAACTGGAGGAAGAAGATCTCCGGCTTTTGTACGTAGTAGCATTGGAACTGAAAAAGGAAAAGTGAGTGGCCTTCTGGTCACTCACTTTTTTTGATCTCATCTGCAAGGCTGTCGAAGAGCTTAGCCAGGGTTTGCCAGTCATCCGCATCCATCTTAGCCAGCATGGAAACAAACGCCTTTCTGAACTCGTCTGAGCCTTTCACAGTTTGCGTTGCAAATCTCATGATCTGTTCCTCCCGGCTTTCTTCCTTGAACGGTTCACCCTCTCCTGTTCGGAGCCAGACCTCGTTGACGTTGAACTCGCGGCAGATAAGAGGAATCTTATTTTCCTTTAATCTTGTAACTCCATCCTCAATATTTCGGATTTCGCTTCCGCTCATTCCGACACGCTCGCCGAATTTTTCTCGGCTCAGTTTTAGTTCGCTTTTCCTAAGCCAGAACAATCTATCCTTCAATTGAACACCTCCTTTCCTCTATATTATACTATCTCTAAGTTTGATTGTCAATCAAAATAATAAAATATTTTTTATAAAAACGCTTGACAATCAAAATATAATGTTGTACAATTGCTTTACAATCAATTAGTGATTGCGCGGCAATCAAAAGCCAGGCGGGAGTTCCGTTCCCACCGATTTCCAGAAAATGGAGGAAAACAAAATGAAGAATCGGAAAGTAAAAATCAATGCCGCTGGTGTTTCTAGCAAGTACGGGTACATAGTGGATGAATTCGAAAATATGGCGCTAATCAAAGTCGGGTGTTCCGCTGACTGGCTTAAATGTCTTGTCGAACCACACTGCATTATACTCGGCTCAAGCTTATACGAAGAAATCTGACCATCTATTTCACACACGAAGGAGGTGAACGATATGCCCGAAAAAGAAAAGAACGCTTTTGAGCCTATGTCCGAAAAAGCGAATCGTCTGACCGATGCTGGATATGAGAGCGCTGTCCTGGCGATCACCGCAAGTTACCTGGCCGGAAAGGAGGCCGGAAAGCGGGAAGCGGAGCAGACCGAAGCCAGCTAACCCCCCGGAGTCAACCTCCGGGGAGAAGCAAACCACCCATCAATAAGCGCACAAAAAGATACCCGCCTGGGGTGCCTCCCAGAGCGGGTATCGCGAACACCGTTCCTCTTTGGAAGTCCAAAGGTTCGAGACATGGTACTCCGTCCCCTCTGGGGGTCAGGCACAACCTTTTACTTCCTGCCCGTGCCGTTTAGCGGTTCGCTCGCACGCCGATACGGGATGCCCCACTGGTAGGGGGCACGGGAACTGCGGGATAGGACAAAAACTGGCCCAAAAGAACCACATCCTTTCCCTGCATGATTACTGCCGTACCACAGCAGCATCACAGCTATTGTAAATCAATTTCCTTCCCATTGCAATCGGAACGTTTGTGCGCTTATTGATGGGCGGTTTGAAAAGGAGGTGAACACAATGCCCCGTGAATACCCGGACTACCGGAACACCATCGAGCAGCTCAACCGGCTTTTCCCGGACCGGGAGCTGCTGACAATCAAAGAGGTCATGCAGATAACTGGGTACAGATCCGTAAATTCTGTGAAAAAGTATTTCCCGGTCACAAACGGGAGGATCAACAAGGCCACGCTTGCACGGTGCCTGTGCCAGACGGCCGGAAAATAGAAAAGGAGTACATACAATGAGTGAATTTGACAGAGAAAACGAGGATGTTTTCCAGATCGTCCACGACAATCCACGTCGCCGGGGGGTGATCCGGGATGTCGGGTACATTGTCAACCGGGATGTGGCAGAACGGTTCGCGGCCTATGAGGCGGCCCAGAAGCGGAGGGGCGGCGACTGGGTTGGCCCGGTGGTGATGATTCTGGGGACCATCGCGGTTATCGCCATGACCGTGGCAACAGTTATCTAAAATCAGGAGGTGTAGCAATTGTACGATCCGAAATCTATCTTGCAGATGGCAAGAGGTGCATTCCAGGAGCGCGTGGACTTGGAGATGGCGAAGGTCATTGACAACATCCTGGATTCCAACACCAAGCCGACGCAGAAGCGGAAATTGACGCTGACCATTGAATTCTCCCCGGATGACGAACGGCAGAATATCGGGGTCAGTGTTACGGTCAAATCCGCATTGGCGGCTACGGTCCCGGCACGGACAACCCTTTGGGTTGCGGGAGACAACAGCACCGGCGAGTGCCAGGTGGTGGAAATGGTGCCCCAGGTGCCTGGGCAGATGTCCCTTGAGGGAGAAGAGCAGGAAGCACCTGCTTCTCTGAAAATAATCAAAATGGCTTAATAGGAGGAAAAAACAATGTTGAAAGCAGCAATCGAAAAGATCCAGGAGCTGTGTGCTCCCCAGCTAATCAAGGTTGACGGTCATAATTATCTGGCTGACCGCAGCGGTTGCACCGAAGTGAAGCCGGAGCTGGAAATGGTTGAAAACATCAATCTTTCCAGTCTGGATGCGCTGGTGAAGTTCGTAAAGACAGAGGCCATTCAGCGACACGACACCGTGTACATCACCATCCCCGACCACAAGACAGTTCAGTGCCTCACCAGCCCGAATAATGATCTGCGACTGAACCGCGAGTATCTGTACACCGCCCACGCTACCGACGTCCCTGGATGGAGCGAGAAGGTAACGCTCTCCTTTGAGGAGGCTCTGATTGCCCTGCGCACCAGGTTCCAGCCCGCCACCGATACGGAGTACGCCCTGCGTCTGCTTTCCAATATCACCACCGGTGGCAAGGTCACCTACAACGACAATGGTGTGGCTACCAGCATCGTTACCAGAAAGGGAATCGACCTTCAAAGCAATGAGGCAATCAAGCCCATCATCAAGCTTCGGCCATACCGGACCTTCCAGGAAGTCCAGCAGCCGGAATCCCAGTTCTTGATCCGGATCAACGAGCGCGGCATCACCTTCATCGAGGCCGACGGCGGTATGTGGAAGATGGAGGCCAGAAACACGGTGAAGAAGTACCTGGAGGAGTCTCTGAAAGCGGAAGCTGATGCAGGCAGGGTTGTGATTGTACTCTGACGAAAAAAAGCCGCCCCCCGGAGCGGCAACTCCGATGGGCGGCAAACCTAAATAACCACTTTTATATTATATCTAAAATGGAGGAAATGTCAATGCTGAAATGTCATTTGGACAGCAAAACAAACACATGCAAAATCGATGTAGAGGGAAACGCCGCTTCCATTCTTGCGGATCTGTCCTACCTTATCAACGATATCTATCTCGCGTTCCGGAATCATGGCCCCATTATGGGCGAAGCGTTCAAGTTCTCGCTCCAGAAAATGGTTGGCGACGATTCTTCTCCGATATGGCAGGACTTTGGCACGCAAGAGGGCGAGCAGGAGGTTCGCGAGGATGGCGTCAAGGGCGTTTCCGTCCTGGTTCCAAGTGGTCTGCGGGATCTGCTTGACGATCTCAGGGGGAACGAGCATGGCGAATAAGAGCGTGGCCCAGGACTATTACGAAATGCGCAGAGGCGGTGATGTTCTCTGCGGCAGCGCCGTCCCGAACCTGGGCTACCCGGTGGAATGGCTGCGGGACATGGCCCGGCACGGGATCCACCTGTACAGGAACGGAAAGCGGGTGAAACTGTGCGATCTCAAATAATCGGCATCGACCCGGATTACGACTATCTGTACGACCCCCAGCAGGACCGGCGTGTGGACCGCTTCCCGCTGTGCGGGTGTTGCGGGCATCAGCTCTACGGCGGGGATACGTTCTATGAGCTGGATGTGCGGGGTGATTCCCTAATCGTCTGTAGGGTTGTGATTGTACTCTGACGAAAAAAAGCCGCCCCCCGGAGCGGCAACTCCG
>JBJDYN010000063.1:0-5297 GCA_051867395.1 Faecousia sp. | reverse complement strand
CGGCGGGGATACGTTCTATGAGCTGGATGTGCGGGGTGATTCCCTAATCGTCTGTGAGGACTGCAAAAACGAGATGTGCGACAGCCCCTGCACCGTGGAGGATATCCGATATGGATGATCTGACGTACATAGACGACGGCCACATTTACGAGCTAGACGGAGAGCGGATCCCATGTGTGTCTGACCTGTGCCGCTTTATCAGTAGGGAGGTTTACAAGGACGCTCCTTCCTGGCAGTTGGAAGCGGCGGCAGACCGGGGCACCAAGGTCCATGCGGCTACGGAGGCCATGGACAGGGCAGGAGTGGCGGAAATCGAGGATGAGTATTTGCCATACCTGGAAGCATACGCATCGTTCCTTCGGGAGCATGACGTTACCTGGGAGCTGATCGAGTACCCGGATTATAACCCAACATTCCTGTATGCCGGGACAATAGACCGTTATGGGCTGGTGGATGGGGTTCGGACTCTGCTGGACATCAAGACCACATACACGGTCCACAAGCCGCTGTGCGCCGCCTCCCTGAACCTGTACCGCCTGATCCTGAAGACAAGGGGTATGCAGGTTGACCGGATGGTTATCCTGCACCTGATGAAAGACGGGCGGTACAAGCTGATCCCATTTGAAGCCGACAATGATATACCCTATGCGCTGCTGATACTGCATAGGCTTACGAAAAAGAAAGCGAGGAAAAACCATGTCTGAAGAAATGAACCAGGCCCCGGAGGCTGGCCAGGAAGAAAAGAAGCCGTCTGAAACAATAGAGGATCCGGGTCTCCCGGAAGCCCAGGAGCCGCTTGCACTCTCCGTTGCCGTCCCCACCGCCGTAAGCATGTGGAACGACGCGAAAATGATGAATATGTCCTTCCGCACCGCGAGAATGCTGTCCTGCTCTGCCATGGTCCCGGACGTTTACCGCAATTCCCCGGAAAACTGCCTGGTTGCAATCGACCTGGCAAACCGGCTGGGGCTGTCCCCCCTAATGGTCATGCAGAATCTGTATGTGGTCAAGGGCAAGCCAAGCTGGTCCGGATCCTTCTGCGCCGCCGCGATCAACGGCAGCGGACGGTTCACCACGCTGGAATTTGAGTTCGTGGGGGAACCTGGAAAGCCTGAATACGGCTGTTATGCTACGGCTGTCCGAGTATCCACCGGGAAGCGGTGCATTTCGGAGACCATTACCATGAAGATGGCCCAGGATGAAGGGTGGCTGAACAAGCCCGGCTCCAAGTGGAAGACGATGCCGAAGCAGATGATGATGTACCGTGCCGCCGCATTTTTCGCACGTGTCTTTTGCCCGGATATCCTGCTGGGAATTCCTACCTATGAGGAGGTGCAGGACGTGAAAGGATACGACTCCGGGAACGGGCGTACGGTGGTCACGCTGGACAAGCAGGAGTGATGGCCATATGGACGAAAGAGACGGCTTTTATTTTCACCGTTCATTCCGGGACGCGCTATATAAGCTCCCTGCGAAGGACCAGCTCCCCATCTTAAAAGCCATCATTGATTTTGGACTGGACGGGGGAGATCCGGAAGAATTAACGCCGACGCAAAATGCTTTCTATTTGCTTGTCCGTCCGGTTCTTGCAAAAGGAAGGAATAAAGCGGCGAATGGCAAAAAAGGTGGAAGCAAATCGGAAGCAAATCGGAAGCAAACAGAAAGCAAAAAAGGAAGCGCTTCCGGTTTGCTACTATCAGACAAGGGACAAGGGAGTAATCCTAACGGATTACGACAAGGGCTTTCAGACGAGGGAAAAAAGACAAGCCCCGGTGATCCGGCGGCAGAGCCAGCGCCCGCGATCAAAGAGGGCCGATCCTTTACCTCGTTTTGGGAGGACTACCCGAACAAGGCGGACCGGGACGATGCCTGGGAAGCGTGGAAACAGTTAAACCCGGATGCCAAGACCGTGCAGGCAATCAAAGCGGGGCTGGGAGCCTGGAAGCAGTCCGGGCAATGGCTGGACGACGGCGGGCGCTTTATCCCGTCTGCGGCCAAGTGGCTGAGCAAACGCCGCTGGGAATGCCCGCCTGCGCCCGGAAAGCAGCCTATCCCGAAAGGGGCCTCCGGCAAGCTTGGGCAGGCGGAGCTTGAGGCGATCCAGCAGGCACTTGCAAGATCGGACCCGGATCTGCCGCCGCTCGAGGAGGGGTAAGCGTGGATTATAACCTTGTATGCCAGGGCAGTAAGGAGGGCTGACTTTGTACAAAGAAAAATTCGGGTTTTCGCCGCAAGAAATCGAGAACCTGTACGAAAGATGGCGTAAAATCCTGCGTTACGGGAGTGGCTGGAAAACCTTCGATGACTTCGTTCAATGGGCAAGTGAGACAGGGGCCGAACCTGGCAATCAGCTTCGCAAACGCGATTCCAGTCTCCCCCACGGGCCGGATAACTCCTACTGGTACGCCCGGCCGCCGTACCAACCTGCCACGAAAAACGACGCTGTAAGCACGTTCTGCCAGGGCTGCACCAGGGAATGCCCAACACAAAACCCTGGGTGCAAAGAGTGGCGGGACTATTTCGTGGACAACTGGAACCGGAACATTTGCCGGAATCGGAAACAGGCAGAACCGGAGCCGGAAACACGTGAATATTTCCGGTACGAGCATCCGGATCTGGTGCGGGAGGGGATCACGTTTGAACACGTTACTTAACTACCCCGGTGCGAAGTGGGGGTGAGGGGCTATGAAAATCGGCCTGATTGATGTAGACAGCCACAACTACCCGAACCTCGCGCTGATGAAGATATCCGCCTATCACAAGGCCCAGGGTGACAGCGTGGAATGGTGGTGGGGCTGGGAGCATTACGACATCGTGTATATGTCAAAAGTGTTCTCCGAAACCTATTCCCCGCACATTCCAGACCCAGCAAATGCTGATATGGTGATCCACGGCGGAAGCGGCTATGCAATTCAGACTATCGATGGAATTGAGATTTACGACAGGGAGAAAGACCCGCCGCTTCCGGAGTGCGTGGCGAAGATGTTCCCAGACTACAGCCTGTATCCGGAGATGACGAAAAACCATGCGTTCGGGCGGCTGACAGAAGGATGTCCCAAAAAATGCCCGTGGTGCCATGCCTGCGATATGCAGGGCACAGTTTGCCGTCAGGTGTGCGATCTGCGGGAATTCTGGAACGGGCAAAGGTGCGTTGAACTGATGGATGCCAATATTCTGGCTTGCCCGGATCGAGAAAAACTGCTGCTTTCACTGTATGACAGCGGTGTGAAAGTCAGTTTCAATCAGGGGTTGGATATACAGCGGATGGACGATGATGTGATCAAAATTTTGAACAGTGTAAAGGTTATCGTGTTCTATTTTGCCTGGGATGATCCGAAAGTCGATCTGACTAACCAATTTGCCTATGTGGGCGAGCGCCTGAGAATCAAGGATAAGTCCCGGAGGATGGTCTATGTGATGACCAACTACGGCGGCAGCGGGGCGGAGGACACGCTGGAGCGGATATATATTCTCAAGAGCCTTGGGTACGACCCGTATGTGATGATTTACAACAAACCATCTGCGCCGAAGGTTCTCCGGGATATCCAGCGGTGGTGCAATAACAAAATCATATTCGGGGCCTGCCCGTATTTTGAAGATTATAAGGGGTGATAGTATGAGCGACTTAACCCACCTCTCCCTGTTCTCCGGTATCGGCGGTCTGGATCTGGCTGCCGAATGGGCGGGGTTCCGAACCGTGGGACAATGTGAATGGGCGGACTACCCCAGAGCGGTGCTGGAAAAGCACTGGCCCGTGCTGCCCAGATGGCGGGATATCCGCACACTGACAGGAGATGATTTCTATGCAAAGACAGGAATGCGAACAGTTGACGTTATTTCAGGAGGATTTCCTTGCCAGCCATTCAGTACAGCCGGGAAGCGAAGAGGCAAGGACGATGACCGCTACCTCTGGCCGGAAATGCTCCGAGTTATATCGGAAATCCGGCCCGCTTGGGTCGTTGGTGAGAACGTTGCTGGTATCGTCAGCATGGCGCTCGACACGGTGCTATCTGACCTGGAAAGCATCGGCTACTCCTGCCAAGCGCTTGTTATTCCGGCTTGTGCCGTCGACGCCCCGCACAGAAGAGACAGGGTTGCGATTGTTGCCAACGATTCGTGCATCGGACTCAAAAGGATGCGGGGGGAACGGGAGCAAGTCTGCAAATCACAATTTGAAGAAAAAGTATCTGACGGGCACCGTGATTTCATGTTACCGGATACAACATGGTGGAATCCTGAACCCAATGTTTGCAGAGTGGTTCATGGGGTTCCCTCTTGGGTGGACAGACTTAAGAGCCTCGGAAACGCCGTCGTGCCCCAGCAGTTCTACCCAATCTTCCGGGCAATAGCAGATTTGGAGGTATCACAATGGGAAAACACGCAATCGGCGGAATGCGGTCTATGATGGTTCCGAACCGAAAGGCGGATATGCGGTTTCGGAAGAAATCGTATCTGAGAAATAAGAATACAGCAGGAAGGGGGAAACAGAAATGACAAGAGAAGAAGCAATTTGGTATCTCACACCGATTGCAGAGAGTGCAAGCCTTGAAAGATACAAGGAAGCGCTTTCTATGGCAGCCGCCGCCCTCCGGGAGCAGGAGGAACGGCGGTGGATTCCGGTGACGGAGAGGTTGCCGAAGCCATTTACCCCGGTTCTTGTTTACAGAAAATCATTCGGCACACTTCCGCCATACATAAAGGTCGACAAAATGGTTTTGTGGAATGACGATACACAGGTTTGGACTGATGATATGGAAACTTGGAAAGCAGTAACCACCCACTGGATGCCCCTGCCGGAACCGCCGAAAGGGGAATGATTATGACACTCAAAGAATTTGCAAAAATGCTTGATGGCAGAGAATACCTACACGAAATCACAAAGGAAGAAGAAGCATTGGCAAAGGAGCTTGGCTTTGTTGTGGTGTTCGGGTATTCCGATGACAACGCAGAATTGCGTGGCGCGATTGATGATGAAATTGGTTGCTATGATGGCGGTGTTTTGGAACACGATGCTTTACCAGGCGTAATATACGCAGACTGGTGCCCGCAGGATATTGATTGTTCTTGGGCGTATGGCACATCAATTCCGCACGAAAATTTTAACATCTACGAAGATGGGGAGTTGTATTGTGTTGGTATCGTATGTGAAATTAACAAATCAAAGAAAACCAACGCCGACCGCATCCGGG
Organism: Faecousia sp.; assembly: GCA_051867395.1. GTDB lineage: Bacteria > Bacillota > Clostridia > Oscillospirales > Oscillospiraceae > Faecousia. Next base: position 108 of record JBJDYN010000063.1, on the reverse strand, counting down.
CTATGAGCGATGAAGAGCTTGCTGTGTTTCTTTCCAGGGGCTTAAAAGAGCCATGCGATTACTGCCAACTGGCTGTTTTCGAGGGCGCTTGCACAGAAACATTATGTG
>JBJDYN010000062.1:0-3002 GCA_051867395.1 Faecousia sp. | reverse complement strand
GATAAATGATCGTTTATCGTACCAAAGCCTTCCCCTCTGGGGAAGGTGGCCCGGCGCAAGCCGGGTCGGATGAGGCTGGAATGCACCCAGACCAGTATGCACTTAAAGAACCAAGGACTGAAAAAGGAAAGCTGGACAACGGCTTTACCGTTTATTATGGCTGGCACAAACCTTCGGTGCGTACCAACCTCATCCGCCCCAGCGTGCGCGCTGGGGCACCTTCCCCAACGGGGAAGGCATGGGCGCTGCCGCGCCACAGCAACCATCCTACGATAAACGATCATTTACAGCAAGATATTTATGTTCGACTGAATAGATACCTATTTTTTAGGATTTTCTTCTGATCCTCGCCAGCCAAGCGGATAGTCCTGTCTTCTTCGGCGTCTCGTTATCCGGTTTTGCTGCCGGAACCGGGACCGGCTGAGGTTCCGGCGCTGGGCTGGATTGGCGCTGTATCGGCAGTTCGATGGCATTCGGCTCCTGGAGCAGCTCCGGTTTGACCGGCTCCGGCTCCTGAGTCTGCTCCGCCTTGCTGACTGCCCAGGCACCGCTGCAGGCCTGCTTGTAGAAATAGTCCTGGGCGTTGAAGGGCTTCTCTTCTCCGGTCTGGTGGACGTAGACCCCGTCCGGCTGCTGGATGCGCAGCTTGGCGGTGTCCCGAAGCTGGTCAAAGAAGATGGCCTCCACATGCTTTTTCAGACTTTCATCGTAGATAGGCGCGGCAACCTCCACCCGGTGCATGGTGTTGCGGGTCATGAAGTCCGCGGAGGAAATGTAGGCCTTCCGCCGGTCCTCCGTTCCGAACAGGTAGATCCGGGCGTGCTCCAAGTACCGTCCCACGATGCTGTATACCCGGATGTTGTCCGTCAGCCCCGGGACGCCGCCCACCAGGCAGCAGATGCCCCGCACCAGCAGGTCCACATGGACGCCGCTCTGGGAGGCCTCCACCAGCTTTTCCATGATTCCTTTATCCGTCAGGCCGTTGAGCTTGAAGCCCAGATACCCTTCCCCGCCGGATCTCGCCTGCTGGATCTCATCGTCGATCATACTTAAGATTTGGGGCCGCAGGCACTCCGGAGCCACCAGCAGATACCGGGTGTCCTCCACCACCTCGCCCATGGACAGGCTGTTGAAGACCCTGGCTGCTTCCGCGCCCAGCTCCTGGGAGGCGGTCATCAGCGCCAGGTCTGTGTAGAGGCGCACCGTGTCCTCGTTGTAGTTGCCGGTGCCAATCTGGGTGATGTACTCCACATGCTCCCCCCGCTTGCGGGTGATGAGCAAAAGCTTCGAGTGGACCTTCAATCCGTCCAGGCCGTAGATTACCCGGCACCCGGCCTGCTCCAGCACCCGGGACCAGCCGATGTTGTTCTCCTCATCAAACCGGGCCCGCAGCTCCACCAGCACCACGACTTCCTTGCCGTTCTCCGCCGCATCCACCAGGGCCTCCACAATCTTGCTGTTATGGGCCACCCGGTACAGCGTCATCTTGATGGACACCACCTCCGGGTCCTGGCCTGCCTCCTGCAGCAGCCGAAGCAGTGGACGGATACTCTCATAGGGGTAGAAGAGCATAATATCCCGCTGCCGGATCTGGGCCGCCATGGGCAAATTCGGGTCCACATTGCAGGAATTCTGGGGCACCCGGCGGGAATAGAACAGCTCCGTTCTATCCCGGAGGGCATCCTTCAGATAGCCGATAAAGGACAGGTCCAGCGGAATGTCGCTGGAAAACAGGTGCTTCCGGGACAGCCCCAGGCAACGGCACAGGCTGTCCCGGACGGTGTCGGTAAGCTTGCCCTTGTATTCCAGCTTCACGGGGCTGAGCTTGGTCCGTCGGCGGATCAGCTTCTCCATGCTCTTGCGGTATTCGTCGGGGAGCATCTCATCCTCGTTGGAGGCGATGTCGTCCACCTGGATGTCGGCGCTGCGCACCAGCCGGATCAGGGCCGCCCCCTCCACCTTAAAGTGGACAAAAATCTTCGGCAGGAACTGGACGATCAGCTCCTCCAGCAGCACGAACCGCAGTCCCTCCCCCGGCAGGGGCACCAGACGGCGCAGGGTTCCTTCCGCGCAGGGCACGATGCCGATGCGCTCGCTGCTCTTGGTCCGCAATATGGCCACGGCGTAAATTCCCTTGTTGCGCAGGAATGGGAAGGGCTGCTTGTGCCCCACGATTTGCGGAGACAGCAGCGGCAGCACGTCGGTCATGAAGTACTTTTCCAGGAAGGCCTGGGTCTTATCCGGCAGGCTGCTGAACCGGCACAGCTCCACGCCGTAGCCGCCCAGCTCCCGCATCAGCTCCTTGTAGATCCGGTCCCGCTCTGCCAGCAGCACCTTGGTCCGGTCCAGCACGGCGGAAAGCTGCTGGGCGCTGGTCATGCCGGTCTTGTCGTCGGTAACGCCGTCGTTCAGGGTGTCCATCAGCATGCCCACCCGAACCATATAGAATTCATCCAGGTTGCTCTGGAAGATGGCGGCAAAATTCAGCCGCTCAAACAGAGGATTGCTCCGGTCTCTGGCCTCCTCCAGCACCCGCTCATTGAATTTCAGCCAGGAAAGCTCCCGGTTGACGCAGCAGCTCAGCGCTCCCGCTCCGGTTTGCTCCGGCCCTGACGCAGTATTCTCTCTCACCTCAATCACATCCTTGGCTCGTTTTCCATTTCGTAACTATTCAGCCGAACTCCCGAGTTTCTCATAGAAATGACCGTTTACAGCACGTAGGGGGCGGCATCCTTGACGCCCCATTTGCATGCAGTACCATCACAAGGGGCGTCAAGGATGCCGCCCCCTACGAACGATAAACGATCATTTACGAGGAGTAATTGTAGCACGACTGAACAGTTATCCATTTTCTCTCTTTTATCATAGCACAATCCCAAGAAAAATGCACCCCTTTTTTAGACAATCTTGCAGGTGCAGCGCAGCAGGCCGGGTACGGAAAAATCCGAAAATGTATGTGCTAAAATGATGTGAACCAAAAAAAGATGAGAAGTCATCCTCGA
>JBJDYN010000061.1:0-20486 GCA_051867395.1 Faecousia sp. | reverse complement strand
GGTCCACCAGCAGCCGCAGCGCCGCCTCGGTACTCTTGGCGATCCGCATCACCTTCTTTGGGGCCCCGACGAAGCCGTCATCATCAGCGTTCATACAAAGGTAGAAATACAGTGTCTTGGCCTTGTCCGGCAAATCCAGAAACGCGTCCGTCTCCATCACAGCGGTGGAGAACATTCTTCTTGCTGCCATTGCTCTCTCCTTTCCTGCGTCCAGCGCAAATGCAAAAACCGTCGTAACTATTCAGTCATACCCCAAGTTTCTCATATAAATGATCGTTTAGCACAGCACCCACTGTAGGGGAGGGTCATTGACCCTCCCGCCAGCTGAAAGTTTTTGAGCGGTCAAATCTGTAGCTTTTTGTGAAAATCAGCACTGGCAGCAACCTATTTCACACTCTATTCCGTTACCAAGCGGGAGGGTCAATGACCCTCCCCTACAGTGGGTATGCGCATAAACGATCATTTACTGCGCATATTTTGCCTCGACTGAATAGTTACAAACCGTCATTTTTTATCCGTGGTTTCAACAGTTCATTTTCAGCATCCACTTACGTTCACTATATTATACCACATATTTTCATTTTTGTCAACTCTTTTTTGTTCACGTTATTCAACTGTATGCCCATAAAAATCGGCTGCCGTGTGTATTCACGCAGCCGATTTTTCGTTATTCCACAGATTTCAGCGCTTCCGCCATGTTGATTTTCTCCAGACGGAAGTAGAAGATGAAGTCCACCAGGCAGGCTGTCAGCATGGTCAGCACAATGGATAGTACATATGACAGCGGCAGAAGCCTTGCCTGGAACCAGACAAAGTCAATCTTGATTTCGCTCATGACAAACGCCAGCAGCAGCTTTCCCAGCAGCAGGCCCAGCACGGAGCCCAGGCCGCTGAGGGCAAGATTTTCTTTGAAGATGTACAGAGCTGTCTCTATGGCGTTGAAGCCCAGCACCTTGATGGTGGCGATCTCCCGGATGCGTTCGTTGATGTTGATGTTTGTCAGGTTATACAGCACGATGGCTCCCAAAAGTCCCGCGCAGATCACCACCACGACCACCACCAGATCCAGCGCCACCATCATGCTGCCGACCATACTGGCCAGATCCTCGCTGACAGAAACGTTCATCACGTCGTCCATTCCGGAAATGGCGGCACTGGCCCCGTGGACATCCTTCCCCTCCAGGATCCTGACAAAGGCCATCTGCTTGTCCGGTGTCCGCCCCCACTGCTCCTCTACAGTTTCCGGGGTCACAATGCCGTAGTTATAGACATGGTTGTCATACAGACCGCAGACCGTCAGCGTCAGGACCTCCATATCCGTGTTCCGCAGGGTCACTTCATCGCCCACATCCACGCCCATTGCCTCCGCCACGCCTACGGACAGCAGCACTTCGTTCTGTCCCGGCATTTCCAGTTGGGTACTCCCGGAGTGGAAATCAATAAACCCTGTGATCTCCTCCGACGCCGTCATGACATAGATCTCCCGGGTCTGGTTGTTGGCGTCCAGCTCCATGCTGACCTGATTGCAGAACAGGACATCCTGGGTGTAAGGCGCCACCGCCTGACGGAAATCGCGCTGGTCGTTCTCGTTCTGCCCATCCCGGAAGCTCACCGAGATATCGTACACCGTGACCTCGTCGAACTGGATATCCACGATCCGCTCAATGGAATCCCGCAGGCCGAAGCCCGTCAGCAGCAGTGCGGTACAGCCGCCGATGCCCACCAGCATCATGGCAAGCCGCTGGTGATAGCGGAAGATATTGCGGATGGTTACCTTGTTCAGGAAGCTGATCTTCTTCCAGAAGGGCAGCTTTTCCAGCAGCAGCTGTTTTCCTGCTGCGGGAGGCTTGGGCCGGATCAGCTCCGCAGGAACCTCCTGCAAAGAACGGCGGCAGCAGTACCAGGTCACAAGGAGCATCACTGCCGTATAGCTCAGCACCACGCCAATGCACAGCGCCCAGTCGAAGGTCAGAACCACCTGGGGCGTAATGAAGATCATGATCTTATAGGCTTCCCACAGAACCATTGGGAAAACAATACTGCCCAGCACCACACCCAGGCCGCAGCCTGCTACGGCGCTGCTGCCCGCATAGATCAGGTATTTGCGGATAATGGCATTGCTGCTGTAGCCCAGGGCTTTCAGGGTGCCGATCTGGGTGCGCTCCTCGTCTACCATGCGGGTCATGGTGGTGATGCACACCAGGGACGCCACCAGCAGGAAGAACGCCGGGAAAACCTTGGAAACCCCTGCCACAATATCCGAGCTGCTGTCCAGAGAGCCGTAACCGATGTTGGAATTCCGGTCCAACACATAAAGATCATTCTCCACCATGTCGTCGATGGTTTTCCGGGCGTCCTTCAGCTCTTTCTCCGCGTCTGCCAGCTCCCTGGCAGACGCGGCCAGCTCCTGGTTTACCTCCGCCTTCGCGTCGTTGTACTCCTGCCAGCCATCCTCCAGCTCCCGCTTTGCATCCTCCAGAGCGATCCAGCCGTCGGCAATCTCCTGCTCCCGAAGATCCAGCTCCGCTTCGTAGGCGTTGAGCTGGGCCTCCCCGGCATTGATCTGGGATTCGGCGGAGGCGAACTGGTTCTCCATCTGGGTCTGTTTGCCGGTAAGCTCCATAAAACCCGCTTCAATGGAAGCCATGGCGTTCTCCAGCTGCTTCTTGTTGGCTTCCAGCTCCGCCTTCTGGGCCTCCAGCTGGGCACGGGTGGCATAGAGCTCCTCCAGCTGAGCGCCGTATTCGGCACGCTGGGCCTGAAGCTCCTCCAGCTGAGCATAATACTCCTCCCGGGCGGCGATCAGCTCGTCCAGCTTTTCGGAAAGAGCGGCAATGGTCTCCTCATCCGGGAATTCCGCCTGCTGAGCGACCTCCAGGGCCCGCTGCGCCGTATCGATGCTGATGTCCATAACGCCAATCAGCATCTGCAATTGCTCGATGCCGGAATCCAACTGGCTCAGGCCGGTTTCCAGCTGGGTAATGCCGGACTCCAATTCGACCATTCCTGCAGTCAGCTCCAGCAGGCCGTTGTCCACCAGCTGCATATTCTGGGATACCGTCTGATAGTTTTCAAACAATGCCGCGTTGGCATCCGACAGCTGGGCATAGGCGGTGGCCTTGGCATCCGACAGGGTCTTCCGGGACTGACTCAGGGCAGCCCGGCTCTGCTTCAGGGTGATCCTGGCGTCGGCAATCTGCTGCTCGCCGTCATGAAGCTTCTGCTCGTTGTCCGTAATCTCCGCTTCCGCGTCGGTCAGCTCCTTCAGGGCGTCCAGCAGCTCCTGCTCCGCCTCGGCCTTGCCGTCCTTGTACTCCTTGACGCCCTTCCAATACTCCCACATACCGTCGGCATAGGCATCCTCCGCCTCCTGCCGCAGCTGTTTCAGCCGCGCCTTTGCCATAGGCTCCAGCAGCGGCTCCAATTGGTCTGCCATGGCATCCATGGCGTCGTTATATTCCTCGGAATAAATGCGGTAGTCCCCGGGGATGGTCACGTGGATCTCCGTATAGTAGTCCACATCAAAGGCTTCCTCCGGCACGAAGAAATAGTTGGCGATGCTGCCGTTGCCCACGGAGGTATTGCCCCGATTCAGATCCATGTACAGCGGAGAGCTGACAATGCCCACCACCGTAAAGGTTTTGCAGGCCATAGCGTCCAGGGAGTCCTGGTCATTGGTAGGCAGAACCGTCACCTGGGTGCCCAAGATACTGTCGTCATATCGGAAGCCGTCAGCCAGGCATTCGTCCGGACTTTCCGGCATGCGCCCGCTGAGAAGGGCCAGCCGGTTGATTCTCTGCGGTATGTTGTAAAAACGGTAGACGGAGTCGCCTCCTTCTTCTTCTTTGCTGGCAATTAAGTCAATGTAAAACAGGCCCTCGGCATCCACCACGCCCTCCAGCTGGGCCACCTGCTCCACCTGGTCCTTGCTCCAGCCGTAACTGGTCAGCAGCCGCAGATCAAACATATTCTGCGCGTCGGTATATTTCTGTCCTGTTGCCACCATGTCCGTCTTGGTCATTCTCAGGCCTACAAAGATACCGGCGCCCAGGGCGATAATGGCCATAATGGCGATATACCGTCCCAGAGACCCCTTGATGGACTGCAGCAGGTTTTTGCGCATGGCGTTTCGTTTCATTACCATTCAATCTCCGCGATATCCTGTGGATGTTCGTTCAGCGTGACGGAAGCCACCGTGCCGTTCTTCACCCGGATCACCCGGTCCGCCATGGAGGTCAGGGCGCTGTTGTGGGTGATGATGATGACGGTCATACCGGTTTTGCGGCCGGTATCCTGCAGCAGCTGTAAGATCGCTTTGCCGGTCTGATAGTCCAATGCGCCGGTGGGCTCGTCGCACAGCAGCAGCTTGGGGTTCTTCGCCAGAGCCCGGGCAATGGCGACCCGCTGCTGCTCGCCGCCGGAAAGCTGGCTGGGGAAGTTCTTCATCCGCTCCTCCAGGCCCACTTCCCTCAGAACCTGGGCCGCGTCCAGAGGCTCCTTGCAGATCTGGTTGGCCAGCTCCACGTTTTCCAGCGCGGTCAGATTTCCGATCAGGTTATAAAACTGGAACACGAAGCCCACATCATGGCGGCGGTACTCCGTCAGCTGCTTGCGGTTCATGGCGGAGATCTCCCGTCCGTCCAGCAGGACCTTTCCCGTGGTCAGGGTGTCCATGCCGCCCAGGATATTCAGCAGAGTGGTCTTGCCCGCGCCGGAGGGACCCACAATCACCACCAGCTCTCCCTTTTCCACTTCAAAGGAAGTATCATGGAGCGCGTTAATCTCCACCTCTCCCATATGATAGGTCTTACCCACATTCTGAAACTCCACGAACGCCATTTCCGTACCCCCAAAATATGCGGTATTTTATATATTGTATCACAACAGCCTTCAAAAGTCGAAACTTTTTGTAAATTTCGTGTTTAGAGAATGTGAAAGAATTCCCTCCTGCCTGACACAGGAGGGATGCGTTCACTTTTTGAACACCAGCAGCTTGCTGGCAAGGTAATTCAGGATCACCACCAGCACGCTGGTGACCAATTTCCAGAGATTGCCGTTCCACCCCAGCAGGTCCACCGTGACGAAAAGGATCACCGTCTCCATGACACCGGAAGCCAGACGGCAGCCAACAAACTTGGTCAGCTCCGGCACCACGGTCTTGGCCGACCAGTCATGGCTCCTGAACACAAAGGGCTTGTTGGTCAGGTAGGCAAAGGCCACCGCCACCACCCAGGCAATGGCATTGCTGACCGCGGCAGTCAGGCCCAGCAGATTGTAAACCGGCAGATAGATCAAATAATTGACCACGGTGGTCAGAACACCAAAGAACAGGTAGGTAACCACATCCCAGTATTTCTCCAAAAGGGAACGGATCTTTTGCATCATTTCTTTTCCTCCAAAGCCGTTTGCTACACTATACCACGAATCTCCCATCCTTCGCAAGATTATTTTCTGTTTTTGGGATATATTATTTCCGATTGCTATTGACAACAGCGTTTTTATTCAGTATAATACTATCGATACAAAAAGGAGGAATAAATTATGAAGCTTGCTTTTTTTGATACCAAATCCTACGACATCCCCGGTTTTGACCGCTACGGCATTCCGGCGGGAATCGAAATCAAATATTTTGAGCCGAATCTGAACGAGGACACCGTTTCCCTGGCCGCCGGATTTGACGCGGTGTGCGTCTTTGTCAACGACACCGTGAACGCCAAAGTGGTGGATCAGCTGTACCAGCTTGGGGTCAAGGCCATCGTACTGCGCTGCGCCGGCTTCAACAATGTGGATATCAAGGCCTGCCAGGGGAAGCTTCGGGTTTTCCGGGTCCCGGCCTACTCTCCCCACGCTGTGGCCGAGCATGCCATGGCCCTGCTGCTGACCATCAACCGCCGGACCCACAAGGCCTATATCCGCACCCGGGATTTCAACTTCAGCCTCCAGGGCCTGGCGGGCTTCGACCTGTACGGCAAAACCGTGGGCATCGTGGGCACCGGTAAGATCGGCCGGGTCTTTGCCGACATCTGCAAGGGCTTCGGCATGAACATTCTGGCCTACGATAAGTTCCCCGCCAAGGATTCGGGACTGCACTATGTGGATTTGCCGGAGCTGTTTGAAAAGTCCGACATCATTTCCCTCCACTGCCCCTTGACGGAGGAGACCAAGCACCTTATCAACGCCGATTCCATTGCCATGATGAAAAAGGGTGTCACCATCCTCAACACCTCCCGGGGCGGTCTGATCAACACCGAGGATCTGATCAACGGCATCAAGGAGAAAAAGGTGGGCGCGGCCTGCCTGGACGTGTACGAGGAGGAGGGCGACTTCTTCTACGAGGACTTCTCCGGTCACATTGTGCAGGACGACAAGCTGGTTCGGCTCATTGCCATGCCCAATGTCATCGTCACCTCCCACCAGGCCTTCCTGACCAACGAGGCTCTGGACAATATTGCCATGACCACGGTGAACAACCTGGTGAAATTCTTCGAGGGCAACCCCGATTCTTCTACAGAAGTGGTTTATCACCAATAAATATCGTTCCTCTCTCAGATCTGTTAACCTATAAAAAACCGCCTGCCGCGTTTGTAACGGCAGGCAGTTTTGCGTTAAAATCCCAGCTCTTCTCCCACCAAAATCACCTTGATCCGTCCGGCAGGGTTACAGTTGCGGGTAATCAGAATCTGATTGCAGATACAGCCGTCGCTTTTGCAGTCAGCACAGGAACCCGTAACCTCGCAGGGCGTCTGGGCTGGAAAGCGCTGCTTGTTCATGGGGGCCGCCACGGTTCTGGCCCTGGTGACAGCGTCTTCCAGGGTGTCCGTGACCTTGTTCATTCCGGCAATTACCAACACGGAATCCGGGCCGTAGACGATGGCCGCCACCCGGTTTCCGTTGCCGTCAATGTTCACCATCTGCCCGTCCAGGCTCAGGGCATTGGCGCCGGTGATAAACACATCCGCCGTCAGGCACTGCTTCATGGCCCGTACCCGTGCCTCCGGAGTAGTTGCCTTGTCCCGGTCAATGGTGCGGTACTCCCCCGCGTTCAGGGCCTCCATCAGACCGATCTGCTGGGCGGATGTGGCGCCGCCCCAGCCAACCACAGCGCCCTTTGGGATCAGCTCCAAGGCCTTGACAAGGGCCTCTTCCCTGCTCGCGCAGTAGTAAGCCTCAAAATGGCGGCCGCGGAGATTCTTTAATAGCACCTGGGAGCGCTTTTCATAGTATTGCTGTTTTGGATCTGCCATGGGAAATCCCTCCTTTTTGTAATATGATAGCGTAAATCATGCCAAAAGTAAAGCGGTTTCCACTTGACAACCCCTATCAAAAACCATCAGATCACATAGTCATCCCCAATTGCTTCCCGGCACATCAGGTCCGCAATGGTAACGCTGTCCAGATACTCGTTGATGACCTTGTCCAGCCCCTGCCACAGGGAAAGGGTCCGGCACTGATGGCTCCTGGGGCAGATGTCAGCGTCCGGCTCCAGGCAGGACACCGGTGCCAGAGACTCCTCCGTCAGCCGCAGGATGCTCCCCACGGTATACTGGTCCGGGGCCTTCTTCAGCCGGTAGCCGCCGCCCTTGCCCCGGAGGCTGTCCACGACTCTGGCCTTCACCAGCAGGCGGATGATGCTCTCCAGATATTTCTCCGAGATATCCTGCCGGTCCGCGATCTCCTTCAGGGATATATACTCTTCCGACTGGTGCTCCGCCAGGTCGATCATCAGCCGCAGCGCGTAGCGGCCTTTTGTTGAAATCAGCATAGCGTCCCTCCGTTTTTTTAGCTCTTTTTCTTTCCTATTATACAACATGGTTAGTAGGGAATCAATAAAAATATTTTTGGATTTTGCTATTGACAAATTCCATGCCAGGATATATAATCCATATATTCCTACAGGAAAGGTTGGTATATGCAATGCTGGATTACCGATGTCGCCTTTCATAGAAATACACTGCCCCTCTATTTCAAATATAACATATTCCAATCACACATCCATGATTTCAGGAGGAATTGATTATGCGTAAGATTTATACATCCGCCGATCAGCTGATCGGAAAGACGCCCCTGCTGGAGCTGACGCACATTGAGAAGGCCGAAGGTCTGAAAGCCAAGGTGCTGGCCAAGCTGGAGTATTTTAACCCCGGCGGCTCCGTCAAGGACCGCATTGCCAAAGCCATGATCGACGACGCCGAAGCCACCGGCAAGCTGAAGCCCGGCAGCGTCATCATTGAGCCCACCTCCGGCAACACCGGTATCGGATTGGCCTCCGTAGCCGCCGCCCGTGGATACCGGATCATCATCGTCATGCCGGAGACCATGAGCGTGGAGCGCCGCCAGCTGATGAAGGCCTACGGCGCGGAGCTGGTGCTGACGGAAGGTGCCAAGGGCATGAAGGGCGCCATTGCCAAGGCCGAAGAGCTAGCAAAGGAAATCCCGGGCAGCTTCATCCCCGGCCAGTTTGATAACCCTGCCAACCCCGCCGCCCATGTGGCCACTACCGGCCCGGAGATCTGGGAGGACACCGACGGCAAGGTAGATATCTTCGTGGCAGGCGTAGGCACCGGCGGCACGCTGACCGGCGTTGGCAAATACCTCAAGAGCCAGAATCCCGACGTAAAGGTGGTTGCGGTGGAGCCCGCCGCCTCCCCTGTCCTGAGCAAGGGCACCGCCGGTGCCCACAAGATCCAGGGCATCGGTGCAGGCTTTGTTCCCGCCGTGCTGGACACCAAGATCTACGACGAGATCATCCCCGTGGAAAACGAGGACGCCTTTGCTACAGGCAAGCGGATCGGCAAGACCGAGGGCGTACTGGTGGGCATCTCCTCCGGCGCCGCTGTATGGGCGGCTATCGAGCTTGCCAAGCGGCCCGAGAACAAAGGCAAGACCATCGTGGCCCTGCTGCCGGACACCGGCGACCGTTATCTCTCCACTCCCCTCTTTGCCGACTGACATTGATCCTTCCAAACAAAACGCAGGGTTTTAGCGGGGTGTTCGTAAGACAGTAAAATAGGCAAAAGGCGTGACGAAAGTCACGCCTTTTGCCATAAGAGGATAGCCGCTTTTGCGGCGCAAGGGGTGCACCCCCTTGTTCGGAACGCAGTAACGCAACACGCATATACGGGGATTACCCCGTATAGAAGTGCGCCCTTAGTTTGACAAACAGGAATTTGTTGATCCGAACTTATTTCGTTACATTCCCATACTTTCGCATTATCTTTTCATCTCTTTTTTTCTGTTTGGTTCGATTTGTTTTTAGAAAGAACCTGAGCAAAAAGAAACCGCTTACACCAAGAGCAATAAGGAAAGAACCAAAAAGCAATGGTGATTTCCAATCAACGGGCAAATCATTGTCGTATGTCGCAACCCGTTCTCCATCAACATATATTTCTTCTGCCAAAAGAGTCCAAAACGGCTTATTCTTATACCACTTAATGGTTACTGTCCTACCTTCTGTCAATAGTTCTTTCAATTGTTCTCGCTGGTAATCACCTGATATATTGTATTCTTCGCCATCTGTTGTTAGGATATAGTCATAACTGGCCCCATGAGCACCACCATAGAAATGCTCAAAAACTTTGATGGTTACCTCTTTTGTCTGTAAAGAATCATAACTAACAGTAGGAGCAATGTGGGGTAATATGGCAACAAAAATACCAAATATGATGAAGAGTGCAGAAACGATAATCAACCAGTTATTTTCTTTTAAAATATCCTTGTCTGTCTTTCTTCGCACGAAACCATCCCCTCGTTTGGCGTTCCTATGATTGGAATAACACAATCATGCGGAACGATTCACCAAATATCGATTTATAGATCTGTTCGGTTCCATATTATCACAAAACAGCATAAAATACAAGAACAGCCACAGCAGTTTAAAGCTACTGTGGCTGTTAACTGTCTTATAAACGCCGCCCATTTCCTGCGTTTTGTTTTTTATAGATCGTTACTATTCAGTCGCATCAATTTTTTCCGCGTAAATGATCGTTTAGCACAGCACCCACTGTAGGGGAGGGTCATTGACCCTCCCGCCAGCTGAAAGTTTTTGAGCGGTCAAATCTGTAGCTTTTTGTGAAAACCAGCACTGGCAGCAACCTATTCCACACTCTGTTCCGTTACCAAGCGGGAGGGTCAATGACCCTCCCCTACAGATGGTGCTGCGGTAAACGATCATTTACCATAGCACTGCACCTGCGGTCGAGGGGCCCAAAGGATGTACGTCTACCACCCAAAGTGCGTAACGCATTTGCCGCGGGCCTTGCCCGCTAAACGATCATTTTTATGAGAAACTTGGGGTACGACTGAATCGTTACTATAGACCATTCCGTCGGAGAAGCCATCCCACGATCTCTTTGATATTCCCGCAGAAAAAATCCAAAGCGCCGGATGACAAAATCGTCCCGCTGTGATAAAATAATCAGCAAGGTAATTGACTGGGAAGGAACATGCCTATGAACGTGACCTATATCTACCACAGCTGTTTTCTGACGGAAACTACGACCTGCTATTATCTGTTTGATTACTTCCAGGGAACGCTTCCGGCTTTGGATCCGGACAAGCCCATTTGGGTACTGTCCAGCCACAAGCATCGCGATCATTACCAGGCGGCTGTCTTTTCCATTCTGAAGGAAATGGGAATGCAGCGCATATATGCAGTTCTGTCCCGGGATATTTCGCCGAAAACCGTGCCGGAAGAGATTCCGTGCCTGCGGGTTTCTCCCTGCAAACGCTACGAGCTTCCCCAGGGGCAAGAACTGATTACCTACCGTTCTACGGATCAGGGCGTGGCGTTCCTGATTCATGACGGGCAGGAGCGAATCTACCACGCGGGAGATCTGAATGATTGGGTCTGGGAAGGAGAACCCGATGCCGATAACCGCCGGATGACAGAACGTTACCGCGATCAGATCACGCTGCTGGCGCAGCAGCTGCAGGGCCGTCCCCTCACAGCCGCGTTTGTCGTTCTGGATCCCCGGCAGGAAAAGGACTACGACAGAGGGCTTCTTTACTTCCTGGAGCACATTTCCGCAAATTGCGTCTACCCCATGCATTACTGGGAGAAACCCGAAATCATCGATCAGTTTTTACGCGAGCATCCCCAGTATCAAACCCGAATCATGCTGACCGAAACCATACATTCCTGACGGAGGTATAGTATCACCTTTTGGCTAACCATTCCCACAGCCGGATGCATTCCGATCTTTTGTCCTATAGAACGTACGCTCAGCAGGCGCACATAAAAAATCCACCCCGCGGGTGGATTTTTTATCGGACGAATATGTTATCTCAGAGTTTTGGGCAGTCTGTATATTTGGTTTCCGTTCCCATCCCTACGGAATGCGCCCGGAAACCAAGGGATTCTCCCACGGGCTAAAAAACATGCCACCGGCATGTTTTTTACCAGCACTTCGTGCTGGCCGCCCTTTCGAATCCCGATACTCCGACCAAAAAAATATCCACCCTGTCGGGTGGATATTTTTTTGGTCGGAGTGTCGGGATTCGAACCCGAGGCCTCTTGGACCCGAACCAAGCGCGATACCAAGCTTCGCCACACCCCGAAATCTTTGCTATTATATCGGAAAAATCTTCATCTGTCAACCCATAATCGAGAAATTCTCTTTATGTTGCGTCAGGTCTCTTTGCTTTCCCGGCTGCATAGTCTTGTCCGGGGTGATAACATGGGCTATCGGGTGGACTATGGGCCGGGGAATCCGGAGCACAAAGGGAATAACAGTCTTTCCAGGGTTCTGGTGCTGACAGCGGCGTGCCTGGTGGTGTTTTTGCTGCTGGTCAACAGCTTCTGGCCAAGAGGCGCGGAGGTGCTTCGCTCTTTCCTGCTTCCCGGAGATGCCGCTGTAACCGCGGCGGCGCTGGAGGAGCTGTCCGCAGAGCTTCAAAACGGAGAGGATATTTCCAGTGCCCTGGAGAGCTTCTGCCGGAAGATTATCCAAAATGCGCACCTCGATCCAGGTTGACCCCTGGGCCTATGTGCTTGGGGCACTGCTAGTGCTGCTCCTGCCGCTGAACTGGCTCCTCTCTGCTTTGGCGGCGGCGGCGTTTCACGAGCTGTGCCATGGACTGTGCATCCGTCTGCTGGGAGGCCGGGTACTCCACATTCGCATTGGTCCCGGCGGTACGGTGATGGAAACCGCTCTTTCCGGAAAAGGAAAGGCGTTGATCTGCGCCCTGGCCGGGCCTGCGGGAAGCCTTTTACTGGTCTGCCTGTGCCGCGTCCTTCCCAGGCTCGCGGTTTGCGGACTGATTCAGGGTCTTTTCAACCTGCTCCCAGTTTATCCCCTGGACGGCGGCAGGGCCCTGCGATGCAGCCTGGAGATGCTTTTTCCAAAAAAAGGCAGGGTAATCAGCACTCTGGTAGAGACGTGGCTGCTTGCAGGCCTTGCTGGACTCGCCATTTGGTGCGCTTTTGCCTTTTCTCTCGGGCTGCTGCCTCCGATGGCGGCGGCGCTTTTGATTCTTCGGGCAATCTTGCGAAAAATACCTTGCAAAGAACGTCAAATCAGGGTACAATAGTGCTACCATTTGCTAAGAGGTAACACAATGACCAACCTGAAACGCAGAATTCTCCCCACGGTTCAAAAGCCCGCCCGGTATACCGGCGGAGAGTGGGGCGAGATTCAAAAGAACCTGAAGGATGTCCGTGTCCGCGTGGCGTTCTGCTTTCCCGATACCTATGAGATCGGCATGTCAAACTTGGGCATGCGAATTCTTTACGGCGTCATGAACGACATGGACGGCGTCTGGTGTGAGCGGGTCTTCGCTCCCTGGGGCGATATGGAGGAGGCCATGCGCCGGAATCACCTGCCATTGTGGGCGCTGGAGAGCCAGAACCCCGTGGCCGATTTTGACATGATCGCCTTTACCATCGGCTATGAGATGGCCTATTCCAATATCCTGAACATGCTGGACTTGGCTGGGATTCCACTCCATGCAAAAGACAGGCATGAACTAAAAAACATTGTCTTCGCCGGCGGTGTCTGTGCTTTTAACCCGGAACCCCTGGCGGAGTTCATCGACTTCTTCTCCCTGGGCGAGGGCGAGGACATTACGGTGGAGATCGTCTCCCTGTATGACCGGGCCAAGGCTGAAGGCTGGAGCAAGGATGCCTTCCTTCATGAAGCAGCCAAGATTCCCGGCGTCTACGTTCCCAGCTTTTATGAACATACCTATCACTCAGACGGGACCCTGGCGGCCATTACCCCGCTGGAGGGCGCGCCGGAAACCGTCACCAAGCGGATCGTGGAGGACTTGGACAGCGCCTATTTCCCCGTAAACATGATTGTCCCCTCCACGGAGATCGTCCACGACCGGGCAAACCTGGAGGTATTCCGGGGCTGCATCCGGGGCTGCCGCTTCTGCCAGGCGGGGTTCTCCTGCCGCCCGGTGCGCCGGAAGAGCCCGGAGGTTCTGTACCGCCAGGCAGTGGACACCCTACAGTATACCGGCAACAATGAGATCACCGTTTCCAGCCTGTCCACCTCCGATTACCGGGGGCTGAAGGAGCTGACGGACGCCCTGATTCCCTACTGTGCGGATCACCGGATCAACCTGTCGGTGCCGTCCCTGCGGGCGGACAACTTCTCCCGGGAGCTGATGGAGAAGCTGCAGACCGTCCGGAAAAGCGGCCTGACCTTCGCCCCGGAAGCGGGCACCCAGCGGCTGCGGGATGTGATCAACAAGAACCTGACGGAGGACGAAATTCTGAACACCTGCGCCCAGGCCTTCTCCGGCGGCTGGAACAACGTGAAGCTCTACTTCATGCTGGGCCTGCCCACGGAGACGGACGAGGACGTACTGGGCATTGCGGAGCTGGTGTACAAGATCATTCAGGCTTGGAAGGAAAACGCCGTCAACAAAAAGCGGGGGCTCCGGGTCCATGTGGCCACTGCCTACTTCGTGCCCAAGCCCCACACGCCCTTCCAGTGGGAAAAGCAGATCACGCCCCAGGAGTACCTGCGGCGCTGTAAGCTGCTGAAATCCCACCTCTATTCCAAGTCCATCGAGTACGACTACCACAGCCCGGATTTAAGCCGCCTGGAGGCCGTCTTTGCCCGGGGTGACCGCCGTCTGGGGCCGGTCATTGAAACCGCGGTGAAAAACGGCGCCCGGCTGGACGGCTGGGACGAATACTTCAACTATGCCAAGTGGTATGACGCTTTCCGCCAGTGCGGCATCGACGAGTCCTTTTACACCACCCGGGGCTTCGGAGAGGACGAGATCCTGCCCTGGGACACCATCGACGTGGGCGTCACAAAGCCCTTCCTGAAGCGGGAGCGCAGGCGGGCCTATGAAGGGGTCGTTACCCCGGACTGCCGCCACGGCTGTTCCGGCTGCGGCGCCAACGGTCTGCTGAAGGAGGTGGCCTGCGATGCCTAGAGCGCTGTTTGAGAAGACGGGAAATGCCATTTTCATTTCCCACCTGGACCTGATGCGCCTGTTCCAGCGGGCCTTCCAGCGCTCCGGGCTGCCTCTGACCCACACCCAGGGCTTCAATCCCCGGCCCTCGGTCTCCATCGCCCTGCCCCTGAGCCTTGGAGTAGAGAGCGGCTGTGAGCTGCTGGACTTTGATCTGGCTGGAGACAAAATCTCCAACGAGGAAATCTGCGCCCGGCTGAACGGGGCGCTGATCGCTGGTGTGCGGGTCCTCCGGGTTTATGACAGCGGACAGAAGATCAAAAATCTTTCTCTGCTGGAATCCGTGGTGACCCTGGAATACGACAGCGGCATCCCGGAGAATGCCCGGCAGCAGATCGCCGCACTGTTCGCCCGGGAGCGCCTGGTTGTGGAAAAGAAGGGCAAGAACAGCATCACGGAACAGGACCTGATTCCCATGCTCCGCCGGATCTCCGTTGGGCAGGCAGGCGAAAAGGAACTGGCGCTGAATGTGCTGGCCTGCTGCCAGAACCCCACATTGAACCCCATGCAGCTCAGCGCTGCCATCGGGAAATACCTGCCCGATTTGACGCCGGACTTCGTGCGCTGCCGCCGGGTAGAAATATATGACGCCAACGAAGAAGTATTCAGATAAGGAGAAAATACAATGGAAGACGAACTGATTATGCTGGAAGAATGCCCCATCTGCCGGGGCGCGGGAATGCTGTTCCATGAGGGCGGCTGGAGCGTCCAGGTGGAGTGCACCGACTGCAGCGCCCACACAATCTATGTGGAGTATAACAACGAGGAAGAGAAAAAGGAAGCGGAAAAGGCCGTGGCCCATCTGTGGAACATCGGCAAGGTCGTCAGCAGCGAACGCGGTGAATGATATGGAAACGGCGCTTCGCCGCCATATCGCAGAACTGTCGAAAAAAATCCGCCTGTCTGGCTCCGACATCTATTTCAGCAAGCGTGCTCACTGGCGGAAACGGGATAGAAAAATCCGATTATCCTCCGCAAACCGGCGGATTCCACCGATTTGCGGAGGGGCGAAAAAAATTTTGAAAAAAAGAAAAATAATGCTTGCTTTTTCCGTGGATGTATGTTATTATATCCCAGTCGTCAGGAGACGCAAGGAAATATCCGGGTGTGGCGAAGTTTGGTATCGCGCTTGAATGGGGTTCAAGAGGCCTCGAGTTCGAATCTCGACACTCGGACCATGAAAACCGAAAGAGCATTTGCTCTTTCGGTTTTCATTATTTTGTGATTCGAACCATCAAATGCAGCCGCCCGGTGGGCAGTTGCTTGCCGACGGCTTGACGGCGGCAACACATTGATTCCGATTCCCTTTGGGAATCGTAACTATTCAGTCGTACCATAAATTATCATATAAATGATCGTTTACCGCAGTATGGTCGATAGAAGAATATACGCAAAAGATTTGCGCAGTGAGCGTAGGGGGCGGCATCCTTGACGCCCCTTTTGCATGCAGTACCGTCACAAGGGGCGTCAAGGATGCCGCTTTATTACGAACTGTAAACGATCATTTACACCAAAATCTCTGCCACGACTGAATAGCTACTTGGAATCAATATCAAGTGAAAACATTGTTCTCGTTCGAGGCGAACCTATTCCAGAAGGTATGCATCATTTGGTTTGTGAACGCGTTCACAGTAAAATATATTTCAAATGCTTTTTGCTCGCCCCTGGCGGAGCAACGGTTGCTGATGCAAAGAAAATCCCCATGCACGAACTGCTTTCATGGTTTGCGGTACGATTGTTTTGCATGGGGATTTATTGACAAATTCCCCCACAGCGTTTACAATATATCTCATAATCTATGGATACTCTGAATAAATCGTCTGCGGCTGAGCGGCGAATCTTTTGCCGTCAGCTCTTGCCGATTTAATCAGAGCTTCCCTAAACAAAACTATGAGGTGATTCCCTATGGATTCCAAACTGCGCACCGAGACCTTATGCATTCAGGCGGGCTATACTCCCGGCAACGGCGAGCCCCGGCAGCTCCCCATTATCCAGAGCACTACCTTTAAATATGCCACCTCTGAGGATATGGGCAAGCTGTTCGACCTGGAGGCAGATGGCTATTTCTATTCCCGGCTGGCCAACCCCACCTGCGACGCAGTAGCTGCCAAGATCTGCGCCCTGGAGGGCGGAACCGCCGCCATGCTCACCGGCTCCGGCCAGGCCGCCACCTTTATGGCTGTGTTCAATATCGCGGGCTGCGGTGACCACATCGTGGCCAGCTCCGCCATCTACGGCGGCAGCTTCAACCTGTTCTCCGTGACCATGAAAAAGATGGGCCTGGAGACCACCTTCATCGATCCCGACTGCACCGAGGAGGAGCTGAACGCCGCCTTCCGGCCCAACACCAAGGCCGTCTTCGGTGAAACCATCGCCAACCCCGCTCTGACGGTGCTGGACATCGAGAAATTCGCCCGGGCCGCCCATGCCCACGGCGTTCCCCTGATCGTGGACAATACCTTTGCCACCCCCGTCAACTGCCGTCCCTTCCAGTGGGGCGCGGACATCGTCACCCACTCCACCACCAAGTACATGGACGGCCACGGCGCCACCCTGGGCGGCGTCATCGTGGACAGCGGCAAATTTGACTGGACCAAATATCCGGACAAGTTCCCCGGCCTGTGCACCCCCGACGACAGCTACCACGGCGTGACCTACACCCAGCGCTTCGGCCTGGCTGGTGCTTTCATCACCAAGTGCACCGCCCAGCTCATGCGGGACTTCGGCTGCGTCCAGTCCCCCCAGAACGCCTATATTCTGAATCTGGGTCTGGAAAGCCTGCCCCTGCGGATGAAGCAGCACTGTGCCAACGCCCAGGCGGTGGCCGAATTCCTCCGGGGCCACGAGAAGGTCAAGTGGGTCAAGTACTGCGGCCTTAAGGGCGACAAGTACTACGAGGTCGCCAAAAAGTATATGCCCAATGGTTCCTGCGGCGTCATCTCCTTCGGCCTGTACGGCGGACGGAAGGCGGCGGAAACCTTCATGAAGCACCTGAAGCTGGGCTCCATCGAGACCCATGTGGCCGACTCCCGGACCTGCTGCCTGCATCCCGCCAGCTCTACCCACCGGCAGATGACCGACGCGGAGCTGGATGCCGCCGGTGTGGGCGCGGACCTGATCCGCTTAAGCTGCGGCCTGGAAAACGCCCAGGATCTCATTGAGGACATTGCCCAGGCCCTGGAAAACGTGTAATCAGGAGGCCAGACCGTGCCCATTCAGATACCCAACGACCTGCCTGCGGCGGGTGTCCTGCAGCAGGAAAACATTTTCGTCATGACCCAGTCCCGGGCACAGACCCAGCACATCCGTCCCCTGGAGATCGTTCTGCTGAACCTGATGCCCACCAAGATCGTCACGGAGACCCAGCTGACCCGACTGCTGGGCAACACGCCGCTGCAGGTGCATCTGGAGCTGATGATGGTCTCCTCCCATAAGTCCAAAAATACCCCCGAAGAGCACCTGCTGACCTTCTACAAAACCTTTGACGAGCTGAAAAACCGGAAGTTTGACGGTATGGTCATCACCGGCGCTCCCGTGGAGCAGATGCCCTTTGAAGAAGTGGACTACTGGGACGAGCTGTGCCAGATCATGGAGTGGAGCAAAACCCACGTCCACTCCACCTTCCACATCTGCTGGGGGGCTCAGGCGGGGCTTTACTACCACTACGGTATCCACAAACGTGCCCTGCCGGAGAAGCTCTTCGGGGTCTACCCCCATCACGCGGACTACAAGCGGGCCATTCTGCTGCGGGGCTTCGACGATGAATTCTGGATTCCCCACTCCCGGCACACCACCGTAGACCGGGAGGACATCGAGAAGGTCTCCGGCCTGAAGATCCTGGCGTCCTCCCCGGAGGCGGGGGTCTACGCCGTGATGAACAAGGAGGGCCGGCAGATCTTCGTCACCGGCCACGCCGAATACGACGCGGACACCCTGGAAAAGGAATACCTGCGGGACAAAAAACAGGGGCTTCCCATCCATGTTCCTGCAAACTATTATCCGGGTGACGACGACACCCAGCCCCCCATCGTCCGCTGGCGGGGCCACGCCCATCTGCTGTTCAGCAACTGGCTGAATTACTTCGTCTACCAGACCACGCCCTACGACATCATGGCCGTGGGCCGGGAATCCACGCCAAGGTGACACTTCCCACCAGGTCAAGAAGGAACACGGATAACAAAAAATTTTCATTCCCTGCCGCCCTCCCGTGTTGCAACGGGAGGGTGGATTTTGTATAATAGGGAATAATCTGACATAGAAAGGATACACTATGATTACAACCATTCTGTTCGATCTGGACGGCACTCTGCTCCCTATGGATCAGGAAGGTTTCGTCAAAAGCTACTTATCCCGCCTGGCAAAGAAAATGGCCCCCTATGGCTATGACCCGGACACTCTCATCAAGGCTGTCTGGGCAGGCACCGGGGCCATGGTGAAAAACGACGGCAGCGCCACCAACCGGGAGGTCTTCTGGCAGGTCTGCAATTCCATCTTCGGACGGGACACCCAGGCTGACGAGCCGCTGTTTGAGGAATTCTACCGGATTGACTTCCAGGAGGTCCGCCAGGATTGCGGCTTCGATCCCCGGGCCGCTGAGGCCATCCGGGAGATTAAGTCCAAGGGCTTCCGCACCGTACTGGCCACCAATCCCCTGTTCCCGCCCATCGCCACCCAGAGCCGGGTCCGCTGGGCAGGGCTTTCCCCGGAAGACTTCGAATGGATCACAACCTACGATAATTCCGTCCACTGCAAGCCCAATTTGGATTATTACCGGGATATTCTGAATAAAATGGGCTTGAAAGCGGAAGAATGCCTGATGGTGGGTAACGATGTCAGGGAAGACATGGTGGCCAGGGACCTGGGCATGCAGGTCTTCCTGCTGACCGACTGCATCATCAACAAGGAAAACAAGGATATCTCCCAATATCCCAACGGCAGTTTCCCGGAGCTGCTTGCCTACATCCGGGCCTTATAACATGATTTTTCTTGTGCTTCTGTGCCTGCTGCTGGCGGTCATCCTGGGGGGCGGGTATTACGCCTACCGGATCGCCTTCTACTCCCCCAAAAAAGGCCGTGACCTGATTCCTGCCCACAGGGGGCACCAGTACGATCCCTACCGGGAGGAAATGACCCGGATCTTTAACCAACTGAATGAACGGCCCTTTGCGTCCGTCACCATCTTCTCCCAGGACGGCCTGAAGCTCTACGGACGGTACTACCATGTGAAGGACGGCGCACCGCTGGACATTGGCTTTCACGGCTACCGCAGCTGCTGTCTGACGGACTTTTCCGGCGGGTCAGAGCTGTGCTTCAACCTGGACCACAACCTGCTGCTGGTGGACCAGAGAGCCCACGGAAAAAGCGAGGGCCGCACCATCTCCTTCGGCATCCTGGAGCGGTGGGATGTGCTCAGCTGGGTGGACTACGCGGTAGAGCACTTCGGCCCGGAGACGGAAATTCTGCTGTTCGGCATCTCCATGGGGGCCGCTACGGTGCTGATGGCGTCGGAGCTGGACCTGCCGGCAAATGTCAAAGGCATCATCGCCGACTGTCCCTACGCCTCCCCCAAAGCCATCATCCGCAAGGTGGCGCAGGAGCGGGGCTTCCGGGTACGGCTGATCTGGCCCTTCGTGGTCATCGGGGCCAAGGTCTACGGCGGCTTTGACATCAACGAGACCGACGCCATCCGGGCGGTGAAGCACGCCAAAGTCCCCATCCTGCTGATTCACGGAGAAGTGGACGGCTTTGTGCCCTGTGAAATGAGCGAAGAAGTACACCAGGCCAATCCGGAAAAGGTGCTGCGCTGCACCTTCCCCGGTGCGGACCACGGTCTGAGCTATCTGGCGGACGGCAAACGCTACCGGCAGATTGTAACGGAATTCATGGAAAAAGTGCTTTGATCGATAAAAGGAAACGGGAGGAGCATCGCCCTCTCGTTTCCTTTGCTTCCAGGAAAGCATTCCCCACAAAAAACATCCTGCACATATGGGAAATTTTCACAATTCTGTGATGTAAATAGATGTGACCCATCTACAAGAAGAAAGTTTTCAATGTGG
>JBJDYN010000060.1:0-3020 GCA_051867395.1 Faecousia sp. | reverse complement strand
CATGTACTTCTCCACCACTGCGGGCAGGGCGTCGTAGTACTTGTTGCAGGCCTCACGGTGCTGGAAGAAGATGTCGTCGTTCTCGTGAGAGCCGCGCATAGCGGGGCGCTCGGGGTTCAGGGAGTGCTTGCGGAAGGCATCCACAGCGTCCATGTTGACCATTTCCTTCAGGTCATCATAGTCCCAGATGGCGATCTTCTGGATCTCGTGAGAGGTACGGAAGCCGTCGAAGAAGTTGATGAAGGGAACGCGGCCCTCGATGGCAGCCAGGTGTGCCACGGCGCCCAGGTCCATAACTTCCTGAACGTTGGTCTCGCACAGCATGGCGAAGCCGGTCTGACGGCAGGCGTAGACGTCGGAGTGGTCACCGAAGATGTTCAGGGACTGAGCAGCAACGGTACGGGCGGAGACATGGAACACGCAGGGCAGCAGCTCGCCGGCGATCTTATACATATTGGGGATCATCAGCAGCAGGCCCTGGGATGCGGTGTAGGTGGTGGTCAGAGCACCGGCGGCCAGGGAGCCGTGAACGGTACCTGCGGCACCAGCTTCGGACTGCATCTCGACGACCTTAACGGTGTTGCCGAAGATGTTCTTGCGGCCGGCAGCGGACCACTGGTCCACGTTGTCAGCCATAGGGCTGGAAGGGGTGATGGGGTAGATGCCAGCAACCTCGGTAAAGGCGTAGCTGACGTGGGCAGCAGCAGTGTTGCCGTCCATGGTTTTAAATTTTCTTGCCAAAACGAAATACCTCCTAAAGTATTCAATTTTTGTCGCGTATATCATATCACTTTTTGACTGGTTTGTAAAGTCATCAAACGACGCAGTTGTGAAAATTTCATGTTTTTTAACAAGATTGGACTTTGAAAACTGTTCAGCGTGCGAAAAGCCCCGGATCTGCCGGAAAAGCAAAAAAAAGATTGTGTTTTTTCCCCGGATGGAGTATTATGTTTAGATATAAGAATGGATAATCCAAATGTGGAGTGTGGAGTTAGGAGTGTGGAGTTGTGGTGTTTCCTGCGGAAAGATGAAATGTATGTACCTATTCAGCCGCACCCCATGTTTCGTAAAAGGATCGTTTACGTTTGCAGCACCGTAGGGGCCGATTGAGGCACATCGGCCCTTGCACAGTGTACCGAATTCGCCGCAGTCTGGTTCAATAAATGGGGTTACCCCCGCGGGCCGATGTGGGCATCGGCCCCTACGATAGGTTCTGCGATAAACGATCATTTACTGCATGAATTTTCGCTGCGACGGAATTGCTGCGAAACAAAATGAATCATCCACGAAGTGGATACCTTAACTCCACACTCCACACTCCACACTCCACACTCCACACTCCTAACTCCTAACTCCACACTCCTAACTCCTAACTCCTAACTCCAACCAAATCGTTATCATTTTTTACACAAGGGGGTCTGACGCATGATCTGTAGCATCCGCACCCTGGCGGTTTCCGGCATTCAGGGGTTTACCGTGACGGCGGAGTGCTTTCTGTCCAACGGGCTGCCGGGTTTTGAGATCGTGGGCCTGCCGGACGCTGCGGTGAAGGAGGCCCGGGAGCGGGTCCGAGCGGCGGCGAAAAGCAGCGGTTTTTCCTTTCCCGTCAGCCGCATCACCGTGAATCTGGCTCCGGCCAGCCAGAAGAAGACCGGCACGCAGTATGATCTTCCAATTCTTCTCAGCATTCTCGCGGCCTGCGGCAGCGTCCGAACGCCTCAGCAGACCTCCGCCTTTCTGGGGGAGGTCAGCCTGGATGGACGGCTGCGGCCTGTGTCCGGCGTGCTGCCCATGGCCCTGGCTGCCAAGCGGGAGGGAATCGAGACCCTGTTCGTCCCTGCGGAGAACGCGGCGGAGGCCACCCTGGCAAGAGGCCCAGTGGTGATTCCGGTGCGTACCGTCCGGGAGCTGGCGGCGGGCCTCAATGGGGAGACGGCGCTTTCCACGGAGCCGCTGTGGATTCCTCAGGCACAGCAGGAGACCGTCCTGGATTTCAAGGATGTTCTGGGCCAGGAGAATGTGAAACGGGCTCTGGAGGTTGCCGCCGCCGGAAGCCACAATGTGCTGCTCATCGGCCCGCCCGGCTCCGGAAAGAGTATGCTCAGCAAGCGTCTGCCGTCGATTCTGCCGGATATGACCTGGGAGGAGTCCCTGGAGGTCAGTGCTGTTTACTCGGTGATAGGCCAGCTGACGGCGAAGCGGCCCCTGATCACTGTCCGTCCCTTCCGCAGTCCCCACCATACGGTGTCCAACGCGGGACTCACCGGCGGCGGCAGCAACCCCCGTCCGGGAGAGATCTCCCTGGCCCACAAGGGGGTGCTGTTTCTGGACGAGCTGCCGGAATTCCGGAAGGACACCCTGGACCTGATGCGCCAGCCCCTGGAGGACGGGGCTGTCACCATCTCCCGGGCTGCCGGGGCGGTGACGTATCCCGCGCAGTTCATGCTGGTGTGTGCCATGAACCCCTGCAAATGCGGCTGGTACGGGGACCCCTCCGGAAGGTGCCGGTGCTCGCCCCAGGCGGTGGCAGCCTACCGGGGCAGGATCTCCGGCCCGCTGCTGGACCGGATCGACATTGTGGTGGAGGTTCCGGCGGTTGCCTTTGAGGACCTGCGTACCCGGGGAGAAGCAGAGCCTTCCTCTGCGGTAAAGGCCCGGGTCAATGCCGCGAGAGCCATCCAGAACCGGCGGTACGGCGAATCCTCCGGCATGTGCAACGCCCGGATGGGCCCTGCCGAAATACGAAGCTTTTGCGGCCTCAGTGAAGAATGCGCCGGGCTGATGAAGAACGCGTTCGAAACCCTGGGCTTGACGGCGAGAAGCTATGACCGTATACTAAAGGTTGCCAGAACCGTAGCCGACCTGGACGGCAGCGGGGAGATCCAGCCCCAGCACATCGCCGAGGCGATTCAGTACCGGGCGGTAAACTTAGGCAACCGGTAATTGCGTGAGGAGTTATTGGCGCGGTAAATGATCGTTTACAGCAGCACCCACTGTAGGGGAGGGTCATTGACCCTCCC
>JBJDYN010000059.1:0-3060 GCA_051867395.1 Faecousia sp. | reverse complement strand
AGGTACGGTTCCTGTTTTTGCTCCTGCTGATCTTCGTGCCGCTGATGGCCCTGTCCCTTTCCGGCAGCATGGGACTGGGGGCGGGTCTGCGCCATGCCTTGTTCAACGCGGCTTCCGCCCTGTCCACTACCGGCTATGCAACCATGTCCTATGAAGGCTGGCCCTCCTGCGCAATCGGTTTGATGATTCTGCTGATGCTGATTGGCGGAGGCATCGGCTCCACGGCAGGCGGTTTGAAGCTGACCCGGGTCTACCTGATTTTGCGGATGATGGGACAGAACATCAATAAGAAGCTGCTCCCCCAGCGGTGTGTGGATACCCCTACCTATGTGAAAGCCCAGGGAAGAACAAAAATTGACGGAGAACTCTGCTCCGATACCGTGGGCTTTGTGGGCTGCTATCTCCTGCTGTTTGTTGCCGGGGCGCTGCTCCTCACCCTGACCGCCGGATGTGACCTGGAAAGGGCGATGTTTGAATTTGCCTCCGCCCTGGGTACGGTGGGCCTGTCCATTGGCTTGACCGGACCAACGACCAACAATGCTACCCTGATCGTGGAAATGATCGGCATGATCCTTGGCAGACTGGAAATCTTCATCGTGCTGACGGGAGCCTACTATGGACTTCATGAAATCAAGTCCCTGGGACGGAAGCTGCCCAGAAATTAAAATACACCGCCGGATCTTTGCAAACCCTTAACCTCCCACCAAAAGATGAAACAGCACATTTGCAGGATGCGTGGTATGATTCCCCGCCGCAGAAGCAAAAAGGAGGTTTTGACTATGCAAATTGTAATCGGCACGATTGGCGTACTGTCCATCGCAATTCTGGGATATTTATCCTGGGTACTGATGAAGGAGGAGTAAAAAGATATGAATGCAGTATTACAGTACGTGCTGTATGGTAGCAATTCTGGTGGCCGTTTCCGTACCACTGGGAATCTACATGAGCAAGGTCATGGACGGGGAAACCAATATCGTTTCTCGTGTCCTGGGACCGGTGGAACGGGGCATCTACAAGCTGCTGCGCATCGACCCCAATGAAAACATGGGCTGGAAAAAATATCTGGCTGCGGGTCTTTATGGCCACCCTGCGCAAGGAGCTGGAACCCACCCCGGATTCTCCCCAGTACATCCAGACACACATTGGCGTGGGATACCGTATGGTCAGGGTTGAGTGAACACTTCTGGTGCACGACACCAATCTCTGACTCGATTTACGCATTTAGGTCCAAAAAGTCGTTGCGGCGCGATGACTTTTTCTCTCGATTTTGGGAGGGGTGGTATCGGTATATTCGGAAGCCGAAAATCGGGTTCTAAATGCGGAGAAAGCTCACCTGTCGACATCAGATGTGCGGTTTTCAATGGGGGAATACAATATGCTTCTCCCAATATAATTGGAGAAAAAAGTGATTGTGGCACAAGCAGTTTTTCACCGCTATTGTTCTACATCGCAACCCCTTCCCAAGCTATTGACGCCGTCTCCCAATGTGATATAATACAGGAAAGCAAAATGCAGACGCAATCAAGCCATGGCTTGACAAGCGCCTGCATTTTCCGTTTCTTAAGAAGGGAGCCATGCCGTCAGCAACAGATTGTCCGCCCACCCACAACTGCACCTTAAAAATTTCATATCGAACCGGAGGGAACAACCAGCTTGGGCCGCAGGAAAAAGCTCATCAACAATTCCGGCATTCCGCAGCACGAAATCGAGCACATCGCCCGGTGCATTCTCCCTGACATACTCGCCTACTACGAAAGCGAAGAAGGCCAGCGCGAGTTCCGGGAGTGGTTGGCTCAGCGTGAAGCGGGACAGACGGAAGGAAAGGAAGGGAAAAAGTAAGCAAGTGACCGAACAGGGTGCCGTCAGTTTGGCGGCACCTTTTCTCATGCAGAAGACGCTTCCACTCACGCATTTCGGGGGTGAAAAAGCGGCTGATAGCAAGGCTTCTTGGACACGTTTTTTATTCGGGAATACAATTACCTTCGAATGTCCAAAACAGGCGTTCTATATGCATGAATTCCCCAAATCTGTCCGTCTTTCTTTCCATGTCGTTCTTGAAAGAATGAAAGATTGATAGAACGGTAGAGGTCAGTTTTCAAACGGATGGTATTCCGTCACATTCCTGAGATACTCACAAACATCCCCGTGGAGCATCAAGTTCACATAGTCAACCGGCGCATTGTACACCAGCCACTCCAGCTCGCTGCTCTCGTACATATTCCGTGCAACCTCGGCTTCTACCAAAGTGCAGTCAATGGCAATCATGCTTCCGTCAGCGAATTTGATCTCCACACAGGCGGTGTCGATATTGAACGCACACGAAATCACTTTCTTGTCCATGACCGTTTCCTCCTAAATCTGTTTCTTTTTTCTTGGTCCTCTGGGTTTTGATTCCGGTCGTTTGATGACACCGTTTCGGAAATGGGTTTCCTCGAACTTGCCAAAGAAAACAAATAATCCGAACCCATCTCCCACGGGGAAGATTTGGTTCGGATTATATTGGTTTGGTGCGAGTGGCGATACAGAACTTTTTGAAAAACCCAGTAATATCAACGGTTTTGGGCTTTCGGACAACTACTTTTCTTGCATAGCTTCATAAAAAATACCTTTCATTTTGGGCGACTGTTCAGACGGTCGCCCTTTTTCTATGCCCATTTTCAAACTGTATCAAAAAGGGTGGAAAATCCGCTGTTCTTTCTCCTGTGAGCCACGAAGCAAAAGTGGCATGGATGTTTTCCCATGCGGAGGATATCGAAGGGATACAGACGGACAAACACCGAAAATCGATACTTTTCAATTCACAAGGAAGGAGGTATCAGGTATGGCAGTTTTCCGTATCGAAAAAAACCGTGATTACACGGTCATGTCAAACCACCATCTGCGGAACACAGAGTTGTCCCTAAAGGCAAAGGGCCT
The DNA here is from genome assembly GCA_051867395.1 of Faecousia sp. Lineage (GTDB taxonomy): Bacteria > Bacillota > Clostridia > Oscillospirales > Oscillospiraceae > Faecousia. Next base: position 144 of record JBJDYN010000059.1, on the reverse strand, counting down.
TCTCTCCCTTATGCTCTCGCTGCCGGAGAATTGGGACTACACCACAAAGGGCCTCGCCCATATCTGCAAGGATGGTGTGGACAGCATTTGCGCCGGGGTGCGGGAGCTGGAGGAACAGGGCTATGTGATCCGGGAGCGTGTCCG
>JBJDYN010000058.1:0-3092 GCA_051867395.1 Faecousia sp. | reverse complement strand
ATCGAGGATGACTTCTCATCTTTTTTTGGTTCACATCATTTTAGCACATACATTTCTTCCGGTTTTTCTCAGCGAGGGGAGAAAAAGGTGTGCGCAACCGAAAGTTTCCATAAAGAAATCGAAAAGCGGTGGCCTTTTTCACGTTTTCTGCTACAATATAAGAAAACAGTCAGGAGGGATTACCATGACATTGGGAGAAAAACTGGCGAAGCTTCGCCGGGACAACAATTACACCCAGGAGCAGCTGGCACAGATTTTGGGAGTTTCCCGGCAGGCGGTTTCCAAATGGGAGTCCGATGCGGCCTACCCGGAGACGGAGAAGCTGATCCGGCTGGGGAAGCTGTATCACTGTTCTATGGACTATCTGCTGCTGGATCAGGTATCGGAGCAGCCTGAGGAAGCGGTGGTCACAAGGATCGATCTGCGGGGGATCTGCTATGAGCGGGTCAGCGAGAGAAAAATCGGAAATCTTCCGTTGTGGCACATCAACATAGGCTATGGCCGGGTGGCAAAGGGCGTTTTTGCCCTGGGGCTGGTGTCCAAGGGAATTGTGTCTGCGGGACTGTGTTCCCTGGGAGTAGTGTCCCTGGGCGTGTTCGGCGTGGGCGTGCTGGCCCTGGGCTCTCTGGCGGTGGGACTCATCGCCCTGGGAGCCATCGCGGCGGGGATTCTCTCGGCGGGAGCAGTGGCGGTGGGCGTCTTCAGTCTGGGGGCCTGCGCTGTGGGACAGTTCGCCGTGGGCGCGGCGGCCAACGGTCATTACGCTGCCCTGGGCGATGCTGCCAGAGGGGCCATTGCCATCGGCAGCTCCGATGCGGATGGGACATTGTTTCAGACGGTGGAGCGGTTGACGCCCCGGGATATCCAAACCGTCCGGGATCTGCTGGAGCGGACGACTCCCTGGTATCTGGGATTGTTGCAGAAGCTGTTCTGTCTGTTTCTGGGGTGAAAAACTTTCCCGCTTGAAAAAGGCATCGAAATGCGCTACCATAGATATACAATTATTGTGGAGGTAAACACATATGGATGCCAAACAAATTATGCAGATTTTTGAAGATACCGCCTATGTCCGCACCGGCGGCAGCCCCGAGGAGCTTCGCACTGCGGAATATATCCGGGATAAGGTGGCGCAGCTTGGGAAAAAGGCCGAGATCGTTCCCTTTGAAGTCCCCATGTCGGACATCCGGGAAGCCGTTTTTCAGGCCGATGGCGTGGAGGTCCCCTGCAAGGGATATCTGTGCGCCGGAAACGGGGAGGTGGAAGCGCCGCTGTACTATCTGCGGGATACCGACCCCTATTCCCTGAGCCTGTGCCGGGGCAAGATCGTGCTGTTCGACGGCTATCTGGGCTACTGGCGCTACCAGGATTTGCTGGCCAACGGGGCTGTTGGCTTTGTATCCTACGACGGCAACGTCAACTACGCGGACCGGGACATTGACCGGCGGGAGCTGCGGTCCTTTGTCCACCAGGGCAACCGGATTCCCGGTGTGAACATCAACGCCAAGGATGCTGTGGAGCTGGTTCGCAAGGGCGTCACCACCGCCAAAATTATCCTGAAGCAGGAGGAGTACACCGGCCACTCCCACAATGTGATTCTGAATCTGCCCGGGGAAACCGAGGAGTATATTGCCTTCTCTGCCCACTACGATTCCACGTTTCTTTCCCAGGGAGCCTACGATAATATGTCCGGCTCCGTGGGACTGCTGGGGATCGCCGAGTATTTTGTGAATCATCCCCACCGTTACAGCCTGCGCTTCATCTGGTGCGGCAGTGAGGAGCGGGGCCTGCTGGGCTCCAAGGCCTACTGCCAGGACGAGGAAAATCTCAAAAACTGCGTGCTGAACATCAATCTGGACATGATCGGCTGCATTATGGGCAAGTTTATCTCCTGCGTTACCGGCGAGGAGAAGCTGTGCCACTACATCACCTACCTGGGCTCTGAGCTGGGCTTCAGCGTGACCTCGGAGCAGGGGGTCTATTCCAGCGACTCCACACCCTTTGCGGATAAGGGAGTTCCGGCTGTGTCCTTTGCCCGCAGTTCGCCTCCCAATACGGCAACCATTCACAACAGCTATGATACCATGGCACTGATGAAGGGGGAGCAGATGGTGGAGGACATCGATTTTCTGATTGCCTTTGCTGACCGCATGGCCAACGCGAAGCACTGTCCTGTGGCCCGAGAGATCCCGGACAATATGAAGGAAAAGCTGGACGTGTACCTGAACCGCAAGCGGGGAAGCTGACGGATTTGAAACAAAGGGGCGATGGTATGGACAACATAGAAACCTTAAAGCAGTGGGTATCGGAAAGCAGCCGCATTGTGTTCTTCGGCGGCGCTGGCGTAAGCACGGAATCCGGCATCCCGGATTTCCGCAGCACCGACGGACTGTACAACCAGAAATTCGAGTACCCGCCGGAGACCATCATCAGCCACAGCTTTTATGAACGGAACCCGGAATACTTCTTCCGCTTCTACCGGGAGAAGATGCTGCCCCTGGGCTTTGAACCCAACATCACCCACAAGGTGCTGGCCAAATGGGAGGAGCAGGGAAAGCTCACTGCAGTGGTCACCCAGAACATCGACGGCCTGCACCAGAAGGCGGGCAGCAAAACTGTCTATGAGCTCCACGGCTCCGTGCTGCGCAATTACTGCACCCGCTGCCGCAAGTTCTATCCTGCGGAATTCATCCGGGATTTCCAGGGTGTGCCCAGATGCACCTGCGGCGGCATCGTGAAGCCGGACGTGGTGCTTTACGAGGAAGGGCTGGATCAGGATATCCTGAGTAAGAGCATCATGGCGATCCGTTCTGCCGATCTGATGATCGTAGCGGGAACCAGTCTGACGGTGTACCCGGCGGCGGGACTAATCAACTACTACCGGGGCAATCGCCTGGTGCTCATCAACCGGGACGAGACACCCTATGATGATTACGCCAATCTGGTATTGCACGAGCGCCTGGGGGATGTGTTTTCTCAGCTGTAGTATACATATGGAATGCAAAACGGGAACTATTCAGTCGTACCCCAAGGTTCTCATATAAATGATCGTTTATCGCAACAAAGCCTTCCCCTCTGGGGAAGGTGGCCCGGCG
>JBJDYN010000057.1:0-3093 GCA_051867395.1 Faecousia sp. | reverse complement strand
TTGTCACTACTACACGGAGGGTGATATCACACAAGATTTTTCATTGACCCAAAAACATTTCACGCAGGCTTTTGTGATTATCTTTCCATGCTGCGGATCAACAAATCTCTTACCCTGCTGCAGAACCAGTCGATTTCAGACGCGGCTTTTGCCGTAGGCTTCGGAAGCGTGCAAAATTACTATACAAATTTCAAACGGATCTATGGTATGCCCCCGGCGGCCTATCTGGGACGGAAATAAAAAGGTGCCAAGCGGTACATGCATGCAAAAGAAATGAAGGATGCACAAAAAAGTTTTTTGGATTGTGTAGATTGACAACCGGGGGGAAATCGCGTATACTGTAGGCAATGAGCAAAGGCGTTCATGGCTGCGGAATTTCCCCGGGCTGATGGACGTCTCTTTTTTTCGGCTCCGGAAAGGGGATTCCTGGAAAGGATCGTTTATGCTTGCACCACCGTAGGGGCCGATGCCCACATCGGCCCCCGGGGAAAACTGGATTTTAGAACCAGACTGCGGAGAATTCGTAACAAAAGTGCAAGGGCCGATGTGGGCATCGGCCTCTACGATAGGTACATGTGGAAACGATAGATGCTGCGTTAAACGATCCTTTACAGCAGAGATTGCCGCGACGCGGTGAGATCGCCGCCGGGGAATTTCTTTGAATCCCCGGGATAAACCACTGGAAAATCCGGGAAGAATATGGTATAACAGAGCCATACAAACAGATTCCGCAGCCGGATTCCAAAAGCAGACCCAGGAGGAAGGAATGGTTATCGTATGAAATACACACCGCAAGAGGTTATACAGTTTATCCAGGAGGAGGACGTGAAGTTCATCCGCCTGGCGTTTTGCGATGTTCTGGGCAAGCCGAAGAACATCTCCATCATGCCTCAGGAGCTGGAGCGGGCCTTCAAGTACGGCATCGCCGTGGATGCTTCCGCCATTTTGGGTTTCGGGGATGAGGTGCACTCGGACCTGTTCCTGCACCCGGACCCTGCCACCATCTCGGTGCTGCCCTGGCGGCCGGAGCACGGGCGGGTGGTGCGGATGTTCTGCGCCATCACCACCCCGGACGGCAAGCCCTTCGCCCACGATACCCGGCACCTGCTGAAGCAGGCCATCGCCGATGCTTCCAGGGCGGGCTATACCTTTTCCTTCGGCTCGGAGCTGGAGTTTTACCTGTTCAAGCTGGACGAAAACGGGGAGCCCACCAACATCCCCTATGACAATGCCGCCTATATGGATGTCTCCCCGGAGGACAAGTGCGAGAATGTCCGCCGGGAAATCTGCCTGACGCTGGAGAAGATGGGCATCCAGCCGGAATCCTCCCACCACGAGGAAGGGCCGGGCCAGAACGAGGTGGACTTCCGCTATTCCGACGCCCTGACCGCCGCGGACAACGCGGTGACCTTCCTGACGGTGGTGAAGACCATTGCCGCCCGGAACGGCCTGTACGCGGACTTCTCGCCCAAGCCTTTGCCCGGACGGCCCGGCAGCGGCTTCCACATCAACATGTCCGTCAAGGGCCCCGGCGAGGAGCGGATGCAGCAGACGATGGCGGGAATCCTGACCCATGTGGAGGACATGACCCTGTTCCTGAATCCCTCGGAGCAGTCCTACCAGCGGCTGGGGGCCCACAAGGCGCCCAAGTACGTCTCCTGGTCCAACAACAACCGCTCCCAGCTGATCCGGGTTCCCGCTGCCGCCGGGGAGTACCGCCGCTGCGAGCTGCGCAGTCCCGACTGCACCGCCAACCCCTATATTGCCTTTGCTCTGCTGATCTGGGCGGGCCTGGACGGGCTGCAGAACAAGCTGCCCCTGCCGGAGGAATGCAACGTCAACCTGTTTACCACCTCCCGGGACAGCCTGTCCCATCTGCAGACCCTGCCGCTCTCCCTGTCCACGGCTTCCCGGAGAGCGTCTTCCAGCGAATTTCTGAAGCGGCACCTGCCCCAGTCGCTCATCGATTGCTACTGCAAGGAATAACATCCGCCCATTTTGCGGAAAGGAGGGAGCATGTATGCTGTTCAGCGAGCAGACCTACAGTGTGCTTGTGGTATCCTCAGCGTCAAAATTCAACGATATCCTGCGGCAGATGCTCCCGGGATCGGACTACTATCCGGTCACCTTTGTCAGCAACGCCGCGGCGGCTGGGCGGGAGATGATCGGCAAGAGCTACGACTTTGTCATCATCAACGCGCCGCTGCCGGATGATTTCGGAACCCGGCTGGCCATCGACGCCGCTGGAAAGCCTGGGACGGTGGTACTGCAGCTGGTGCGTTCGGAGCTGTACGAGGAGATCAACGCCAAGGTGACACCCCAGGGCGTTTTCACCCTGGCAAAGCCCATTCCGGCCCAGCTGCTGCAGCAGAGCCTGCTGTGGATGGCTTCGGCCAGAGAACGGCTGCGGAAGCTGGAACAGAAGGCCACCACCATCGAGGAGAAGATGGAGGAGATTCGCCTGGTGAACCGGGCCAAATGGATCCTCATCGAGCAGCTGAAAATGACCGAGGAGGACGCCCACCACCACATCGAGAAGCAGGCAATGGATCGATGCGTCAGCAGAAGGGAGATTGCCCTGGGAATCATAAAGACGTATACATAAGGGACTGCTGAATGCTGAATGCTGAATGCTGAATGCAAAATGATGGTATCCCCTTCGGGGATGATGAAAAACGGGAGAGAACGTCAGCTTTCGACATATTTTGCGCCTTGCTGGATATGCTAATTCTGAGACTTGGGTCTCAAATTAAAAAAATGAGGTGTGGAATATGGACGCAAATGAATTGCCTCTGGGCTTTGGCTTCGCGCTGGCCCAGAATCCGGAGGCCATGCGCAATTTTGCCCTGCTGCCGGAATCTCAGCGGGCCCAGATTTTGCACAAGGTCCACGCTGTTTCCTCGAAAGAGGAAATGCAGTCCCTGGTGGACAGCCTGACGGTTCAATAAGCGAATATGTCCCTGTTTGCCGCCTTACATGACCGTAGGGCGGCTTTTTAATCGGAAATGTTACGATTCAGTCGTACCCAAATTACTCCCGTAAATGATCGTTTATCGTAGGATGGTTGCTGTGGCGCGGCAGCGCCCATGCCTT
>JBJDYN010000056.1:0-21194 GCA_051867395.1 Faecousia sp. | reverse complement strand
GGAACGGCACCGGCAAGCGTATCACCATTAAGGATACCCGCGGCATCATCGACGCCATCCTGAGCGGCGACATTCTGAAGGCCGAGACCAAGAAGATCCCTCTGTTCGATCTGGAGGTTCCCACCGCTCTGCCCGGCGTCAACCCCGCTATCCTGGATCCCCGGGACACCTATGCCGACGCATCCGAGTGGGAGACCAAGGCCCAGGATCTGGCTTCCCGCTTCGTGAAGAACTTCGTCAAGTACACTGGCAACGATGCTGGCAAGGCTCTGGTTGCCGCCGGTCCTCAGCTGTAAGCTGACATCTACCTTACGATAAAACCTGAAAAAGCACTGCCGCGAGGCAGTGCTTTTTTCATACAAGGAAAGAAGATCATCATTTTTGGATGAACGGCATTAGGATCGACAGTTCCGCAGCATGGCAATACCATTCAGCAAAATGGTTACAGTCAGCAGAACCACAGCCGCGAATGATATTGCGGAGGCGGTATCCTGAATGGCGGAAAAATCAGAAATTCGAGCCCGGCGGGATATTTCCAAAAGCTGCAAAACCAGGGCTGTACCGCACAGGGCCAAGCTGCCAAAACAATACAGGAAGCGGCTCTTTTGACAGACGGCAGCAATCCCCAGTCCCCAGGACAGAATCCCCAGGGTGAGACTTAGAATGTTGAACATGGAAATCACCCTAAAACTTCTGCCTGCTCTGTTTTGATCGGATACCTCTCCAGAATCTTCTCCGCAGCTGCTTTGCTGTAATTCCAGTCCCGAAAATCTTGGGCGCAGCAGTATGTATGGGAAAGAATATCTGTCGCCGTCTCCGCTATTTCGGGATTCCCATCCCTCGTCAGCTCTTCCAGATAGGAAATCGCGCCATAGCCAAGACTTCCCAGATGCTCCATGTCGATAGTTTCAAGCCGTCCTTCCTGATAGGAGCGCACATTGTACCGGGCTACCTGGGTGTCCACATCCACCCAGAAGACCAGGGTTCCCAAAGCCAGAGCGGTAATTACCACAGCTTTCATATAGGGGAATCCGGGCCGGAACAGCCAGATGCAGACCAGCACCGTGGTAACAGCCAGCCAGACCATGACCACCTCTGTCAGCACCCGCAGCCGGGTCAGGCCGAAGCTTCTGATGTACAGCAGCATCTTCGCGCTGGCAGCAGCAATGAGAAACAGCGTTAGCATACCCAGAAACAGACAGAAGTCCTTGGTCAGTCCGGGGGCTTTTTCCTTTTGTCCCACCAGCCCCATAGCAAAGCACATCAGCCCCAGGTTAATTGCGCTGAGCCAGGCCATTTCGAAGAAACCCCGGCGGGCATATTGGGCCAGAGTGTACGCTTCCGGCAGAATTCCCGAGAAGCCGCCGCCCAGGTAGGCCAGCTGACTCAGCAGGTATACGCAATAGATGAGACACACGGCTCCCAAAATGGTGTTTATGGTGACGGCGCTGATTCCCCGGAAGATTCGTCCTCTGCCTTCTTTTTTCTCCATGTAGTGCAGTCCCAGGCCCCGGCTGTACAGAGCCCAGGCGGCAAACCCTCCCAGAAGTGATGACCACACAGGTTCTGCCCAGTCCATCTCCGGCAGCAGGTCCATTAGCCCTTCGAAAGCTGCGTCAGCCCGCATCAGCAGGAAAATCAGTACTGCCGCCACCGGAATGGCGATGAGCAGTCCCAGCGCCGCCGCGCCGCCCTTCTTACCGGCGGCTTCAGCATCCTTCCGGGCGTCGTTCAATCCCCGGGCGCAGGCACGCATATTGCCTGTGCCGAAGGTAAAAAGCGCTCTGGGTGCGTCCAGCATGGACCAAAGTCCGTTGGGATTGCGGCGGTTCTGCCCGGCGGCGAGACAGAAGCTTAAGTTTACGGCAAACAGCAGAAACATCAGCATCACGAATTTCACAAAGTTGTCGGAGGATCGGGCAAATCCGGCTGAAATCAGTCCGCCGAACACCAGCAATGCTGCGCTGTAGCGGTCAAACCGGCAGCCAGAAGACCACAGATACCAGATGGAGCAGCCCATCACGGCAAGAGCGCCCAGGGAAAATCCCAGGCTGAACCCGGCGTACAGGATGCTGTTCCAAAGAAATACACTGCAGAGCAGTATCGCAAGCCCAAACCGCAGTTCCCGCTTTCCGGCGGGGCAGCGGGGCAAAGAAAAAGAATTCACTTGATCGTCCATGAGATACTCCTTTCAGAGAAATTACCGTTTCCAGGGATCGTCGTCCTCCACAAATTCAAACAGATCCCCCGGCTGGCATTGCAGTTCCCGGCAGATGGCGTCCATGGTGCTCATGCGGACAGCCTTGGCTTTGCCGGTCTTCAGGATGGACAGGTTAGCCGGGGTCATTCCGATTCGGCTTGCCAGCTCCAGGGAAGTCATTTTCCGTTTGGCCAGCATCATGTCCAAATTCACAATAATTGCCATAGTCCACCTCACACCGTCAGGTCGTTTTCTTCCCGGATCTCCACCGCAGCTGCCATGACATTTTTGACCACGCTGACCACCAGGGCCAGGAAGGCCATGATCACCGCCAGAAAGCACAGCGGCGGATAGAAGAAGGAAGCGGGCAGGCAAACCAGACTCACCCAGGCGCAGCACCAGCGGATGCGTCGGATGCGGGAGACATTCTCCCGAACGAATACCTCCCCGGCAAGGATGTTCACCACCAGACGGTCAATGCATCGAAGGGCATACAGTACCGCCGGAACGCAGCAGTAAAATCCAATCAGGATGGCCGCCGCGCCATAGGGTCCCAGAGAACGGAGCGTCTGATACCAGCGCAGCAGGCTGGGGAAGAACACTACCAACAGGCAGATTACCACCGCCAGAAGACGGCTGCACCAGAGCGTAATTTTTGCGGAAAGCTGTGACGTCATCGTTAACACCTCCATGTGCGGAAAGTTTATCATAAAAATTATCGAAAGTCAATAATAAATATTTGAAATCCAAAAAATCATTCATCGTACAGATATGATTTTCCGTTACAGAACTTCATACGAACTTAATATTTCTACACTTTTTTCTTTAATAACTTATGGGTACAATATTATCAAACGATTCTACTTCATCTTTTTCATTTTTTCCTCTCCTCTTTTCTTGTTGCAAAAACCGCGGCTGAAACCGCGGTTTTTGCATTTGCATAAAAAAATTACCTCTGGGGATTCTATCCTCGAGAGGTGATTTTTTGATTTTATCGTATTTACGCACACTTCTGCTGTATATGGTGCTGATCTTCTGCGTCCGGCTCATGGGCAAACGACAGATCGGCGAAATGGAGCCAGCGGAATTTGTGGTGACTATGCTTCTGGCAAACCTGGCGGCCATCCCAATGCAGGACGGGGCCATTCCGCTGTATTCCGGATTGGTTCCGATTCTGACGGTGCTGGGCATGGAGCTGGTACTGTCAGGGCTGATTATGCACAGTGTGGTTTTCCGGCGTTTCCTGTGTGGCAAGCCGGTGATCCTGATTAACAACGGCAAGATTCTGCAGGAGAACCTCCGCCGCACCCGGGTGACTCTGGATGAACTGACAGGGCACCTTCGGGAAAAGGACGTGCTGGACATCCGCACGGTGCAGTATGCCATTCTGGAAACCGACGGCAGTTTATCCGTTTTCCCCTATCCCAAGGAGCGCCCCGCCAGTGCCAAGGACGCGGGGATTCATCCGAAGCAGCAGTTCCTCCCGGTGACCATCATCGAAGACGGCTACCTGTCCCAGGAAAATTTGAAGCATGCCGGGAAAGATGAAGCCTGGCTCAACCAAGTCCTTCGGGAAAACCATGCCGAAGCGCAGGAAACACTGCTGCTGACTGTGGATGCTGCAGACAAGGTTCTCTGGCTTGGAAAGGAGTATGACACATGAAGCGCAGCTGGATCGGACTGGCCATGCTGGTTGTGCTTCTGGTCATCGCGCTGCTGGTAACCTGGGGCATGGATCGGATCCACAAACCCATTGCCCGGGAGCTGGAGTTGGCAGCGGACTGCGCACTGACAGGGCAGTGGGAAAAAGCGCAGATTCTGGCGTCCAGTGCCGGGACAGAATGGGAGAAGTGGGCCCATTTCCGGGGCTGCTTTGCCGACCACAGCCCTATGGAGGAGGTGGACGCGGAATTTGCCCGATTAATGGCTTACAGCGCCGCCGGGGAGGAAACAGAATTCGCCGCCTCTTGCTCAGCGCTTTCCAAAAAGGTGAAAGCTATGGGGGAAGCCCACGGCCTGAGCTGGTGGAACGTGCTGTAAGGAAAATGCAATATGCGCAAAATAGTGTGGAGTATGGAGTTAGGAGTGTGGAGTTGCGGTATTTCCTTCGGAAATGATTGAAAAGAAGTAGCGATTCAGTCGTGGCATGTTTCGCATAAATGATTGTTTCCCGTTATGTATCAGCCCGATAGCAAATATAAAAAACACTGCCTATCCTTTTTTCGGAGGATAGGCAGTCATTATCAAGGGGCAATGAGTTTATTGTCTTGCCTTGTTCAGCTTGTCCGCCTTGCAGAACAGCACGAAGCCTGCGGCAAACAGCACAATCAGCACGGATATGGCGATGTTCTCGTTCTGCAGTGTCATGCCGAAAACATTCACAGTCATGCCCGCTGTCAGATGGCTGATGATGGAGATCAGGGTCATGCCCACGAAGGAGGCACCCTTTCCGCAGATGTCCATCAGGCCGAAGAATTCACCGCTGCGTTCGGCAGGAATGATCTTGCCCAGGTAGCTGCGGCTCAGGGCCTGGATGCCGCCCTGGAACATGCCCACCAGAACTGCCAGCATCCAGAACTGCCATTGCGCCATCAGGAATACGGCGAACACGGTAACGCAGGTGTAAGCGATGATGGCAATTTTGATCAGCAGGCCGGTATCGTATTTGGAGGACAGGCGGCCAAAAAGAATGGAGCAGGGGAAAGCCACAAACTGGGTCAGCAGCAGGGCCAGCAGCAGTCCGGTGGTGTCCAGCCCCAGAGCCGCGCCATAGGCGGTGGCCATGTCGATGATGGTGTAGACGCCGTCAATGAAGAAAAAGAAGGCGATCAGGTACAGGAAAATGTGCTTTTCCTGTTTTGCATACCGGATAGTGCTGCCCAGCTGACGGAAGGTGTCCCCAAGAGGATTCTTGCCTGCTTCCATGAAAGCGGTCTGACGGTACCCTTTGAGCAGGGGCACAGTGCACAGCGCCCACCACAGGGCGGTAATCAGGAACGAAATCACCATGGCAGTGCCCTGGGACAGGCCGAAGCTGTCATGCATCAGCACGATGACCAGGCAGAGAATGAAGGGAATCACGGAGCCGATGTAACCAAAGGCGAAGCCCATGGAGGAAACCTTGTCCATACGTTTGCTGTCGGTGACCTCCGGGAGCATGGAGTCGTAGAATATTAAGCTGGAGGAGTAGCCAACCTTAGCTACCACAAAGATCACCAGAAATAAAATCCAGCTGGGGGCCAGACCCAGGGCAGCGCAGCCGAGAATACCTATGGCGGCACAGATCAGGAAGAGCTGTTTTTTAAAGTATCTGTCTGCCAATGTGCCGCAGACAGGGCCGATGAAGGCTACCAGAATTGTGGTAATAGAACCCGCATAGCCCCAATAGCTCAGATACAGGTCTTCATTCAGCCCGGCGGAGCTGGCCAGGGCGTTGAAGTAGATGGGAATCAGCGTGGTAACCAGCAGGATAAAGGCGGAGTTGCCGATATCGTAGAGAACCCAGCTGCGTTCCAGGGATGTTAATTTGAATTTTTGTTTCATGATATGACCTCTTCCAATTATTTGATCAGCTCTTGCTGATGCCTTCGAAATTCAAAGCAAAGTCCTCTCCCAGAGGTTCGCCGGTGTGGATGTGGGCGGTCAGCTGCTCCAGCAGAATGGGGTACTGCTTCGCCGCCCGGTTGAAGCGGGCCAGCAGTTCGCTGTCCATCCGGGCATAGTCTTCCACAGGTGCTTCCGGGATCAGACTGTCGCAGAGGCTGGGCTTGATTTTGTTCAGCAGGGAGCGTACCCATTTGCGGTTCTTGCCGGACAGAAACCGGAGGGAAAAGGCCATGAAATGCACGCTCTGGTTGACATGGGAGGGCGCAGCGGGCGGAAAGAAATCCGCTACAGTGACGCATTCTCCCCGGGTCAGCTTGGCGTGGGAACTGAGGTCCTGGGTGTGGGGGGATGCCAAACCGTCTTTTTCCATCAGGTAGCGGTCAAATTCCGATTCCAGGGCCACATGCCGGGCTTTCCCGTCAGCGTCCATTTTATCGACGAAGGGATGACAGGTAGAATCCAGACAGTAATGTCCCAGCAAACCATAGAGATAGGCTCTGGCAGCTTCGGAATTGGCCTGGGCGGCGGCTCGGGTGAAGAATTTCTGTCCGGACTGACTGTGAAACGTTCCTCCCAAACTGCCGACGGTGGTTTTCATGATCGGATTGTAGTAGAAGAAAAAGTCCGGGCCTTGCAGGCCCATGTCAAAAAGACGCCGGAATCGCTGGATGCACTGGTGGACATCAGGGCTCAGGCCGGAAAGGATCTGCTTGCCGAAGCGGTAGTGGGCGTAAAAGGCGGGCATTGGGGTCACCTCGTTTTTTGTTTTCGTCTATTTTACAACAAAAAGTGACAAATGACTAGTGGGTTTGGGAAAAGAATTCCGAAAGAGTATGTAAAACCGCAAATATTGCAATGCCAAAACCGGTGTGCTATAATCAAATACATCTTGAAATATAGAGGGAATGGCTATGCAGACACGGAAATTATATTATGAGGACGCCCACCTTTCCGAATTTACCGCCCAGGTTATGACTTGTGAAAAAACAGACAATGGATTTGAAGTGACGCTGGACGCCACCGCTTTCTACCCTGAGGGTGGCGGACAAGCCGGGGACACTGGGTATTTGGGAGATATCCGGGTATTGGACGCCCAGGAGCAGGGCGAAACGATAGTCCACCTGTGCAGTGGTAGGTTGGAGATTGGCGCCACTGTGAAGGGCCGTATTGACTGGGATGCCCGGTTCCTGCGGATGCAGCAACACTCTGGGGAGCACATCGTCTCCGGCATTGTAAACCGGCGGTATGGTTACCATAACGTCGGCTTCCATATGGGTGCAGATGTGATTACCATTGACTTTGACGGTGTGATCCCGGAGGAGGACTTGGCATCTATTGAGGCCGAGGCCAACAGTGCGGTTTGGGCCAATCTTCCCATCCGCTGCTGGGTACCAACGCCGGAGGAGCTGCCGGATGTGGTCTACCGCTCGAAGCGTGCCCTGCCCTGGCCGGTCCGCATCGTGGAGGTTCCGGGGTTCGACAGCTGCGCCTGCTGCGGCACCCATGTGAAGGCTACGGGAGAGATTGGGCTGATTAAGCTGTTCGGCACCGTGGGATTCCGGGGCGGCACCAGAATGGAGATGGCCTGCGGAAAGCGGGCACTGGAAATTCTGAACGGTGCCTATGCCCAGAATAAGCTGGTCTCCCAGGCGTTCTCCGCACAGATTATGGAAACCGGCACGGCAGCAAACCGGATGAACGAGCTGTTGGAAAAGCAGAAATTCCGCATCGTTGGACTCGAACGTCAGATTTTTGCCATGACTGCCCAACGATATACCGGAAAAGGAAATGTTGTCCACTTTGCGGAAGGCCTGGATAGCACCGGACTGCGGGAGCTGACGGATGCCATCGCAAAAGAATGCGGTGGCATGGCAGCGGTGTTCAGCGGCAGCGACACGGAGGGTTACAGCTACTGTCTGGCGGCGAAAGGTGCCGATCTGCGGCCTTTCGGCAAAGAGATTACCAAGGCTCTGAACGGCCGCGGCGGCGGAAAACCCGGATTTCAGCAGGGCAGAGTCATGGCTGAACAGGCTGCAATCCAGTCTTTCTTTGCGCGGCATACGGTTTCGCAATGGCGATGGGTTTTGCCCAAATGAGATGCACATCAAAACTTTCGCACTTAACGTAGGGGGCGGCATCCTTGACGCCCCTTATGACGGTCCTGCATGCAAATGGGGCGTCAAGGATGCCGCCCCCTACACACTAATTATTTGTCGTTTTGGACAAGGTTGAATTATTGCAAAGAATAAAGAAAGCCTCAGAAAATCTCAAGAAAAAGAGATTTTCTGAGGCTTTGTTTCATTTCTCAGCAGTAGAAGTCACGGATCTTCTTGGCCCGGCTGGGGTGTCTGAGCTTACGGATGGCTTTGTTCTCGATCTGACGGATTCGCTCCCGGGTAACGCCGAAGATCTGGCCCACTTCCTCCAGGGTGTGAGTGCGTCCGTCGTACATGCCAAAACGCATCCGCAGCACGTCGGCTTCCCGTTCCGTCAGGGTGTCCAGAATCTCCTTCAGTGCCTCTGCCAGCAGGGCGTTGGAGGTGGCGTCGGCGGGACCTGGGGTACGCTCGTCCTCCACGAAGGAGCCGATAGAGGTGTCTTCCTCGTCACCCACAGGGGTGTCCAGACTCAGGGTATCGGCGGCGGTGCGGTTGGCCTCGATGATTTTTTCCACAGGCAGGTTCAGCTCTGCGGCGATCTCCTCCACGGTAGGTTCCCGGCCCAGCTCCTGCACCAGCTTCCGGTTGCAGCGGGTGGCCTTGTTGATGACCTCTACCATATGCACCGGCACGCGGATGGTTCGGGCCTGATCCGCGATGGCGCGGGTGATGGCCTGTCGAATCCACCAAGTGGCATATGTAGAGAATTTGTTTCCCTTTGTCCAGTCGAATTTGTCTACCGCGCGGATCAGGCCGGTATTGCCCTCCTGGATCAGGTCCAGAATGTGCAGCCCGCGGCCGGAGTATTTCTTGGCGATGGAGACCACCAGGCGGAGGTTGGCTTCCGTCAGCTTGTTCTTTGCCTCCTGGTCGCCCTCAGCTACCCGCTTTGCCAACTCCACCTCTTCCTCGGCGGACAGCAGTTTGATTTGGCCGATCTCCTTCAGATACATGCGCACAGGATCGTCCAGACTGTATTCGGCTGCCAGATCCACAGGATCCACCAGTTCTTCTTCGTCCAGGCCGTTCAGGTCGATATCGTCGTCCGGGCCCAGGCCAAGGTCATCGTCCCCCAGGTCCAGCTCCAGGTCAGCGGTGACGATCTGGATGTTCATAGCGTCGAAGCGGTCATAGATCTCCTCGATCTTCTCCGGCGTCAGCTGCATTTTTTCCAACTGGGCGTTCAGATCGGCAGCACGGATCATGCCGTCCTTCTTTCCCTGGGCGATCAGCGCCTGCAGGGCAGCCTGAACATCCTCTAAATTGTTCTTGGTGGGCTTCTTCGCTGTGCTCATGGTGATTCCCCTCTTTTATATATAAAAATCCAGAATATTCTCGTGCCGTTAAACTATACCGCAATTATGGCTGGGTGGCAAGGGTATTTTCGCAATTTTTTTGGAATACACGGGATTTTCCGAAAATTCTTCTGTTGTCAAAGACAGTTTTCCCCCAATTTTGCAAAAACATACGGTTTACTTTTTGGGAATAATTCGGTATAATTGGGAAAATGACATAGTGTGCCCTGCACGTAAGACACGATACGAAGGAGCAGCCATATGACCGAACTTTCCAAGATTCGAAATTTTTCCATTATTGCCCATATTGACCACGGCAAATCCACCCTGGCGGACCGTCTGCTGGAGGAGTGCAACGCCATCGACCAGCGGGTCCGGGCGGAGCAGCTGCTGGACTCCATGGAGCTGGAGCGGGAGCGGGGCATTACTATCAAGGCCACCGCTGTCCAGCTGAACTATACCGCCGACGACGGTAATGTCTATGACCTGAATCTCATTGACACCCCGGGCCATGTGGACTTCAACTACGAGGTCTCCCGTTCCCTGGCCGCCTGCGAGGGAGCGGTGCTGGTGGTGGATGCCTCCCAGGGTGTGGAGGCCCAGACCCTGGCCAATACCTACCTTGCCATCGACGCAGGGCTGGAGGTCCTGCCGGTGGTCAATAAGATCGACTTGCCTTCTGCCCGTCCCGCCGAGGTTAAAACGGAAATCGAGGACATTATCGGCATTCCCGCAGAGGAAGCGCCGGAGATCTCCGCCAAGAACGGCATCAATATCCATTCCGTTTTGGAAATGATCGTCCGGGATGTCCCCGCTCCTACCGGAGACAGGGATGCTCCGCTGCAAGCCCTGATCTTCGACAGCCAGTACGATTCCTACCGGGGGGTCATTGTCTATACCCGGATCAAGCAAGGAACGGTGAAGGAGGGCATGGACATCAAAATGATGGCCACCGGCGCAGTTTATAAGGTAGTGGAAGTGGGAACCATGAGTCCCACCGGCCTGGTGCCCCGGGAAACTCTGGGTGCGGGCGAAGTCGGCTACATCACGGCCTCCATCAAAACCGTGGCGGACACCCAGGTGGGCGATACCATTACAGCTGTGGACAACCCTGCGTCGGAACCTCTGCCCGGCTACCGTCCGGTGCAGCCTATGGTGTTCTCCGGCGTCTATCCCGCCGACGGTGCCAAGTACCAGGACCTGCGGGACGCCCTGGAAAAGCTGAAGCTGAACGACGCCTCCATGAGCTACGAGCTGGAAAGCTCCATTGCCCTGGGCTTCGGCTTCCGCTGCGGCTTCTTAGGGCTGCTGCACATGGAAATCATCCAGGAGCGGCTGGAACGGGAATACAACCTGGATCTAATCACCACCGCTCCCAACGTGGTCTACCGGGTAACGAAAACCAACGGCGAGACCATGCTGGTCTACACGCCCCTGGACTATCCGGATCCCGCGGACATTCAGCTGGCGGAGGAGCCCTATGCCAAGGTCAACGTGATCGCGCCCCAGGAATATGTGGGCAACATCATGGACCTGTGTCAGCAGCGCCGGGGCGAATTCAAGGACATGGTATATCTGGATGCCAACCGGGTGGAGCTGCACTATGAGATGCCCCTGAACGAGATCATCTACGATTTCTTCGATGCCCTGAAGTCCCGAACCCGGGGCTACGGCAGCCTGGACTATGAGCTCATCGGCTACCGGCCCAGCCGTCTTGTAAAGCTGGACATTCTGTTAAACGGCGAGATCGTGGATGCCCTGAGCTTCATTCTCTTTGCCGACAACGCCTACCCCCGGGCCCGGAAGATCTGTGAAAAGCTGAAGGAGAACATCCCCCGCGCCCAGTTCGAGATTCCCATCCAGGCAGCCATCGGCGGCAAAATCATCGCCCGGGAGACCATCAAGGCCCTGCGCAAAGACGTGCTGGCCAAGTGCTACGGCGGCGACATCACCCGAAAGAAGAAGCTGCTGGAGAAGCAGAAGGAGGGCAAGAAGCGGATGCGCACCTTTGGCACCGTTTCCGTTCCCTCTGAAGCCTTTATGGCGGTGCTGAAATTAGACGAAGACTGATAATGAATGCAAAATGCAGAATGCACAATGCAAAATTATAGTGTAAACTTCGGGGTTTTTATAAATCATCCGCGGAGCGGATACCATCATTTTGCATTTCGCATTTTACATTCCGCATTCCAATACTGGAGGTTTTCTATGCCCATCATTACAAAGCGTCCCAACAAAACGCCTTTGGGACTGTATATTCACGTTCCTTTCTGCCGCAGCAAGTGTCAGTACTGCGACTTTTACTCCATGGCCACCAAAGACGACAAGCTCATTGACGGCTACCTGGACGCTGTGTGCGACCACATCAAGGAGGCTGGAGAGCTGGCCCCGGGTTATAAGGTGGACTCCATCTATTTCGGCGGCGGCACCCCTACCTTCTTCGGCGCCGATGGCATGGCAGTGATCCTGACCACAATCCGTCGGAACTTTGACGTCGACAATAATGCGGAGATCACCTTCGAGGCCAATCCCGACTCCGTCTCTGACCGACTGCTGCACCGGCTCTATGCCGAGGGCTTCAACCGGGTCAGCCTCGGCATCCAGTCCGATGACGATGAGATGCTGAAAAAGCTGGGCCGCCCCCACACCTACGCCCAGGCTGTCACCGCCTACCAGCGTATCCGCAAGGCAGGCTTCCGCAACGTGTCTGTGGACCTGATGTACGGACTGCCGGGGCAGGATCTCCAGGACTGGCAGGAGACCCTGGACAATGTGCTGCGGCTGCTTCCGGAGCATGTCAGCTGCTATGCGTTGAAGATTGAGGAGGGGACCCCCTTCTATGAATACAAAGAGATGCTGAACCTGCCCGATGATGACACCCAGGCGGAAATGTATCTCACCGCCGTGGAGGCGCTGCGCAGCCGGGGCTTCCGGCAGTATGAGATCTCCAACTTCTGCCGCAAGGGCCTAACGTCCAAGCACAACATGAAGTACTGGACCGGCGGCGAATATCTGGGCTTTGGTCCCAGCGCCAGCTCCGATTTTGCCGGCAAGCGGTATACCCTGAAGCGTGATTTACAATCCTACATCACCGCCATCCGAGAGGGCGGTGACATCATGGAGGACCTGCAGGAGATCCCCATGCGGGAGCGGGCCGGGGAATACCTGATGCTGCGGCTGCGGACCAGCATGGGAATCAGCGCCGAGGAATACGAGAAGATGTTCCTGCTGCCCTTTGCCCCGCTGGAGGAAGTGCTGGAAAAGCGCCGCCGTTACTTCCAGGCTACCCAGACCGACACCGGCCGCTGGGTTCTGACACCGAAGGGGTATCTGGTGAGCAACGACATCATCACAGATCTGCTGCTGGCCCAGGACAATTCTGAGCCGCTGAAGCGGATCTGAGAGAAAAATGGACACTGCCTGAGAAAAGCAGTGTCCACTTTTTTTATGCGTAATGATTCAGCCGAAGGGAAGAGATAAATTATCGATTATCTTCGTTAGGTGCTGTATGCCCCAAAGGGGGCTGTTAAAAAGTCTCCTTTTGGGTGCTTATCTAACAAAGGAGGTACTCAGGGTACAGCTCCAAGCTTCGCCGGGGTTCAGAATAGCCGCAGCGGGCTTTTCTTCCCATTTGGTGGAGCCGTTTTCCGGGCTGGGCAGACTGTGCCAGGGCTCAATGCAGACAAACTTCGGCATACCGGGCTTGCTCCAGATCAGTGTGTAGGGGAACTCGGAGATATCGCACACCACACCCCTGCCGGTGTCCTTCTCGTATAGGCCCAGGGTGGAGGACCGCAGATTCACCATGCAGTGGCTGTCGTTGGCGAACAGGGTTTCATCAATGGGAATGGAGGTGATGTTGGATTTCAGGTGGTAGATGTCCCCGTGAACCAGTCCGTTGGGAAGATTATTGATGCAGATAGGAGATTCCATGTCGGAGAAACGCAGCTCGTAGTCCGTTGCTGTATGCTTGTTGTCAAAGGGAATGGCAAAGGCAGGATGATAACCGATCCCGAAGGGTAGTTTTTCTGTATCCAGATTTTCCACTGTCAAAGTATGGTGCAGGGTATCGTTTTCCAGAGTGAAGGTGGAGACCAGGCGGAATTCATAGGGGAATTTTTCCATCGTTTCCTCACTGGAGCAAAGCTCCAGCACAATGGTATCTTCGCTCTGGCAGACAAATTCATGCTCCATAAGCCTGGCGAAACCGTGCTGGCCGGAGGAAAACTTTCCGCCCTTCGCCTCGATAATCCCGTCCACTACTTTCCCGGCATGGGGGAACAGAATGGGTGCGTGGTAGCCCCAGACGGATTTATCCGCCTGCCAGATGTGCTCCACGCCGTCGCATTTGCGAATGACACTCTTGACCTGGGCGCCCCAGGTGGTGACCGTGAGCTTTAAGTACGCGTTCTCAATGGTGTATTCCATAAAAAACCTCCTGTGATTTTTAATGTCTGATAAAGAGGAAGTAGATCAGCACCACTGTGCCCAAAATGATCCGATAAAGGCCAAAGGCAGAGAAGGAGTGTTTGCGCACATATTCCATCAAGCCCTTAATCACCACCATACTCACCAGGAAGGACACCAAACACCCGATAATCAGGACACCGATCTCCGTTCCGGTGGCGCTGACGCCGCTGGTCAGAAATTTCAGCATCTTGATTGCCGAAGCACCCAGCATTGTGGGGATGGCCATGAAGAAGGAGAATTCCGCACCGGCACCCCGGCCGACCCCCAGCAGGATTGCGCCCAGAATGGTAGAACCGGACCGGGAGGTACCGGGAATCAGGCTCAGACACTGGAACAGGCCGATCTGGAAGGCGATCTTATAGTCGATCTGATGAACATCCCGGATCCGGGACTTTCTTCCCGCGTTCATCCGTTCCACCAGGATAAAGGCCACGCCATAGACGATCAGAGCAATGGCTACTACAATGCCGTTATGCAGGTGCGTGTCCATCCAGTCATCCAGCAGGATCCCCACAACACCGGAGGGAATGATGGCCACCAGAACCTTGAACCATAGCTGCCAGGTATGCTTCTTCGCCTCCGGAGACTTTTGGGAAGCAAAGGGATTCAGTTTATAAAAAAACAGCACGATAACAGCCAAAATGGCGCCAAGCTGGATCACCACATCGAACATACTCTGGAATTCATCCGTAACGTTCAATGTGATGAATTCATTCAGCAAGATCAAATGGCCTGTAGAGGAAATGGGAAGCCATTCCGTAACACCCTCCACAATGCCGAATAAAACGGCTTTCAATAATTCGATCATTTGCAAACTCCTTTATCATTTGCGGTCTATCATTTTATATACCGCAAAATATTTTGTGTTATCATACTCCGAAACCGGTTCATTTGCAAGCATAACTTACCTCTGCACAGGCTGAAAGTTGATATTGGAAAGAGGAAAAGTAAGGTATCGATTTTCTGCCGTTTATTTCTTACGCCTTCCGCCTTCCATTGTACCGCCGCATTATCATTCCGTGCATTTTGTCCTGTTCACAAATTGGGGTGCAAGTCTTTACAAATTGTTCACTTCAATCCCTCATTTTGCGATATAATAATCAAAAAGGAAAAGAAAACGAAAACGAGGAGGATTCTATCATGGCTGTATCTGTTCTGATCGTAGAGGACGATCACAATATCGCAGAGCTTCTGCAAATGTACCTGGAAAAAGAGGGCTATGCCGTCACCGTGGCTGGAGACGGCGGCCAGGGTCTGGCAAAATTCCGGGCCATCAAGCCGGATCTGGTACTGCTGGACGTTATGATGCCGGTTATGGACGGTTGGAGTGTCTGCAAGGCCATTCGCGCCGAAGCCCAGACCCCCATCATTATGCTTACCGCCAAGGGTGAAACCGATGATAAGGTCACTGGACTGAAGACCGGCGCCGACGACTATATCACCAAGCCCTTTGAAATGAAAGAGGTTCTGGCGAGAATTGAAGCGGTTCTGCGCCGCACCTCCGGAGTCACCACCGAGAAGAAAGCGAGACGTCTGGTGTTTGACAAGCTGGTCATCGACATGGACGCCTTCGAACTGACGGTGGACGGCAAAAAGGTGGATACGCCGCCCAAGGAAATGGAGCTGCTGTACTATCTGGCCTCCTCTCCCAACCGGGTCTACACCCGCAACCAGCTGCTGGATGAGGTCTGGGGCTTTGATTACTTCGGTGACTCCCGTACTGTGGACGTCCATGTGAAGCGTCTGCGGGAAAAGCTGGAGGGCGTCAGCGACAAATGGAGTCTGAAAACCGTCTGGGGTGTGGGCTATAAATTTGAGGTATTGTAAGCATGAAAACCTCCTTCAGCCGCAGCTTCTCCACAACAGCCACCATTCTGCTGCTGGCACTGATCGTTCTGGGTGCATCCTTCCAGATACAGATAAAAAAATATCTGACAAACACCACCATCGACGGACTGCAGCAGGATGCCGACGTCATTGCTAATCTTGCCGCCTCCTATTCCGTGGACGGTAGTCTCAACAGTCGGGACTTTCTGCTGAACCTGGATGTGATCTCACAGGTTTCGGATGCAGACGCAGTGATTTGTGACAGTGACGGATACGTAATTCTCTGCTCTCATGCCCGGTCCGGATGCAACCATCAGGGGATGCAGCTGAATCAGAACTATTTGCATAAGGTCATTGAAAATGGTGGAGACACTGCTACCGGCGTCATTAAGGGACTGTACACGGATTCCCGATATGTGGTATCCGTTCCGATCTACAACAATACGGATCATACGGGAATCGTCGTCGTCTCCACCTCCACCAGCGTCACCACCCAGATTTTGAACAATATCTCCAATATTTTTCTTACCGCCTCGGTATTTGTGGTGCTGGCTTCTGTTCTCGCGGTCACAGCATTTACCCGGCGGGAGACCAAGCCGCTGAAGGATATGGCCAAGGCTGCCACCGACTTCGGCCACGGCAACCTGGAAGCCCGGGTCAAGGTGGAGGACGATTACTCCGAGGAAGTGGAGGAACTTGCCTTAGCCTTCAACAACATGGCATCCTCCCTGCAAAAGAGTGAATATCAGCGTCAGGAGTTCGTAGCCAATGTGTCCCATGAGCTGAAGACGCCTATGACAACCATCTCCGGCTACATTGACGGGATTCTGGACGGCACCATTCCCGAGCAGCGCCGGGAATACTACCTGCGGATCGTTTCCGATGAAACGAAACGCCTGAGCCGGTTGGTGCGCAGCATGCTGGACATCTCCCAGCTCCAAAAGGAGGAGGGCATCCCCGAGGAAAAGAAAATGCACTTCGACCTGGAGGAATGCGCCGGACAGGTACTCATCACCTTTGAGAAGAAAATCAACGACAAGCATCTGAACGTGGATGTGGATATGCCGGAGCATCCGGTGTATACCATGGCCAACCGGGATTATATTACCCAGGTCATCTACAATCTGATCGACAATGCAGTCAAGTTCTGCCCCGAAGGTGGAAATCTGGGTCTGCGGATTCGGGAAGGCGGCAACAAAGCCTATGTCTCCATCAGTAACGACGGAGACACCATTCCTCCGGAAGAGCTGCCCTTGGTTTTTGATCGATTCCACAAACTGGATAAATCCCGCTCCCAGAACCGGGATGGCTGGGGGCTGGGGCTGTACATCGTCAAAACCATTGTATGCAGCCACGGGGAAAACATTTCTGTCAGCAGCAAAGACGGAAAGACGGAATTCACCTTTACCATGCCAGTGGTCAATTAAGCAACTTTGTTGAGGGTATCTCTATGGATGAACGCAAGTACAATTACACAGACTGGGACGACAGTGTTTATGGCACCGGACGGACCGAACCGCCCAAAAACCGGGGTGGGCTTATGGCGTTGCTGTTGATCCTGATTATCTTCCTGTGCGGCATTATCACTGTACTGGGGGTTTTGAATGTAAAGCTGTTTCACAAGCTGCGCTTGCAGGAGGAAAAGGAACTTGCCATTTCCTTCACCACCGCGGAAACGGAACCGATGCAGACCGAGTCTATCCCCATTGCGGAGTCGGTTCCTTCTGGAAATTCGATCGCTTCCATGGAACTGCAGCAGTCTCCCACAAGCGCATCCAACATACCGGTGGAGGGAGGCTTATCTCTTCAGGAGATTTATTCCCGTAGCATTGACAGTGTGGTGTCTATCTCCTGCACTCTGGCCGGAGGCTCCTCCAGCGGCACAGGTGTTGTCTTCTCCGATAATGGCTATATTATCACCAACGCCCATGTGGTGGACGATGCCATCTCTATTTCAGTTCAGCTGACAGATGACCGGGTCGTTCCTGCCGATATCATCGGAATGGATGAGATTTCGGATCTGGCGGTACTGTATATTGACGCTGACAGCTTAATCCCTGCCGAGTTTGGGGATTCCTCCACGCTGCAGGTGGGCGACACAGTGGTGGCCATTGGGGATCCCCTGGGTGTGAAATTCCGGGGCACCTGCACCAACGGTATTATCTCCGCCATCAACCGGGATGTGGACGTAGACGGCCACACCATGACCCTGATCCAGACCAACGCCGCCCTGAATTCCGGCAATTCTGGTGGTCCCCTGATCAACTGCTATGGTCAGGTTATCGGCATCAACACCATGAAAATCGCCGCTTTCTCCGATCAGGCCGGTGTGGAAGGTATCGGGTTTGCCATTCCCAGCACTACGGTCAAGGAAATCGTGGACCAGCTGATTTCCCAGGGCTATGTCTCCGGACGGCCCACCCTGGGCATCGAAGGGGAATCCCTGGCCCTGTTCTATCAGCACTACTACCGCCTTCCCGCCGGACTATATATCACCGAAGTAAGCCGAACCAGTGACGCCTTCGCGAAGGGCGTGGATAAGGGAGATATCCTCCTCTGTATCGGTGATAAACGAATCACCTCTATGAATGAGATGAAGTCGGCAATATACGACTATGCGGTTGGGGACACAGTTCAGGTTGTGATCTACCGGGGCGGACAGCAGTACCAGCTGGAACTGACACTGACGGAAGATCAAGGATAATCCAATTAAAATCAGTATCTATTCAGTCGTACCTAAATTTCTTGCCGTAAATGATCGTTTATCTGACGTTTTCTGGCCACGACCGAATAGTTACAAAATCAGTAAGAAACCTCTGCTGCAGTTTTCCAAGGGAGAGCAGAAGCAGAGGTATCCAATATTTTATGCAATCGAGGTCTTGGCAATGGAACCTATTTTTCAGAAGGATTTTGAAATCACCGACATCTGCGTGGATCGTTACGGACGGCTGAAGCCTTCCATGATTCTTCTGTACGCCCAGGAGATCGCAGGGATGCACTGCAATGAATTGGCGCTGGACTACGACACCTTGGCAAAACGGCGGCTATTCTGGGCTGTGACCCGTCACAAGGTTCAGGTCACTCGGCTGCCCATGCGGGGAGAAACCATCCATGTAGAAACCTGGCCCATGCCCACCACACGGGTAGCATATCCCCGGTCCATGGTAGCCTACGACACCAAGGGCAATGAATGCTTCCGCTCTATCAGTCTGTGGGTTCTGATGGATCTGGACACCCGGAACATGATTCTCCCCGGAAAAAGTGGGATCTCTGTGGTGGGAACCCTCCGGGGCAATGAACTGCCCAGTCCAAATGGTCTGATTGCCAAACCCCTTGGCAGCCACCGCAGCCGCAGCGTCTGCTTTACGGACCTGGACCGCAACGGTCATATGAACAACACACGGTACATGGACTGGATTGACGATCTGCTGCCCAGCCCCTTCCATATGCGCAGCACTGTAAAGGAATTCACCGTATGCTATCTCAGTGAAGCCAAGGAAGGACAGGAACTGGACCTGCGGTGGGATTTCGTGGAAGAGGGATGTCTGCAAGTGGATGCCTACCGGCATACAGATGAGAAGGACGAACGGATTATCGCTGCCCGGATTCTGTACGCTTAATCCATTTCTTACAGTTGTTATGTCAATTATAAAAATCTCCACAGCTTTTAAAAAAGTTGTGGAGATTTTTTCATTCGTCGGCCTGAAACCCTGATTTTTCAACGGATTTCATTGCATAGGCTGTGGATAAAACTGTGGAGAATGTGGATAAATCATGTTATGTCAACAATATCTACTTTCTCTTTATAAGATTATGTAAACTAATGTACACCAAAAATACAGGACCGCCGGTCCTGTTTTTGGTATTTTATTTCAGCCGTTTTTCCAAGGTTGCCGCGTTCAGTGCCGTCAGATAAACCCGGTCGAAGCCGTATTCCGAGGTCAGCACGAAGGATTTAGGAAGGTCGTCGCAAGGAACCACTTCTCCTTCCTTTTCCGCCAGGTTCAAGAATTCTCTTGTGCGCTTGGAGGTAGAGGTGTTGTCCAGGTCAAAGATTCCAACGATACTGTGATCCCGGACAGCCATATCATTTCCAATGGATAAATACATAATATTCCCTCCGTTTTATGTGGGTAACGATCCCGCAGAGAAGAGTGGAGTTCCGGATTTCACTCCACGCTCCACTCTTCATACTCCACACTTATTTCAGCTTCTTCCATTCGGACACAGCCAACTCATCGCAGCGGTTGTTTTTGGGGTTTTCAGCGTGGCCCTTGACCCAATGATAGTGGACCTGATGCTTTTCCGTCAGCTGCAAAAGGGTTTCCCACAGATCCGGATTCAGAGCAGGCTTCTTGTCGGATTTGATCCAGCCCCGTTTTTTCCAGGAGACAGCCCAGCCCTTTTGCAGCGCGTCAATGACGTATTTGCTGTCGGAATACAGTTCTACGACGCAGGGCTCCTTCAGTGCCTCCAGTCCCCGGATTACGGCAGTCAATTCCATTCGGTTGTTTGTGGTGTTTTTTTCGCCGCCGGATAGCTCTTTCTCAATCCCATTCCATTCCAGGATGGCGCCCCAGCCGCCGGGACCAGGGTTCCCGGAGCAGGCGCCATCCGTATACAACGTTACTGTCTTCATTCCTGCTCCGGTTCCTCGATGTTCTCTACACGTTCCAGGGAAACGACCTGGTTGCCTTCTTCAATACGCATGACGATGACGCCCTGGACGTCCCGCTTATACACATTGATAGAGGATGCGGGAATGCGGATAATGACGCCGCCGTTCTCGATCAGCATCACGTCGTCGTTTTCACCCACCACACGGCAGCCAGCCACATTGCCGGTTTTGGCGGTGATGTTGTAGTTCTTCAGACCCTTGCCGCCCCGGCTCTGGGCCACCTTTTCGCCATTGGCGCCGGTGCGCAGATACTCCGTCAGTTCTGTGCGCTTGCCGTAGCCGTTGACAGTGACGGTCAGCAGGGTTTTCCCTTCCTCGGCCTTCTCTGCACCTACGACAAAATCCTCTCCAGTTAACATAATTCCGCGAACACCCGCCGCGTCCCTTCCCATAGGCCGGACATCGTTTTCGTTGAAGCAGATTGCCATGCCCTGGGCCGTAGCCAGAAGAATATCATCGTTTCCGTTGGTTCGGATTACATTGATCAGATGATCCCCCTCATCCAGGGTAATAGCCCGGATGCCGGCTTTCCGATTGGTCTTCAGAGCGACAAAGGGGATGCGCTTGACGGTGCCATTTCGGGTGACCATCATCAGGTACTCGTTATCGTCAAACTCCCGGGTGACCACCACCGCTGTAACCTTTTCACCGGGCTCCAGTGGCAGGACATTGACGATAGCGGTTCCTCTGGCGGTACGGCCTCCCTCGGGAATCTGATACCCCTTCCGGTGGTGTACCCGACCCAGATCCGTAAAGAACAACATATGGTCATGGGTGGAGGCAATCATCAGGGACTTGACGTAGTCCTCCTCCTTCAGGTTCTGGGCATTGACACCCCTGCCGCCCCGGCTCTGGGTGCGGTAGGTGTCTACCGGCATCCGCTTGATGTAGCCCTCGTTTGACAGGGTAAAGGCGCAGGTCTCCTCCTCGATCAGATCTTCAATGTCGATTTCGTCCTC
>JBJDYN010000055.1:0-21295 GCA_051867395.1 Faecousia sp. | reverse complement strand
GGACGGACTCGGCCATATAAGCGCCGGTGTTGATGGACACCACCAGAATGGCGGCCACCCAGATGTTGGTGAACTTCAGGGCGCTGTCCGTGAAGTAGGGCAGGCCGTAGAAGAGAAACACCGCCTGCAGCACCATGGGAGTGCCCCGGAAGACTTCCACATAGATCCGGACGATGGCCCGAACCAGCTTTAGAAGGAAGCGCTTGGGCAGGGGGTCGTTTTTGGTATAGGGGATGGTATTCAGCACACCGCAGATGAAGCCGATCAGGCAGCCGATGACTGTGCCGACCAGGGCCAGAATCAGGGTGTTGCGCATACCGGTGATGTAAGAACTGCCGTATTTTCCCCAGAGTTTGGTGATATCGGCAAAAAGCTGGACAAATTTACCCATGGGTCGCTCTCCCTTCTGTAACGCCATAAGGCGAGAGGGGCTTTTCCCTCCCGCCTTAGGCATATGGTCATTCTTTATTCGCTCAAGGGCTGGATGGAGATGGCGTAGGCCATCTTCTCGTTGAAGTCCTCCACGGTCATGGTGGCGAGGACCTTGTCAATGGCTTCCTTCAGCACGGTGTTGCCCTTGCGGATGGACACGCCGATGTTGACGTTCTCGGCCCGGACTTCCTCAGAGAACTGGAAGTCGCCGTCGGTGCCGGAGAAGTCCAGAATCTTCAGATCGGGGTAGGCGGCCACAGCACCCTGGGCGGTGGGCATATCGGTGCAGATGAAGTCCACCATGCCGGTCTCCAGGGCCATCAGCATGGCAGGAGCGGTCTCGGAAGCGGTCTGGATGTTGGCACCCTCGATCTGGGGCAGGCACTGGTCATACCAGATGGTAGCAATCTGAGCGGTGCAGGAGCCGTCGGCCAGGTCGGCGATGGAGGTGGCGTTTGCGTAGGCACTGTCAGCCTTGGTGACGCAGACGATGGTGGCGTAGAAATAGGGACCGGCGAAATCCACCTGCTCGGAACGCTCGGCGGTCATGGACTGACCGGCGATGACCGCGTCGAAGGTGCCGGTCTGGACGCCGGGGACCAGGGAATCCCAGTCGGACTGGATGACCTCCAGCTCCCAGCTGTTGGCCTCGGCGATGGCCTTGCCGATCATCACGTCATAGCCGTTGGCGTAGGAGCCGGGGACGTTGGAGATGGGCACCGCGCCGTTGGAATCGTCGCTCTGGGTCCAGTTGTAGGGAGCGTAGGCGCACTCCATGGCGATGGTCAGCACGCCGTCTTCCACACCGGAGGGGACGGCCGCTTCTTTGCTGCCGCAGGCGGCCAGGGACAGGAGCATCACAGCAGCCAGGAGCATACACAGGAACTTTTTCATTTTTCTTCAACCTCTCATAAAGATAGATTCCGGGACTTTTTCCTTCCGGTAAGGAGAAAAAATTGGACCGCTTTGTCAAGCGGTCCATGGGAATAGGGAACATCTTCATAGGAGAGATTCCGAACAGCCATTGATAGCGCTTCACAAAGTTCTTGTGACAGTCCTGCAGATCTTCTCTGCAGACCCAGCGAAGGAAGACCGGGCAATCTTCCCACGCTTCGGCGGCGCTCCCTTTCCGTTCCGGCGGCTGCACGACCTTGCCGAAACCTACTGATGAGAACCGCACCTCTATCTAAGCGATTCAATTTTGTGTGTATACTACCACGCGGATGCGGGGATGTCAATATTTCGCAAATGCAGATTCGTAATTTTTGTCAAGGCTGTCAAAAAAACCGCAGGAAACACGGGGGGAATTGGCACTTCCTCAGGAAAACCTCCGGTTCCGGCTCCATTGTACCCCGGGGACACAGGAAAAGCCCCGGTTGACTTCCTCAAATTCCCTTGCTATACTGGAAAACAGATTGAAAAGAGACAAGCAGGAGGGTGCGAATATGCAGGCATTATCAAACCGCACGGCGGGCTTTACCGATTCCGTCATCCGGCGGATGACCCGGATCTCCAACCAATACGGAGCGGTGAATCTTTCCCAGGGCTTTCCGGATTTTGACCCGCCCCAGGAAATTCTGACCCGGCTGGAGCAGGTGGCCCGGGAGGATTTCCATCAGTATTCCATCACCTGGGGCGCCCGGAATTTCCGGGAGGCCCTGGCGGAAAAACAGACCCGGTACATGGGCCGCCCCATTGATCCCAATGGGGAGATCGTGGTCACCTGCGGCAGCACCGAGGCCATGATGGCGGCCATGATGACGGTGGCAAATCCTGGAGACAAGGTCATTGTGTTTTCTCCGTTTTATGAGAACTACGGCGCGGACACCATCCTCTCCGGGGCGGAGCCCATCTATGTGCCGCTGAACCCGCCGGCGTTTGATTTCGACCCCGAGGTACTGGAGGACGCTTTCCGCCAGCATCCCAAGGCGCTGATCCTGTGCAATCCCTCCAATCCATGCGGCAAGGTGTTCACCCGGCAGGAGCTGGAAATTATCGCGTCCCTGGCGCAAAAGTATGATGCCTATGTGATCACCGACGAGGTGTACGAGCATATCATCTATGCGCCAAACCGGCATACCTACTTTGCAACCCTGCCCGGCATGTGGGACAGGACCATCTCCTGTTCCTCCCTGTCCAAGACCTATTCCATCACGGGCTGGCGGCTGGGCTATACCATTGCCCCGCCGGAGATCACGGAACGGATTAAGAAGGTCCATGATTTTCTCACTGTGGGCGCGGCGGCACCGTTACAGGAGGCGGTGATTCCCGGCCTACGGTTTGGACAGGAATACTATGACGAACTGCTGAAAAAATACACCCACAAGCGGGATCTGTTCCTGCAAGGCCTGGATGACCTGGGCCTGGCCCACACCACACCTCAGGGGGCCTACTATGTACTGCTGGACATCTCCGAATTCGGCTATGACAGCGACATTGCCTTCTGCGAAGATCTGGCGAGGCTGGTGGGGGTAGGGGCCGTCCCCGGCTCCAGCTTCTTCCGGGAGCCGGTGAACCACCTGATCCGGCTGCACTTCGCCAAGCGGGATGAGACGCTGGCGGAAGCTCTGAACCGGCTGGAGCAGCTGAGAAGGAAAATTCCGAAGGGAAAATAAAAAAAGCCCCTTTCGGAGCATAACATATGAAAAAGAAATAACCCTTGACTTTAGCCGAAGCTTTTTTCGACAGCCAAGGGTTATTTCCTGAATTTTTGGGTTCAATCATTGGGTAACCTCGCTTTCTTATATTAGACGGGACTTTCAAAATTGTACTTCGAATTGCTTCCGCCGTTCAATTCCTTTATTATCGTTTCCTAGAAATGTATGTCATCGGAAGATAAGGGAAAGTCCGTCTTTTGATTCCCTTTTTCATAGGAATCGGGGTGAACTAGATCATTGGTATCACCTCTTTGCAGCTATATCATAGCGCTTTTACGTCCCTTTTGCAAGATGGTAAATCTCATAAGAAAGTACCGTGAAATCCGTGCAAATCGGAGAAACTGGAATTATTCCCAGATTTTTTGTTGACATAGAAAGAAAAAGATGGTATGCTGAATCTGTTAGGGCGGCTGAAAAAGCTGGCCCTACTTATGTTTTTGGAGGTGAGTTCCGTGCTGTGGAATATCAAAAACGGGAGTCTGAAATTCCCGGATACGGAAATGGACTATATCCGATTCGGAAGCGGAGAAAAGGTCCTCGTCATGCTTCCGGGGCTGGGAGATGGTCTGCGCACGGTGAAAGGGACCGCCCCAACCATGGCGCTGCTGTACCGGGAATACACGAAGGAATATACCGTTTATATGTTCAGCCGAAAAACCTGCCTGGCAGAGGGCACCACCACCAGGGACATGGCCCGGGACCAAAAGAAAGCCATGGATGATTTGGGGCTTGCAGAGGTGGATCTTTTGGGTGTGTCTATGGGCGGCATGATCGCCCAGCAGCTTGCCGCCGATTACCCGGAACGGGTGCGGAAGCTGGTCCTGACTGTGACTGCCCCTCGAACCAACCCCATTCTGACGGAATCGGTGGAGGAATGGGTGGCTCTGGCCCGGGAGGGTGACTATCCCGCTCTGATGGACAGCAATCTTCGCCGGATCTACTCCGAGGCCTATTACCGGAAAAACCACCGGTGGATTCCACTGGTGAGCAGGCTGACGAAGCCCGATTCCTTTGACCGTTTCCTCATTCAGGCCCAGGCCTGTCTGACCCACGATGCCTTTGAACGTCTGCCCCACATCCAGGCTCCGACTTTGGTCATTGGCGGAGCGCGGGACCGGGTACTGGGCGGAGAAGCCTCCCGGGAGATCGCGGACAGAATCCCCAACGCGCGGCTGTACCTCTATGCCGACTACGGCCATGGGCTGTATGAAGAGGCAAAGGATTTTAACCGCCGTGTTCTGGACTTTTTGGGACAGGAATCCTGCAGTGAATGATCGTTTGGTTGCTTGGCAATTATTCGTTTGATTGTAAACCAATATAAAAATACAGTTGACAATCTGCACTCCCATATGCTATACTCCTGGCGAAAATCATTTTCGATCATCAGGAGGAAATTCATATGGAAGCATCTGTATCACCCAAAATGAGAACGGTGGATATGGCGTATATTGCCATCTTTGCCATACTGATCGCCATCTGTTCCTGGATCTCCGTTCCGGCAACGGTTCCCTTCACCCTGCAAACCTTCGGCGTGTTTCTGGCTGTGGGCGTCCTGGGGGGAAAACGGGGCACTCTGGCAGTGCTGGTTTATCTGCTGCTGGGCATTGTAGGCCTGCCGGTTTTTGCTGGATTCACCGGAGGTATCGGCATCCTGTTGGGCAGCACAGGCGGCTACATCATCGGCTTTTTGTTCTCCGCTCTGGTGATGTGGGCTATGGAGCGGCTCTTGGGGAAGAAGACCTGGGTTCTGGGGCTGTCCATGGTGCTGGGCCTGCTGGTTTGCTACGCCTTCGGAACAGCTTGGTTCATGGCGGTTTATGCGAATACCACCGGCGCCATCGGTCTGGGCACGGCGCTGGGTTGGTGCGTCATTCCCTTCCTGCTGCCGGATTTTTTGAAGATTGTCCTGGCGCTGGTTGCCTGCAGAAGGCTTGCCGCAGCCCTCAAGCTCCGCTGAGCGGTTATTGTGAGGTGGACGTGTGACCACGAAGGAAAAACTGCTGGAGCTTCTGGAAGGCAATAAAGGCGTTTACTTCTCCGGCGAGGAGATTGCCCAGAGACTCTGTGTGTCCAGAGCCGCAGTTTGGAAAGCCGTGAATGCACTCCGGGAGAAGGGGTACAGCATTGACGCAGTGACCAACAAGGGCTATTGCCTGTCCGAAAGCACGGACATCCTTTCACCCCAGGGGATACGGAAGTACCTGAAGCCTGGCTATCAGGGGATGGCGCTGACGGTGCTTCCCGAAGCCGCTTCCACCAACACGCTTCTCCGGGAAAAGGCCAACCAGGGCGCCCCCGAGGGCTGTACCGTGATTGCCAACTGCCAGACCGCCGGACGGGGCCGCCAGGGGCGGCAGTTCTATTCTCCCGGGGAGACGGGAATCTATATGAGCGTCCTGCTGCGGCCGGTCCACTATGCTCCCCAGCAGGCAGCCATGCTGACAGCAGCGGCGGCGGTGGCCATGTGCGAAGCCATCGAGGCGGTATCAGGAGAAACTGCCCAGATCAAATGGGTCAACGATATCTTCGTTCGGGGAAAGAAAGTCTGCGGCATTCTGACGGAGGCATCCTTCGGCCTGGAAAGCGGCGCCCTGGAGTATGCCGTTTTGGGGGCTGGTGTGAATGTCTATCCGCCCAGGGCGGGATTTCCCAAAGAGCTGGAGTCCATTGCCGGGGCCATCTTCGACTGTGACCGCAGTGACGGGAAAAACCGGCTGGCCGGAGAATTCCTCAACCGCTTTTTGGACTGCTACTCCGCGCCGGAGCGGACAGAATACATTGCCGCCTACCGAATCCGCAGTATGGCGGTGGGGAAGCAAGTTACCGTATTTTCCGGGAACCGGACACGCAAGGCCTATGCCTATGGAGTAGACGATCAGTGCCGTTTGCTGGTGCGGTACGAAAACGGGGAAACAGAGAGCCTCTCCTATGGGGAAATCAGTATTAAAATTTAGCAAACTGGCGGAAATCCGCGCATCTACGCTGCGTAGAGCTTGCCATTTTTGGGGGATTCCACGCCGCGTGGGTGTTCTTTAACCATTTCCTATGGTATTCTGACGGCGAAGAAAAGGAGGCGCAAATCATGGATCAGATCAAAATCGGAAAGCCACAGAACAACTCTTGAAAAATTCTGCAAGTCCAAGCGGCTCAATGTGGTGGAGGCTCTGGAGGAAGTGGTATCCGGTGAATCCCTTGCCGCCCGTCCTCAGATGATGCGCTTGCTGGAGCTGGTCAGTACAGGCTCCTATGCAGGAGTGGTCTGGATGGATATAGAGCGACTGTCCAGAGGTTCGTCCATGGAATCCGGCTATATCATGCAGATTTTGCAGGTCAACGGCTGTAAAATCGTTACCCCTGGCAAGACCTACGACTTGCAGAATGAATCCGACGAGCAGTTTACAGATATGAAATTCATGTTCAGCCGCTCTGAGCTGAAAACCATCACCAAACGGCTGGTGCGGGGCAGAAATCAGTCTGCGTCCGAAGGCAAATTCATGGGGTCAATGGCACCCTACGGCTATCGGGTATACAAGCTCCCTGGAGAAAAGGGAAACAGCCTAATGATCGTCCCGGAGGAAGCCAAGGTGGTACAGATGATTTTTGATATGTACAGGCAGCAGGGAATGGGCTACAATGCCATTGCTTACAAGCTAAATGATATGCACATCCCCGCTCGGAAAGGGGAGTGGAGCCAGACCTCCGTTGCCAATATCCTGACCAACAAGGTATATCTCGGTAAAATCCGTTGGCGGCGGGAGCCGGTAAAAAAGGTCATTAAGGATGGTATGCTATCCAAGAAGCGGATTCAGAATGATGAATATGAGCTCTACGATGGCCTGCATGAGCCGATTATCACCGAAGAACAGTGGGAGCGGGTGAAAGCAGCGCAATCACAATCCGGTGAATGCAGATCGTCAGCTGAAAAATCCCTTCGCCGGTATTCTGTTCTGCGGAAAGTGCGGTGCGGTCATGAAGCGCATGATCCCTGATAAGCACAAGAATCCGACGCCGTGGTATCGCTGCACCACCAGGGGATGTGATTGCAAGATCATAAAATGTGCGGTTGTTGAAAGCGAAATTAAGACGGCTATGGAGGAATGGCTCGATGCGTACATGGTTCAGATTCAATCTGACCAGCAGCCTGAGGTTGATCCTGTCACAGCTGCGCTGGAAACCATTCAGGGACAGATTGCAGGGCTGCAGCATCAGCAAGAGAGCATCTGCGAGTATTTGGAAAAGGGCGTGTACACCATTGATATGTTCACGAAGCGAAATACATCACTGTCCAAGGAAATTAAGCAGCTACAGCTTGTAGAAGCCGATCTAATGCGTCAGCAGAGTGAGCAAAGCCAAAAGGAGCAGCAGGTGGCGCAGATCATACCAACCACCCAGCATATCCTTGAAAGCTATCCCTTATTGGAGATAGAAGAAAAGAACCGCATGTGGAAATTGGTTTTGAAGAGGGTTACTGTGTACCGTTCGCCGGATGATAAACTGGAAGTCAATATCTATCCGAACCTGCCGAAATAAGATGCCGTCAATGCGCAAGCAGTACCATACTTTTCGGAAAAATCAACGCCCATCTATCGACTATCGCCCCCTTTCATGGTATAATACCTGTAATTATCCATGGAAGGGGGCGTTTTATATGCCTGACCAAGTAAATAAGACGCCATGTTGTACGGCTCTACTTGCCCATGTGGACGCGGGGAAGACCACCTTGTCTGAGGCGCTGCTCTATTGTAGCGGGGCCCGGCGGATATTGGGGCGGGTGGATCATCAGGATGCCTTTCTGGATACCCATGTGTTGGAGCGGGCCAGAGGCATCACCATTTTCTCCAAGCAGGCCCAGCTGGAGACCCAGCATCGGGCGGTGACCTTGGTGGACACCCCGGGGCATGTGGATTTTTCCGCCGAGGCGGAACGGACCATGCCGGTGCTGGACTGCGCTGTGCTGGTTATCAGCGGCACCGATGGAGTCCAGGCCCATACACTGACACTGTGGCACCTGTTGGAGCGCTATCGGGTGCCAGTGTTCCTATTCATCAACAAGATGGATCTTCCAGGGACAGAGCGGGCGGAGCTGCTGCGGAAATTGCAGGAGCAGCTTTCTCCCGGCTGTGTGGATTTTGGGGCGGATTTTGCTTCCATCGCGGAGAATGCCGCCCTGTGCGACGAGGCGCTGCTGGAAAACTACCTGGAAAGCGGTACCGTCACGGAAGGAAATCTCCGGGCGCTGATCGCCGGGCGGAAGCTATTCCCCTGCTGCTTCGGCTCGGCCCTGAAGCTGGAGGGGGTGGAGGCCTTGCTGAACACCCTGGACCGGTATGCCCCGGAGCGGGAATACCCCAAAGCGTTTGCCGCCCGGGTGTATAAGATCTCCCGGGACCCCCAGGGAAACCGCCTCACCTGGCTGAAGGTCACCGGCGGCAGCCTGAAGGTTCGCTCTTCCGTGAGTTATGTCAACCAAAAAGGAGAAGCCAGAGAGGAAAAAATCGTCCAGCTGCGCCGGTACTCCGCGGAGAAGTTTACCGCTCCGGAGGAGATTCCCGCGGGGTATCTCGCGGCAGTGACGGGTCTGACGGAGACCTTCGCCGGACAGGCCCTGGGGGCGGAACCGGCGGGGCAGCCCTATGCCCTGGAGCCGGTGATGACCTACCGGGTGAATCTGCCCAAGGGCTGCGACCCGGCCCAGACTCTGCCCAAGCTGCGGCAGCTGGAGGAGGAGGATCCCCAGCTTCATCTGCTGTGGGAGAACGGGCAGATTCATGTCCAGATCATGGGCCGGGTTCAGCTGGAGATCTTCCGCAGTCTGGTGCAGCAGCGCTTCGGCCTGGAGGTGACCCTGGATGACCGACGGATCTTCTACAAGGAGACCATCGAAAATCCGGTGGAGGGCGTGGGCCATTTTGAACCCCTGCGCCACTATGCCGAGGTGCACCTGCTGCTGGAGCCTTTGCCCGGGGGCAGCGGACTGGTGTTTGACACGGTTTGTTCCCAGGACGTGCTGGACGGCAATTACCAGCGGCTGATCCTGACCCACCTGGAGGAGAAGATCCACCGGGGCGTCCTCATAGGGGCTCCCATTACGGATATGAAGATAACGCTCCTTGTGGGCAAGGCGCACCTGAAGCACACCGAGGGCGGCGATTTCCGGCAGGCAACCTACCGGGCCGTGCGCCAGGGCCTGATGCAGGCGAAATCCGTTCTTCTGGAGCCCTGGTACGACTTCGCCCTGACCATGCCCACGGAGCAGATCGGACGGGCCATTACCGATATCCGGTCCATGGGCGGCGAATTTGACGCCCCGGAAGCTTCTGGAAATCTCTCTGCTCTGAAAGGTCTGGTTCCGGCGTCGGAGGTCAAAGATTATGCCGACGTGGTGGCGGCCTACACCCAGGGCCGGGGCCGCTTGCAGCTGTCCCTCCACGGCTATGCCCCCTGCCACAACACGGAGCAGGTGGTGCAGGAGACTGGCTACGACCCGGAGGCGGATTTGCCCAACACCCCGGATTCCGTCTTCTGCGCCCACGGAGCCGGGTTTACGGTGAAGTGGGACCGGGTGAAGGAGTACATGCACCTGGAAAGCGGCCTGAAGGAGGAAAAGGCACCTCAGATCATCACCCGCAACGTCCGGACCGATGACAAGGAGCTGGAAAAAATCATGGAGCGGGAGTTTGGCCCCATCCGCACCACCTTGTACCGCACCTCTGCCGCCAACCGTCCGGCAACTGAGGAGGTACCCATCCGGACACCAAAGCAGAAATATATTATTGTAGACGGCTACAATGTGATCTTCGCCTGGGAGGACCTGGCGGCCCAGGCCAGGGACGATCTGGATGCCGCCCGGCGGCAGCTGTGCGACAGCTTAAGCAGCTACGCGGGCTTCACCAAATGCCGGCTGGTGGTGGTGTTCGACGGCTACAAGCAGAAGGGCAATCCTGGAGAAAAATTCCAGTTCCACAACATCCAGGTGGTGTATACCAAAGAAGGGGAAACCGCCGACGCCTATATCGAGGCTCTGGCTGACGAGATCGGCAGCAACTACGCGGTACGGGTGGCATCCTCCGATGGACTGGTGCAGCTGTCCTCCTTCCGCAGCGGTGTGCTGCGGATGTCCGCAAGAGAGCTGTACGAAGAAGTGGAGCAGGCCAAACAAAAGATGAGGGAATATTTTCATGGGTAAAATGGCAAAGATTTTGCAAAAGAATCTTCCATTTTTGAAGATTATGATGTATAATCGAATATCATACATTAGGAGGAATCGCCGTGAGCACTACCCCCCAGTCCTCGGACCCCAAGATCCAGGCCCATATTGACAAGCTTATCAAGCATGACCGCAAGATCGAGCATTTCTTCCGCAGAGTGCTGCATTTCCTGGAGCAGCTCATCGCGGCTCTGACCATCATCGTTCTGCTGGCGGCGCTGGGGCTGGAGGTCTTCCACATGTTCACGGAGCCGGACTACTTTGCCGACGTGGAGCATGTGCTGCACAATCTGCTGACCATTGTGGTGGGCCTGGAGTTTGTGCGAATGCTCATCGACACGACTCCCGCCAACATCCTGGAGGTGCTGACCGTTGCGATTACCCGCCATGTGATTCTGAGCCACGACGACCCCTGGAGCAACCTGGCCTGCATCGCATGCATTGCCGGGCTCTTCGCCATCCGCCGCTTCCTGATTCGCCGCAGCGAGCTGCAGGAGGAAATGGTGGAAATCTAACCGAAACCAAACCGCACTCCCACCTATGCAAGGGAGTGCGGCGTTTTTTCAGTGTGGAGTTTGGAGTGTGGAGTTAGGGGTCAGGAGTTGTTGGGGATGTAAATGATGTTTATCGTTGCGTGCGGTGATATGCGGCAGATAGTGCGATAAACGATCATTTCTTTGTTTGACCGCAGTGGTACATCCGTTTGCACAGGTCCCTCTGGATGGCTTCCATAGCGTCTACCATGGTGTTTAGGTCCGGGTCCTCGTCCCCTGCGCCCAGACGGGTACAGAGCCGCTCATAGGCACCGCGCATCCGGTCATATTCCCGCTGGCAAAGGCTTCCCTCTGAAAAGGCGTCCTCCACCCCGGGAACACAGGCTTCCGGGGTACGAAAGCCCAGCATGGTTTCGTAAATTTCCGCAAAGTTTTCCAAGTGAATCACCTCTATGGGGGAAGATATACCTAGTATATCTGATAATTATAGTTTCGTCAAGGGAAAAGGTATACCATGTATACAGGTGATTCAAATGAAGAAAACAGAGTATATAACCTACAGAACGGATGCCAATATCAAATCGATTCTTTCCCAAATTGCTGCAGAGAAGAAGTGGAGCATTTCCCAGCTATCTGAGGAGATCATCAAGGAATGGCTCCAGGAAAAGTATCCGGAGCTGCTGCCCCAGGAATAAGCAAATACCCCGACTGCATGACAGCCGGGGTAATATTATTTCTGAGGTCACTCCGCCGCGATGATGTGGGCACCCTGGAATTCCACCCGCAAGGGCAGCATCTGCCAGTTCTTTTCCGTGATGCTGTCCAGCTTCTTGGAAAGCTTCTGCTCCAGCTTTTCGTCCTGGGTGATGCACAGCAGTGTGGGGCCCGCGCCGCTGAGGCAGAAGGCTGCGCCGGTGGTCCGCACCAGGGCTTCAATCCGCTCGTAGTCCGGGATCAGCTTTTTCCGGTAGTTCTGGTGCAGCCGGTCCTGCATGGCGTTGCGCAGCAGCTTTTCGTCTCCCAGCTCCAGGGCTTTCAGAACCAAAGCACCGTGGGAGATGTTGTAGATGGCGTCAGCTCGGTTGATCTGCTCCGGCAGCACGGACCGGGCCAGGGCGGTGGGCAGGTTGAAGTCCGGGATCAGGGCCAGAAATTCCCAGTCCGGATGCAGGGGGAAGCTCACCGTCACCGGCAGGCCGCCGTCCACCATAGAAGCGGTGAGACCGCCGTAGAAGGCAGGGGCCAGGTTGTCCGGGTGGCCCTCCATGGCGTTGGTGATGTTCAGCAGGCCCTGGGTAGACAGCTTGTTGTTACGCAGCACGTTGGCTCCCATGGCTCCGGCTACCAGCAGCGCAGCGGAGGAGCCCAGCCCGCGGCAGATGGGGATGTGAGCGTCGATGTGGATCTTGACGCCCCGGATCTCCTCGCTCATGGTGTTCAGCACCGCGCAGTAGGAGGTATAGGCCAGATTGTCCGGGCCGGTGAATTCCTCGTCGCAGCCGGTGATCTCCAGGCCGGAGGCGGTTTCTTCAAAGGTCACGTCGGTATACAGGCTCAAAGCGCAGCCGAAAGCGTCAAAGCCTGGCCCGAGGTTAGCGGTGGTGGCTGGAACGCGGATGGTTACTCGTTTCATAGGACTGGTTCTCCCGATTATAAATGTAAAACGTACGCCAGCATTTTGTCCTTGTCAATGACGCCGGT
This sequence comes from Faecousia sp., assembly GCA_051867395.1. Taxonomy (GTDB): domain Bacteria; phylum Bacillota; class Clostridia; order Oscillospirales; family Oscillospiraceae; genus Faecousia. The sequence continues at coordinate 8,804 of JBJDYN010000055.1, read as the reverse complement.
GTGCTTTTCGGCCTTGCCCTGCAGGTCTGCCAGATTTCTGGGAATGGGAACGCCGGTAATGGCGGAGAGGGTCTTCATCTGGTCAAATTCGCTGCCGCTGGTGTCGCCGCCGATGGCATTGAGGACAGCAACCGGGAACTTGTAGGGGGAGGCGGTGGACAGCACCACCATGGGACGGTTGTCGCCGGTCTGGGCCACGTAGTCCTCGGCGGCAGCCCAGCCGGAGGCGGTGTGGGGATCGCACAGATAGCCCTTTTCTTTATACACCCGGCCGATGATTTCCGCCGCCCGGTCGTCGTCACAGTAGGCGGCCCAGAATTCAGCCTGGATTTTCTCCAGTAGGTCGGCGGGAACGGTGTAGCTGCCTTCTTTATTTAATTTTTCCATGAGGGAGGCCACCAGCGCTGTGTCGCCGCTGAGCAGATACAGCAGCCGCTCCAGGTTGGAGGACACCAGGATGTCCATGGAGGGAGAGGTGGTCTTCAGCAGGGGACGCTTCCGGTCATAGGTACCGGTGCGGATGAAGTCGGTGAGCACGTTGTTGGCATTGGAGGCGCAGATCAGGGTGCCTACGGGCAGGCCTAACTGCTTTGCCAGATACCCCGCCAGAATATCGCCGAAATTGCCGGTGGGCACGGAGAAGTTGACCTTATCTCCCAGCGTGATGGTCCCGGCGTCCAGCAGATCCCGGTAGGCCCGGAAATAGTACATGACCTGGGGAGCCAGACGACCGATGTTGATGGAGTTGGCCGACGACAGCCGGAAGGGCAGTTCCATACCCTGGCAGGCGGCGAAGATGTTCTTCACGCCGGTCTGGGCATCGTCAAAGTTACCCCGGACTGCGCAGACGGCTACATTGCTGCCCTCCTGGGTCACCATCTGGGCCCGCTGAACCTGGGAGACACCGCCGTCTGGATAGAACACACAGATGCGCACACCAGGCACATCGTGGAAGCCCTCCAGCGCGGCCTTGCCGGTGTCGCCGGAGGTGGCGGTGAGGATCAGAATATCTTCGTCCATGCCCTTGGCCTTCTTCGCGGCGGTCAGCAGCTGGGGCAGCATGGACAGCGCCACGTCCTTGAAAGCGGAGGTGGGCCCCCGGAACAGCTCCAGCACCCGGAAGTCCCCCACGGGAACGGTGGGTGTCAGGTCTTCGGTTTCAAATTTGCCGGTGTAGGCCCGGCGCACCAGCTCCGGCATGTCGGGGATATCCGGCAGCAGGGCGGAGAGGATCATGGTGGCCATGTCCTGGCTGCTGCCGCGCAGGCACTGCTGCCAGTCAAAGGCGGGGATAGCTTGGGGCATATACAGGCCGCCGTCAGGGGCAAGCCCCTCCAGAACGGCTTTGGCACTGTCAACAAAAGCGGCATCGCTGCGGGTGGAATGATAGAACATAGTTTCCTCCTGAAAAACACAGTTTCCTTTACCAATTGCACAAAAAGCAAAAAAAACAAACCAAAACCTTGGCTTTTTGTTGCAATTGCATTTTGCGTAGGTATATGATATACTGTTTTTCGTGAAAAAGCAAGTGTTTTCGAGCTGGACACAATTGTTTATGCAAGAGTGACCAAAACACCTTATATTATGGAGGATATTTTCATGAATATCGGATTATTGGGCTTTGGCGTAGTTGGCCGGGGCGTTTATGAGATCACCGGTGCCAGAGAGGACATGCAGGTGACCAAGGTTCTGTGCCTGGAGGACATTTCTCTGCCCGATGCCCAGGCCGTGAAGAATTTTGACGAGATCCTGAACGACGACTCCATCGACACCGTGGTGGAGGCTATGGGCGGACTGCATCCTGCCTATGAGTTTGTCCGCGCCGCCCTCGAGGCAGGCAAAAATGTGGTGACCTCCAACAAGGCCCTGGTCTGCACCTTCTATGACGAGCTGCTGCCCCTGGCGGAGCGCAAGGGCCTCAAGTTCCGCTCCACCGCGGCGGTGGGCGGCGGCATTGGCTGGCTCAGTGAGCTGGAGCGGGCCCGCCGGGTCCAGAAGCTCACCCAGGTGGGCGGCATCATGAACGGCACCTGCAACTACATTCTGGACAACATGACTCGCCTGGGATTAAACTATGACGATGTGCTGAAGCAGGCCCAGAAGCTGGGTTACGCCGAGGCCAACCCCTCCACCGACGTGGACGGCATTGACACCTGGCATAAGGTGATCCTGTCTGCCAACATCGCCTTCGGCATCAGCCTGGACAAAGAAACTGTCCCCGTGGCGGGCATTCGCAACATCCAGGCAAAGGACGTGGAGAACTTCAAGGCCCACGGCCTGGTGTGCAAGCTGATTTCCACCGCCAAGTGCCTGGGCGATACCTACAGCGCCTATGTTCAGCCCACTCTGGTGAAAGAAGGAGAGCCGGAGGCAGCTGTGCCCACCAATTACAACCTGATTACCTTCCTGGGGGACACCTCCGAGCGCATGAGCTTCTTCGGTCAGGGCGCGGGCCGGTACCCCACTGCATATAATGTAGTCCAGGACCTGGTGGATGTGCTGGCTGGCAAGGGCTTCTACGCTCCCTACGGTCCCAAGGCAGCGGCGGACAACAGCGAGAAGCTGACATGGTACGTTCGGGGCAATTGGACAGAAGAAGCGGCAGAAACCTGGGACGGCGCTGTGGTGACAAAACCCGTATCCGTCACCGAAATGCACGCCTGGCTGAAGAAAAATCCCGATGCCTTCATCGCCGCGATCCGCTGAGAATCGCTGGCAGAATCGTTACAAGCAAGGATTGCAAATGGGCTTTGGCCCAAGAGAGGAAAAGAAAATGAAAGTAGTGAAATTTGGCGGCAGCTCCATGGCGGATGCCGGGCAGTACCGCAAGATCCGGGAGATCCTGGTGGCAGATCCCGAGCGCAGGGTGGTGGTGGTCTCCGCCGCGGGCAAGCGGTTTTCCGGGGATCACAAGCTGACAGACCTGCTGTACCTGTGCCATGCCCACATCCAGTACGGGGTGGACTGCTCCGGTATTTTTGAGATGATCGCATCCCGCTATCTGGATATCCGGGATGAGCTGGGCCTGGACCTGTGCCTGGAGCCGGAACTGGCGGAGCTGAAAAAGCGTATCGACGCCAAGAACATCAGCCAGGAGGAACTGGTCAGCCGGGGCGAGTATTTCTCCGCCAAGCTGATGGCTGCCTACCTGGGCTTCCAGTTTGTGGACGCGGCGGACTGGGTCAAGTTCAATATGGACGGTACCGTCAACAAGGAGGAATCCTATGAGACTCTGCGCAACCAGGTTCTGCTGGGCTACGGCGCGGTGATTCCCGGCTTCTACGGCTGTATGCCCGACGGCACCATCCACACCTTCTCCCGTGGCGGCAGCGATATCACCGGCGCATTGGCAGCGGCGGCGTTGGATGCGGACGTCTACGAGAACTGGACCGATGTCTCCGGCATCCTGATGGCGGATCCCCGGATCGTGGATGATCCCCAGGCCATTCCCGAGGTTACCTATGACGAGCTGCGGGAGCTGAGCTATTCCGGCGCCCAGGTGCTCCACGAGGACAGCATCTTCCCCGTCCGGGAGAAGAACATCCCTGTGAACATCCGCAATACCAACCAGCCCGATGCCCCCGGCACCATGATTCGGGCTTCCTTCGAAATGGATCAGGATCCGGATCGATTTATTACGGGCATCACCGGCAAGAAGGATTTCTCCATCATTTCCCTGTCCAAGCGGGGCATGAGCAACCAGGTCGGTGTGCTGCGCAAGGTGCTGACGGTGCTGGAGCGGCACAACATCTCCGTGGACTATGTGCCCAACGGCATTGACAACGTGTCCGTGGTGCTGCCCACCAACTCCATTGAGCGGGACCTGTACACCATCATGGCGGAGATCAAGAAGGAAGCGGAGCCGGATACCCTGGATGTCCACCACCACATTGCGGTGGTCGCCGCCGTTGGCCGGAAGATGGCCTACCGTCCCGGTATTTCCGGTAAGATCTTCGCGGCCTTGGGCGAAAGCGGTATCAACATCCGAATGATCAACCAGGGCCCTGACGAATTGAACATCATCTTCGGCGTGGACAACAAGGACTTCAAGGATGCTATCCGGGTGCTGTATAACAGCTTTGTTACGAAATAATTTGTGTTTTGCTGATTGGGAGGTAGAATTATGAAAACATATACTGTGGCTGTCCTCGGCGCTACCGGCGCTGTGGGACAGGAAATGATTAAGGTCCTGCAGGAGCGGAATTTCCCTGTAGGCAGGCTGGTGCCTCTGGCCTCTGCCCGGAGCGCGGGCAAGACCCTGAAATTCCGGGGCGAGGACGTGACCATCCAGGAGGCCTGCGACACCGCTTTCGAGGGTGTGGACATCGTCCTGGGCGCGGCGGAGAATGACATCGCCAAGCAGTTTGCTCCCGCCATCGTCAAGGCCGGAGCGGTCTTCGTGGACAATTCCTCCGCTTTCCGCCTGGACCCCAAGGTGCCCCTGATCGTCCCCGAGGTCAACCCGGAGGACGTGGCCTGGCACAGCGGCATTATTTCCAATCCCAACTGCTCCACCATCATCACTGTTACCGCCGTCAATGCCCTGAATACCATTGCTCCCATCCGCACCATGACCGCCTCTACTTACCAGGCTGTCTCCGGCGCAGGCGCAGGCGGCCCCATTGAGTTGATGAACGAGGTAGAGGCGCTGCGGGAAGGCAAGACCTACGAGCCTAAGGTGTTCTCCCACCAGATCGCCTATAACCTGATCCCCCAGATCGGCGGCGAGCAGTTCCAGGGCTATACCAGCGAGGAAATGAAGATGCAGAACGAGGGCCGGAAGATCATGCACCTGCCCGAGCTGAAGGTAAGCTGCACCTGCGTCCGGGTGCCGGTGGTCCGCAGCCACTCCATCTCCGTCAGCTGCCACTTTGATGTGCCGGTTACCGTGGACCAGGCCAGAGAGGTCATTGCCAAGGCTCCCGGCTGCCGCCTGGTGGATGATCTGAAAAACAAGCAGTATCCCATGCCTCTGGACACCTCCAACCAGGACATCGTGTTCGTGGGCCGCATCCGTCCGGATCTCACCGACGACAACGGCCTGTGCCTGTGGTGCTGCGGCGACCAGGTCCGCAAGGGCGCTGCCACCAACGCCATCCAGATCGCGGAGCTTTTGATTCAGTAAATTCTGTGCCCTGGAATCCCAAAGGGATTCCAGGGCACGCCTGCTTTTCGTATATGGGTGTTTTCGGAGAAAATATACCAGCGGGCAGAAAAAGGGGCTGTTAAAAAAGTCACAGTTCTCATTTTGACCACAAACTTTCTGATAGAAAAAGCAGAATAAATGTGGTTAAAAGGGGAACGGATTGCCACACCAGCGTGCGCGCTGGTTCGCAATGACAGACTTTTTTAACAGCCCCTTAAATTAGTTGCTCTCCCGGATACGGCGTGCCTTAAGCAATCGCGTGTGCGAAAAGGCAGATTCCCACCGCCAGCAGCACAGCGTAGGCAGCCAGCTTCAACCAGAACCAGGTCCATAGCGTTTGATCCTGAATTGCGTATCTCCAGGGCTTTCCCTTCTGGTAGTGCAATTCGACTGTTTCGCCAACCGCAAAGCTGTTTGGTTTCTTTAAGTATCGGTAGTGTCCGCGCCAACGCGTTCCTTCCGCTTCCCACTCGAGGACGTATTGAACCCGGTTTTTTTCAAACAGGAGATAGTAGAACGGCTGATGCCCGACATTCCGATCTTCCGTGCAGGACACCCTCCGAAATGTACCATCCTCTTCCATTTTTTCAACGGTTCCTTTGGAGTTATTCAGTGTAAACGGAGCCTCCTCACAGACGGAGGCTGCGCTGTGAGCGGAATACATCCGATACGACAGCCAAGACCAGCCCTCTGAACACAACAGAACAAAAATGAATAGAATCGAAATTACAATAATAAGCAATGCGATCGATAACATGAACTCCCCCGCTATTCCAGCATCGTCTCATCATGTCGTTGTTTCTGCCAAATACACAGTCCATCTATGGGAAGAATCTGCGCTGCATTCATATATCATGTAGATTGGAAGGAAATTCGGTGAGACGATATTGCTTCCCAAAGGTACAATAGTAGTTTGCCCCGTTGGATATCCGACAGCACCGCAATATGGGCATTGAAAATCAATAGGAATAATCGAACGAGTGTCGTTGCCTGAATGCGCAGTACATTCTATTTCGTAGGCCTCAGCAGATACACACGGAGTCATACTCAACACCATAAGTACCGTAAGCAAGAACAATAAGACTTTCCTCATAATAAATTCTCCTTTCGGCGACAAAGTATTACATCTACCATACTACGCCCATGGGAAACGCCCCCTTTCTGTTGTTATAATATCCTAATATTATATTTTTGTCAACTCTATTTTTGTCAAATTGATCAATTTACATGTAATTCATACCAACTCCGAACATGCCCGGCAGATTGAGCCGCAGCGGACAGGTGTTCCACATACCTGCGATTCATCAATGTAATATGTATGACAGCAATAGACAACTCAGGCGCGGAAAAATGCACCTGGGCTGTCTGATTTCATTATGATATTACCAGTTCACTGTAGGGCAGGCCCATCCGCTTCAGCTCCCTCGCCAGGAAGCCTGCCATAATCACCGCGCCCTCCGGCTTCAGGTGGGTGTTGTCCTTGGGCCACATGAACCAGGGCTTGGAGGGGGCGTCGCCGACATGGGCCAGGTAGTCCTCCGTAATGGCGGTGAGGTCCGCAACGGGAACCCCCAGCTTGACCCCCAGCTCCCGCATAGCCTGGGGATAGGCTCCGTGGCTTCCGGGAAGGAAATTGCCCGCTTCGTCAAACAGCCGCCGGGCGATAGAGGTAATCAGCACCGGATAGGCCTCGGCTTCCCGAGCGCTGCGGATGAAATAAGTCAGGTTTTCCGTGTAAGCCCCCACCGGGGCTGTGTGGCGGGCGGGGTCGGCCTTTTCGTCGTTGTGTCCGAACTGGATCAGCAGAAAGTCTCCGGGCCTCAATCCTTGCTTGACAGGTTCGAAAGCGCCCTCGTCCAGGTAGGATTTGGTACTGCGCCCGTTGAGCCCATGGGGACTCAGGGCCACACCCTCCCGCAGATACAGTCCCAAAGCGTTTGACATGCCCTGCTGGGGATAGGAGTCGATTTTATTGAAGGCCACGGTGCTGTCGCCGATGTAGAAAACGGTTGGCATGGAATATCCCTCCCATGATTGATGTACCGTTATCTTACAGGAAATGACAGGGGAAGTCATGCAGCGGGAGCGGAAACTTTCTGCCGAAGTGGGGCCCTGGAGGTCCGGGAGAATGCCTCGGCGGGTCAGGGCTGATTCACCACCCCCGCGAACAGGGGCAGGCCGCTGTAGCTGGCGATTACGAACAGAAAGGGCCGGTCCAGAGTAAAGTCAATGATCTCCTCCGGCGGTGCGGCGGCTCCGGCGGTGGGCATTTCAATATAGCTGGCTGCTTTGACGCCCTCCTCGTCCACTGTAACCCGGGCGGCCTGATTCACGCTGCTGACAAAGGCGGGCACGGAATCGCCCAGGGAGGGGGAAAAGTCCGCTGTTTTCATGTCAAAGATCCGGGTAATCCCCAGCTTCTGCAGCCCGGTTTTCAGATCCCCGGAGGAGCAGACGTCAAACTTGGGCATGGACAGATTCACCTTCATGTATTTTCCGTTGGAGTCTGCGTAGGCATTGGCATCGGCGACCATCTCCAGGTACTGTCCCTCCGAAAGCACATCGGCGGTGGTTTTGTCCTCGTCCGGCAGGATCAGCCACATCCGGCTGCCGTTTTTCAGCCCCAGGGCCACCGCGCCGAAGCTGTTTCCCCAATAGTAGTACATCTGGGCTTCCTTCCGGTTCATATAGGTGCAGGTCATATCTCCGCCGGGGGCATGGAACAGGTCCTGGGTATTTTGACCGGCGGAAAAGGCCGTGGACCACTTGGACTGGAAGTACACGGCAGAGGCCAGGGCTAGGACGGTTTCCGAGGGCAGGGTGATACTGCTCACGGACTCCTTCAGCAGGCCGCCGGTGTTGCTGTTCACCCAGGCCTGCAGGGCCTTGTCCGTCTTTGCGCTGCCGAAGGTCCCCTGATAGACCGAAGCGTAGTGGTAGTAGGCCAGGTTGTCCATGGCCTCCTGTTCGTAGGACAGGCTGCTGTCCAGCCACAGGGAGTTGGCCAATACGCTAATCTCCTTGCTGTCGTCCCGGTAGACCGATTCCCATACGGCCCCCACCTGATCCCGGAGCAGCTCCAGGCTGTCCGCTTCCAGCAGGTCCAGGATCTGCTGCCGGGTTTCCCCACCGGTGGTCTCCGCCAGCATGGCTAAGGCAATATAGCCGTTGACCGGGGACCAGACCTGATTTTTACCCTCGCTGCCGGAGAGGAATTCCTTGCAGCTTGCTGTGAGGAAGGGAGAAAGGCTCTCCAGCGTGCTGCCTACCAGCGCGTCCTGGGCTTCCCGCTGCGCAAGCCATGCGTCATAATCGGCGTTCCAAGCATCCCGGTCTTTGTAATCGTTCAGGTCAGGCCGCTTATTTTGCCGGGGCTCGGAAGGAGTACAGATGATTTGTGCATGGACTGTCAATGGCATGCTCCCAAGTTGGAAACAGATCACCATAGCAAGCACCGCCGCTGCGGCTCCCAGCAAGGCCCAACGGTGATGTTTCTTTGCCCCGGCGGCGTCGGCGATATACCGGTCCCGGACGGCATTCAAGGCTTGCGCCAGTTTTTCATTCATCAAAATACCCCTCTTTAATCAAATAGTCCCGCAGCTGCCCCCGGAGACGGCTCAGCCGGGTGTTGACGGTGCTTTCCCGGAGCCCGAAGCTG
>JBJDYN010000054.1:0-3128 GCA_051867395.1 Faecousia sp. | reverse complement strand
GAAAATCACATATTCGGCAACGCCATCAGGCGGTGCCTTCTCGATAAAAATTGAACATTTTTATCGAGAAATAGTATCAATAACCAAGCTCAGTATCCACCACATGGAGCAGCGGACTGCCTTCGCAGAACCGTTTCAGGTTCTCACAGAAGGTATTGACCAGGGTATCCCTCGTGTACTGCATGGTCATTTTGCCGGAGCAGTGGGGGGTTACCAGCAGTTTTTTTGTGTTCCAGGCCGGGTCATCCTGGGGGATGGGCTCGGTGCGGAACACGTCCAGGGCCGCGCCGGCAATCTGTCCTTCGTTCAGGGCATCGATCAGGGCATCCTGGTCGATGCAGCTGCCCCGGCCTACGTTGAGGAGAATGGCGGTCTTTTTCATGGCGGCGATCCTCTGGGCGGAGATCAGACCTTCGGTGTGCTTCGTTCCCGGCAGGGCCAGGGCCAGAACATCCGCCTGGGGCAGCACCGCATCCAGGCGCTCCATGGGGATTACGCTGTCAAAGCCCTGGACGTTTCTTCCGGTGCGGTTGACCCCGGTGATCTTTGCGGGGCAGAAGGCCAAAAGCCGCTGGGCGAAGCTCTGGCCGATGTCCCCGGTTCCGCAGATGACTACGTTTGCCCCATAGAGGGAGCCGATCATCAGGTCGCTGCGGAATTCCTTGTTTTTTACAAAAGCCGCATATTCCGGCATCCGCCGAAGGAGCATCAATGACACCATGATCATATGCTCTGCAATGGTGATCCCGTAGGCCCCGGAGCCGTTGGTCAGGAGGATGTTCTTCCGGAGGACACCAGGCTGCAGCAGGGGGTCCACCCCGGCAAAGTAGCTGGCAAACCATTTCAGGTTGACAGCCTGCTTCACCAGCGCCGGGGACTGGGCATTGGAAGGGGCGAAGAGAATGTCGCAGTCTGCAAGACAGGGCAAGGCGGCATCAATGTCAGGGTAAAAAGAGACGGTACAGTGGTTCTCCTCAGCGGCACTGCGGATAGAACGGATATGCCCGTCGTCAAAGGCAGAGCCAATGACACAAATATGTTAAACCATAAAAAACTCCTTTGTTTTCTCTCCAGTAAAACGACGGTGTTTCCGGAAAGGCGGAAACACCGTTTTTGCTACAGATTGGCCATATCCAGCACTTCTTCCTCCTGGGTCAGAGGCTCCAGAGTGCCGTTTTCGATGCACCATGCTTTTCCGCAAAGCAGAAGCTGCTCCTCCGTCTGGTAGAAGTAGCTGCCGTCGGGAAGGGCGAAGAAACAGCGGCCCCAGCTGTCGGCGTAGGTGATGTCCTCAAACAGCCGCCTGCCGTCCAGAATGTTGTCCTTGACCTTCTGGTAGTGGGGCAGAATATTGAGGTCCGTCAGCCCCAGGCCCTCCGCGAAGCGCTGGAAGTCCGGGTCGGATTCGCCCTCCTCCTCTGGCTGTACATAGACCTCATCGGCGGAATTCATGGACCCGGCGCTGATGCCCATGACCACTCCGGGGTAGCCCTCCAGAATGTCCCGCAGCCGGATGTCCTGGAAGAAGGCGTTCTGGGTAGGGACATGGCCACCGGAGAGGACGATGAAGTCGCTGTTTTCCACCAGCGTCTGGGCATCGTCGGCGTTTTCCCCGTCGAGAACGTTGAGACTGCTGAACCAGATCCCTGCATCGGCACAGGCCCCGAAGACATCCGCGGCAAACTGGCAGGCCAAGTCATGGCGCTCCGGGTCGGAGCAGACAAACAGCATCCGGCAATAGGGTGGAAGGGCCTCCCGGAGCCGGTCAATAAAGCCGTTGGCGTTGGACAAAATTGCCCGGTCCGCCCCATCTACAAAGGGACTGCTGGTGAGAAACAGGGTCATGGAAAAACACCTCGAAAAAAGATATAATGTTAAGATAGCGGGAAAGCTATTCGATTTTGACGCCGGGGAAGTATTCCTCCACAAAGTCCACGGATTTGACCTGAAAGGACTGGCCGTTCAGGTATTCCAGGGCTCCGGCGTCGGTGGTGAAGCGGAAGGTCAGCTTGTAGGAGTACAGGGCCTGGTAGTTCCGGTCAAAGCGCTTGTCCAGCTTGCCATACTTGCCGTCGCCTAAAAGGGGATGGCCCGCGTGGGCGAACTGGGCCCGGATCTGATGGGTTCTGCCGGTAATCAGCTCGCACTCCACCAGGCTTAGGCCGTTGGCTCTGGCAAGGGTAACGTAGTTGGTCTGGCAGGTTTTGGAACCGGGCTGGGGGATGTCGGTGACGAAGACCCGGTTGTTCTTCGCGTCTTTGAACAGAAACCCTTTTAAACTGCCCTCTTTTGGCTTGGGGGTCCCCTCTACAATGGCCAGATACCGCTTGTCCAGCTCCCGGTCCTTGATCTTCTGGTTCATGACCCGCAGGGCTTCTGCCGTTTTGGCGGCGATGACGATGCCCCCAGTGTTCCGGTCAATGCGGTTGCACAGGGCGGGGGTGAAGGCATTTTCCTCCCGGGGCCGCCATTCCTTCTTCTGATACAGATAGGACTGTATGTGGTCGATGAGAGTCCGCCCGTACTCCGCTCCGTCGTGGGGATGCACGGCCAGTCCCGGCCGCTTATCCACCAGGAGGATATTCTCATCCTCATAGACGATGTTCAGCTTCGGCGCGGCCACCGTCAGATAGGCGTTATCCTCCCTGGGCTTTTCAAAAAACTCGTCGTTGATGTACAGCTGCAGCACGTCTCCCGCGTTCAGCCGGGTGTCCCGCTCGATGCGCTTGCCATTGCATTTGATCCGTTTGATGCGGATATATTTTTGCGCCAAAGAAGCCGGCAGCAGGGGAACCGCTTTCGCCAGAAACCGGTCCAGCCGCTGCCCCGCGTCATTGGGGCCGATAGTGAATTCTTTCATACGTTCTCCGCCTTTTCAGAAATGCCGAATGCTGAATGCGAAATGCTGAATGAAGGAGTCCCTTCGGGATAATTTTCATTCATCCCCGAAGGGGATACCATCATTCTGCATTCTGCATTTTGCATTCAGCATTATCTTTTGAGGTTTTCGTCAAAGTGCCTGTTGATCTGTTCGGTGAACTCCAATGCGGCGTTGTAGCCCATCTTCTTCTGGCGGTTGTTCATGGCGGCAACCTCCAGAATCACCGCCAGGTTCCGGCCTGGGGTGA
>JBJDYN010000053.1:0-3165 GCA_051867395.1 Faecousia sp. | reverse complement strand
GGAGAAGTTGGATGGTATCCGGCTGCATGAGAATACCGTACAAACTGAACACCAGAACACTTACCACCCCTGCCGCTTGTCCATAGCGAAGATTGCAAACCAACATAATCATCACCATCACCCCGGCATAGCCCAGCATCAGCGTAAAGATGCTAAACATACTCTGGTAAGGCCAGCTCATTTCCAAGGTCTTGACCAGTGCTGGGATTGCCACCCGTTTCCCTGCATTTGTATAGCCTAGGATTGCCGCCGTGGGGCTCCACATATTGGCAGGAAACGCATATTTCATGGAAAGCAGGATGGTGGATACCAGCACAAATAGCATATAGATGGAGGTTGCTGCAATGATATAAATGACCTGCCCGGTGATCCATGTTCTTCTGTCTGTCCGAACAAGGTAAAAGGGTGTCCCAGAGGACAAAAAGGGCATATCCGCAAAGAGCATCACCAGCAGCACCGAGGACAGCAGAATGGAATTGCTGTCACCAAAGCTCCAAATGAAGGTCTCCACCAGCTGCAAGGTAGTGTTATGCTCCACAGCAAAGCGGACTGCCTTATCGGTCAGCAAAAAGCAGAGAATAAAGGACAGGGCGAAGGTCACAACGATTCTGGGATTGCCCCGCCAGAGCCGGAAGTTGTATCCGGCGATGGAAAAGGCTTGCCTGATTTTCTTCATAGCTGCTTCAACCTCCTCCCAGCTCGGAACGCAAACAGGATCGCAAAGATAAGTGTCATTTCCAATAGGAATATGGCAGCTCCCCAGCAGCCAAAGGGCCAGGCAGAGGGGTCTGTCCATGTTTTCGGATAGATAATAAATAGGTCTGAGAAGTACCGCTCATAGAGGATCACCAACAGATAGTAGAACACAAAGGGTGTGGCATAGGAAATGTACTTGCTCTCCATGAGAGTACTCATGGCCATGCCAACCACCGACCACAGGCCGCCGTTTAGGAACAGTAAAAAGCAGATTTCTACAAGGCCATCGATAGACGCAGGTTCCATACCCTCGATCTCCCGTTCTATGGGGATCAGCACTGCTGCGGTGGTTCCCCACGCAATCAGCGCACCGGAGAGGATTGCGAGCCCCCCGCTCAGAAAGCCGACGATAATACGGCTGATGATGTATGTACGGTAGCTGCTGCGGATCAGAAAAAAACGGGCGAATTTGCTTTTCAGATCGTCAACGAAGCAGCCGCCAAAGGGTAGTGCAGCCAAAATCGGCAGGAATGAAATGAGGGCATCCGATTGGAAACTCTGCATCAGCAGATTCATATGTAATCCTTCTATAATGGAGTTTTCACGGTACGCCCGGATAAGAGGGTCCACGAAGTTCAGTATCATCACCCCGGCGGTCAGCACTGGCACAAGAAACAACCGGATATTCAACGCCTGTCGAAAGCCGCTGGATATTGCGTTCTTCATGATGACACCTCCTATTACTTCTTGATTATACAAACTGGGATAGATGGATACTTTAAGGAAACCTAATCAATCTCCTAAGAAATTCCTAATAATGCTGCTATATTATTGTAATCACACACCGGCTTATGCCGGTGTGTGAAATGATTTAGGTCGGACTGGGGTTCTGAAGTTCAATTACGGAACCATCTACTGCATTCAAGCAAACCAATGGACAGAGTTCTTCTGTTCCCCTCATCTGTGAATAAGAATCGTAAACAGTTCCAGTATTCTGCCCGCAGTATTCGATGGAGCCACTCAGCATGAGTGCCGGTACATAATAGTAGCTATCGTCTGTATTGGGTGCCTTGACACGGGTCATACCATAATCCACCTGTGTAATATGGATCCTGCAAATAATATTTTCACCAAATTCTTCTTCATAGCTCTCGATCATAGACACAGGAACAAAATACGCGCCGGAATCGCTGAGCGACAGATGGCTCTTCGCCTTCTCCATCAGCTCGTCAATGCCCAATGTGGCCACATTGTCGTTGAGGATCTCGGTCACGTCAATACTGGAAGACAGCTGGAAGGAGACCAGACTGCCGTCGGCGGAGAATCTGAAGTTCGCGTCCGTCAGGTAGTAATTGGAGGAATAGATCTCTTTGCTTCTCAGATTGTCCAGCTGGGGACGGCGGAAGGCAGGGACACCGTTGATCACAGGCACCGCGTTTACACAAATCATGTACTCCGGTGTGTCGCCGTAGTAATTGATGGTCTGTAAGTAACATTCATCCACCAGCCAGTCACCCAGCTCCATCCGGGCCAGCAGTTCCACGGCCTTTGCTTGGGCGGCCTCCATCTGGGCGTCGGTGGGCTTGTCCGTTCTGCAAAGCTGGGCTTCGTAAGTCCGGATGTCGATGGTGTTGGGAGAAATACCGCCGTCTCCCAGTCTGACGATGATATTGTTGATTTTGAAGTCATCCTTATTTCTGGTGGACACTGTGTAGATGTACCCGATCCCGTTGGCCGTAACCTCGGCCTCTATCCCATAATTATCGTCCGAGACATCCATTTGCGCGACTTCATCCGGGGAATAGAAGTAATATGAATCCGGCTTCAGCGTCCATTCGCAGGGCACCCGGGGATCTTCCTCCTGGAAATTATCAAAGGCTTCGCTGTAATCCGCAATGAATTTCTTGACGACTTCCGCAGTGGTTTCCGCATTCCCTTCGTCACCGTACAGGTCCAGCAGGAATTCCAGATCGGTGTATTGCGCCCATTTGGTGAGAAGCTCCTGGACCTGGCCCTTTGAATAGATGGTTTCTTTCGGAGCCAATTTGGGCTGGGCCTCATAAATTTCCGCATCCCCAAACAGAACCTCCGCCACACGCTTGGCGTCCTGCTCAGTCAGATAATGGGGTGTTACCTCCGCCACAGGCATGGGGGCGTTGGAAACCTCCGTGTCGACATTCATGGTGAATTCCACACTGCCGTCGGTGCTGGAGAAGCTGTCAGTATACTGCACCCTCTGGCTTTCCGGGGCATCCTGGTCTTCCGCCGGTTTGGTAGCAGACTGCACCACATTGGCGTCAAAGGAACCATCATTCTTGCTGGTTACCACTTCCTTTTCCGGATTGGCTGCGCAGGCGGTCAGCACTGCAAGGCACACAATCCAGGACAGAACGCTGACCCATTTCCTGGGCTGCTTCCACTTTGCCATATTTTTAATTCTTCCTTTCGTGTCTCCCTCGCCAAAGGCCA
>JBJDYN010000052.1:0-3222 GCA_051867395.1 Faecousia sp. | reverse complement strand
TTCCCTATGTGTTACCTATGTTTCTCTTGACAAATGACCCTCCCCTACAGTGGGTATGCACATAAACGATCATTTATGAGAATAACTCCACACTCCTAACTCCACACTCCACACTCAAAAACGATCATTTATCGGCCTACAGCGAGCCTAATTTTCAATTCGCACAAAAAAACTCCCTGCTTCGCGTGAAACGAAGCAGGGAGTGCTTTTCCTGGAAATGTGGAATTAATACTGGGTGGGCTTGATGTGCCAGATCTCGTCGGCGTACTGACGGATGGTGCGGTCGGAGGAGAACTTGGCAGCGGAGGCCACGTTCATCAGGCACTTTCTGCCGAAGGCCATGCGGTCGGCATAGTCCCGGTTGGCCCGCAGCTTGGCATCGAAGTAGGAAGCGTAGTCCAGCAGCAGGTAGTAGTGGTCAGCCTTATGCCAGCTGGCGCCGTCCAGCAGGGCGTGGAACAGCTCTCTCTGAGCATCGTCGGTGGGAACGGTGCCGTCCACCAGGGTGTTGATGGCCCGGCGCAGGTCGGCATTGCTGTCATAGATACCGCGGGCATGGTAGGTAGCCTTGGCGGCGTTGATCTGCTCTACGGTGTGGCCGAAGATATACTCATTCTCGATGCCGGCCTCCTGGGCAATCTCCACATTGGCGCCGTCCAGAGTACCCAGCGTCACCGCACCGTTGAGCATCAGCTTCATGTTGCCGGTGCCGGAAGCCTCGGTGCCGGCAGGAGAAATCTGCTCGGAGATATCGGCAGCAGGGATGATGTGCTCAGCATAGGAGCAGTTGTAGTTCTGGACGAAGACCACCTTCAGCTTATCCTGAACAGCGGGATCGTTGTTGATCATCTTGGCCACCCGGTTGATATACCGGATAATGGCCTTGGCCCGGGCATAGCCGGGGGCGGACTTGGCGCCGAACAGGTACACAGTGGGCTGGAAGTCGGGCAGACGGCCCTCCTTCAGCCGGAAGTAGATGTCCACAATGGACAGGATGTTCAGCAGCTGCCGCTTGTACTCATGCAGACGCTTGACCTGCACATCGAAAATGAAGTCAGGATTCAGCTGGATGCCCTCATGCTTTTCGATGACGGCGCACAGCTGCTCCTTTTTGATCCGTTTCACAGCGTTGAACTGGTTGACCAGTTCGTCGTCAATCTGGCCCTTCAGGTTGCCGATGAGCTCCAGATCCTTCAGGAAATCGCCGCCCACCCTGTCGGAGACCAGTTTGGTCAGCTCAGGATTGCACAGACCGATCCAGCGGCGGGGGGTGATGCCGTTGGTCTTGTTCTGGAAACGCTCAGGATAGGCATAGTACCAGTCCTTGAAGCAGTCATTCTTCAGGATCTGGGTGTGGATCTCCGCCACGCCGTTGACATAGCTGCCAACATAAACGGACAGGTTCGCCATATGGGCGGTGTTGTCCTTGATGATAAACAGGTTGGGATGCTCGTTCTTCAGCTTCTCGTCGATGCGGCAGATGATGTCCACAATCTCGGGAACCACGCTGCGCATCAGGTCCAGGGGCCACTTCTCCAGGGCCTCGCCCATGACGGTGTGGTTGGTGTAGGAGAAGGTCTTCTGGGCCACCTTGAAGGCCTCATCGAAGCTCATGCCCTCCAGCATCAGCAGCCGGATCAGCTCGGGGATGGACATGGCGGGATGGGTATCATTCAACTGAACGGCGTAGTAATCTGCGAAATGGCTCAGGTCATTGCCATGGGCAATCTTGTAGGTCCGCAGAATATCCTGCAGGGAGGCGGAGCTCAGGACATACTGCTGCTTGATGCGCAGGCGCTTGCCCTCCCATGTGGAGTCATTGGGATACAGGACGCGGGTAATATCCTCAGCCTTGTTCTTGGCATCCAAAGCCCGCAGATAGTCCTGATTATTGAAGGCGTTGAAGTCCAGCTCCTGCTCCGCCTCGCACTGCCACAGACGCAGGGTGCCGACATTGTCCGTACCATAGCCAATGATGGGAACATCATAGGGTACCGCCAGAACAGTATGATCCGGGAACTTGATCTTCACGGTGTGGTTGTAGCGGCGGTAGGACCAGGGATCGCCAAACTTGGTCCAGTCGTCAGCCATCTCCACCTGGCTGCCCTGGCTGTCAAAGCTCTGCTTGAACAGACCGAACTTATAGCGCAGGCCATAGCCGGACAGGGGGATGTTGGTGCTGGCAGCGGAGTCCAGGAAGCAGGCAGCCAGACGGCCCAGACCGCCGTTGCCCAGAGCATCGTCCTCAATGTCTTCCAGGACGGCCAGGTCTACGCCGCGCTGGGCAAACATAGCCTTCATCTCGTCCAGAATGCCCAGGTTGAACAGGTTGCTGTAGACCAGACGGCCAATCAGGTACTCGGCGGAGATATAGTAGGCCTTGCGATCCGGCATACGAGTCTTCTTAGAATGGCTCCAATTGTCGGAAATGGCCATCATCACGGCCTGGCCCAGGGCCTCATGGAGCTCCTGGGGCGTAGCATCCTTCAGGGAGACGTCGTAGGTGTACTTCAGCTGTGCTTCTGTCCACTGCAGGATATTTTGACAGTTCAGATTCATATTAGCTCTCCATTCTTAAAGCGGATTTCCGCTATTACTTTTGAAATACGTTTGTGCAAACAGGACCGGGATGCCTGCGGCGTCCGGCAATCAAAGGCTATAAAACGTTTCCATAAAGCCTTCACATACCTTTATAAGGTAATACCTTTTTTACTTTTTGTCAAGCAAAACCCGCCGCACGCAGAAGATTATTTGAAAAATTTGGCATAATGTTCAGATTTTATCCACTTTTTTCATGAGATATACCCTGGTGTGTACAAGATACTGATACTAGTTTATCATAAAACGGTATTATAGCCGTTTTATGGGACCGCTGTTAAACGGTCAGCGGCATCGCCGCTAAATACATTTCTCGTTGCCACCGGCGACCTGCGATTTCGTCCCAGAATAAAATCGTGGTAACTATTCAGTCATACCCCAAGTTTCTCATATAAATGATCGTTTATCGCAGCACCCACTGTAGGGGAGGGTCATTGACCCTCCCGCCGACTGAAAGTTTTTGAGCTGTCAAACCTGTCGCTTTTTGTGAAAACCAGCACTGGAAGCAACCTATTTCACGCTCTGTTTCGTTACGCAGCGGGAGGGTCAATGACCCTCCCCTACAGTGGGTATGCACATAAACGATCATTTACCGCGCATATTTTGCCTCGACTGAATAGTTAC
>JBJDYN010000051.1:0-3270 GCA_051867395.1 Faecousia sp. | reverse complement strand
CTGCGCGGAGCACCACCCCAGAGGGGAAGGCTTTGTTGCGATAAACGATCATTTACGGTGCTGTGTGAATGATTTGGAGGAAAAAACCATGCGAGAACGTCTACAGAAGATTCTTTCCGCCCGCGGGGTGGCCTCCCGGCGGCGGGGGGAGGAGCTGATTCAGGCGGGGCAGGTGACGGTGAACGGCTTCACTGCCAGCCTTGGCGACACCGCTGATCCGGACACCGACGAAATCCGAGTCGGCGGCCAGCCTCTGCCGAAGCAGGATAGCTATGTGTACATCTTACTGAATAAGCCCCGGGGCTATGTCACCACCTTGTCCGACGAGAAGGGCCGTCCCAACGCCGCTCAGCTGGTGGCGGACTGCGGCCAGCGGGTCTATCCAGTGGGCCGTCTGGACATGGACTCCGAGGGCCTGCTGCTGTTTACCAATGACGGCGCTTTTGCCAACGCTATGATGCACCCAAAGCAGGAGGTTGAGAAAACCTATGCGCTTTGGGTGACAGGCTACGCCCCCGGCGGGAAAGAGAAGCTGGCAAAGCCCATCACGCTGGACGGCTACACAATCCGCCCACCGAAAGTGAAGCTTCTGAAAGCGGAAGGGGAGAAGGCGAAATTTCTTGTCACCATCCACGAAGGCCGCAACCGCCAGATTCGCCGCATGTGCGAAAATGCCGGCATGCGCTGCACCAGACTGCGCCGCGTCAAAGAAGGAAGCCTTTCTTTGGGCGACCTCCCCTTGGGAAAATGGCGATACTTGACGGAAGCGGAGGTGCGGAAAATGCACGGGGAGAACTGAGCATGGGGCATGGGATGTCTCGGTAAATGCTCGTTTACCGCAGTAAGCTTGATTGAAGGATAAGCGCAAAACGTTTGTACAGGGAGCGTAATAAAGCGGCATCCTTGACGCCCCTTGAGACGATACTGCATGCAAAAGGGGCGTCAAGGATGCCGCCCCCTACGTACAGGAAACGATTATTTACAACATCATCCCGCACGCCGCACGCGCCGTGCACCCTGCCGAAAAATATGCATTGTGCTTATGTTTCTCTTGCAAAATCCGGCGTCTTTTGGTACTATAGTTCATGCGGCAAGAGACAAACTGCGCCGCACAGGAGAAAGCTATGAGCAACGATATTTTGACGATTTTGCAGGAAAAGGAATCCACCTTTTCCAAAGGACAGAAACGTATCGCCCGATATATTACGGAATCTTATGATAAGGCCGCCTTTATGACCGCCAACAGCTTGGGTAAGACCGTGGGAGTATCGGAGTCCACGGTGGTCCGGTTTGCTGTGGACCTGGGCTTCGACGGCTATCCCACTATGCAGAAGGCCATGCAGGAAATGGTCCTGAACCGCCTGACCTCCGTGCAGCGCATTGAGGTGGCCAATAACCGCCTGGGGGATCAGGACGTGGTGTCCATGGTGCTCCACTCCGATATGGAGAAGCTGCGTCAGACCGGAGAGGCCCTGGATCGGAAGGAATTTCAGGCGGCGGTGGACGCCATCCTGAAGGCCAAGCGGGTCTATATCCTGGGCGTCCGGTCTGTTGCGCCCCTGGCAAATTTCCTGGGTTACTACTTAAACTATATGTTCAACAATGTCCATGTGGTCTCCGGTGTGGGCGCGGGAGAGATGTTCGAGAAGATCGTGGGCGTGAATCAGGAGGATGCGGTCATTGCCTTCTCCTTCCCACGGTATTCCTCCTCCACTACCAAAGGGGCCAAGTACTGCCGCTCCACTGGGGCTACTGTCATCGGCATCACCGACAGTGCCCTGTCCCCGCTGGGTGTCAACAGTGACCATGTGCTGATCTGCAAGAGCGACATGGTTTCCCTGGTGGATTCTCTGGTGGCGCCCTTGAGCCTGGTCAACGCCCTGATCGTGGCCATTGCCGCGAAACGGGAGAAGGAGCTGTCCCGGACCTTCGCCACCCTGGAGCGGATCTGGGACGAATATGATGTCTATGAAAAGCGGAGCGAGAAATGAACGAGTTTGACGGAATTGTCATCGGCGGCGGCCCGGCGGGGATGTTTGCCGCCATCACCGCCGCCCAGAGAGGGCAGCGTGTCTGCCTGCTGGAGCGGAATGACCGGCTGGGCAGAAAGCTGCTGATCACCGGCAAGGGCCGCTGCAACGTGACCAATGACTGCTCTGCCCAGGAGGTGCTGCAGAATGTGCCCCGGAACGGCCGCTTTCTCTACAGCGCCATGACTGCCTTCCCGCCGGAGAAGACCAAGGCCTTTTTTGAGGAACACGGCTGCCCGCTGAAAACCGAGCGAGGCAACCGGGTGTTTCCCGTCAGCGACCAGTCGAAATCTATTCTGGAGTGCCTGCAGCGGGAGCTTCGCCGCCTGGGCGTCACAGTGAAAACGGACCGTGCGGCGCATATTCTGACCCGGGAGGGGAAAGTTACCGCTGTACAGACCCAGCAGGGGATTTTCCCGGCAAAATGGGTGATTCTTGCCACCGGCGGCGTGTCCTATCCCGCCACTGGCTCCACCGGGGACGGCTATGCCATAGCGTCGGAATTGGGCCATACCATTGTACCGGCGGAAGGGAGCCTGGTGCCCCTGGAAACCGCCGGCTCCGACTGCCAGGATATGCAGGGCCTTTCCCTGCGGAACGTGGGCGTGAAGCTGTTGAATGCCAAAGGGAAAGTACTCTATAAGGATTTTGGAGAGCTGCTGTTCACCCACTTCGGTGTAACCGGCCCCACGGTGCTGTCCGCCAGCTGCCACCTGAAGGGGGAGGGCTGCCGTTTGGTTCTCGACCTGAAACCCGCCCTGGAGGAAGGGAAGCTGGATGACCGGATCCTGCGGGATCTGGACAAGTATCAGAACCGGGCCATGGAGAACGCCCTGACGGACCTGCTGCCCCGATCCATGATTCCTGTGGTGCTGCGCCGTCTGGACATCGACCCCGGCTTGCAGGCCAATTCCCTGACTAAGCAGAAACGCCGCGCCCTGGTGGAGCTTCTCAAAGCCTTTCCGGTGGAGATCACGGGAAAGCGCCCGGTGTCGGAAGCCATCATCACCAGCGGCGGCATCAAGGCCTCCGAAATGGATCCCAAAACCATGGGATCGAAAAAGGTCTCCGGGCTGTACTTTGCCGGAGAGGTCATCGACTGCGATGCCTACACCGGGGGCTTCAACCTGCAGATCGCCTGGGCCACAGCCTACGCCGCCGGAAACGCCGTTTCGCAGCCCTGTTCTGTAGGGGAGGGTCACTTGTCAAGAGAAACATAGGTAACACATAGGGAAGAGAC
>JBJDYN010000050.1:0-3274 GCA_051867395.1 Faecousia sp. | reverse complement strand
CGCCGGGCCACCTTCCCCAGAGGGGAAGGCTTTGGTGCGGTAAACGATCATTTTCACAAACAACTCCACACTCCTAACTCCTCACTCCTAACTCATTCTCCGTCCATCACGGTTTTGCAGGCAGCCAGCACCTTGCTCAGGATGGGCACGCAGGTGTGGCTGCCGTAGCCGCCGTTTTCCACCACCACGATGAAGGCCAGCGGATATTCTTCGTTCTCCACAAAGCCCGCGAACATGGCGTTGGAGGTCTGTCCGCCGCCCAGCTGGCTGGTGCCGGATTTGGCGCAGACAGATAAGCCGGGGAAATTCCAGTCGCCATAGACGGACTGGACATTGTTGCGCATGTAGGATTGGACCTTGGCGGCCACCTCCTGGGACAGAATCCGGTCGGTTTTCTGTGTCTTTGCCTCATAGGTCACCTGATTGCCGCACTGGATCCGGGACACCAGATAGGGCTCCGCTCCAACGCCGCCTCCGGCGATGGCACCCATGAAGGTCATATACCGGGCAGGATTGATCAGATCCGTATGCTGACCGATGCAGCTCCAGGCGAAGGACACCGGCGCGGTATTGGAAACGTCATAGTTTCCCTCCGCCGTGGTGACACCGTCAAAGGACAGTCTTTCGGTAATACCGAATTTCTCCACATGGGACACCATGTTCTTCTTGCCGATGAGCTCCGCGATCTGGGCAAAGGCGCAGTTGCAGGAGTTGGCGAAGGCCTGCTTCAGGGTCTGGGTGCCATGGGCCTTCTCACAGGTGACGGCTTCCGTGCCGTATTCCAATTTCCCATAACAGGTGAAGGTCTTCTCCTCGATACCCGGCACGCAGTCCAGCGCCGTGGCCGTGGTGACGATCTTAAAGATGGAGCCGGGAACATAAGCCGACTGGAGGAAGCGGTTGATGAACACGCCCTCGTAAGCATCGTTCCCTTCCATATCCGGCACGTTGTCCGGATCATAGGTAGGGGTGGACAGGGCGCAGAGAATCTCACCGGTTTTGTAGTTGTACACGGCGATGGTGCCTTTTCTCCCTGCCATGGCCTCCAGGGCTGTGTTCTGCACATGGGCGGACAGGGTCAGGGCGGCTGTGCCGCCGGTGCCTGCGGCATCGTAAACGCCGTTGATCCGGTCAAAGCCCGCCATCTCCGCGGCATAGCTGGAGACCGCACCGGCGCTAATATAGCCCTTCCGGTCTCCCAGCCAGTGGAGGGTGGATTTGCGGGTAGCCACATCGCCTGAATAGGTCCGGGTGTCCGTAATATCCAGAAGCACCTCCCCAGAGCGGTCCGTGACAGTACCGCAGCCTAAGTTGGAACTGTTGTAGACATGGGGCGAGCCGGAGAAGGCCACCCAGTCCTTTGCCTCGGTGATATACTCCCAGGTAAAAACCAGCATACCGCCCAGCAGCACCAGAATGAAAAGGGCCATGAGCCAGGTTCGTTTGGTCACACGGTTCATTGGTCAAGCCCCCTTCTTCATCATCCGCACGGCGAAGCTGGCATTCTGCCGGGTGTCCGCCGCCTTAACGAAGGCCAGCAGTCCCCAGGCGCCGATCATGCTGGTGCCGCCGTTGGAGACAAACGGGAAGGTAACACCAGTGAAGGGCAGAATGTCCACGGTGCCCAGGCAGTTCAGGATGGTTTGAATCACCAGCACGCTGGCGGCGGTGCAGGCGCCGATGGAATAGAAGCTGCTGCGGGCTACCCGTGCGGTGCGGATCACAAAGAAGCCGAAGACCGCGATGCACAGCACTGTCATCAACGCCATCAGCAGGCCCCATTCCTCGGAAACGGTAGCAAACACGATGTCGGAATCCGCGGCGAACACATATTGCAGCTTGCCCCCCTCCGGGCCCAAGCCGAACAGGCCGCCGGAGGCGATGCACATCATGGCCCGGGTCTGCTGGTAGCCTCCCGCCAGGGGATCCTCCCAGACATGCCGCCAGGTGGCGAAACGCTGCAAGGCATGGGGCGCAATCTTCAGAGCCAGAACCCCGGCAAAACCCAGGGCGGTAATGGCTAACGCAATGGTGCCCACGCTGCCGGAACGAAGATACGCAATCACCAGGAATGCACAGAAGAAGATCAACGCCGTTCCAAAATCGTTCATCAGGGCCAGACACCCGCAGATCACAACGGAATAGCCAATGAACAAAATCAGGTTTCGCTTGTTCATGATCCGGTCCATGGTGGAAGCCCCCGCAAAGACGAAGCAGACCTTACTCAGCTCCGAAGGCTGCAAGGACAAGCCGCCGATCATCAGCCAGTTTTTCGCGCCGTAGTACTCGGTGCCAAACACCAACGTGATGAGCAGGAAACCCACACCTGCCGCCACTGCCAGGTAGCGGAACACCTTGGCCCGCTCCAGATCCCGCAGCGACCAGCCGATAACCAGGAACAGGACAACCCCCAGCACCAGGGCGATCAGCTGCTTCACCGTCTCCCCCGGCTTCACCGTGGCGATGGCAGCCATACCTATGGTGCACAGGAAGAAGGCCATGGTTTCCACCTCAAAGGACTGCCGGCGGATGATACAGTAAAAGATGTACAGCAGCCACTGGCACAGCACAATGCCGCCGAAGCCCTGGAGGATGCTGAGGAAATCCGACCGCTCTGCCTTCAGCAGAAAGCCCAACAGCATCAGGCACTGCAGGATCGTCAGCAGCATCAGATTGGTAACGCTGTCCCACCCGCTGGCGGCCTTGGTGCGAAGCTGGGCCTGCCGTTCCTCCTGGCGCTCGGTAATGGGCTGCAGCTGCATTTCCACGCCGCCGATGGAGATTCGGTCCTTGTTCTTCAGGGCGCAAATCTGCACCTTTCTGCCGTTGATCTCGGTGCCGACCTTGGAACTCAGATCCGTGACGGTCCAGCTGCCGTCGTCATAGCGGGTCAGCACCGCGTGGTTGCGGGAAACCGTGGGGAAATCGATGGTCACATCGCAGCTTTTGCTTCGGCCGATGACATTCTCCCAGTGGGTGATGGGCACCTGGGTGCCGTCGGGCATATTCAGCCAGGCCCAGATCTCCGGCTCTCTGCGAAAGGTCAGAAGCGGCAGAACGCAGCGAAGCAGCAGCAAGGCCGTAATCACAGGCACTGCGAGGCGCAGAAATCCGATATATTCCGCCGCCAGGGTGTCCTGGGCCCCGACAAGGGCGTTAAAAAGCTCCTCCATCGTCTCACCGTCCTTTCTTTTGTGAAATAACATGGTTTTTATGGCAGGTAAATGATCGTTTAGCGGGCAAGGCCCGCGGCGAATGCGTTACGCACTTTGGG
>JBJDYN010000049.1:0-3280 GCA_051867395.1 Faecousia sp. | reverse complement strand
ATGTGGGCATCGCCCCCTACGATACGGCTCTCAATGCTTAAGTTGATGACATTGCGCTGTAGGGGAGGGTTACTACTCTATACATTACTGACCATCCCCTACAGTGGGCGCGGAGAGGTTTATGGGTGGTTGTCAGAGCACGGTCCAGAACCAGTAGATCAGTCCGTACACCACGCTGGCGGCCAAACCGTAGACGATTACCGGGCCTGCAATGGTGAAAATCTTTGCGCCTACGCCCAGAATGAAGCCCTCTGTCTTGAACTCTACCGCCGGGGCCGCAATGGCGTTGGCAAAGCCGGTGATAGGCACCAGAGTTCCGGCTCCGGCATATTTGGCGATGTCGTCATACAGGCTCAGGCCCGTCAGCAGCGCCGATAAGGCTACCAGGCTCATGGATGCTGCGGTGCCTGCGGAATCCTTGTCCAGACCCAGATTGGTATAGCAATTCAGAAATATCTGCCCCAGCACACAGATCAGCCCGCCGATCCAGAAGGCGTTGAGACAGTCCTTCCACATGGGGGATCTGGGGCTCAGCTCCTCCACCAGTTTCCCGTATTGTTTTTCCGTCATGTGCATCCCTCCGACCCTTATTTTGCCCGATTCGGGAAATCTCATGCGGATGAATGGTTTTCTTACCAAAAATGCATTCGGATTTTTGTCTACTTTTTTCGGAACCCCCTCGTTGTCAGATCGGGTATTTTTTGTTATAATAATTTTGGCCATTTACTCTCCCTCGAAGCGCTGTGGGGGAAGGCACGTTTTTTGGTAATGGAGGAATTACAATATGCCTATGCAAATGGGTTTCCGTTGGTATGGCGAAGGCAATGACAAGATCACCCTTGCCGATATCAAGCAGATCCCCGGCGTAACCAGCATTGTCTGGGCGCTGCATCATAAGATGCCCGGCGAAGTTTGGGAAGTTGACGAAATCGCAGAGGTTCAGAAGCAGCTGGAGCCCTATGGCTTCAACATGGACGTGGTGGAGTCCGTCAATGTCCACGATGACATTAAGATCGGCAAGCCCACCCGGGATATGTACATCGAGAACTACAAGACCACCATGCGCAACCTGAGCAAGTTTGGCGTCAAGGTTATCTGCTACAACTTCATGCCCATCTTCGACTGGACCCGCTCCAACCTGTTCCACGAAGTCGGCGACGGCTCTACCGCCCTGTTCTATGAAAAAGGCATGATCCAGGACGACTACAACGCCATGGCCAAGTACATCATGGACTTCACCGAGAAGTACAACATGTCCTTCCCCGGCTGGGAGCCCGAGCGTATGGCCAAGCTGGACCAGCTGTTCAAGGACTACGCGGATGTGGACCATGAAAAGCTCTGGGCCAACCTTCAGTATTTCCTGGAGGCCCTGATGCCCACCTGTGAGGAGACCGGCATCAAGATGGCCATCCACATGGACGATCCCCCATGGGATATCTTCGGCCTGCCCCGTCTGCTGACCAACGGCGAGAACATTGATCGGTTCCTGTCCATGGTGGACAACCCCTACAACTGCCTGACTCTGTGCTCCGGCTCCCTGAATGCCGACCCCAATAACAATGTGGCCGACATCGTCCGCAAGCACTGCGACCGCATCGCCTTCGCCCACATCCGCAACGTCAAGCACTTCCCCAACGGCGACTTCTCCGAAGCCTCCCACCGGGACTGCGACGGCGACACCGGCATCCTGGACATCCTGAAGGCCTACCACGACTGCGGCTACGAAGGCTACATCCGTCCCGACCACGGCCGTCACCTGTGGGGTGAGGGTCCCGGCAACTGCCGTCCCGGCTACGGATTGTATGACCGGGCTCTGGGCATCATGTACATGCTGGGCGTGTGGGATATGCTGGACAAGCTGGAAGGCAAGAAGACCACCGTTTGATCTCCAATTGAGCGCAAGAGTCCCCTGTACGCTGTGTGCAGGGGACTTTTTTGAGAGTGTGGAGCTAAGAGAGTGAAGAGTGAAGAGTGGAGCGGGACGTTTTCTGCCAATGCTGTATGATTGAGGAAGACTTCCGCTGCTGCTTTTCGTTTATTCGTACTGCATTCCAAATTTGGGTAACTCCACTCTCAATTCTCCACGCTAACGCCAAACTCCCCACGCAAAGCGGTATTTTTCACAGGATTTTTACTGATAATTTGTCAGACTGCACAAATCCTTGGGAATGAGAGAATTCGCTATTGCACAGGGAAGTCAAATCGACTATAATAGACGTGTTGAAAAGCCGGAATCGGCTCTGCCGGTTCTGAAGTATCTAAATATTGGAGGTAATTTACATGGCAAATCTTCCCCTGAACATTGACTATACTGGCAAAGTTGTCGTTGTTACCGGCGCTGGCGGTCTGATCTGCGGCGCTATGGCCAAGGCTTTTGCACAGTCCGGCGCAAAGGTTGCTGCT
This sequence comes from Faecousia sp., assembly GCA_051867395.1. Classification (GTDB taxonomy): domain Bacteria; phylum Bacillota; class Clostridia; order Oscillospirales; family Oscillospiraceae; genus Faecousia. The sequence continues at coordinate 877 of JBJDYN010000049.1, read as the reverse complement.
CTGGATCTGAATGAGGACGCCGTCAAGAAGCTGGCCGACGAGATGAAGGCTCAGGGCTACATCATGGAAGGCTACAAGGCCAACGTTCTGGAGCCCGAGGCTCTGGAAGAGGTCCATCAGGCGGTGCTGAAGGATCTGGGCCCCTGCGACATTCTGGTCAACGGCGCTGGCGGCAACAATCCCCGTGCTACCACCGACAACGAGTACCAGCATGAGGCTTGGGAAGGCTGCAAGACCTTCTTCGACCTGCAGCCCAGCGGTGTGGACTTCGTGTTCAAGCTGAATTTCCAGGGTACCCTGCTGCCCACCCAGGCTTTTGCCAAGGACATGGTCGCCAAGAAGCACGGTGTTATCCTGAACATCTCCTCCATGAACGCCTACATTCCTCTGACCAAGATCCCCGCTTACTCCGGCGCTAAGGCCGCTATCTCCAACTTCACCCAGTGGCTGGCCACCCACTTCGCCGGCACCGGCATCCGCTGCAATGCCATTGCCCCCGGCTTCCTGGTCTCCGCTCAGAACAAGTCCCTGCTGTTCAATGATGACGGCACCCCCACTGCCCGTTCCGCTAAGATCCTGGCTGGCACTCCCACCGGCCGTTTCGTGGACGCGGACGAGCTGATCGGCGCCACCCTGTTCCTGTGCGACGACAAGGCTGCCTCCGCCATCACCGGCGTGGTTCTGCCCGTGGACGCCGGCTTCGCTGCTTACTCCGGCGTGTAATCTTCCACACATAAAAAAACCTGCCCCACGGGGCAGGTTTTTTTATGTGGCGTTAGGAGTGTGGAGTTGGGAGTAGGGATTGAGAAGTATGGAGTTTTCGTAAATGATCGTTTACAGCAGCAATGTCAGATTGGTGGGCGTAGGGGGCGGCATC
>JBJDYN010000048.1:0-3300 GCA_051867395.1 Faecousia sp. | reverse complement strand
CGGACGGTTATGGTGTTCAGTCCGATGCCCTCAGATGCCCATTGGAACATTTTCTTCACCACGGGAGCGGCAACCGGGTCGATAATCAACTGGTGGCAGTCATCCGGGGCTTTCAGATACCCATAGGGGGTGCGGCTCCCGATAAACTTCCCATCCTTCATCGCCTGCCGCTGCTGGGCCTTAATCTTCCTGCCAATATCCAGTGCGTAGGCTTCGTTAATCATGTTCCGCAGGGGGATGATGATTCCAGAGTGGGCGTCCTCCGGGGCGACGGTATCAAAGTTTTCGTTGACGGCGATGAAACGGACGTTCCGCAGACGGAAATACTGCTCGATGTAGTAACCGGTGTCGATGGTATTCCGCCCCAGCCGGGAAAGGTCTTTTACAATGACGCAGTTCACAAATCCCGATTCAATATCAGAGAGCATCTTCTGGAAAGCGGGCCGGTGGAAAGTGGTTCCGCTGGTGCCGTTGTCGATGTAGGTGTCGTACACCTGGATGTCGGGATTTCGTTCCAGAAACTGGGCGATAATCATTTGCTGGGTTTCGATGGAAGCGCTGTGGGTGTGGCTGTCCTCCACGGACAGGCGGACATAGATCGCCGCGCGGCAGGTGCTGACGGCCTCCTGCACAACGGCCTTTGCGCTTTCTTTTCTGCTCTTTCGTGCCATGATTAACCTGCCTTTCGGATTCCTTCGGGGAGCGGCAGTTTCGCTTCCTGAACTGCCAACGCTGCCAGCCGAAGGGCTTTTTCGTATTCATCCATATAATTGAAGCGGATATCCAGTTCGTTTTTACCCCGTACCTGGATGCTCTGCACCATGTGGATCAGGGCTTTGCGGTCCAGGGTCTCCATAGATTCAAACTGGGTAAAATGGGAGATCCAGCGGTTTCGCTCACTTTTATTCTCCAGAACATCCTTCAGTTTTTCTTTCAGGGCTGTGATTGCGGCCTTGATTTCCTCTGCCTGCCGGGTGTATTTCACCTTGTAGCTGGCGTATTCCTCCTTGGTAATCATCCCTTCAACGAGATTTTCGTACAGCCGGGACTTGTAAGCCTGCGCCTGCTCCAGCCGCCGCTCATTTTCGGAGATGTGGTCTGTGTACTCCTTTGCCAGCGCCTGGTTGATGCTGGACTGGTCAATGCTGTTCAGCAGGGTTTCCAGAGAGGCCACATTTTGAATGTAGGCTTTCAGACTTTCCTGAACGCAATCGATCAACTTGCTTTCTTTCAGCATCACCGGATTGGTGCAGCCGTGCTTCTTGCCTGTGGGGCAGTAATAGTAGTGATACTCCTTGCCATTCACCCTGTTGGTCTTGCGGGTCATGCGACCGCCGCAGCAGCCGCAGATGAGAACGCCGGAAAACAGGTATACTGTGTCCTGCTTCGGGGAGGTGCGGGTGTCCAGCCCCCGGATTCTCTGAACCAGATCAAAGTCCTGTTTTGTAATCAGAGGCTCATGGGCGTCTGGAATGCGAATCCATTCGGATTCCGGTTTCTGCTCCATCTGCTTGATTTTGTAGTTGGAGGTGCCCTGCCTGCCCTGAACCAGTGTGCCGGTGTAGGTTTCATCCTGCAAAATACGGATGATGGTGGTGGCTGACCATTTGCAGTCCTCGCTGTCGGCATAGCCATTCTTGGCGTAGGGCAGGCCGTGATTCTTCTTGTAGGCCAGCGGAGAGAGGATGCCCAGCCGGTTCAGCTCATTTGCGATCCGCAGAGCGCTTGAACCTTCCAGCCGCATTTGAAAGATATTCTGGACCACACGGGAGGCATAGGGGTCGGGGACCAGCAGATTTTTGTTGTCCTCGGACTTCATGTAGCCGTACACTGTAAAGGCTCCCACAAAATCTCCGTTCCGGCGCTTTACATCCAGGGCGGTACGGGTCTTTACGGAAATGTCCCGGCAGTAGGCTTCGTTCATGATATTTTTGACCGAAACCGTCAGGTCATCTCCGTTATTCTCCTGTGCCGTGTCGATGTTGTCCGTGATGGCGATGAACCGCACACCATAAGCCGGGAATACCTTGCGCAGATACCGGCCTGTTTCAATGTACTCCCTCCCCAGCCGGGAGAGGTCTTTGACAATGACACAGTTGATTTCCCCATTGGTGACATCCTGCATCATTTCCTTAAAGGCGGGGCGGTCAAAGATGATGCCGCTGTAGCCATCATCCACCTTGAAAGACACTACCTCAATGTCTGGGTTGCGCTCAACGAAATTCTCAATGAGCTTGCGCTGGTTGGAAACGCTGTCGCTCTCGCTGGAGCGGTCATCTGTATAAGACAGACGGATGTAGGCAGTTGCTTTGTACTTTACCATGAAATATCACTCCTTTTCGTTCCGGGAAAACTATGAAAAGAGTGATTTCTGAGATGGCCTAAGTTTCGTCCTTTTCCATGTACATTGTATCACTCCTGCGAAAAATTGCGAGTTTGTCGCCTACCTGAGAATACCCCGCAGGCAGTCCTCCAGCGTTGCGCCGTTTCTGGCGAAGGAGGCATTCACGACAAAATCGCCGCAGCGGAAACGGTAGGGATTCTTAATCTGGCGAACAAAGTCAGCAATGCGTTCCTCTTTGGGAAGGCTCTTATCCACAGCAACGGTTCTGATGTCAACCAAATCGCTGGATTCCATTCTGTTCTGATTCATACCAAAACTCCTTTCGTATCAGGCATCAAAGTCACATGAATGCGCTGGCAGTAAAAAGCTCCCAGCGCATGGTATCTGACTTTGCGGGTGCCGCTCCGGCCGTTTGGATAGCAAAAAACTAACAATTCCCGGAGTGGCAACCCTTTTCAGTTCAGTACCGATTCATTGTATCCGTCACATTTGCCACGCACCCCTGACGGTGGGTATGATACAAGCCGCCTTTGGCGAGGCTGTCATAACTCTGCGATACCGCTGCCGAAGCTGGCGCATACCGAAGGGCTTCCCCCTAGTCCTTGGGAGAGCGTGAGCAAGTTCCATTGTCGCCTGTGAGGTCACGGCATTCCCGGATTGCCTGTCCGGGCTTGAAGGCCGCGTAGATCGCTCGGATGACTTTTTCTGGATCACCTCCCCAAAAGCCATCCGTCCTGGCGGCGCGCCTCCTGTGCTGCTGCATAGGTGTTTGTACTTGTACCATCGTGTATTCAGTTTTCAAGATACAGAGAAGGGCTTGTGAAGTGTCCCTTCACCTATCGCCGATTTGAGGGCGTTTTTTTAAGGTGTTTTAGCGCAAGTTGAAAAATATTTTTCAATTTTTTTGGGTCAATGAAAAATCTTGTGTGATATCACCCTCCGTGTAGTAGTGACAA
>JBJDYN010000047.1:0-22886 GCA_051867395.1 Faecousia sp. | reverse complement strand
GTATGCACATAAACGATCATTTACCGCGCATATTTTGCCTCGACTGAATAGTTACATTATAATGTATATTGCGGCCGTCCTGTGCACAAACTGAGAAGGGAAGTGAACCAATGAAGATTCTTGTCCTGTCCGATTCCCATTCCGCGCTGAGCTTCATGCACCGGTGTATCGAGGTGGTAAAGCCTGACGCCATCGTGCATCTTGGCGACTATTATGATGACGGACTTACTATAAAAGAGTCGTTTCCCGGCACCGAGTTGTATCAGGTGCCGGGAAACTGTGACCGCTTCCGCTGCCCGCCGGGACAGCCGGAGATCCTGGTGCAGCCGGTGTGCGGCGTGAATCTGTATATGACCCACGGCCACCGCCACAATGTGAAATTGACGCTGAGCAGCCTGCTCCGGGATGCCCGGGCCTGCCGGGTGGACGCGGTGCTCTACGGCCATACCCACCAGGCGGATTGCCGCCGGGAGGAGGATGGACTGTGGATCCTGAATCCCGGCAGCTGTGGCTATTTCGGCGGTACTGTGGGCCTGATCGAGACAAAGGATCACAGGATTACCGCCTGCCGCATCCTGCGGGAGGAAGATCTGCCTGTCTAAGGAAGCTCTGAATCAATCGGCAAGCATTGACAGCGAGAGATTTTGTTTCCCCGGAAGGGTTGGAAAACAGAGGAACACTGGATGTATTTCCTGTTTTGCAAACCGTACCGGGGGAACAAAAGATCCGCTGCTTCAGCAGAAGGCGATTTCTTCAGGGAGTTTCTATGCCAGTGTCACCAGAAACAGCATGGCGCTGACGAAGCCGATGCCGGAGACAATGGCAGTGATGACGTTCAGGGCTTTTTCGGCGAAATAGCGGTTGTCTGCGGCGTTGGGATAGATGGGCTGGCTGGGCTTGTAAACAGACAGATGGGGATATCTTTTTCTGGTTTTCATGGGAACGCCTCCTATATTTGTTATCTGCTGCCAGTATACAGCAGCTCCGGTCCAATAAAACGGACTTTTAAGTTTTTCTGAATTCTTCTTGGAACATTCCCAACAGCTTGCAACTGGGTGGAAAATATGCTATCATAGAGGAAATCCCATTTCGGAGGTACAACATGGAAAATTCCGGTGGTGAAAAGCAGAGTGCCGCTGTCCGGACAGCGCAGTATACCGGCTTTGAAAAGTTCAAGGCTGTGATCCATAAAATCAATTCCGTCATCAATCTCATCGGCGTGTGGCTGTTCCGCCTGCGTAAATTTGTCATGGCCGCGCCGGTGGTGTATTATGCGCTGCGGCTGGCATCTTATAACATGTCCCATCTGCCGGAACAGGTGGGGATCAATCTTTTGACCAACGGTGAGTTTGCCCGAACCATCAGTCGTCAGCTGGCGGTGGCAGGTCCGCTGGGACTGACGGTGGCGTGTCTGCTGCTGATGTTTTGCTCCCGCAAGGCCATGTATCCCTGGGCGATCAGTATTTTCACGCTGGCGCTGCCCCTGTTGCTGCTCCTGAGCAACACCTATCCTGCCTAAGAATTGTGCAAATTCTACAATTTCTAAAAAATATTTTCCAGTGTTCATGGATTCTTCACCAAATCCCTGGAAACTATGCTATACTGTAAGTACAGAAGCGAGCAGTGAGGAATGCCGATGCCGTGGAAATATCTGCGGATAACCCGACGGCGGCCCTGTGACACTCTGCTCCCGTAATAAAGAGAGGAAATTCGACCTGCAGCGGCTCATAGGAGCCGCTGCTTTTTTTGGATGCTTCAATAAGCGTGTTTTCGATTCTCCCTTAGCGCTATTATTATAGACATTCCCTGCAATCGCTGATCTGCCTTTTGTCGATATGGAACGTGGTATTGCCCCATGCAGTTCTGAGGAGATTCCGTTATGCGAAAACCGTTATCCATCATCCTTTACGCAGTGTTCTTTTTGGCGGGCCTGTCCTTGCTGTTGTATCCTTCCGCCAGTGACCGATGGAACGACCTCCGCCAGTCACAGGCGATTGCCGGCTATGTCGAGCAGGTTGCCAGCTTGAACGGGGATGTCGATAAGCTTTGGAGCGACACCGAAGCCTATAACCGCTTCCTATGGGAGCCAGGCAATTCTTTCGTGGGCAGCGAGGAACAAACGACGGAATATCAGCAGCTGTTGAATGTGACCGAAGACGGCATGATGGGCTATATTGAGATACCAGACATTCGATGCACCATGCCGATTTATCACGGTACGGAGGAATCGGTTTTACAGACCGCGGTTGGGCATGTGGAATGGTCCAGCCTTCCGGTGGGTGGAGAGAGCACCCATTGCGTTCTCTTAGGCCACCGGGGACTGCCAAGCGCCAGGCTGTTTACCGACCTGGATCAGCTTGGCGTGGGAAACGTTTTTCGGCTCAGGGTGCTGGATGAAGTGCTGACCTATGAGGTGGACCAGATTCTGGTCGTGGAGCCTCAGGAGACTGCCGCCCTGCAGATCGTGGAGGGGAAGGACTACTGCACCTTGGTGACCTGCACGCCCTACGGTATCAATACCCACCGGCTGCTGGTTCGGGGCCACCGGATCGAAAATGTGAGGCAGTAGAAAACAATTTGTGTCACGGTGCGCTGTGACCGGGTGACGGACGCACAGCGACTGCTATATTACCCAAATGTTCCATCCAATCTTTCTGGAAATATAGTGAAATGTACCAATATCCTTTTCCTGCCCAATCATATAAAATAGAACTGTCCAAGACGGACGCAAAAAGTAAAAAGGAGGAAAAAACAATGCGCAAAATTCTCGCAACGTTTCTGTGCCTGGCCATGGTGCTGTGCTTCATGACACCTGCTGCTTTGGCTGCAGAAACCGCAGACCCTGATGATATCGTGATCCTCTACACCAACGATGTTCACACCTACATCGACGGTCCTCTGAGTTACGATGTCATTGCCGGTCTCAAGACGGAGCTGCAGAAGCAGTACAAGAATGTTCTGCTGGCGGATGCCGGCGACCACATTCAGGGTACCGCTTACGGCTCCATGGACAACGGCGAAACCATCATCAAGCTGATGAATGCCGCCGGCTATGACGTGGCGACTCTGGGTAACCATGAGTTTGACTACGACATGGAGGGCTGCATCAACATCCGGGAGTGGGCGGAGTATCCCTATGTTTCCTGCAACTTCTACAATGAGGCTGACGGCGTCCGGGGCGACAATGTGCTGGACAGCTTCGTGACCTTCCCCTGCGGGGATCAGACCGTGGCTTTCGTGGGCATCACCACACCCGAGTCCTTCACCAAGTCTACCCCCGCTTACTTCCAGGACGAGAACGGCGCCTACATCTATGGCATTTCCGGCGGTGAGGATGGCTCTGCTCTGTACGCGGATGTGCAGGCCGCGGTGGACGAGGCCAAGCAGGCCGGGGCCACCGTGGTCATTGCCCTGGGTCACCTGGGCGACGATCCCGCTTCCCAGCCCTGGACCAGCGAGGAGACCATCGCCAATGTCTCCGGCCTGAACGCGTTCATCGACGGCCATTCCCACAGCACCGTGGAGGGCAAGGAGGTTCAGGATAAGGACGGCGGCACAGTCCTGCTGACCCAGACCGGCCAGTACTTTAGCCGCATCGGCATGATGGTCATTGACTCCGAAACAGGCGACATCACCACCGATTTCATCGAGTTCAACGAGCTGACCGAGGTGAAGAAGGACGAGGCTGGCAATCCCGTAGTGGATGAAAACGGCAAGGAAGTCACCGAGGTGGTGGGCTACGAGTTTGTCTCCGACCTGTATAACGGCGTAAGTTGGTGTTCCGACACCTCCGTCGCTGCCATTCAGGACGCCTGGATGACCGAGATCGACAACCAGCTGGGTACCGTCATCGGCTCTACCGCTCTGACCTTTGACAACTACGAAAACGACACCCGCCTGGTCCGCAGCCAGGAGACCAACACCGGCGATTTTGCCGCCGATGCTCTGTACTATCTGTTCGACAGCCTGGATATGGATGTGGACGTGGCAATTATGAATGGCGGCGGCGTCCGTAACAAGGCCATCACCGGCGACATCTCCTACAAGGTTTGTAAGCAGATCCACACCTTCGGCAACGTAGCCTGCCTGCAGACCATCACCGGCCAACAGCTGCTGGACGCGTTGGAGTGGGGCGCCCGTACCGCCGGTTCCGGCGAGGAGTGCGGCGGCTTCCTGCAGGTTTCCGGCATTACCTACAAGATCGATACCGAGTGGCCCGATTCCACCCAGAAGGATGACAAGGGCGTCTGGATCGGCGGCCCCACCGGCGGATACCGTGTCCACGATGTGAAGGTCTACAACAAGGAGACCGATGCCTGGGACGACCTGGATCTGAACGGAAGCTACAACCTGGCCGGCTATAACTACACCCTGCGGAACCTGGGCGACGGCTTCAACATGTTCTCCGGCGCGGTTAACGTGCTGGACTATGTCATGGAGGACTACATGGTCCTGGCCAACTATGTTCAGGCCTTTGAGGGCGGCGTGGTGGAGGCCACCAATTCTCCGCTGTCCGCCAAGTATCCCGGCATGATGGTAGACTATGGTACTGTCCAAGGCAGCGGCCGTATCGTGATGGAGGCGGCCCAGCGCGTGGAGGAGACCGAGCCTGCTGAGGCCCCCCCCGAAACGCAGGCCCCTGCCACCGAAGCGCCTACGGAGCCTGCTGCTGAGGAACAGACCTCCTCCGGCAGCACCGTGGCCGTTGTGGTGGTCGCTGCGATCATCCTGGCCGCTGTGGTGGTCATTGTGATCCTTCGCAAGAAGAAAAAGTAATCCCTAACCCCCAAAACTCCCGGAATCACTTGTGATCCCGGGAGTTTTTTGACATAGAAAACCCCTCCGCGGCGGAGGGGCAGCGTAGGTTATTCGGTTTTCAGATCCTGTACCTTGGTGTTCTTTCCAAGATAGGCGAAGATGTAGCTGATAAAGGAGATTACCAAAAACACGGTATCCACCGCGGCAATGGCATCCACGAATCTGGGATTCATGTTGGGGAACAGCACCAGGGCAATGAGACTGATGAACAGGATGGTGGTGCAGACTTTGCCGGCCATCAGGGCGCCCGGGAGCATCCGGCCTTTCCGAAGGTGGATAATGCCCATGACCGCCTGGAAAATTTCCTTGACTATGAACAGACACAGCACCGGACGCAGAACGGGATATTTCAGGGACAGGCACAGTGTCAGGGTGAATTGGGTGATCTTATCTGCCAGAGGGTCCAGAATCTTGCCCAGGTTGGAGATCATATTGTAGCGCCGGGCGATCTTCCCGTCCACCATATCCGTGATGCAGGAGACTGCCATAATGGAGCCTGCAATGAGGTATTGATAGTTCTCTGTGGCATTCAGGTAGATATAGGCATATACGGGGATCAGCACCAGCCGAAACAGGCTGAGCAGATTCGGTATGGTGAATACTTCCTTTTTCCAGTCTTTGATAAACATGGGTTATTTCCTCCGCCAGAAACCGTTGACAAAAAATTTACAATATATTATAGACAGTTTCGCGGGCTTTATCAAGTGTAACCTGTTCCAATCGGTCAAAATTTATAAATTGTCCATATTTCGCCTCCTCAATCAGGAATGGTTTTTGCGGTGGCTGCCAGAGGAAATTGCAGCGCCAGGTGCTTCCAGGTGTGTTTATCCAGGTTCCCGGTCATGGGCAGGCCGCTTAATCGCTGGAAGGAGGCAAGGGAGTCCGCCGTAGGTTCGTCCAGAATCCCGGACATGCTGGGATGGCCGATGCTTTTGTAGGTCTCGTGGAGCACCAGAAGCATTCCCTGGGCCAGATACAGGTTGGGATTGCGCTCTCCCTTGCGGATGACCTGCTGGGAATTCAGAACAATGGCAAGCTCCTGGGCTTCCGTCTGGGCCACCAGGGCCGGTTCGTACACAGCCACCACTGCCTCCCAGGTGGCCTGATTGGTCACGCCGGTCACCGGAAGACCGTGGTTTCGCTGAAAGACGGACACCGCCCGGGTGGTCTCCGGGCCGTAGATGCCATCGGGCACCAGCCGGACATGGGTTGGGTCATTTTCCGCAATGACCCGCAGCATGGTCTGCAGGCTGCGAATGGGCTGACCGACAAAGGATTCGGTTGGTCTCATCGGGGCGCCTCCTGTCTGACGGAATCCTGGTTCCCGGTGCGGAGGTCCGTGCCAGGGAACTGGGTCATGGTGGTGGATTTGGAATGCCGGGCTCTTGGTGCGCTGCCGCTGATAATGGCGGAGGTATAGGGGAAGGTCTCGGGATTTCGCCAGCTGGTGGTCTCGATACCGGAGAACTGGTCGTAGATTTCGTCCCAGGTGTCGTAGTTCACAATGCCGGTCTGGGGCAGGCCGAACCGTCTCTGTGCCGCGATGACAGCGTCACGGGTGGCGCTGCCAAAGATCCCGTCTACCGTTACCGGGGGAATCTCGGGAATGTAGGCGGACAGGACGCTGAGCATATATTGCAGATGCTCCACCTTGACGCCGGTGTCGCCCTGCTCGATGGGGTTGGTGGTGGCCCAGGAAATGGTGTAGAACCGCTGGCCCTCGCTGCGCAGCTCCGCCATGTTGGTGACGGCGATGTAGTAGCGCACCAGGGCGTACCAGGTTGCCTGGCCTACAATGCCATCCACCGTCAGGTTGGCAATCTCCTGGAATTTCCGGACCGCCGCTTCCGTCTGGGCGCCGAAGATTCCGTCTACCGGGGAGATTTTGGGGATGGCGGGATAATTCTGGGAGATTCGGTTCAGCTCCACCTGGATCACCACCACGCTGGGGCCGGAATATCCCCGCCGCAGAGGCGTGCCGGGGTAGGAGGAGGTGACACCCTGGATGGGCGCGTTGTTCACGATTTCCACATTTCCGTAATAGCTGCGCAGGATCTGGGGGGCGGTGTAGCCCTGTCTCGCCAGATTCTGGCTGCCCCACTGGCTCAGACCCTCGCAGGTGACGGTGGTGCCGTTGCAGAATTTGGCGGCCAATGGCTCCACGAAGCCAGGGCGGCGCAGATAGCTGTTAAACAGGTCATCCACCAGCCGGGAGACATTGGAGAAGAAGCTGCGGCCGTTGACAAAGAACTGGTCATAGGCGGTGGAGCTTGTGATCTCGAAATCATACCCCCGGCTGCGATAGAACTCGGTATACACCCGGTTCAGGGCGAAGGAGACAATGGCGAGGATATTTGCCCGGAGGGCGCTCTCCTCCCAGGTGGGGTAGATTTCGCTGGAAGCGACGTTTTTGACGTAGTCGGAAAAGCTGACGGTCACATTCTGGGCGTCGGAATCCGGCGCGCCCAGGTGGACCGTAATCTGCTGGGGAACATAGGGTGTGACAGGCGGCATAGGCTACCTCCTAAAGGTTCTGGGGAGGTGTGTTGAAAATAACCGTCTGATCCCATTGGTTCGGAAGCGCCGACAGGGGAATCAGCTCCAGATTCTGATTGGTAACGGTGTCCGCGAACACCTGTAAATTCTCTGCCTCCACCTGTTCATACCCCTTCAGACGGGCGTGCAGGTTGACAGTGGCAAAGGGCTTTTCCGGGGGCTCTGGCTCCTGGCTTTCGGATTTGTCCGGCACCGGCACCTCAATGGGTGTGATCATTCCGTTCCGGTCAGTGAGCCGCATGGCGATGGCGGTTCCGTCGGCGGAGGTTACGGTGATGGCCACATCCTTCAGCGGGAATCTGGCCGTACTGGCATAGGCGCGTACCTGTATGTAGCCTGTTGCGCTCAAGAGAATCACTCCTTTCACGTTCTCCGCTATCATATGCGGCAGCAAGATGGATGGTTACAAGAAAGTTAGGAGTAAGGAGGTTGAAGTGTGGAGTGTGGAGTTGAGACTGTAAACTTACCGCACAGCATAAACTTTAAAATGCGACCGCTTTCTGAGCTGACAAAACGAAGGAACGCACCAGATCCTTCTGAGAGATAACTCCACACTCCTAACTCCACACTACAGAAACCCTTGCATTTGCCGGATGTTGGCGGTTTCGCAGTCCAGCAGCTTCTGGGAAAGGATGTTGATTTTTTCGTCCTGTCCCGCAAATTGGTGAAGGTTCTTCAGGCCCTTGATCATGCCCTTGGTGTTGCCCTCGATCATCATTCCGGCGATCTTGGAGTCGGAGTTCCTGCCGTTGAGCTTCATTCGGGTCATCATGTCCGTCATGAACCGCACCGCCGGGTCCAGCTCCTCCAATTCCCAGCCCCGCTGGGTGGCGATGGAATGGGCTTCTGTTTCAATGGAGTCATATTCATGGAGCTGGGACTCCAGCGCTTTGCGCAGTCCGGGACGCATACTGGTGTCCAGCACACTGCGGATGCCTACCTGCCCCATCTGCGTGGTTTTCAGTACGGAGGACAAAATCTCCTTGCTGTTTTTCATGCGGTATCCCTCTTTTCTTCCTTGCTAGGATGCACATTTCCGGGAAAACTATGCATAGGATAAGAGGATGGAAAGGATGTGACCATTATGTGCGCGATTTCCGGTATGATCGGTCTGCAAGCATCGGCCGATACCATTCAAACCATGCTTGCCACTATGCACCGCCGTGGTCCGGACGACCGCGGTGTGTTCCAGGAGGAGGACGTGACCCTGCTCCACGCAAGGCTCGCCATCATCGACCCGGTAAACGGCAGACAGCCCATGGTGCTGCAGCAATCAGGGGAAACCTATCTGCTGGTCTACAATGGGGAGCTGTATAATACAGAGGAGCTTCGCCGGGAGTTGGTGGCGGCGGGTCATGGTTTTACCGGCCACTCGGATACAGAGGTGGTGCTCCACGCCTACGCGGAGTACGGCGAAGGCTGTGTGGACCGGTTCAACGGGATCTTTGCCTTTGCTGTTTGGGAGTGTGAGCGGAAGCGGCTGTTTTTGGCCCGGGACCGTATCGGCGTGAAGCCCCTGTTCTATAAGCGCCATAACGGCGGACTGCTGTTTGCCTCAGAGATCAAGACCATCCTGGCCTATCCATCCGCCCGGGCCCGCCTGGACGAAACCGGAGCGGCCCAGCTGATTCTGCTTGGTCCCGGCAGGCTTCCCGGCAGCGGGGTGTTCCAGGGCATTCAGGAGGTGGAGCCCGGCTGCTGCGGCTATTATGAAAATGGGCAATTGACGCTGCGCCGCTACTGGAAGCTCCGTGACCGGGAACACCGGGAAAGCTTTGAGGAGACGGCGGAATGCGTCCGGTATCTGGTGAAGGATGCCATCCAGCGGCAGATGGTTTCTGACGTTCCTATCGGCACATTCCTCTCTGGTGGATTGGATTCCAGTATTATCACTGCCATTTGTGCCAATGAGATGCAGGAGAGGGGAGAGCGGCTGAAAACCTTCTCCGTAGACTATGAAAACAATGACAAATACTTCCGGGCCGATAAGTTCCAGCCAAATTCCGACAGCGCCTACATTCGGATCATGATGGAGGCTCTGGACACAGACCACCACTGGACGGTGCTGAAAGCGGAGGATCTGGTGGATGATCTGGAGGAAGCAACCATTGCCCGGGATCTTCCGGGTATGGCGGATGTGGACTTCTCTTTACTGGCCTTCTGTAAGGAGATTCGGCAGGAGGTGAAGGTGGCTCTGTCCGGAGAGTGCGCCGACGAAATTTTCGGCGGCTACCCCTGGTACCGGGACCCTGCCGTCCGGGCCAGAGAGGGCTTCCCCTGGGCCCAGAACACATTGGACCGGGCATCCATTCTGACACCCTCGGTGCAGATCAACGCTTCTGAGTTTGTTATGGATGCTTACCGAAAGACCTGCCGGGAAAGCGATATCCTGCCGGGAACCCCGGACCAGGAAAAACGCATGAAGGAGATGGTGAACCTGAATTTCCGCTGGTTCATGCAGACCCTTCTGGACCGGAAGGACCGGATGAGTATGTACCACTCCCTGGAGGTCCGGGTGCCCTTCTGCGACTACCGCATTGCGGAATATCTGTATGGCGTTCCCTGGGAGTACAAGGATTATCAGAGCATGGAAAAGGGACTGCTTCGCCGTGCCATGGCGGGTCTGCTGCCGGAGGAGGTGCTGTACCGGAAGAAAAGCCCCTATCCGAAGACCTTCGATCCCCGTTACGCGCAGCTCATTGCGGCCCGGCTGGAGCAGATCATGGCGGACAAAAACGCCGCCCTTTGGCAGCTGGTCAATCTGGAAGCGGTATGGAAGCTGCTCTCGGCGGATAGCCAATGGCCATGGTACGGTCAGCTGATGCGTCGGCCCCAGACTATGGCCTACCTGTGCCAGCTGGACTTCTGGCTGCGGAATTACCGGGTGGATTTTTGTTTTTAAAGCAGCTGCTCCGAAATATGCATTGACGGAAAAAAGCGTGTATGATAAAATTTATACGGTAGATTCATTTACTTCTTCAGTAAACAGGAGGAATTTGACATATGCGCAAAACGAAAATTATCTGCACCATTGGCCCTGCCAGTGAGAATGAGGAGACCCTGACCCAAATGTGCCTGGCCGGCATGAACGTGGCCCGGCTGAACTTCTCCCACGGTACCCACGAGGAGCACGCAAAGAAGATCGAACTGATTAAGCGTGTCCGGCAGAAGCTTGGCCTGCCCATCGCCATTATGCTGGACACCAAGGGACCGGAATACCGGGTAAAAACCTTTGCTTCCGGCAAGGTCGATATTCCCGATGGCGCAACCTTCACCTTTACCACCGATGAGGTGGAGGGCGACGAGACCAGAGTCAGCGTCAACTATAAAAATCTGAACAAGGACTTAAAGCCCGGCGACACGGTCACTGTTAACAATGGCATGGTTATGTTCGAGGTCCAGGAGATCCAGGGCAGCGACATTATCTGCAAATGCCTGGTGGGTGGCCAGCTGAGCAACCGCAAGAGCATGTCCTTCCCCAAAAAGGTCATGTCCGGCCCGTACCTCAGCGAGCAGGATAAGTCGGATATCCTGTTCGGCATCGAGCAGGGTGTGGATTTCATTGCCGCCTCCTTTGTCTCTACCAAGCAGGATGTTCTGGATATTCAGGCCCTGCTGGATGCCAACGGCGGCAGCGATATCGAGATTGTGGCGAAGATCGAGAACCAGTCCGGCGTGGACAATGTGGAGGACATCTGCTCCGCCTGCGGCGGCATTATGATCGCCCGTGGCGACCTGGGTGTGGAGATTCCCTATGTAGAGGTGCCCGCTGTTCAGAAGAAGCTGACCCGGAAGTGCCGTTTGATGGGCAAGCGGGTCATCACGGCCACGGAAATGCTGGAATCCATGATCCAGAATCCCCGTCCCACCCGTGCGGAGATTTCCGACGTGGCCAACGCTGTCTATGACGGCACCTCCTGCGTCATGCTCTCCGGTGAATCCGCTGCCGGTAAGTACCCTGTGGAGGCGGTGAAGGCCATGGCCCAGATCGCCGAGTACACCGAGCATCATACGGACTACAAGCGCCGCTTCCTGGCGACTGAGTATGTGGGCAAAAACAATCTGGACTGCATCTCCCACGCGGTTTGCTCCATGGCCATTGATGTCAATGCCAAGGGCATCGTGGTTTGTTCCGTCTCCGGGAAGACCGCCATGCTGGTCAGCCGGTTCCGAACCCCGGTGAACATCATCGGCATGACCACCGACCGGAAGATCTGGCGCCGCCTGTCCATGAGCTGGGGCGTGACCCCTGTCATGGCAGAGCAGTTCCCCAGCATGGACGTCATGTTCTACTACGCCAAGAAGGCTGCCATCCAGGTCCTGGACCTACAGCCCGGCGACAACATCCTGCTGACCGGCGGCCCCATCAACGGCAAGCACGGCAATACTGACACCATCAAGCTGGAAACCATTTAATACTAACCTGCGATGTAACTATTCAGTCGTACCCTAAGTTCCTCATATAAATGATCGTTTACAGTTCGTAGGGGGCGGCATCCCTGACGCCCCTTTTGACGGAACTGCGTGCAAATGGGGCGTCAAGGATGCCGCCCCCTACGCTCACAGCATAAATTTTTTGTGTATAACCTTCTGTCGAGTATACTACGATAAACGATCATTTACGCGAAAAATCATGATACGACTGAACAGATACCCTGCGATAAAAAACAGATATTTTTTATCGCAGGGACATCGCGAGGCCGCGATGTCGTTTCTATGATTTTCAGAATAGAAAATCATAGAAACCTGTCTCATAATGATCTCCATATGAAAAGTAGCCATTTGAAGAATGTCTACTTTTCATTGGATATCAGTTTAATGTCAAAAAATGCTGCCTCGAAAATTCCTTCGAGGCAGCATTTTTATGAGATTGGCATCCAAAAACACAGCCCAAAATTCAGCGATTTTCCCATGTGAAAAGAGAAAAAAACTGTGTTATAATGAATGCGGTAAGAGGGGAAGCTTCGGATTTTTCAAGGGGGTTGCATGGGATGTTTCAGGTAGGAGATCAGGTCGTGTACGGGAGCCACGGCGTCTGCCGCGTGGTGGATCAGGAGGAGAGAGTTGTTGACAGAAAGCGTTTGACCTATCTGGCACTGGAGCCGGTAGGACAGGGGGGCTCCAAGTACCTGGTGCCTACCCAAAATGCTGCCGCAATGGCCAAGCTGCGCCGGATGCTCTCCAGGGAGGAGCTGGAAGAAATGCTTGCTTCGGAGGATGTCCGGGCCGACAGCTGGATTCAGGATGAGAATCTGCGCAAGCAGACCTACCGGGAGCTGATCAACAGCGGGGACCGGATCAAGCTCATGCGCATGGTTCGCACCCTTTATCGCCACAAGGCCTCTCAGGCAGCTGTGGGAAGGAAGTGCCACCTGTGTGACGAAAACTTCCTGCGGGACGCGGAGAAGCTGCTCACCAGCGAATTTTCCCTGGTGCTGGGCCTGGAGCCGGACCAGGTCCGCAGGTATATGGCGGAAAGATTAAAAGGGAACGAATAAAAGCATTTTCAGAAACGCTGTGACGAAAGTCATGGCGTTTCTTTTTGACAGAAAGGAAAGCCATTGAATTTGGCAGTGACCGTAGAGGGCGGCATCCTTGACGCCCCTTTCGGTACAGTGTTCCGTTCTCGCGAAACGTGCTGCATGCCAATGGGGCGTCGGGGATGCCGCCCCCTACGCAGTGTACATTTGCTTTTCTGTATTATTCCTCAAGATAGGTCAGCCGTCCGGACTCGATGCCGACAATGCCCAATCCCGGCGCGTCAGAAACGGTGATCTGCTTCTCCTGGAACACCGCACCGCCCAGAATGGGGTCCTCGCTGCACAGCACCGGGCCGTCCAGATCCACCTTGGTGATGATGTTCCGGGCACAGGCCAGATGCACCGCCGCGTTGACGGAGATCTTGGCCTCCAGCATACAGCCGATCATGCACTGTACCCCAAAGACCTCAGCGGCGGAGGCGATTTTCAGGGCGTTGTAGAGACCGCCGCACTTCATCAGCTTGATGTTCAGCAGATCCGCCGCCCCCATTTTCAGGATGGTCATGGCGTCCTCCGGCGAGAACACTGCTTCGTCCGCCAGTACGGGAACGTAGCTGCGCTCCGTGACGTATTTCAGTCCCTCCAGATCGTGGGCCTTGACAGGCTGCTCCACCAACTCGATGTCCAACCCCTGCTCCTGCATCTGGTTCAGGAGCCGCACCGCTTCCTTGGGCTGCCAGGCCTGGTTGGCGTCGATGCGGATCACGGTCTCTTTTCCCACAGCCTCCCGGACGGCTTTCAGTCGGGCCACGTCCAACTGGGGATTGACGCCTACCTTCATTTTCAGGCAGTCGTAGCCCCGGGTAATGGCCTTCACAGCATCGGCGGCCATGGTTTCGGGATCGTTGACGGAGATGGTAATGTCTGTGACGATCTGCTTTCTGCCGCCGCCCAGCAGCTTATATACGGGGATATTGTACAGCTGGCCGTAAAGATCCCACAGCGCCATATCCACTGCGGCCTTAGCGCTGGAATTGCCCACGATGCTTTTCTGCACAGTCTGCAGCAGAGGCTCCAGCTCGTCCACATCCCGGCCAAGGATGGTCTTGGCGATGTGGTCCCGGATGGCCCCCAGGATGGCCCCGGTGGTGTCGCCGGTGATGGCCCCGGTGGGAGGGGCTTCGCCGTAGCCCACCGCGCCGGTGTCGGTGTGGATCTCCACGATCACATCCTCCACGCTGTTGACGCTGCGCAGGGCGGTTTTAAAGGGCGTCCGCAGAGGGACGGAAATACGGCCAAGCCGGACATTTGTAATTTTCATAACGGATTGCCTCACAATCATTGAAATTTCAGGTCCCGGTGGATCAGGGCATACAATTCTTCCGTGGTCTGCGCGATAGCGGCGGCTCCGGCGGCGAGCATATCCGCCACCTCTCCGTAGCCCCAGGCCACGCCGATGGTGGAAATACCGTGCTTCTTCGCGCCGATAACGTCATATTTGGTGTCGCCCACCATAACCATGTTGTCCGCCCGTCCGTTTTGCTCCAGCAGATAGGCGATGACCGCTTCCTTGGTGCTTCGGGAGGCATCCATGGAGGCTCCGCAGATTTGGTCAAAGTACTTTGCCAGGCCGAAATGCTCCAGAATTTCCACAGACATGGTTTCTGGTTTCGAGGTGGCCACATACAGCTTATGCCCTTCCGCTTTCAGCGCTTCCAGCAGCTCCCGGATGCCGGGGTAGGGGATATTTTCAAATTTGCCGATGGGAATGTAGCGGCTGCGGTAAACCGCAATCGCCTCGTCCACCCTGTCGGCGGGGACCCCAAACCGGAGGAAGGATTCCTGCAGGGGAGGGCCCACGAATACCCGCAGCTCCTCCCGGGAGGGGATGGGCAGATGAAAGTGCTCCAGGGCCACAATGGCGCAGTTGATGATGCCTTCTCCAGAATCGGTCAGTGTTCCGTCCAGGTCGAATAGAATTGTCTTTTGCATTTTCGGTATGTATCCTCTCTAATGCTTCGTTACGCTTCTGCACGTTACCCCAGCAGCACATCGGACACCAGCATGACGCAGAAGCCCACCAGCAGGGCATAGGTGGCGCCGTTCTCCGCGCCGTGGGCATGGGTCTCGGGGATCATCTCGTCGCTGATGACGTACAGCATGGTGCCCCCGGCGAAGGCCAGAGCAAAGGGCAGAATGGCGGTGGCAATGGTGACAGCGAAGTAGCCCAGCAATGTTCCCACCACCTCAATCAGGCCCGTGGCCAGGGCACAGATAATGGTTCTCCGGGGACTGATGCCGGCGGCCAGCATGGGGGCAATGATGACCATGCCCTCCGGGATATTCTGTAAAGCAATGCCGCCCGCGATCAGCAGCGCTTCGGCGGTATTCTCCGACCCGAAACTGACACCCGCGGCAATGCCCTCGGGCAGGTTGTGGATGGCAATGGCGGAGACGAACAGCAATACCTTGTCCAGATTGGCGTTGCCGTGGTGGGTCTCTGAATCGCCGCCCACCAGATGGTGCATGTGGGGCACCAGCCGGTCCATCAGGTTCAGGCACAGGGCTCCGGCGAAGATACCGGCCACGGTGATCAGAAGCCCGAATTTTCCGCCGTATTCCACGGAAGGAACGATAAGCCCCAACACCGCCGCCGCCAGCATAACACCTGCGGCAAAGGCCAGCACCACGTCACTGAACTGGTGGGTGATCTTCTTGAAAGCGAAACCAAGGATGCTACCAAGGACCGTAGCGCCGCCTACGCCCAGGGCGGTAAGAAAGACTAACTGCATATGTCGCTTCTCTCCTCTATGTATGGATTTGTTCCAATGGAAATCAGCCGCTTTACCGGGCTGATTCTGCGGAAATTATTATAGCACAGGGCATTCCTGAAAACAACAGTTTTCTGGGTTGTGTAGGATTAACAATTCTGTAACGGAATATCTGCTTTTTCTGTTGCAAAAAAGCGGAAACTTTGGTATAGTATATTTGCTTCTTTGTAAACCGGCAGAAAAACCTGCCAGTAGGTACATTCAGAAAGGATTTGTGATTCCAATGGTTGATTTACGAGCAAAGCCCTATTCCCTCAGCGACATGGACATCGCCTGGGTGGAGCGGACCATCGCCGCCATGACCGACGAGGAGAAGGTCGGACAGCTGTTCTGGCAGCTGACCGCCTCCCAGGAGGAAGGGTATCTGAAGGAACTGATGGAGAAATACCATCTGGGCGGCTGCCGCTATAACGGCATGCCCGGCGCCAAGGTCCTGGAGCAGAACCGCACCCTGCAGAAGTATGCCAAGATCCCCGTTTTCATTGCCTGCAATCCGGAATCCGGCGGTACCGGCGTCTGCGTGGACGGCACCTTTGTTTCCAGCCAGGTGAAGATCGGCGCTACCCGGAAGCCGGAATACGCCCAGGCCATGGGCCGGATCTCCGGTGCCCAGATCGCCGCCACCGGCTGCAACATGGCCTTCGCTCCTGTTGTGGACATCACGTATAACTGGGAGTGTGAGGAAGTCCTGTCCCGGGCCTATGGCAATGACGCCCAGCTGGTTGCCGCCATGGGCAAGGCCTATATGGACGGCATCCACGAGAATCCGGGGGTTGCCTCCTGCGCCAAGCATTTCCCGGGAAACGGCCAGGACTACCGGGACGCCCATATGTCCAACAATGTCAACCACTTCGGCCTGGAAAAGTGGATGGCAACCTATGGCCATGTCTATAAGACCCTGATCGACGGCGGCCTGCCCGCCATCATGGGCGGTCATATCCTGATGCCCGAGTACATGCAGGAGCTGAACCCCGACATCACCCCCGAGCAGCTCCGTCCCGCCACCCTTTGCCCCGAGATCATGACCGGTCTGCTCCGGGACAAGCTGGGCTTTAACGGCATGGTGGTCACCGATGCCTCCCACATGGTGGGCATGACCAACCAGATGAAGCGCGCCGACATGCTGCCCGCCGCCATCAACGCCGGCTGCGACATGTTCCTGTTCTTCAACGATCCCGAGGAAGACTACACCACCATGCTGAACGCCTACAGAAGCGGCATCATTTCCGAGGACCGTATGGAGGAAGCCCTGACCCGCATTCTGGGCCTGAAGGCGGCCATGGGCCTGAACAAGAAGGCCAAGGAGGACCTGTGCCCCAGCGCCGAGGCTCTGCCCGCCGTGCTGCAGAATCCCCAATTCCGGGCTGTGGCTCCCGCCATTTCCCGGGACGCCCTGACCCTGGTGAAGTATAAGCAGGAGGGTGTTCTGCCCCTGTCTCCCGAGAAGACCAAGCGGATCATGATCGTCCAGGTCAAGGGAGCCGACGGCCCCATGGCGGCCCTGGCTGCCATGGCCATGGGCGGCGCTGCCGCGAAAAAGACACCTGCGGAGAAGCTCCGTGACCGCCTGATCGAAAAGGGCTTTGACGCCTTTATCTACGTCAGCCCCCTGGACAAGATGATGGCGGAGGTCAAGGCAGGCAAGCCCTTCAGCCTGAACCTGTATTTCGCGGGTAAGAACGCCATCTCCGATTTCGTAGCAGGCCAGGATCTGGTCATTACCCTGTTCAATGTGGCAAATGGCCATCCCTCCTTCGGCCTGTCCAAGGGCGGCGGTGAGATCCCCTGGTATGTCCACGAGCTGCCCGTTGTGGGTATCTCCGTGAACAAGCCCACCATGCTGGCGGACTGCCCCATGCTGCAGACCTACATCAACACCTACGACGCCAACGACGATACCATGGACGCCCTGGTGGATGCGCTGCTGGCCGGTCCCGAGGCCTTCAAGGGCACCGACCCCATCGACTCCTACTGCGGCATGATCGACACCCATATGTAAACGGGCGGTGAAACCAATGTTCATCTTTGATTCCTACGAGAAAAAGCACGATTATTTGGTCTGCGTGGACTCCGACGGCTGCGTCATGGACACCATGAACTGCAAGCATTTCCACTGCTTCGGCCCCTGCATGATAGACGAATGGGACTTAGGCCAGTGGCGTGACGAGATCCTGCAGCGCTGGAACGAGATCAACCTGTTCTCCATGACCCGTGGCATCAATCGGTTCAAGGGCCTGGCCATGGCTCTGGGAGAGATCAACGAGACCTACAAGCCCATCCCTGGCATTGCCGCCTTGCAGCACTGGGCGGCCACGGCTCCGGCCCTGTCCAACGACGGCGCTGCCAAGGCCGCCGAGGAAGCTGCGGACCCGGAGGCCAGAGAGATTCTTCTGAAGGCTCTGAGTTGGTCCAAGGCTGTCAACGCCGCTATCGTCCAGCTGCCCGAGGAGCTGAAGATCCCCTACCAAGGGGCTAAGGAAGGTCTGGAAGCTGCCCATGCCTTTGCGGACGTGGCCATGGTCTCCAGTGCCAACCGGGACGCGGTGGAGGAGGAGTGGGGCAAATTCGGCCTGCTTCCCCACACGGACATCGTGCTGGCCCAGGACGTGGGCTCCAAGGCCGCCTGTATTGCCGCCATGCTGAAATTCGGCTACGATCCGAAGAAGGTGCTGATGGTGGGCGACGCCCCCGGCGACTGTGACGCGGCGGAGAAAAACGGGGTCTGCTACTATCCCATTCTGGTGAACCATGAGAAAGAAAGCTGGGACGAGGCCGTTGCCGTGGCTTTCGGCAAGCTCCAGTCCGGCGACTATGCAGAATACGGCGCACAGAAGAAGCAGGAATTCCTGCACAACCTGGGCGGCTGATCCACAAACAGAAACGGTGCCGCCGCGATCAGCGGCGGCACTCTATTCCAAAGGAGGCACTTTCTATGCAATGGATTCATACCTCGGTTCCGAACCATCCCGAGGCAACTCTGGATGGCTACATCCTGGACTGTGAAATTACCCTGGGCCAGGACTGCAGCCGTCCTGCCGTTCTGGTCTGTCCCGGCGGCGGCTATGTGTACTGCTCCCCCAGAGAAGGGGAGCCGGTGGCCCTGAGCTATGCGGCCCGGGGCTTTCATGCCTTCGTGCTGCGCTACTCTGTCGGAAAGGACGCAGCAGGCTTTACACCCCTGGAGGAGATTTCCTGGGCCATTGGCTATATCCGGGACAACGCGGAGCAGTGGAACATCGATCCGCAGAAAATTGCGGTCTGCGGCTTTTCGGCAGGCGGACACCTGGCGCTTGCTTCCGGTCTGCTGGCGGAGCATAAGCCCAATGCCATGATCCTGGGCTATCCTGCCGCCTCCGCACCCAACATGCCCCGTGTGAACTTCCTGCTGAAGATCCTGGAGGGCAGGGAGGATGTCACCGACGCGGATGCGGAAAAGTACGACCTGGTGGCGAAAATCACCAAGGACGCGCCGCCGGTATTCCTGGCCGCCACAGCTGAGGATTTGCTGACAGCCTACGGCGCGCTGCCGGTGGCCAAGGCCTACAGCGATCTGGGGCTGCGCTATGAGCTGCACATCTTCCAGTATGGCCCCCACGGCTACGCCTTGGCCAATGAGGTCACCGCTGACGGAAGCACACAAAATCTGGACTCCGCCTTTGCCCAGTGGCAGGAGCTCAGCGTCCAGTGGCTGCACAAGACCTTCGGCAAGCCTACCTTTGTGGATAAATCCACCAGTCGGATGATGCAGATTCTGAAGGAACAGGGATATATCAAGTAAAATGCGGAATGCTGAATGCAGAATGCGGAATGGGGATGGGACTCCGTCATTCAGCAATACGCATTCAGCATTCAATTTCATGCTTATTGGTCTGAGGCAGCAAAACGATAAAACGGTAGAAGAAGTACGTAGGGGGCGGCATCCTTGACGCCCCATTTGCATGCAGTACCATCATAAGGGGCGTCAAGGATGCCGCCCCCTACGAAAAGCCAGCCTTGCCCGGTGTTTTGTAAGGAAGGCCTGATAGGCCAGCAGCTCCGTCTGATCCTGGACAGCGAAAATATGTTTCATTATCATTCTTCCTTTTCTCCCGAAGGGATTGTTTTCTATTTTGCATAATACCACAGATTTTTTTTCGCACAATCCGTACAAAGTATCGGTTGACATTCTGTGGAATACCGTGTATACTGTATACATAAAAACAAAATATCCCGAAGAAGCTTTTCGGAATGCAAAGACCGGAAAGCAGAGGACTCTCTGGAGAACACATTCAGTTGTGTGCCGAAGGTGCAAGGCTTACGCCGAATCTCTCAGGCAAACGGACAGAGACGCAGAACGGTTGTTGCTGCAGAGCAGTCCATTCCGGGCTGCTTTTTGTTTACCATAAAGAAAGAAGGAAATTTACTATGTACGGAAAACCCCTGGACGCCATTGGCTTTGTCTCCGCTTACGACCCGGATCTGGCAGCGATGATGGGCCGCGAGCTGGAACGCCAGCAGGACGGTCTGGAGCTGATTGCTTCGGAAAACTTTGCCTCTCCCGCGGTGATCGCCGCTATGGGCTCCATCCTGACCAACAAGTATGCGGAAGGCCTACCCGGCAAGCGCTACTATGGCGGCTGTCAATATGTGGACGAAATTGAGGACCTGTGCATTCAGCGGGCCAAGCAGCTGTTCGGCGCGGAGTTTGCCAATGTCCAGCCCCATTCCGGCGCCCAGGCCAATATGGCGGTGGAGCTGGCCATTCTGCAGCCCGGCGATACCATGATGGGCATGAGCCTGGCCAACGGCGGTCATCTGTCCCACGGCAGTCCTGCCAACATTTCCGGCAAATACTACCATGTGGTGTCCTATGATGTCAACCACGATACGGGCCTCATTGACTACGACCAGATCCGGGACATGGCAAAGCAGTGCCAACCCAAGCTCATCATCGCGGGGGCTTCCGCCTATCCCAGGGCCATAGACTTCTCCATTTTCGCGGATATCGCCCATGAGGTAGGGGCCGTGCTGCTGGTGGACATGGCCCACATTGCGGGTCTGGTGGCCGGCGGCGCCCACATGAGCCCCGTGCCCTACGCGGATATCGTCACCACCACTACCCACAAGACCCTCCGGGGTCCCCGAGGCGGTCTGATCCTGGCGAAGGAGGAATACGCCAAGAAGCTGAACTCCGCCGTCTTCCCTGGCACCCAGGGCGGCCCGCTGGAGCATGTCATTGCTGCCAAGGCGGTGTGCCTGAAGGAGGCCATGGCCCCGGAATTCAAGACCTATGCCCACAATGTGGTGAAAAACGCCAAGGTCCTGGCCCAGGCCCTGCTGGAGGAGGGCTTCGACCTGGTCACCGGCGGTACGGACAACCACCTGATGCTGGCGGACCTGCGTCCCATGGGCATCACCGGCAGAGAGCTGCAAACCCGTTGCGACGCCAACCACATCACCCTGAACAAGAATGCCATTCCTAACGACCCGGAGAAGCCCGCCGTCACCAGCGGCGTCCGCATCGGCACCGCCGCCGTCACCACCCGGGGCCTTGGCGAAGCGGAAATGCGGAAGATCGCCCACTGCGTTGCCCTGACCGCCAGAGATTTCGAAGGTACCCAGGCGGAGGTTCGTGAGACAGTAGCAGAAATTTGCGGTCAATTCCCGCTCTATCGATAAATCCCCATGCAAAATAATTGCGCCACAAACCATGAAAGTAGTTCGTGCATGGGGATTTATGTGCATCAGCGCCGGTTGCCCCGCCAGGGGCGAGGCGCTGGCACTTGAATAATTTTTACTGTGAATGCGGAGCTTTCACAGTAAAACACTTTGGGGACTCGCTACAAAAAGCGAAAGAAACGGCTACAGTCAAGTTTGAGACTGCAGCCGTTTTGCAGTATCATAAAGTTACCTCACCATTGAATTGCGGAGTAGGGAGGAATCCCTACTCCGCAATCCTTATTCATGAGGGGTGATCTTGCGCAAGGTTACTTCCACCAGCGGGGAATCCAGTCCCAGATGTGGTCCCAACTGGGCTTGCCAGGATTTTCAGGTTTGGAAGTTTCTTTCTCGCCGCACTGCGTACAAACGCCATCTTCAAAGGTATGGCCCAGAGCATCGATTTTCTCAGTCTTTGTTTTTCCGCAGGTTTCGCAGGCGAGTATCTTTTCACCATCTTCGGTACAAGTGGCTTCCTTGGTTACCGTGCCGTCGTCCCATTTATGGCCCAGAGGAGCGGTGTAGGAATCCTTGTAGGTATCGCCGCACTTCTGGCAGGTATGGGTTGTATAACCCTTTTCTTCACAGGTGGGATCGGTGACGACGGAAGTGTACACATGGTCACACTTTTCTTCCTCATCGCCCCACCAATCGCCAAAGATCTTATCCAGCCAGCTAATCCAACCAGGCTTTACTGGTGTAATGGGAACAGATCCAGGTTCCGAAGGATCGGTTGGAGCGGGCGGCTCGACCGTGCGGGTGTAGCCGCAGGTGTTGCAGTCGGTGTCGGTATCGTCGTCATAGACGTGAGTACCTTCCTCAACCTTTGCGGAACAGCAGGAATATTCCTTCCAGTGCTTGTCGGGGTCGGTCTTGACCCAGTCGCCCGGCGTACCCTCGTGGTTGGCGGGGTCAACGGGGATGGTCAGGTCGGTGATCTCGTTGCCGTCTGCATCGAAGTGCTTATTGCAGCCGGTGCAGTCCTTGTGACCCTTCGTACCGGTGGTCTTGCAGGTGGCAGGGACTTCGTCGATCCAGGCACCGAAGGTGTGGTTGCTTGTGTTGACCTCGCCGCTCTCGAAGGTCTCCGTACCCTTTGCACCACAGACGCAGGACTTATAATAGGTCGCCTTTGCCGTGCAGGTCGCGTCGCCTGCCTTGTAATCGGCAGTTGCGATTTCCTGATCGTAGGTATGCACGGCATAGCCGTCCTTGCCGGAGTTCTCTGTCACATCGCAACCATCAGCAGTGCATTCATGCCAGTGGTGGGTCTCATTCTTGCTCCACTCAGTTGCCCAGCTATGGGTGTGGCTCGGAGTGATGGTGCGCTCATAGCCGCAGGTGTTGCAGGTGGTGTCGGTATCGTCGGTGTAGTCATGCTCGCCGTAACCGTTCTTTTCACTGTTCTCGGTCACATCGCAACCATCAGCAGTGCACTCATGCCAGTGATGGGTCTCATTCTTGCTCCACTCAGTTGCCCAGCTATGGGTGTGGCTCGGAGTGA
>JBJDYN010000046.1:0-3508 GCA_051867395.1 Faecousia sp. | reverse complement strand
ATCGAGGATGACTTCTCATCTTTTTTTGGTTCACATCATTTTAGCACATACACTGCACATATGGGAAATTTTCACAATCCTCTTGATTTTGTCGGAAAAATCAGTACAATAGGATGTATCTTTTTCCGCGAAAGGATGCCTTTTATGAACAAAATCTACATCCCTGAGAACTACCGGCCCACTCTGGATGCCTATGACACCCAGCGGGCCATTGCTTACATCAAAGAGACCTTCCAGGAGGAGTTTTCCAAGGCGCTGAACCTGAAGCGCGTCTCCGCTCCCCTGTTTGTCACCGGCAGCTCCGGCCTGAACGACAACCTGAACGGCTATGAGCGGCCCGTTTCCTTCGATATCCCCGCCGTTGGAGCCGATGCCCAGGTGGTTCACTCCCTGGCAAAGTGGAAGCGGCTGGCCCTGAAGCGGTATCACTTCACCACCGGCAACGGCCTGTACACCGACATGAACGCCATCCGCCGGGACGAGGAGCTGGACAACATCCACTCCATCTACGTGGACCAGTGGGACTGGGAGAAGGTCATCACCCGGGAAAACCGGAACTCCGAATTCCTGAAGCTCATCGTCCGGGCTATTGTCCGGGCCATCTGCGACACCAGTGACCGTCTCCGGGTGCGTTTCCCCCAGCTGCAGGTGGCGCTGAGCCGGGAGGTCTCCTTCATCACCTCCCAGGCTTTGGAGGACCTGTACCCCGAGCTGGAGAGCAGCTCTGAGCGTGAGAACGCCTACGTCAAGGAGCACAAGACCGCCTGCATCATGCAGATCGGCCGGAAGCTCCGCTCGGGCAAGCCCCATGACGGACGGGCCCCGGACTATGACGACTGGAGTCTGAACTGCGACATCTTCTTCTGGGACGAGGTGCTGAACCGGGCGCTGGAGGTCTCCTCCATGGGTATCCGGGTGGACGCGGAGTCCCTGGACCGCCAGCTGACGGAAGCCGGCTGCGACGACCGCCGGGAGCTGCCCTTCCACAAGATGCTCCTGAACAACGAGCTGCCCCTGACCATCGGCGGCGGCATCGGCCAGAGCCGGCTCGCCATGCTGATGATGGGCTGCGCCCATATCGGTGAGGTTCAGTCCAGCATCTGGGACCGGGAGACTGTGGATGCCTGCGAGAAGGCCGGAATCCCTCTTCTGTAAGGAGAACGCCTATGCTGTTTCCCGAAAAAGAGATCCCTCTGAAGGACGGCAGAACCGCCATACTCCGCAGCCCCACCCGGGAGGATGCCCAGGCTCTGGTGGATTACATGGTTCAGACCGCCGGGGAGACGGACTTCCTTCTGCGCACCCCAGCCGAATGCACCATGACGGCGGAATCGGAAGCGGCTTTTCTGCAAAGCTTCTGTGATTCCCCCGATTCCGTCATGATCCTGTGCACGGTGGATGGCGTTCTTGCGGGAAACTGCCAGATCACCCGGATGAACCGACTGAAAACCAGGCATCGGGGAAGTGTGGCCATTGCCCTGCTGAAGGAATACTGGAGCCTTGGCATCGGCACTGCCCTGTTTAGGGAAATGATCGCCATTGCCGAAGACTGGGGCCTCAAACAATTGGAGCTGGAATACATCGAGGGCAACGACCGGGCTCGGCGGCTGTACGAAAAAATGGGGTTCCATACCACCGGGGCCCTGCCCAACGCCATCCGTTTGGCGGACGGCACCATGCTGAAGGAATTCCAGATGGTTCGGAATATGAAATAAAAAATCAGGGTTGGCACGAAAAATACCAACCCTGTTTTGATATTATGGAACAATTCCGTCGCACCTATCTTTCTTGCTGTAAATGATCGTTTACAGCAGCACCCACTGTAGGGGAGGGTCATTGACCCTCCCGCCGGCTGAAAGTTTTTGAGCGGTCAAACCAGTCGCTTTTTGTGAAAACCAGCACTGGAAGCAACCTATTTCACGCTCTGTTTCGTTACGCAGCGGGAGGGTCAATGACCCTCCCCTACAGTGGGTATGCACATAAACGATCATTTACCATAGCACTGCACCTGCGGTCGAGGGGCCCAGAGGATGTACGTCTACCACCCAAAGTGCGTAACGCATTTGCCGCGGGCCTTGCCCGCTAAACGATCATTTATGCGATCGATTCTAGCCGCGACGGGATTGTTACGATTCATTTGTTATCCGTAATAGAAGAACTTATAGAATGTGGGATAGGCGTCCAGCAGCTGCTGCAAATTGGTGCGGGAGTTGGAGCCGGGATCGTGGATGGTAAAGCCCGAAGCCGTCAAACTGCTGCCGCCGGTAAAGCCCGTGATGACCACCCAATGCTGGGTGCCGGAGGCGTTTCTCGCACCGAACAACACCGGCTTGCCCTGCTGCAGCTTGCTGTAGACGGCGCTCAGATATCCGGAGCTGCCGGTGACCGCCGTATAGTGGCTGGGCCAATAGAGGCTCCCGGAGGATGTGTAGCGCAGCTGCTTTGCCATGGCGTCCGGATAGATGGTGGTTCCGGTACGGAAGGATTCCATCATGGCAATCGCCGTGGTGGCGCAGCCGATCTTGGAAAAGGTCTTCCCGGAATCGGCGATGACCGTATTGGCCCAGCGGCTGTCGTTCTGCTTGAAACTGGGCACGCGGAGGGAAATCGCAGAATAGGAACCGGACAGGTATTGACTGCTGACGTAGCCCGTCTTCGTGCCGTGGTAAAGAATCCGGCTCCACCCGTTGGCGGAGGACAGCAGAATCACAGTCTCCCCTTTGGTCAGAGCCCCCAGTCGCTCATAGGAGGTCCCGGGGCCGCTGCGGACGTTCAGGGTGCCGGATTGGATGGCAACGGTCACAGGGCTGCCCTGGGCCAGCTGAAGATAGTCTGCGTGACAGTAACCGTACTGCCCCTTGGCGTACTCCACCTTCCACCAGGACCCGGACTGGGAAATCAGGGTGACCATGCTTCCCTTATGCAAGGAAGCAACCACGGAAGAATTGGTGGAAGCCTGGCTTCGGACATTCAGCCTGCCGCTGGATGTGATAACCGTACCTGCTTTGGAGCTGGACGCGGCAGCATTGGCTTCCGTCGTCAGAGACAGCAGACTCACCGTGATCAGAAACAGAAAAAGAAAAGACAAAAGCTTTCGAATAACACTCACCTCATTTGTCGAAGTCTGGCACATGTGCGTACTAATTGTAACACATTTGTAATCATCTGTGAATACGCCAAATTTTGGAAGGGAAATGGGGTTGTCTTTGCTTTTGGAGGAAATTGTGATAAATTAATTCCGATAAAACCCTGAAACGGAGGAACATAGGATACTGCAAGACAAAAAATGGTGTAACTATTCAGTCGAGGCAAAATATGCGCGGTAAATGATCGTTTAGCGGGCAAGGCCCGCGGCAAATGCGTTACGCACTTTGGGTGGTAGACGTACATCCTTTGGGCCCCTCGACCGCAGGTGCAGTGCTATGGTAAATGATCGTTTATGCTTGCACCCATTGTAGGGGAGGGTCACTTGTCAAGAGAAACATAGGTAACACATAGGGAAGAGACA